>JAHCJV010000170.1 GCA_026126105.1 Enhydrobacter sp.
GCGTCGATCACCATCACGGCGCTGTCGACCGCAGTCAGCACCCGGTAGGTGTCCTCGCTGAAGTCCTCGTGGCCCGGCGTGTCGAGCAGGTTGAAGGTGCGGCCCGCGTATTCGTAGCTCATCACCGAGGCGGTGACCGAGATGCCGCGCTCCTGCTCCACCTTCATCCAGTCCGAGCGCGCCCGGCGCCGCTCGCCCTTGGCCTTCACCGCGCCGGCAAGCTGGATCGCGCCGCCGAACAGCAGCAGCTTCTCGGTCAGCGTGGTCTTGCCCGCGTCCGGGTGCGAGATGATAGCGAAGGTGCGCCGCCGCGCGACCTCGTCATGGAGGCTGGTCATGGCCCGATCCGTCGGAATCGGCGCTGTATGTCGCCCGGCGACCCGGTTTGTCCAGCCCGGCGTCGCGCAGATGTGACTTGGCCGGAGTGTCCGGTTTCCCCTATCTGGCAGGCACCGTCCCCTGCAGGTCCTCGTCTCATGCGCCGTGCCGCCGTCCTTGCGAGCCTTGTCTGCGCGCTTGCCGTTCCCGCGGGGGCGGGCGAGATCGCGGCGCTGACCTCGTCGACAGGCGTCGCGGTGGAGGCGGCCGTGGAGGGCGGCGACCGCCTCGTCGTCACGATCGTGCCGCAGGACGGCATCCGCCTGAACGGTCGGCTCGGCGTCAGCTTCGAGGGCGAGGATGCGCCCTGGCGCGAGACGCTGCCGCGTATCGTCTACGGCGAGGGCGACTACTTCCTGGAGCCCGTGCGCGAGAGCCTCGCGCTCGACGCCGCCGCGCTCGGGGACGGCACCACGCTCGCCGTGGTCTTCGGCTCCTGCCTGCCCGACACCAGCATCTGCGTGCTCGAGGAGACGGCGGTGACGCTGGCTCCCGCCCTCGACGGCGGCATCGACCTGACGATCGTCTCGCTGGCGCCCTGAGCGTCAGGCCGGCACGGCGCGCCAGGCGCCGTCGCGGCCCAGGTACTCGCTGCCGTCCTTGCGGTAGAAGCTCGTGGCCCCGGATTCGCCCAGCACCTGCAGCATCGCCGGGACCGGCTCGCCCCGGGCCTCCAGGCTGTCGGCGACGCCGGTGGGGCCGAGCGCATCGAGCATCTCGAACGGGCCCTTCTGCCAGGCGAAGCCCCAGCGCATGGCGCGGTCGACGTTGACGATGTCGTCGGCGATCTGGGGCACGAGGTCCGCGGCATAGAGCAGGGTGCCGAGCATCAGGTCGCGGGCGAAGACGCCGCAGGGATCGCCCGAGGCCATGAGCGTCACCAGGTCGTGGTGCGCCTCCGCGAGCTCGGGCTCCGCCGCCGCCCGCCATTCCCCGGCGTCGAGGTCGAAGGTCTCCTTCAGCCGGCCGCCGTCCGCGGTCTTCGCCATGCGGTAGAAGCCGCCGCCCGACTTGCGGCCGAGCTGGCCGCGCCCGAGCATGGCCTGCTCCTCCGGCGGGAAGCTCGTGTAGCTGAGGCCCGCGTCGCCCTCGGGCAGATTGAGCGCGAGGTTCTTGCCGACGAAATCCATGACGTCGAGCCCGATCAGGTCGATCAGCCCGTAGAGCCCGGTGGAGGGCAGCCCCACCGGGGCCGACATCAGGGCGTCGATGGTCTCCATGGAGAGCCTGCCCTCGTGGCGCGCCCGCCGCGCCTTGTGCAGGCCCGAGAGCATCCAGAAGCAGCCGATGCGGTTGCCGATGAAGTTGACCGTGTCCTTGGCGTGGACCACGCCCTTGCCGAGCGTCTCGGCGCCGAAGCGGGCCATGGCCTCGACCACGTCCGGCGTGGTGTCGGCGCCCGGCACCACCTCCAGCAGCTTCATCACCTTCACGGGATTGAAGAAGTGGGTGACGACCACGTCGCGGCGCAGCCGCTCTGGCATGCCCTCGACGATGGAGCGCAGCGGGATGCCCGAGGTGTTGGTGGAGATCACCGAGCCCTCGCTGCGGGCCGCTTCCAGCTTCTCGAACCGCGTCCGCTTGGTAGCCCGCCGGGGCGCCGAGGCCAAGCCCCCCGGCCGTGTGGACCCTGGAACGCGCGCGGTCTAGCAGGCTGTTGAAGAAGTGTCGCGACGATCGAGGGAGTTTGCTCCTCGGTCGTTTCGGATGCCGCAGGGGCTGTAAGCGATCTGCCCGATTCTGGCGCCGTCGTTGTCTTGTTTCGGCATCTTGAGGACGTGGGCTTTGCCGGAACCGCTCATGCGGGTGCCGCGAGGAGCTTGGGCAGGCGGATGAGGTTGTAGGCGACGAGGCCGAGGGTGAAGGCGGCGTCGACCTTCTGTCGTCCTCGGAGCTTCACCTTGGCGAGGCCGGCGGAGCTCTTGGCCCAACCGAACACTTCCTCGATACGCTTGCGGCAACGCTGGCTGATGGCATAGCCGAGGTGTCCTGTGGTGCGCGCGTCGATGGCGCTGGCCCGGGGCTTGCCGCTCTTGCGGACATGGCCGTCGATGGCGATGTGCGGGGTGACCTGGCGGCGTCGCAGTTCCTCGACGAAGCCGCGCACGTCGTAGGCCTTGTCCGCTCCCAGGGTGATCCGCCGGCGCGGGCCACGACGATCCAGCATCAGCAGGGCCGCTTCGCGCTCGGCCAGGCCCGTTGCCTGGGTGACCATGCCATCCACCGCCAGGCCGTGGCGGTTCTCCATCAGGGCGTGGCCCATGTAGCAGAGCCTGGCCGGCTGGCCGCGACCCTTCCTGTACAGCCGCGCCTCGGGATCGGTCGTGCTCCGGTGCGTCTCGTTCGATAGCTTCTCCGCGTGGAAGCCGCGCTCCGCGTTCCGTCCGGGACCTTCGGGATCGTTGTCCGAGCCGTCCTTGCGGCGGAAGCTCTTCAGTGAGGCCCAGGCCTCGATCAGCGTGCCGTCCACCGAGAAGTGGTCCGAGCCGATCAACCGCTTCACCCGGGGCTGGGCCAGCACCGCACGCAGGAACTTGCCCGCGATCTCCCCGCCCAGCAGACGGTCCCGGTTCTTGGTGAAGCTCGAATGGTCCCATACAGGATCGTCCACCCCGAGCCCCACGAACCAGCGGAACAGAAGATCGTACTCCAGCCGCTCCATCAGCTGACGCTCCGAGCGAAGGCCGTAAAACGCCTGCAGAAGCATCGCGCGCAGCAGCCGCTCGGGCGGAATCGAAGGACGACCCACGTTCCGCGGATAAAGCGCCGCAAACTCTCCGCTCAGATCGGACAGCGCCGCGTTCGCAATCTCCCGGATCGGCCGCAGCGGATGGTCAGCACGGACACGACTCTCAAGGTCCACATAGGAAAACAACGAACCAGACTGCTCGTCAGAACCGCGCATGGCAAACCCTCCAGGACCACAGAAGGGAATCATGTCAAAACGCCCGCCGCTACCGACTTCTTCAACAGCCTGCTAGAGCAGATTCGACTTAATCGAGGTCGTATCCAGCGGCGGCGAAGTAGTTTCTGCACTCGGTTGGGCTGAAGGCATCGAGGGCTTCGGCGAGGGTGTCCCAGAGGTCGGGGATGGTTCGAGGTGCGCCTTTTCGGATCATGGCCTTGAGCTTGGAGAAGGCCATCTCGATGGGATTGAAGTCCGGGCTGTAGGGCGGGAGCAGGAGCATCGCGGCCCCTGCCGCCTCGATGGCCTGGCGGACGCCGGCGATCTTGTGGGCGGGCAGGTTGTCCATGACAACGACGTCGCCGGGTTGCAGCTCCGGCACCAGAACCTGTTCGACGTAGGCGAGGAAGGCGGCGCCATGCATGGCGCCGTCGAGCACCATCGGTGCGGTCATGCCCGACAGGCGCAGGCCGGCGGTGAAGGTTGTCGTCTTCCAGTGGCCGTGAGGCACACTGGCCCGGCAACGCTTGCCGCGTGGGGCACGGCCGCGCAAGCGCGCCATCTTCGTGCTTGCCCCGGTCTCGTCGATGAAGATCAGCCGCTCGGGGTCGAGATCGGGTTGCCCCTCGAACCAGGCGTGCCGCCGCGCGAGGACATCGGGCCGCTGTTGCTCGCTGGCGTGCGCCGTCTTTTTTTGTACGTGATGCCGCGCTTGGCCAGGAAGTGCCATACCGTCGACGGCACCGCGCGCACGCCGCGCTCGGCAGCCAGCCGCTCGGCAATCTCGTGCAGCGCAATGTCCTTGTGCGTCGCCACCAGGTCGAGAATGAACCCCTCGTGCGCGTCCAGCTTCGAACGTGACGGCTGGCCCTGGCGGCCAGGCCGCAGATCCCCCGTCGAACGCCATTGCCGGTACCACGAGCCCGCCGTCGAGATCCCGATCGAGAACCGTCGCGCCGCCGCACGGGTCGAAAGACCTGCTTCGACCGCCGCAATCACCCGCTCACGAAGGTCCAGACCAAACGCACGCGCCATGACTGTCTCCCAAGGCTGCCTCGGGGGACAGAATCATGGCAGGAGCTCCAGGGGAATCCCCCCTACGACTCTATGTTCACGAAAGATGCTCTAGATCTGGCCGCCGAACACCGAGGCCGAGTCCGGAGCCACGTTC
>JAHCJV010000171.1 GCA_026126105.1 Enhydrobacter sp.
GGCAGAGAGTTCCGGCACGTCCGAATGAGTCGCGGCGTTCCCGCAGTCAAGCCGTAGAACTGGCACCACGGAAAGGCGATACACGCGAGCCGCCGAACGCTGGCGGCGTTGCGCTGAGTCTGGCCTCGAACATTCCTTACGCGGAAATGGCTTGATCACGTCAGTCGTCTATAGGCGACGGCTTCTGGCCGGGAAGCCCGTGTCTTTGCTCGCCGCGTGCTACGACGAGACACCATCACCTCTGCCGCAGGATAGCCCTCGGCCCGATCGTCCGTGAACGCCGGCTTGCGCATCCCGCTCCGCTTCCTGCAGGAACTCCGGTCCTTCAGATGAGTCCCGGTCGCTCGGCGGCAGGGCTGCGCTGTCTTCCCTGACGCGGTTGCTTGTATCCGAAATGGATCAATCAACGCTCGAGTGGTTGCATCCGAATCATCTTCGTTGATCTCGATCAAAATTCGTCGACCGGGCTGCCGGTATCGAGGCGTCCCTTCGCCCACCGATGCCAATTCCCAGCCTTCGAAGGTTCGACAAGTGACGGACGATCCCATGAGCAACGAGACTGCCGCCGACGCCTCTGCCAATCCGATCAAGAATGTCCTGCTGATCTCCATCGACGACCTGAACGACTGGATCGGGCCGTTGGGTGGCCATCCCCAGGCCTTTACGCCCAACCTGAACCGGTTCGCCAAGCAGTCCGTCGTGTTCGAGGAAGCCATGGCGACGTCGGCCTCGTGCTCGCCGTCGCGCACGGCCTTCCTGTATGGCAAGGCTCCCTGGAACACCGGTGTCTACACGAACCAGGAGCAATGGACGGACGTCTATCCGCGCGAGCAGCGCCTTTCCTTGATCGGCCGGCTTCGCGATGCGGGGTGGGACACAACTCTCGCAGGCAAGCTGACGCACGGCACCATCGACCGCGCAGACTGGTCGCTGGTCGTGGACGAGGCTTCGGAACGCTTTCCGGCGGTCAGCGAAGCCGTCAAATCCGGCCTGCTCCGGCCCACCCTGGATTTCGGCCCGATTCCCGACGACACCGGCCCGATGGTCGATGAGCGCCAGGCCGACTTCCTGATGAGCCAGATGCAATCCGGCGACGTCAACCAGCTCTGGGCGCTGGGCCTGCATCGGCCTCATTCGCCGTTCGTCGTGCCGCAGCGCTATTTCGACCTCATTCCCGAAACCGTTGCCCCGGCGCCGGGAATGAGCCCCGTGCCGTTCGATCCGACCGATACGTCCGCGTTCGACGGCCTGCCGCCCGAAGCGCTCGACATGATCAAGCGGAAGATGGGCCGCATGCTCGGCGAGACGGGGGAATACCTCGATCTCGTGCGCGCCTATCTCGCGACGATCGCCTACATGGACGACATCGTCGGCCGGGTGCTCGACCAGCTCGAGAAGTCGGGACTGGCCGACAACACGCTGGTCGTCCTGTGGAGCGACCAAGGGTTGCAGTTCGGCGAGAAGCAGGCGTTTCGCAAGTTCACGCTGTGGGAGCCGTCGCTGCACGTGCCGTTCATGATCCGCGGTCCCGGCATGGACCCGAAGACGGTCTCCAATCCCGTGTCGCTTCTGGATATCTATCCGACGCTCGCCTCGCTGCTGGGCGTGACGACGCCCTATGCCCTCGACGGCCATGATCTCACGCCGGTACTGACGTCTTCCGCACGTCCCGAGGAACCGGCCATCTCGGCCTGGAACTCGCCTGTGGTGAAGGGAGGGGAGCCGCGCCTGGTCGTCACGGTGCGCACCGCCGACTATCGCCCGATCCGATACTGGGACGGTGCGCTCGAACTGTACGATCACCGGGTCGACCCCTACGAGCAGGTCAACCTCGTGCCGCCCGGAACGACGCCGGACGCGGCCCTGCAGGCGGTGATCGACGGACTGGTTGCCCTGCTGCCCAAGGACATGGCGACGCCGGCCAAGCTG
Organism: Enhydrobacter sp.; assembly: GCA_026126105.1. Lineage (GTDB taxonomy): Bacteria > Pseudomonadota > Alphaproteobacteria > Reyranellales > Reyranellaceae > Reyranella. Next base: position 1,930 of record JAHCJV010000171.1, read on the forward strand.
GTCGTGCCCGACGCTCCCGTCCTGACCGCGGTGACGGACGATACCGGCACGCCGGGCGACCGCATCACCGGCGACACGACGCCGACGATCCACGGCACGGCCTCCGCCTTCGCGACGGTCCGGCTGTTCCGCGATGGCGTGCGGATCGGCACGACGCTCGCCGACGCCTTGGGAGCCTGGAGCCTGACCGATCCGACGGTCCTGCACGACGGCCACTACCGCTTCACGGCGGTGGCCACGACTCCCCACGGCCACGGCAGCGTCGAGTCGGCCGGCTTCGTGGTGACCATCCAGACCAACGATCCCGCGCGGCCGGCGCTCGTCATGACCCTTGACGCCTGGAAGGAGCATGGCGCGGCGGAAGCGGCCGCGAACGGGCCTTGGAGCACCATCACGATCCAGAACAAGCCCGATGCGCTGGAGGCCTTGTCCCCGGGCCGGATCGCCAAGCTGGGAGCGCAGGGCGTCACCGACATCGACTCGAAGACCGACAGGCTCGCTTTGACCGCCGCCCAGTACGACGCGTTCCTCAAGGCGGACATCGACCTCGCGGCAGCCGACCTGGTCACGCTGCGCGACGTAGGCACCCGTCTGGCGACCTTGCTGGAAAGCGACTTCGGCGCGAACCCGATCGACAGGCTCGATGCCAGCGACGATCGCCTGTCGCTGACGGTCGCCCAATACACTGACTTCCTTCAGGCCGGCGTCGCCTTCACCGGCGCCGACCTGGTCACGCTGAGCGATACCGGCGCTCGACTGGCCACCGTGCTGGATGCCGGCTTCTCGGCGCGCAACGTCGACCGGCTGGATGCGATCGACGATCGGCTGGCTCTCAGCCTCGCGCAGTTCAACGCGCTCGGGTCGACCATCGTCGCCAATGCGGATTCCCTCGCCGTCGTCGGAAAGGCGGCGACCGACCAGGTCTTCAATTTCTCGCGGCAGATCTTCGGCAGCGACGACAGCGTCGTCGGGTCGACGGGCAGGGACGAGCTCTCCCTGAAGGGCGATTATTCCGCCGGCCTGACCTTCGGGAGCGGGTCTCTCGTGAGCATCGACAAGCTCGCCGTCGGTGCCGGCTTCGATTATCGCTTGACGACCCGGGACGCCAACGTGACGGCCGGCGCCTTGTTGAACATCAGCGCGAACCGGCTCGGAGCCGGGGACGACGTCACGGTGAACGGTTCGGCCGAAGCCGACGGCAGGCTCGAGTTCCGGGGCGGCGCCGGCATCAATACGTTCATCGGCGGCCAGGGCAACGATATCTTCCACGCCTCCAGCGGGCAGGATGTGCTTGCCGGCGGCGGCGGGGCCGACAGGTTTCTCCTCGGCGGCGGCGCGGACTATGTCCTCGCCTATGCCTCCGCGTCGGAGTCGACGGGCTCGGGCTACGATACGGTCGACGGCTTCGATGCCGCGGCCGGCCATTTCCTCCTATGGGACGACCTGACCGTCGACGCCATCGACGCCCCGATCACGAAAGGCACCCTGCAGACCGGCAGCGCCTTCGACCGCCAGCTTGAAGCCGCGGTCGACGGCTCCCGTCTCCTGGCGCATCACGCCGCCCTCTTCACGCCGGATGCCGGCAACCTCGCGGGCAACAGCTTCCTGGTCGTCGATATCAACGGCACGGCCGGATATCAGGCCGGACAGGATCTCGTCGTTCGGCTCGTCAGCCCGACCGGCTCGATCACCGCGAGCAACTTCTTCTGAGCGGCGCGACACGGGACCAGGAATTCAGTCATGCAGGCACAAGTCGCGACCGCATCCCTATCCGCTCCGGCCAGCGACATGGTCTGGATCCCCGGCGGAAAGTTCGCCATGGGCTCCGACCGCCACTACCCCGAAGAGGCGCCCGTCCGCCACGTCACCGTGTCGGGATTCTGGCTTGACCCAACGCCCGTCACCAATGCGGCGTTCCGGCGGTTCGTCGAGGCCACGGGCCATGTCACCGAGGCCGAGATCGCGCCCGATCCGAAGGACTATCCCGGCGCGCCGCCGCACATGCTGAAGGCGGGAGGCCTGGTGTTCACGCCGCCGGCCGGGCCCGTCGACCTGCGCGACTGCAGCCGATGGTGGCGCTTCGCGTTCGGTGCCACGTGGCGGCGGCCGTGCGGTCCCGGCACCGACCTCGAAGGCCTCGACGATCACCCGGTGGTCCAGATCACCCATGCCGACGCCGCGGCCTATGCGGCCTGGGCGGGCAAGGCGCTGCCGACCGAAGCCGAGTTCGAGTTCGCCGCCCGCGGCGGGCTGGACGGGGCCGAATTCGCGTGGGGCGACGCGCTGACACCGGGCGGCCGGCACATGGCGAACACATGGCAGGGCGCGTTCCCGCACGACAATACCGGCGCCGATGGCTGGACGAGGACGTCGCCGGTGCGCGCCTTCCCGGCCAATGGATACGGCGTGCACGACATGATCGGGAACGTCTGGGAGTGGACGGACGACTGGTATGTCGAGCGGCGGGCCGCCGCCGCGGCGAGGAGCTGCTGCGAAGCCGTCGACCCG
>JAHCJV010000172.1 GCA_026126105.1 Enhydrobacter sp.
GCTGGCGGCCCCGCTGAGCTGTTCCGTCACGAGCGATCCCCACCCGGTGGACTCGAGCTGGCGCCACAGGTGCTGAACCTGCGTTGTGAGCCGGCGGCTGATGTCTGCCGCCTGTTCGCCGATCGCCGCGCCGCGCCACCACAGGAGAGCCCCGAGCGCCAACGCTATCGCCAGCACGACGGCGAGAAGAGACCACCCGTGAGGCAAACCGCTCCAGCGATGGACGGCGTTGCTCGCGCCCCGCAATACGCAGGCGAGAAGCACCGCGGCGAAGACCAGCAGGAGGATGTCGCGCAGAACCCAGATGGCCAGCAGGCACAGGCCTCCGAGCGCCACGGCGCGCAAGGTCACGTCGATGCCGCGAAGATGGCGGGCCTGGTTGTCCAAACTTGCTCCCTGTCGGCCCCGGCGCCGCCCGGATTTCGGTCAGCGGCCGTCACCTATCGGACGGCAACGGGAGCCCCGTCCGCGAGTTCCGCAGCGACGTCGGATTGCTCCGCGCCCGGTCCGGCCCGGCAGAACCCGTCAGGACGCGCTGGGAACCTCGTCCCTCCACGCCCTGCGCGAAGAGACGGCTCCTCCGCAGATAGCTCCGCGGCCCTCTACGCCGCGCGAGACTCGATCACCTTCCACAGGCTTGCCGGCGTCACCGGCATGTCGACGTGCTTGGTGCCGGTACGGGAATGGATCGCATCGACGATCGCATTGACCACGGCCGGGGGCGCGCCGATGGCGCCGGCCTCGCCGGCACCCTTCACGCCAAGAGGGTTGGTCGTGCACAGGCTGTTATGCATGTCGAACTTCACCGGCGGCACGATGTCGGCGCGCGGAAAGGCATAGTCCATGAGTGAGCCGCTCAAGAGCTGCCCCGACTCCTTGTCGTAGACGGTGTGCTCTGACAGCGCCTGGCCCACGCCCTGGCCGACCCCGCCATGGATCTGACCCTGCAGCAGCAGCGGGTTCAGCGCCCGGCCGAAGTCGTCCATCACCGTGTAGTTCAGGATCTCCACCGTGCCGGTGTCGGGATCGATCTCAAGCTCGCAGATGTGGCAGCCGTTGGGGAAGGTATCGGCCTCCGGCGTTCGGGTGAACTCGTCGTCGAGGCCCGCGCCTTCGGTGCCGTCCTTTGGCGCGTGCTTGGGGTCCTTCGCCGCCTTGGCCGCCTCGAACAGCGTTAACGTACGATCGGTGCCGACGATGCGGAAGGTGCCGTCGGCATAAGAGATGTCGCTCGCACTGGCTTCGAGCACGCTCGCCGCCACCTGCTTGCCTTTGGCGATGATCTTGTCGGCCACGCCGACGGTCGCGGCGCCGTTGATGGCGATCGTCCGGCTGCCACCCGTGAAGCCTTCGGGGACCACATCCGAATCGCCCTGAACCAGGCGGATCTGCTCGACGTCGATGCCGAGCGACGCCGACGCGATCTGCCGCAGCGCCGTCTCATGGCCCTGGCCGTTGGTCTGGTTGCCGGTGTAGAGCGTGAGCGTGGAGTCCGGATTGAACTGCGCCTTCACCGTCTCCGGTCCGCCGCCCGAGCATTTCTCGACGTAGGTCGCCATGCCGATGCCGCGCCACTTGCCCCGGGCGGCGGATTGCGCGCGGCGCGCAGGGAAGCCCTTCCAGTCGGCCTTCTCCATGCCCTTGCGCATCACCGTCTCGAAGTCGCCCGAGTCGTAGCTGTCGCCGAGCGCCGTCTTGAACGGCAGCTGCGACGGCTTGATGAAATTGCGGGCGCGGATCTCGTCGGGCGTCAGGCCGGTCTCGCGCGCGATATGGTCGACGAAGCGTTCGAGCAGATAGGCCGCCTCCGGCCGTCCGGCGCCGCGATACGCGTCGGTCGGCACGGTGTTGGTCATGACGCCCTTCACGTTCACGTAGATCGCCGGCGTCTGGTAAAGGCCGGCCAGCATCGAGCTGCCCGCCATGGTCGGTATGAATACGCTGAAATGGCTGAGATAGGCGCCGAGACTGGCATAGGTCGTGATGCGGCAGCCGAGGAAGCGAGCGTCCTTGTCGAGCGCCATCTCGGCAATCGAGACATGGTCGCGGCCCTGCACGTCGGACTGGAACGCCTCCTGCCGGTCCGGAATCCATTTTACGGTCCGCTTCAGCGCGCGGGAGGCCCAGACCACCATCGGATATTCGGGATGGACGAAGATCTTCATGCCGAAGCCGCCGCCCACGTCGCCGGTGCGCACGCGCAGCTTGGGCGAGCCGATCTTCAGGATCATGTCGGCCACGACCGGGCGGATCATGTGCACGCCCTGCGAGGACAGCCACAGGGTCGAGCGGTCGTCGCTCGGATCGTACTCGCAAATGGCGCCGCGCGGCTCCATCGAGTTCACGACCAGCCGCTGGTTCACGATCCGCAAGGTCACGACCTTGTCGGCTTTCTTGAACGCGGCGTCGGTGGCGGCCTGGTCGCCCATCGCCCAGTCGAACACGATGTTGTTGGGGATGTGGTCATGCACCAGTGGGGCGCCGGGTTGTGCCGATTCGTAGGTGTCGACGGTGTGCGGTCGCGGCGTGTACTCGACCTCGATCAGCTCGGCGGCGTCCTTGGCCTGCTCGAGCGTCTCGGCGACGACCAGAGCCACCGGATCGCCCACGTGGCGGACGCGATCCTTGGCCAGCATCGGCCGGCTGGTGTCGGCGCGCGGGGTGCCGTCGCGATTGTCGAGCGGCACCAGGCAGGGCACGTCGCCGAAGCCTTCCTTTTCAACGTCGGCGCCGGTGAAGACCAGCAGCACGCCGGGCGCCTTCTTCGCGGCGGCGGTGTCGATGCTCTTTATGTCGGCATGGGCGTGCGGCGAGCGCAGCACATAGGCGCGGGCGGCCGGGGCGGAGAGCTTGGTGTCGTCCGTGTAGCGCCCACCGCCCGTCAGCAGACGAGGGTCCTCGAGCCTGCGCACCGAATCGCCAATGCCGAATTTCGCCACATGATTCCTCCACTTTGGGCGGAAGACTACCAAACGGCGAAACCCACGACACATTCTTTTCGGATCTTGAAACTGTGCGGAAACGGCCCATCGCTAAGCAACGCGGCCCCAACCGAGGAGTATCCGATGAACGAGCCGGACCTGAGAGGCGCCTCCGCCGGCGCGCGCGAGCACTACGAGCGCGCACTAGGCCTGTTCCGCCTCTATAGCGGCGATCCGTTGGCCGCTGCCGACGCCGCGCTGGCCGACAGCCCCGGCTTTGCCATGGCGCATCTGCTGAAGGCGTGGCTGAATCTGCTCGGCACCGAGCCGGCGGGCATCGACGCCGCACGAGCTGCCCACGCCGCAGCCGTACCGCTTTGCTCGACCGCGCGGGAGAAGGGCCATCTCGCCGCGGTCGGACATCTGGTCGACGGACGCTGGCACGACGCCAGTCGGGCGATCCTGCGGGTCAGCACCGACCATCCGCACGATTTGCTGGCGCTGCAGGCCGGTCACCAGATCGACTTTTTCACCGGCAATGCCCGGCTCCTGCGCGACCGCATTGCCCGCGCGCTGGCCGACTGGTCGGCGGACATGCCGGGCTATCACGCGCTCCTGGGCATGCACGCCTTCGGGCTGGAGGAAATGGGCGACTACGGTTCTGCCGAGACCGCCGGCCGCCGCGCCGTCGAGTTCGAGCCGCGCGACGGCTGGGCGCAGCATGCGGTGGCCCATGTGCTGGAAATGCAGGGCCGCACCGGCGACGGCATCGCCTGGATGCGCGACAATGCCGATGCCTGGAGCTGCGACAGCTTCTTCGCCGTCCATAACTGGTGGCATCTCGCGCTCTACCATCTCGATCGCGGCGAGACCGACGAGGTGCTGCGGCTGTTCGACGGCCCGATATTCGGCGCCCGCTCGGCGGTCGCGATGGACCTGCTCGATGCGGCGGCGCTGCTGTGGCGCCTGCATCTGCGCGGCGAGGCCGTGGGCGATCGTTGGACCGGCGTGGCCGACAACTGGCAGTCCTTCGCGTCGGCGGGCAACTATGCGTTCAACGATGTGCACGCCGTCATGGCGTTCGTCGGTGCGGGCCGACCCGAGCGGATCGCTGAAGTCATGGAAGCACAGGATCGGGCGATGGCGGGCACAGGCGACAACGCGCGCTTCACCCGCGAGGTCGGCCGGCCGGTCGTGCTCGGTCTGAAGGCGTTCGGCGAAGGGAACTATGCCGGCTGTATCGAAGCGATCCAGCCGGTCATTCCCATCGCAAATAGATTTGGCGGCAGCCACGCACAGCGCGACCTGCTGGACCTGACGGTGCTGGAATCGGCACTCAGGCTGCCCGATCCGGCGCTCGCCCGCGCGATCAGCGCCGAACGTCGTGCGATGAAGCCCGACAGCCTGCACGCTCGGTCGGTGTTCGAGCGGGCGAGGGCTATATCCATGTCGTCCTGAGCGAAGCGAAGGACCTTGCGTTCGCCCGGAAGAGCTCGCTTGTAGCGGGGTTAGATCC
>JAHCJV010000173.1 GCA_026126105.1 Enhydrobacter sp.
GCCCGCGCCATCACCGCGGTGCGCGACGGCGGCGTCCCGCTGACCCCGACGGTCGACTATCCGGCCTACGAGACGTTGGCCGCGGCCACTATTGCCGGCGGCACCTTTGCGACGTGCAAGGCGTTCGGTCTGGTCCGGGTCGGTGCCACCCCGGTGTTCGGCATCACCGCCGACATCGAGGGGGACAACGATACCATCGCCGGCCAAGCCTTCCCGCATACTCGGGGCCAGATCGCGCGACGCATCGCGACCCGCCTCGGCTTCGTCCGGCTGTCGGAGGCGTCGCAATTCGATTTTGGCGCTCTGGCGGCTTTCGAGAGCCTCCAGCCGGCCCCGGTCGGCTGGTGGTGGGACGCGGCCATTACCAAGGAAGCCGCGCTGAACCAGATCATGCAGGGCTGCCTGGGCTGGTGGACGGTCCGCATCGATGGCCGTTTTGCCCTGGGGCAGGTCGAGGATCCCAGCTTCGGCTCACCGGATTTCGTCTTGTCCTATCCCGCCAAGGGTTCCGGCGAAGCCCGACTCGGCGAGCCGACCGTCGAAGCCATTCTGCCGCCGCGGCGGGGGACCTTCATCGGCTTCGATCGCAATTACACTCTCCAGTCGCCATCGCAGCTTGCACTCGGTCTTACCGCCACAGAAATTCAGGCTTGGGGCCAGGCCACGCGCTACGCCGTGGCATCCGATCAATGGACCGCGAACAACTATCCGACTTCGGTCGTCGTCTCGATCGATTCCGGCTATCGGGACGAAGCCGATGCCCGGGCCGAGGCACATCGCCAGCAGCGCCTCTGGTCGGTACCGCGCGCGCTCTACCATGTCCCGGCCGCCATCGATCCCTTCGCCGACCTCGTGGGCCGTCGGGCCGCGATCGTTGATCTCCACCGGATCGGCTTCGGCGCGGCGAAGCAGACTTTTTGCTGCGGCATCGATGCCGCCGAAGGTCCGATGACAACACTCAAGCTGTGGGGCTGATCCGATGCGACCGAAACGGGCCAACCTCGTCCGGCAGACCTCGACGTCGATCGGTTCCAGCGAGATGGCGCTGACCGGCACGGTTGCGCCCTACCGGCGCTTCGCCGATGCCTTCGTCGAGGGCGATGTCGTCGAGGTCATGGTCACGCACGCAGGGTCGGGGCAGTGGCAGGCCGGCTCCTACCGCTACGACGCCGGGCAGGATTCGCTGGTGCTGGTCGACGTCATCGACGGCCCAACGGGGCCCGGCGGGACCCCGGTGTCCTTTGCCGCCGGCATCAAGGACATCGATCACGGTCCGCTCGCCCAGGGGGACCAGCAAGAATCGGTCGATCGCGTGTTCGACGTGACGGCTTATGGCGCCGAAGGTGATGGCATCGCCGACGACTGGCCGGCCATCCAGAAGGCGAAGGACGCTCTCCTGGCAGCAGGCGGCGGCGAGCTGTGGTTCCCGCCGCACCGGCGTTATCACGTCAAGACAGCAGGCGTGCACGGCCTGCACTTCGCGCAGCAGGACAATGTCACGATCCGCATGGGCGACGGTGCCGCGCTGGTCATGGCCAATATGGTCGGCGGCCTGGCGGTGTCGCACGGGATCTACGTCGAGGGGCCTGCTGAGAACATCTCGCTGATCGGCGTCCACGCGACGTTCGCGGCGCTGGCGGTGTCGCGGCAGGTCTTCGCGCCGATCTACTTCCTGGGCGGCAACCTCGGCACCGGCGATGAAGGTGCCGGTGGCTGGTATCGCGGCCAGATCGGCGGGGAGCGTCCCGATCTCATCGCCGCCGGAGCCATCGCCAACGTCACCCTCGAGAACGTCACGTCCTCCAACAGTCCTTCGGTCGGATTGGCGCTGGTCGGCGTGGACAGGGTCGTCGGCCGCAACATCACTGTTCGCGAGACCTGGGCCGACGGCATCTACTGCCGGAGCCACCGCCGCGTGAACATCGACGGCTATTACGGCTACCGGGTCGGCGATGATGGCCTCTCGATGGGCAGCGAGGAGAGCGATCCCGCCGAGGCCGACATCGAGCACGACTTCCATGGCGAGGGCTCGACCTTCTCGAACATCGTAATCGAGGCGCAACAGCCCAACCCTGTCCCCGCCGGCTCCGTGGTGCTGCTCGGGGTTCGGGATACGACCATCATGGGCGTCGTCTGCATCGATCGCTTCCGCGGCCTGCGCATCGAGTTCGGAACCCACTACACCCTGGGATACCCGAACCTGAACATCAATTTCCTCGCCAACAGGCGGGTGACCGTCACCGACGTGACCTGCAACGGCTGCACGCAGGACATCGCCGTCCTGCCACTGGAGTGCAATGCGAAAACGCCTGACAAGTGGTGGCGTAACGAGGTGCTGATCTCGAATGTGGTTGGCAGCAATGGAGGAGCCGCTCTCGACATCTATGGACCGGGGATACCGCTCAACTACGGAACACCCCTGCCGATCTGGGCGGGCTTTACCTTCAGGAACCTGAAATTCACGAACTACGCCAACGTCTCGCAGACCTTCATCGGCATGGTCGACTGCACCTTCGACGGCTTCGAGATCGACAGCCCCATCTCGGTCCAAGGCTTCGTGCCCTACGCGATCGATCCGGACCTGCTCGATGCTGACGATGAGGCAATGTTCATCGAGAACCGGGTCACCTTCAGGAACTTCAAGGGCACGTCGATGACCATCCAGGGTCTGAAGCGCTGCTGGTTCGAGAATCTGGAGTCCACCGGCGCGCTGCGCGACGCCATCGTCTTCCTGACATGCGCCGACATCCGCATCGGCACGGTACGGGTACGGTATCCAAACCGCCTAGGGGATCCGATCGCCAACGGAGCCGTCACTTTCGACGAGTTCTGCAAGCGGTGTAGCGTCGAGCTTGTCGAGGTCGAGCAGGACGGCAAAGACGTTCACGCGATGGGCTTTCGCAACGCCGATCGTCATTGGGTGGACAAGGTCAGAGTCATGACCGCTGGGAACCAGGTCGCCCCTTTCGTGACGACGATCAGCGACCGCAAGTGGATCGATAGCGGCGTGAGCCAGGTCGGACAGGTCGAATGGCTTCATACGGGTGTCGAGGGAGGAGGGGCCTGGGGATCGCGCAGGTTTCCGTCCCAGCCCCTGTCGGAGGCCCATGGCGATGCGAACGTCGGCATCTACGCAGAGGGTCAATCGGTCAGCCACAGGCTCATCTACCCGCTGGCTGCAGACCGCGAGTGGACCCTGTACGACGCGCGCGCCGCGATCGGCGACCGGATCGAGATTGTTCGGGAGGCGTCGGCGACGGGACCCTTCTCGCTCCATGTCCAGGGCCTGGCTCCGAACTTCAGCCCCCCACCACAGACCGACGCCTACACAGCGTTCTCCGTGACCGGTGGCGAAGGTGGGCTGCTGACCAGCATCCTGGTGGCCGAAAGCGTGGAGTTGCTGGATCACGACGTCGCCTGGACCGACACCGACCAGAACACGGCCGTCCTCATCGCCCAGTCGATCAACGACGGCGCGAGCGGCTTCATCGCGACGGCCAGCCAGAAGCTGGTGTTCCTGCGCGCCCCTGACGGGTCCCGCAAGGAGTACAACAATGCCACCGTCGACCAGGTCTCCTCCGGGAACTTGCTGCTCGCCTATGGCCTCGTCCCCCGCATGATTGGCGGCAACGACGCGGAGAGTGCTGGAGAAATCACGGCCCTCTCGACCTTTCTCATTCTCGGCGATACCCCGACTTACGCGGGCACCATCGCGAGCATCACCGTCGATACGGATGACGGCATTGTGGAATTGTTGGCCGAACCCGTCGCCTGGGGCCCCGACAGCAACCGTACGGCCTACCTGTTGGCCGAGGCGGCGATGGACAACTACGAGGCTCACGGCTTCACGGTCGCCTCGAGCCGGAACTGCGTGCTGATCAAGGCCCCTCCCGGCCACGGCGCGGGCGCCAACGGCTGGAACGTCGTGGTGACGCCAACCGGCGACGTGACCACCTACGACGTCAAGCCGATGGGCGGTGGGCGGGACCCGGACACTGGGGAGACCGACCCAGTGCCGTATTCCATCCTAACAACCCTGATCGGAGCCCCGTTCAGAGCGCTGTTCGAGTTCACAGCCACCGGGTGGAAGCTCCTGACGATAACCTACGACCAAGTCCGCTATTCCAACGGCAAGCCGTTCTTCGACGCCCTGAGCCGGCCGCTCAACCTCAACGGCGATCCGATCGTCGATGAGTTCAAGAACATCAAGTACGCCAACGGCGCGGTGCTCGGATGGGACAGCGGCCGCCTGGGGATATCGAGCGTTCCGCCCGCCAGCTCGAGCGCCGACGGCCAGCCCGGCATGGTGACCTGGGACGCGAGCT
>JAHCJV010000174.1 GCA_026126105.1 Enhydrobacter sp.
GTGCTTGGAGTATCGCGACATCGAATAGCAGAAGCAGAAATAGACGAAGGCGGCGAACAGATAGACTTCCCCGGGATAGCCCGCCCAATTGGGGTCGACCAGTGCCTGGTTGGCGGTGTTCAGGAAGTCGAAGATGCCGATAATGAGCACCAGCGAGGTGTCCTTGAAGAAGCCGATGAAGGTGTTGATCAGTGGCGGAATGACGACCCGCAGCGCCTGCGGCAGGATGATCAGCGACGTCTTCTGCACGTAGTTGAGGCCCATCGCGTCTGCGGCCTCGAACTGGCCTTTGGGCAAGGACTGCAAACCGCCGCGAATGATTTCGGCGATATAGGCGCCGGCAAACAGGATCACCGCCACCTGCGCGCGCAGGAACTTGTCGATCGTCATGCCCGAGGGCAGGAACAGGGGCAGCATGACCGAGGCCATGATCAGCAGGCTGATCAGGGGCACGCCGCGGATCAGTTCGATGAACCCGACGCACAGGCCCTTGATCAGCGGTAGGTTCGACCGCCGACCGAGCGCCAGCAGGATGCCGAACGGAAAGGCGAAAGCCAAGCCGTACGTGGCGAGGATCAGCGTCACCGGTAGGCCACCCCACAGCCCGGTCTCGACATAGCTGAACGGCGCTATGGCGAAGCTCCAGGCCGGCAGCACGCCGGAAAGGCGAAGCACCAGCCCGAGCGCTCCAATCGCGGCGAGGGCCCGCCAGCCGTTGAGCTCGGCCGGCGACGCGATGGTGCCGCGCAGGATCATGCCCAACCCGCCGGCAGCCAGCGCCACGAACAGGATCAGGCCGAGCGAGATATGGAGCTGGCCGAACATCAGCAGGAAGGTGACGAACGTGCCGACACCCCATATCAGCACCAGCCGCTTGTTCCACATCCGCCGGTCGGCGCTCAGGATCAGCATCGCCAGCATGGCGATGACGGCGAACAGCGGCCGCCAATGCTGCTCGTAGGGGAACGAGCCGAAGAAGATGTAGCGGTATTTCTCGTTGATCAGTGCCCAGCAGGCGCCCTGGCCGCGGCATTCGGCGCCGGTCGTGGCGGTGAAGTTTGCGGTGAAGAGGGCCCAGTTCAGAAACCACGACAGCAGCCAGCCGAAGACCACAGCCAGCACGATCGTGGTGAGGCTGTTTCCCCAGCTCGAGAACAGGTTCTTGCGGGCCCATCCCAGCACGCCGGTGTCGACGACCGGGGGAGCGAGTTGCCGGCGTTCGCCGACGGGCATGGCGTCGGTCATCTCAGCGCTCCCGCAGCGCGATGCGCTTGTTGTACCAGTTCATGAAGGCGGAGATCGACAGGCTGACCGACAGGTAGGCGGCCATGATGATCAGGATGTTCTCGATCGCCTGTCCTGTCTGATTGATCGTGACGTTGATCGAGGCGACCAGGTCGGGATAGCCGATGGCGATCGCCAGCGAGCTGTTCTTGGTGATGTTGAGATACTGGCTGGTCATCGGCGGCACGATGATACGCAGCGCCTGCGGCAGCAGGACCAGCCGCATCACCTGCGTGCGCGACAGGCCGATCGCCATGGCCGCCTCGCTCTGCCCCTTGTTCAGCGCCAGGATGCCGGAGCGCACGATCTCGGCGACGAAGGCCGAGGTATAGAGCACGAGGCCGACCAGCAGCGCGGTGAATTCCGGCTGGACGACAGTGCCGCCATCGAAGTTGAAGCCCTTGAGCTCGGGCCAGCTCATGGCGTGCGGCGCGCCGCCCAGCAGCCAGACGAGGACAGGCAAGCCGAGCACTAAACCAAGAGCGGTCCAGACGATCGGAAAGGGCTGCCCAGTTGCGTCCTGACGCTTCTTGGCCCAGCCCTTCACCAAGAAGGCCAGCACGATACCGACCAGCAGGGCGATGCCCATCCATTGATGGACCGGATTGGCGAGTGGTACGGGGAAATAGAGCCCGCGATTGGACAGGAAGAAGGAGTCGAGGACGTTGATGGCTTGACGGGGCCCTGGGAAGGCCTCGCTGATCAGCTTGTAGATCAGGAACAGCCACAGCAGCAGCGGCACGTTCCGGAACATCTCGACATAGCCTTCGCAGACCTTGGCGAGCAGCCAGTTAGGCGAGAGTCGGCCGACGCCGATCATCGTGCCGAGAATGGTCGACAGCAGGATGCCCAGCACCGCGACCTTCAGCGTATTGAGCATGCCCACGAGGATCGCGCGGGCGTAGGTGCTGGCCGGCGAATAGGCGATCATCGTATCGCCGATCTCGAAGCCCGCCTCGCGCCCGAGATAGTCGAAACCGGAGGCGATCTTCTGGCGCTGCAGATTCTCGACGGTGTTGCTGACCAGGAACCAGGCGAGGAGGGCCACGAGGCCCACCACGACGATCTGAAAGACCCAGCCGCGAATGACCGGGTCGTTCCAGGGGGAAACCTTCGCCCGTGACCTGGAGCCGAGTGACTCGACTGCCATGCGCTGAACTCCCTACCTCAGCGGATCGGCGGGGCGTATTGAATGCCGCCCTGCGTCCACAGCTTGTTCACGCCGCGATCGATCTTGAGCAGCGAATTCGGGCCGACATGCTTGTCGAAGCTCTCGCCGTAGTTACCGACCTGCTTGACGATGTTGTAGACCCACTTCTCGTCGACCCCGAGCGCCTTGCCCATGCCGGGCGTCACGCCGAGGATGCGCTTGATGGCCGGATTTTCGCTCTTCAGCATCTCGTCGACGTTTTTCGACGTGATGCCGTATTCCTCCGCCTCGAGCATGGCGTACTGCGCCCAGCGCACGATGTCGGTGAACTGGTTGTCGCCGTGGCGGACCATCGGGCCGAGCGGCTCCTTTGAGATGATCTCCGGCAGGATGACGAAGTCCTCTGCGGTGGCCGGTGCCGGCACGTTGGCCGCGCGCGTGGCGGCGAGGCTCGACACGTCCGTCGTGTAAACGTCGCAACGGCCCGAGAAGAAGGCGGCACGGATCTCCTCGACCTTCTCGATTACCACCGGCTTGAAGCTCATCTTGTTGGCGCGAAAATAGTCGGCGAGGTTGAGCTCGGTCGTGGTGCCGGGCGCAACGCACACGGTCGCGCCGTTGAGCTCTCTGGCGCTCTTTACGCCGAGCTTCTTGTTCACCATGAAGCCTTGGCCGTCATAGTAGGTGATGGCCGTAAAATCGAGGCCGAGCGCGGTATCGCGGGTCAGCGTGATCGTCGTGTTGTTCGACAGAAGATCAACCTCGCTCGACTGCAGCGCGGTGAAGCGTTGCTGCGAGGTCAGCGGGACATACTTGACCTTCTCCGAGTCGCCGAAGATGGCGGCCGAGACGGCGCGGCAGACGTCGATATCGAGGCCAACCCACTTGCCCTGGCTGTCGGCGACCGCAAAGCCCGCGATGCCGGTCGGCACGCCGCAGATGAGAGCGCCGCGGGCCTTGATGGCATCGAGATCCTTGCCGGCCAAGGCGGGACCCGAAGCCAGGGTGATCGCCAGTCCGGCGGCCGCTGCAATCGATAGATGATTCATGGCGTCACCGGATCGGAGGCGCGTATTGCAGGCCGCCCTGGGTCCACAGCTTGTTGAGGCCGCGGTCGATCTTGAGGGGCGACCCCTGCCCGACGTTACGCTCGAAGCTCTCGCCGTAGTTACCGACCTGCTTGACGATGTTGTAGACCCACTTCTCGTCGACCCCGAGCGCCTTACCCATGCCGGGTGTGACGCCGAGGATGCGCTTGATGGTCGGATTCTCGCTCTTCAGCATCTCGTCGACGTTCTTGGAGGTGATGCCGTATTCCTCGGCTTCCACCATCGCATACTGCGTCCAGCGGACGATGTCGGCGAACTGGTGGTCGCCCTGCCGCACCGCCGGGGCGAGAGGCTCTTTCGAGATGATCTCGGGCAGGACGATGAAATCCTCGGGCTTCAGCGGCGGTGGCGGGTTCGCCGCACGCGTCGCATAGAGGCTCGACGAGTCGTTGGTGTAGACGTCGCAGCGGCCGGAGAAGAAGGCCGCGCGCACCTCGTCGACCTTCTCGATGACAACCGGCTTGAAGGTCATCTTGGTGGCGCGGAAGTAGTCGGCGAGGTTCAGCTCGGTGGTCGTGCCGGGCGCGACGCAGACCGTGGCGCCGTTGAGTTCCTTGGCGCTCTTCACGCCGAGCTTCTTGTTCACCAGGAAGCCTTGGCCGTCATAGTACGTGACGGCGGTGAAATCGAGGCCGAGCGCGGTATCGCGCGTCAAGGTGTCGGTCGTGTTGTTCGACAGGATGTCGACTTCGCCCGACTGCAGCGCGGTGAAGCGCTGTTGCGAGGACAGCGGCACATA
>JAHCJV010000175.1 GCA_026126105.1 Enhydrobacter sp.
GGCGCGAGTTCGAGGACTCTGTCGACGTCGAGGACGACCATGAGCTGGCCGTCGAGGCGGTATACGCCGCCTGCGAACTTGGCCATTCTGGGGTCGAGGTTGACGGGGTTTTCCTCGCGGGCTTCTTCGGGCAGTCGCAGGACCTCGCCGATGGTATCGATGAGCAGGCCGTAGGATTCGCCGCGCAGGTCGACGCCGACGGCCATGGGGGTTTTGCCCTCGTCGGATTTGGGCAGTCCGAGGCGTGCGCGCATGTCGACGACGGTGACGATGCGGCCGCGCAGGTTGAGGACGCCGGCGATTTCCTGGGAGGACAGCGGCACGCGGGTGACGCGCTCGGGCATGAAGACGTCCTGGACGCGGGAGATCGGCAGGCCGAACAGCTGGCCGCCGATCACGGCGGTGACGTATTCGGCCATGGCGCCTTCGACGGTTTCGGTCTTGCTGGTCATGGGCATTTTTCCTTACGCTGCGCGCCTGACGTCGGCGGTCTGTTCCTTCAGCGCCGCGATCAGGCCGGGCCGGTCGAACTTGGCGACATAGTCGTGGAAGCCGGCCTGCCGGCCGCGCTCGATGGCCGCCGGCGAGATCATCGCCGACAGCGCGATGATCGGCATCTGGCCGAGATTGTTGTCGGCGCGGATGCTCTCGGCGAACTCGAAGCCGTTCATGTCGGGCATCTCGATATCGGTCAGCACGACGTCGAAGGCCTGGCCGGAACGCAGCGCCAACAGCCCTTCCTGCGCGTTGGTGGCAGTGCGCACCTTGTAGCCGGCGGCCTTCAGCACCGGGGCCAGCATGTTGCGGAAGAAGGCGCTGTCGTCGACCAGCAGCACCGACTGGGCCGACTGCGACGGGGTCATCTCCTTGCGGGAGAACCAGTCGGCAAACGCCATCGGCAGGAAGTGGCCGACATCGATCACCTCGGTGGCCTGGCCCTTGATCACGGCCGAGCCCAGGATGCCTGCCTCCGCGCCCGCCACCTCGATGTTGAGGCGCTCTTCCACGATATCGACGATCTCGTCGACCACCAGACCCATCGAGCGGCCGTCGTCGGCGAACACCAGGATCGGCTGGGAGCCGGAGGAACGGACCTCGACCCCCGCCATCTGCACCAGCGGCATCAGCTGGTCGCGGTACTGCACCATGTAGCGGCCGTTAGAGAGCTCGATCTTGTCGGAGGCGATCTCCTCCAGGCGGGTGACGAGGCCGAGCGGAACCGCCTTGGGCTGGCTCGTCCCGGCGCGGAACACCAGGAGCGAGGTCAGCTGCTCGCCGGAGCCGGCATGCGCTGCGGCAGCCTCTTCCGACATCGCGTGGCTGTCGTTGCCGGAGGCGCCGAGCGCTTTCGCAATGCCGTTGGGGTCGATGATCATGATCACCGCGCCGTCACCCAGGATGGTGTTGCCGGAGAACATGTCGATGTGGCGCAGCTTGGTCGACATCGGCTTGACCACGATTTCCTCGGTGTGGAACACGCCGTCGACCACAATGCCGAAGGTCTGGCTGCCGACCTGCGTCACCACGATGAAGCCGTTCTCGGGGTCGCTGGAGGAGCCGTCGTCGATCTTCAGGAGCTTCTTCAGATGCATCAGCGGCAACAGCTTGTTGCGCAGCCGCAAGACCGCGGTGTCCTTGATGCGCTCGATGCGGTGTTCGGAGTTGGCGCGCGCCCGCACCAGTTCCACCACCGACAGCTGGGGAATCGCGAAGCGGTCGCCGCCGGCTTCCACGATCAGCGCCGAGACGATGGCCAGCGTCAGCGGGATCTTGATGGTGACCGAGCTTCCCTCGCCCGCCACGCTCTTGATGTCGATGGTGCCGCCGATCTGGTCGATATTGGTGCGCACCACGTCCATGCCCACCCCGCGGCCGGACACCGAGGTGACGGTGGCAGCGGTAGAGAAGCCCGGCGCGAAGATGAACTTGTGGATATGGGCTTCCGTCATCTTCTCCAGTTCGGCCTCGGTGACGAGACCGTTCTGAAGCGCCTTGGCCTTGATCTTCTCGGTGTTCAGCCCCCGCCCGTTGTCGGCGATGCAGATGATGATGTGGCCGCCCTCGTGATAGGCCGAGAGCCGAATGGTGCCCTGCTCGGGTTTGCCGGCGGCCGCCCGCTCGGCCGGCGTCTCCAGCCCGTGGTCGGCGGAGTTGCGCACCATGTGGGTGAGCGGGTCCTTGATCAGGTCCAGCACCTGGCGGTCGAGCTCGGTGTCGGCGCCGTGCATCTCCAGCTCGATCTGCTTGCCGAGTTCGCCCGAGAGGTCGCGCACGATGCGCGGCAGCTTCTGCCAGGCATTGCCGATCGGCTGCATGCGCGTCTTCATGACGCCTTCCTGCAGCTCGGCGGTGACGTTGGACAGCCGCTGCAGCGGCACCTTGAACTCGGTGTCCTCGTTGCGGCGGCTTATCTCCAGCAGCTGGTTGCGGGTCAGCACCAGCTCGGAGACCATGGTCATGAGATGTTCGAGGGTGTCGACATTGACGCGGATCGACTGGTTGGCGACCTTGTCGCCTTCGGCCATGTCGCCCTCGCCTGCGCCGGCGCGCCTGGCAGGCTTCTTGGCTTCCGCCGCAGGAGCAGCCTTGGCCGCAGGCGCAGCAGGCGCCGCTGCCGGCGCAACGGGGGCAGCCGGCGCGGCAGGCGCCGTCTCGGCCACTTCGGTGGCGGTCTCGCGGAAGGCCCGCTCCAGCTCGTCCAGCGACACCTCGCCCGGACGCAGCGGACGCTCCAGCGTCTGCTCCACCAGCGTGCCCTGCGCCACCTTCGGCTCGGCCGCCTCGGCCGGCTGGATCGGCGGCGAGGCCATCTCGGGCGCAGAAGCCTCGGCAGGCGCAGCGCCAGCAGCCGCGCCAGCAGCCATCGCCGCCATGCCCCGCTCCACCATCGCTTCGAGCTGGTCGATCAAATCGCGGTCGTTGCCCTCAGGCTCGGCTTCCGTCGCCTCCAGTCCCGCCAGGATCTCCTTGATCCGGTCAATCGACGACAGGATCAGCGTCACCGCCTCCGCCGTCACAGGCATCCCGTCCCGGAACTTGCCCATCAGCGTCTCGCCGGCATGCGCCAGCGCTTCCAGACGCGGCAGTCCCAGAAAACCGCACGTCCCCTTGATCGTGTGTACAAGACGGAAAATGTTGTCCAGGATCTTCGCGTTGTTCGGTTCCTGCTCAAACCGAACCAGCTGATTGTCAACCGTGTCCAGGCTCTCGCTGGTCTCGGTCAAAAACTCGCGCATTAGATCGTCCATCAGCGTACGCCCTCTACCCAGCCCGACCCGCCCGCGGGTCACCTCGCACGAATTCCGGCTTCCTTTGTCCGGGACTCACGCCACTCGATACCTGCTTCGCATCGGGTCGCGCGCTTCAGCGTCAACATTAACGTTCCGACATTCAGAACGACGTTAATTCGCCGGTCCGTGCAAATACGGATACGATTTCGTTGCCCGACGCCGGCTCCGGTATGACATTCACAGTTTTACGAAAATGCTTCGGTCTGCCCGCGATTTCCGGCACACGCATTATCTCGAACTAAAGATTCGACGCGCCACCTCGGGCGAAGAGTCGATCGCAGCTGCTCGACCGACAGCCGGCGGCCGATAGAGCGGATAATCCCGTCAGGCTGCCAGCCGTGCGGCTTCGCGCTTGATCAGCTTCCTGATCTCCTTGAGCGCCTTGTAGAGCGTGCCGGCCGAAACGTGCGCGTTGATGAGCGCGATGGCTTCGCTGCAATCCGGATGCGCCTGACGAAGCTCCTTAAGATGACCGATATAGGCGGCGCGGTAACGGGCGACGTCGCTCTTGAGATACATTGTCTGAACGCAGTGATAGATCCGCTTGGCCGGCGTGTTGGCCGTCTCCGCACTGACCGTGTCGCGCTCGCGAAGCAGCGGGGCATCACCGTCGATGAGAAATGACGTACGGGTGCCGGAATTGATGAGGACGGTTTCGCCGATGACGATCCGCTCAAATGGCTTAAGCTCGACTCGTAGCGGCACGATCGTCTCCTGTTCGAAGCAACAGGCAAGCGGAGGACGCTCGCGATGTTCTCGAAACATCGTCCAGGGGATGCGCGGCACTGGCCGCATCAATAGTCGGGATTTACTACCGAGGCAGCGGCGGGGTATCCCCCGCCGCCGTTATCGATGGACCCCCGCTTAACGGAGGAGCTGGAGCACG
>JAHCJV010000176.1 GCA_026126105.1 Enhydrobacter sp.
AATCCGAACATGAGCGGCTCTGTAGACCCGCGCTCCCAGCAGAAGACCTTGATCGCTACATCTTCTTCCAGTCGCCCGACTGCTCGAAGGCGAAGGCGGCCTTGTAGATGGTCGGCTCGTCGAAATGCTTGCCGATCAGCATCACCGACGCGGGCAATCCGTCGACGAAGCCGCAGGGAATGGCCATCGCGGGATGATGGGTGATGTCGAACGGGGCGGTGTTCGAGATCATGTCGAATGCCCGCTCCAGGTAGAGCTCGCGCGGGGCGTCGGGCGGCGGCAGCTCGGTCGCCTTGATCGGCGTGGTCGGCATCAGCAGCAGATCGTATTGCGCCAGCGCCTCGTCGTAGGCGGCAGTGAGCAGGCGGGTGAGGTTCATCGCCTTGCCGTAGTAGCGGCTGCCATAATACTTGCGGATATAGGTGCCGAACAGCGTGAACAGCTTGACGGTGTCGGCCAGCTCGTTGGCGCGGGTCCGCCAGTTGCGGTGGAAGTCCATCAGGCTGGTGACGTAGAGGTCCGGCCGGCTGACGCCATACCCGTCGCCCCACATCATGGTCTGCGTCATGCCCTCGGTGCCGATCGGCATCCACAGCGCGCCGGCCGCGAGATGCATGGGGATCGAAACCTCGCCCACTGTGGCGCCGAGCGATTCGAAGTGCTTCGCCGCGGCCTTCACCTTGTCGTTCACGGCAGCCTCGGCGTTCGGCTGCATGAAGCCTTCCTTGACGATGCCGATCTTCATGCCCTTCACGCCGCCTTCCAGCATCGTGGTGTAGGGATGTGTCCTGACGTTGTACTGGCGCGGGTCGTACCCGTCGGGCCCGGCGATGACTTCCAGCAGCAGGGCATTGTCGGACACGCTCGCCGTCATCGGGCCGGTGTGGTCGACATAGATCTCGATCGGCATGATGCCGGTGTAGGGAACCAGCCCGTGCGTCGGCTTCATGCCGTAGATGCCCGAGAACGACGCCGGCATGCGGATCGAGCCGCCCTGGTCGCCGCCGATCGCCATGTCGACCTCGCCCAGCGCCACCAGCACCGCGCTGCCCGACGAGGAGCCGCCGGCCGAATAGCCCATCTTGTGCGGATTATGGACCGGGCCGGTCGCCCCGGTGTGGCTGCCGCCGGACATGCAGAAGAATTCGCAATGCGCCTTGCCGACGATGGTGGCCCCGGCGTCGAGGATTCGTTGCACGATCGTGGCGTCGATGTCGGGGATGTAGCCTTCCAGCGTCGCCGCGCCGTTCATCATCGGCACGCCGGCCAGCATGATGTTGTCCTTCAGCACCACGGTCTTGCCCTTGAGCTTGCCGCTCGAGGCGCCCGGGACGGTGGTCTTGACGTACCAGGCATTGTGCTTGTTCTCGGCGCCCGCAGGCCGGTAGCCGGGGGTGCGCGGATATCTCACCTTCGGCAGGTTGTCCGGCATCGCGTCGACCACGTTGTAGGCGGCCACGCTCGGCTTCATCTGCTCGATGAACGACTGCAGGTCTGCCTCGCTCATCGACAGGCCGATATCCTCGGCGATTTCTCGCATCTGCTCCGATGTCGGTACTTGCACGGCCATGGTTTCCCCCTCTGTTGAAAATACCTGGCGCGTCAGGGCGCCAGGTGACGGATCAGCTCGGCATCGGTCTTCACCGCGGCGGCCGCTCCTTCGAGCGCCACGTGGCCGCGGTCTATGACATAAGCATATTGCGCCACGTCGAGTGCCAGCTCGATATGCTGCTCGACCAGGATGACCGCCATCTCGCGCGACAGCTGGCGGAGGCGTTCGGCGATCTCCTCGATGACGCCGACCCAGACGCCTTCGGTCGGCTCGTCGAGCATCAAGAGCTTAGGCCGCCCCAGCACGGCGCGGCCGATCGCCAGCATCTTGCGCTCGCCGCCCGACAGCGTTCCGGCGGTCTGCCCGAGCCGCTGCCCCAGCTTGGGAAAGAAATCGAGCACATAGTCGATGCCCGAGCGGTCGGGCTGGCGGATGCAGCCCAGCAGCAGGTTCTCGCGCACCGTCAGCTTGGCGAAGATGGCGTGCTCCTGCGGCACGTAGCCCAGGCCGCGGCGCACTCGGCGTTCGGCCGCTTCGTCCTGCACGGCGGCCCCATCGAACTTGATCGCGCCGGCGATCGGCGTCAGCTCTCCGAACAGCGTCTTCAGCAAGGTCGACTTGCCGGCGCCGTTGCGGCCCAGCACCGCGGTGGCGCCGACCGGCGGGATCTTGAGCGAGACGTTGAACAGCACCTGGCTGCGCCCGTAGCCGGCGCACAGACCGTCGACCTCGAGGAGGATGGCCGTATCAGACACGGGTGGTATACACCTGCTGGACCTTCTCCGAGCGCTGGATCGTCTCGACGTCGCCCTGGTCGAGCACCTTGCCCTGGTCGAGTACCGTGAGGCGGTCGCAGATGTCGCGGATGAAGTGCAGGTCGTGCTCGACGATGATCAGCGCGCAGTGCGCCTTGATCGGCTCGAGCAGCTCGCCGGTCACGCGGCGCTCCTCCGGGCTCATGCCGCCGGTCGGTTCGTCGAGCAGCAGCAGCTTGGGCTTCAACGCCAGCGCCATGGCGATCTCGAGCCATTGCTGCTCGCCGTGGCTCAGCTCGCCGGCCAGGTCGTCGGCGCGGTCGATCAGCCGGAAGCGTTCGAGCAGGCTGGTCACCTCCGCGTCGAAGGCGCGACGTCGGCGCGAGAATAGCAGGCTCGCCAGCGTCTCGTGCGACTGCATCGCCAGCAGCACGTTGTCGTAGACAGACAGCTCCGTCAGCACCGCCGTAATCTGGAACTTGAGGCTGAGTCCGGCGCGGGCGCGCTCGTAAGGCGTCGCGCGGACGATCTCACGGCCGTCGAACACGATGCTGCCCTTGTCGGCGAAATGGGCGCCGGCGATCGCCTTGAGGAGCGTGCTCTTGCCCGAGCCGTTAGGGCCGATCAGCCCGTGGAAGGTGCCGGCCTGGACGTCGATGTCGATCCCCTCCAGGGCCTTCAGCGTGCGGAACGACTTGCAGACGCCCCTGATCTCGAGCAGCGCCATAACTTACTCCTTGCGCCGGCGCAGGCCGTACGAGCCGATGCGCTCGCGGTCCGACACGACCAGCCCGAGGATGCCCTTGGCCTGGAACATGACCACGACCAGCAGCACGATGCCCAGGATCACGGGCCAGAACTGCTTGATCGCGTCGACGTCGGCCAGCACGTAGGAAAGGACCTCGACCGCGGCGGTGCCGAGCACCGGGCCGATCAGCGTGCCCGAGCCGCCGAACAGGCAGTAGATCACCGCCGTGGTCGACAGGCCGGGTCCCATGTTGCCCGGCCCGATGAAGCCCTGATGGTAGCTGTAGAGCGCGCCGCCCAGGCCCGCGATCATGCCGGCGAGCGAGAACACCAGCGCCTTGAAGAGCTGCACCCTGTAGCCGAAGAAAGCGAGCCGCTCCTCGTTCTGGCGCATGCCGGCCAGCACCAGCCCGAGCTGCGAGCGCTTGAGGTAGCGGGCGCCGGCATAGACCAGCACCAGAAGGACGAGCGCGAGGCTGTAGAAGGCCGGCCCTTCGATGAACTCGACGCTGCCGAGCTGCAGCAGCTTGACGGAGGACAGGCCGTTGCCGGCGCCGACATATTGCCAGCCCGAGACCAGACGCTCGGCGGCGTAGGAGCCGGTGAGCGTGCCGAGGGCGACGAAGATCGTGGTCGGCGGCTTGCGCCCGAGCAGCAGGAACGCGGCGAACAACGCCGACAGAATCAGGCCGACCAGCATCGCCAGCGGCAGGGTGCCCCACAGCATGCTGAAATCGAGGTCGCGCCCGACCAGCGCGATCGCATAGCCCGCGACGCCGAAGAACAACGCCTGACCGAAGCTCATGATGCCCGAGAGCCCCCAGCAGAGATCGAAGCTGATCGCCAGCAGTGACAGGATCAGCACGTTGGTGGCCAAGGTGATCAGGTCGATGCGATCGGCCAGCACGAACGGCAGGACGATCGCGACGGCCAAGCTGACGACTTCGATCAGCACGAGCCGGCGACCCGCTGCGAAGCCGGCGAGCCGTCGCGGGGACGAGGGCGTCGATACATTCACGGCGGCGGCGCCCATGGCTTGCGAGTCATCCATCGAGTTGGCTTCGCTGGTAGCGCGGCTCTCCAGC
>JAHCJV010000177.1 GCA_026126105.1 Enhydrobacter sp.
TGCGGCGGCAGATGCAGGAGGAACTCAAGGCCATACAGCGGCGCGTGGGCACCACCTTCGTGCACGTGACGCACGACCAGGAGGAGGCGATGGCGATCGCCGACACGTTGGTGGTGCTGAACGACGGCCGCATCGAGGACATGGGCGAACCGGAGCGCATCTACCTGCGCCCGGCCTCGTGCTTCACCGCCACCTTCATGGGCGACAACAACCTGCTGGAGGGACGGGTTGCGGACTGCGCCGCCGGCACCCTGGTGATCGACACCCCGTGTGCCCGGCTTCGGCTGCCGGGCGAGGCGGCCACGGGCAAGGCGGTGACCCTGTCCCTGCGCCCGGAGCACCTGCATACCGCGGACAGCGGCGGGCTTCTACCGCTCGGCGAAGCGGTGGTGGAGGAGGTGTCCTTCTTCGGTACCCACCATGCCTGCACCGTTCGCACGCGCGCCGGCCAGGCGATGAAGGTAAGCGTGCCGCAGAAGGTGCGACCGGCGGCGGGCGAGCGCCTGTCGCTGTGGATCGACGCCGCCGACGTGGTGGTGTTGATGCGCTAGCGCGCCCGCACCGCCTGCGCGTTGCTCCGCACCCGCGCGCGCTGACACCCGGCACGCTCGTGGGCCTAGTTGCGGAGTAAACCCTCCCAGAGGGTGTCACCGAGACAAGCTGACGCTTGCGCAGTTCTCCCCGGATTCCGCTGCGCTCCATCCAGGCTACGCGTGGCCGTAGCCCGGTAACCGCTCCACCAACCCCGTCCTTGACGCTCATTGGGTGTGGATGGTGAGGGCGTCGGGTTTGATGTGCAGCGGGAGCAGTGCCTCGATGTCCTCGACACAGGTTGCGCCTGGCAGTTGGGTGAACACGTGGCGCAGGTAGGCATAGGGGTCGAGGCCGTTGGCCTTGGCGGTGTCGATGAGGGAGTAGAGGTTGGCGCTCGCGGTGGCGCCGTCGGTGGTGGCGCTGAACAACCAGTTGCGCCGTCCGACGACGAAGGGTCGGATGGCGTTCTCGGCGGCGTTGTTGTCGATGGCGAGGCGCCCGTCGTCGAGGAAGCGGGTGAGCCCGCTCCAGTGGTTGTGGAGATAGCCGAGGGCCTGGCCGAGCGGGGTCTTCGGCGCCACCCGGGGGCGGGTATCGTCGACCCACTCGCGCAGGCGTTCGAGTACCAGCGCACTTTCTGCCAGGCGCACGGCGTGGCGCTCGGTGGGTGGCAGCTCGCTGATACGCCGCTCGATGGTGTAGAGGGTGCGGATGAAGGCGAGCCCCCTCAGCAGTCGTCTGGCCTTGTCGGGCGGTTTCGCCGGCAGCTTGGCGGGGTTGATGCCGAGCGCTTTGAGGCCATCGACGAAGTGGCGCCGGGCGTGGGCAAAGCAGTGGAGCTGGCAGATGCCGTTCGCTTCGACCACGGCGTTGTAGCCGGCGTAGCCGTCGGTGTGCAGGTAGCCGGCAAACTCACCGAGCAGGCGCTTTGGCACTTCACCCGAACGCGAGGGGTCGTAGTCGAACAGCACGATGCGCCCGGCGGCGGTGTCGCCGGTCTGGCACCAGAGCCAGGATTTCGCCTCGGGTGCGCGCCCCGGCTCGTCCAGCACCTGCACGGTGGTCTCGTCCATGTGCAGGTAGGGCGCCTCGAGCAGATGGTCACGCAGCAGGTTGACGAGCGGCACCACCAGTTCACTGCCACAGCGCACCATCCAGCGTGCCAGCGTCTGGCGGGGGATGGCGCAGTCGATGCGCTCGAACTGGCCGGCCTGGCGATGGAGCGGCAGCGCATCGACGTACTTCGCCGTCGCCACGTAGGCGAGCAGCCCCGGGCTCGCCTGGCTCTTCGCGATGGGCTGCGCCGGCATCGAGGCGGTGACCACGTGTTCGCGGCAGCACGGGCAGCGGTACTTCGCCCGCACGTGGTGCAGCACGCGCACGGTGGCCGGCACGATGTCGAGCTGCTCGGAGGTCTCCTCGCCGAAGCGCTCGAGCCGGGTGCCGTCACGCGGGCATACCTGCTCGGCCTCGGCCAGTTCGTGCAGCACCTCGACCCGCGGCAGGTGCGCGGGCAGCGGCGCCCGCTTGCCGCGTACGCGGGCGTGCGCGGCAACCTCGACCACCTCGCCCGGTGTGACAGCGGATTCCTCCGCCTCGGGCTCCGTCGCCAGTACCTCGGCCTCGTTGAACAACCCGAGCTGGCCCTCGGCCACCCGCTCCGAGGGCGAGGCGAATCGGCGTGCTATCGCCAGGCGCAACTGCGCGGTCAGCGACTCGATGGTTGCGTCACGTTCGGCCAGCGCCAGGTCCCGTTCGGCCACCACGGTACTCAGATGACGGACCTGCGCGCGCAGCGCCTCGAGGTCCTCGGGCAACTCGAGCGGCGGGGGCGATTTGTGCGATGTCGATGCCATGGCGGCCAACATAGCAGCGCCATGCAGGTGCTCACGAGCGCTGTCCGATCAACGGTCGCCGTGGCCCGATCGACGGTCCTCTCAGCTCACCGTGTCGTAGCGCAGCCGTCGATGCGGGCGCCAGCGCGCGAGGTCGAAGCCATCGAGCAGCCAGTTCAACTGCTGGCCGCTGAGCGTGATGGTCGCCCCCTCGCCGCGCGGCCAGTGGAAGCGCTCGCGCTCCAGGCGCTTCATCCACAGCACGAAGCCGCTCGCCTCCCAGTAGAGGATCTTGATGCGGTCGCGCCGCCGGTTGGTGAACACGAACAGTTGCTCGGCGAACGGGTCCAGGCGCAGCACGTCGGCGACCAGCGCGGCGAGCCCGTTGATCTGCTTCCTGAAGTCGACCGGGTCCAGGCACAGGTAGACCGAGGCGAGGTCATTGGACGGGCGCATCATGGCAGCGCGGCGAGAGCGGCGAGCAACGCGGGCCAGTGCTCGGGGTCGACGGCGAGTTCGACCAGCACGCCGTTGCCAAGGGTGATGCGTGCGTGCACGGTGGTGCCGGCCTCACTCGCCGCCGGTTCGCTACGCTCGATGCGAACGAGGCGCACCGGCGCCGGCGCATCGAGCAGGCCGCGTCGGCGCAATCGCGAGCGCGCCTCGTATAGCGAACCCGCCGACAGGCCGTGTTCGGCCGCGTAGGCGCCGAGTGAACCGGTGCCACAACGGCGCAGGTGCGCCAGCCAGAAGCGCTGGCGCTCGGTGAGCGGGAGCGGTGGATTGGACATCGTGGCCTCCATCAGTGCGAAGGCCAGCGTTGCCGAACAATCAGGCGGGCGGAAGGACGCGGTTCATGGAGCGCTTACGCGAAACCAGCGAATCCCCACGGATTTCTGCGATCAAACAAAAAAAGCCCGCGTTGCGCGGGCTTTGATCTGGCTCCCCGGGACAGGCGAATCTGGGCACTGGGAAGTTTGTCTGCGCGAATCGCGAGGCCGTTGACCGTAAGTGGCATGGGGCAACGCTATGTATTTGTCAGGTCCCGGTTACCACGCTTGCTCCTTCTCCCTACCGGTTGGCGGTCGCTTGGAGGTCGCATCCGCCCCATCTCCGCTGTCACTGAGAGTCGTCAGCTTCCTTCTGTGGCATTCCCCTCCGAGCACCTCTGTTCGCACTACGACGGATACGCTGTCGTTCAACGGTAAATCGTTCGGACGCCTCCGAGGCAAACCGATTCCGGTGGCCTTCTGCCAGTTCGTACGCGTCGGTTTCGCGCTGCTCCTCGCGCTCGAGGTAGTCGATGAAAGCTTCCGAGCGAGCAAGCCGCACCTCGATTCGATCAACTCCGCGGTACTTTCTGAAGAGCATATAGTCCTCGTTAGCCCATTCGGCCAC
>JAHCJV010000178.1 GCA_026126105.1 Enhydrobacter sp.
CTGAGTTAAAGCCAAGTTTAGTTAAGGCTAAGTTTACTTCATGTCAGGCTAAGGTTTAGTTTTGTTAAGGTGGGTTTTTGTTGCCTTTGTTGTCAAGACTGTCTTGGTAGTCTAGACGGTCTTTGTTTTTCTATTGTCATTGTGATGTTTGTCATCTTCATGGCTTTTGTAGTCTTAATGGTCTGAGTAGTCTTTAGCTTTTTTATCTTGGCAATCCTTGTTGTCTTTGCGTCTTGATTGTCTTGGTCTTTATTGTTGCCTGAGTTATCCTTGTAAACTCTTGATTATTTTGCTTGATGGTCTTGATGTTCTTTATTGTCTTTATTGTCTTTGTCTCTTCTTCCTTATTTTTCTTGTGGTATTGATGGCCGTAAAGGCCTGAATGGTATTTGTTGCCTTTGGTGTTTTGGTTATTTTGTTATTCTAGGCAGCCTTTATCTTTTTTGGTGTCTTTGTTAGTTTTGTTATCTTGGCGGTCTTTGTCGTCTTTCTAGTCTTTGTTGTTTGTATTGCCTTTTAGGTCTTTTCAACCTTATTTACCCTCGTGATTTTAGAGGTTTGATTTGCCTTTGTCTTTTTTGTTGTCTTTGTGATTTTCACAGTTTCGGTGGTCTTGGTGGTCTTACTGATCGGAGTGGCCTTTGTCTTTTTTTTCTTATCATATTTGTTATCTTTGTCTTTGAGATCTTTATTATCTTGATGGTCTTGCTAATTTTTTTGTTGTCTTTGTTGCCTTTTAGGTCTTGGCTACCTTGCTTGTCTTGGTGGTTGTAATGGTCTCAGTGGCCCCATTGGTCTTTATTGCCTTTGTTATCTTGGTTTTTTGTTGGCCCAGAGGGCCTTGGCAGTTTAA
The DNA here is from genome assembly GCA_026126105.1 of Enhydrobacter sp. GTDB lineage: Bacteria > Pseudomonadota > Alphaproteobacteria > Reyranellales > Reyranellaceae > Reyranella. The sequence continues at coordinate 854 of JAHCJV010000178.1, forward strand.
GTAGTTTTCTTATTTTTCCATGTCTTTGTGATTTGTATGGTCTGAGTGGTGTCTTTGTCCTTTTTGCTGTCTGTGTGATCTTTTTTGTTGTTTTTATAGTTTTGTAGTCTTTATGGTTTTTTGTTTCTTGATGGCCTGAGTTGTCGCTGTCTTTTTTTGTTGTTTCTGTTATCTTTGTCGTTTCGGTCTTTGTTAGTTCTTGGGTTTGGGTGGTCTTTATGGTCTTTGTAGTCTTGGTGGTCTTCATCTTTGTTGTCTCTGTTGTCTTGATGAGTTTAGTGGCCTTCGTGGTCTTTGCTTTTTCTGTTGTCTTTGTTATATTTGTTTTCCTCTTCCTCTATTTTATCTTCGTTGAGGTCTTAGTCATCTTGGTGGTCTTTGTTGTCTTGATGATCTCGACTGCCTTGGTAGTCTCTGTGGTCTTGAAGGTTTTGGCAGTTTTGATGGTCTCTCCCATCTTTGTCAGATTCATCATCTTTATTTTTATTTGTTTTTTGTCTTGATTGGCTTAGTTGTCTTTGTTTTCATATTTATGATCTTTGTTGTCTTAGTAGCCTTCGTTGTCCCTGTAGTTTTTTCTTGTTTTTATTGCCCTTTTGGTCTTGACTGGCTTGTTTGTCTTGGAGGCCTTAGTGGCCTTAGCGGTTTCTGTCATCTTTATCATCTTGGTATACTTTGTCTTTGGGTCTTTGTTAGTTTTGTTATCTTGACGGTCTTTATCATCTTTGTCTTCTTGTCTTTTGTTGTTCTTGTTGTTTTGGTTTCTTAGTGGTCTGGGTTATCTTGATAGTCTTCATTGTCTTTGTACACTTTGTCCTTTTCATCTTTGCCTTTGTTGCCTTTAAGGTCTTGGCTACCTTGGCTGTCTTAGTGGCCATAATGGTCCCAGTAGCCGCATTGATCTTTGTTGTTTTAGCCTCTTTATCCTTTTTGCTCCTTTCGTCTTTGCCTTTTTTGTCTTCGTAGCCTTTATGGTCTTGATTGTCTTAATGGGGTTTAATTGCATTTGCCTTCTTCGTCTTTTTCATCTTTATTACCTTGGCGGTCTTTGTAGCCTTTAGGGTCTTATAGTTGAAGTGGTTTGAGTTATCCTTGTTTTTTGTTGTTTAGGTCTTGATAGTTTAGGCCATCTGAATGGTCTGAGTCTATCTTTATCTTCTTTGTTTTTTTTGTTATCATTGTGGTCTTTGTTGTCTCTATGTTCTCTGTTACCTTCAATGTCTTGATAGTCTTATCAGTCTTGGTGATCTTTATTCTCTGTATCCTCTTTGTCTTCTTCTTTGTATTGAGAGTTTTGGTTGCCTTTGCCATTTTTGTCTCCTTTACCTTTATCTTCTTTGTCTTTTTGATGTTGTTTGTATTGGTGATCTTTGTTGTCCTTGTCTTCAAAGTATTTTAGGTCTTGATTGCCTGTTTTATTTGTTATCTTTATTGTCTTGGCGATCTTTGTAGCTTTGTCTCCTTTTAGGTCTTTATCGTCTTTATGATCTTTGTAGCCTGGACCTTGGCGCTCTTACTGTAGTAGTCTCAATGGTTTTTATGGTATTTGTTGTCTTAATGACCTTGATGACATTAGTGGTCTTTCTTTTTTTGTTGTTGTCTTTATAGTTTTTATAGTTTTAGTGGTTGAACTGGTTTGGCTAGTCTTTGTCTTTTTTATTGTCCTAGTTATCTTTGTCATTTGTCCTCTTGGCTTTAGTGATCTTAGTGTTGGTGATCTTTATTGCCTTTGTTGGTCTTGACGGTCTTTATAGTTTTCATGGTCGTTATCTTTTTTGTTATATTTGTTGTCTTGACATCTGGGTGGCTTGGGTGTTCTTGATGGTCTGAGCAGTCGAAGCAGTTTTTTTATTTTTCCATGTTTTTGTGATTTGTATGGTCTGAGTTGTGTCTTTGTCTTTTTTTATCTTGGTAATATTTATAATCTTCGTAGTCTTTGTGGTCTTAATGGTTTTTGTCTTTCTTGTAGTCTGCATGGCCTTTGCTTTCTCTGTTGTCTTTGTAGTTTTTGATGTTTTTGCTCTCAAGATCTTTGCCTTTTTGTTGCCTATGTGGTCTCTGTCTTTTTTTATGTTTTTGTAGTTTTTTAGTCTTTATGGTTTTTAAGATAGTGGTCTGAGTTGTCTTTTTTTGTTGTTCCTGTTATCTTTGTTGTTTAGACTTTTGTTATCTTTAAGGTCTTGATTGGTCTTAAGTAGTCTTTCTTCTTCTTTGTCTTTTTTGTTGTCATTGTGGTTTTTGTTTTCTCTATGGTCTTTGTTGCCTTTGTCCTCTTGATTGCCTGTTAAAAGGTAAGTATAGTTAAGATAAAGTTTAGTTAAAGTTAGGTTTAGGTTTAATTGAGGTTAAGTTCCGATTATGCTTTGTTAAAGAAAAATTTAGTTAAGGATAAGTTGAGTTAAGGTTCAGTTTAGTTAAAGCTAAGAGTAGAAAAGGCTAAGTTTACTTAAGGTTAAGCTAAGATTAAGTTTTGTTAAAATTCAAGTTAGTTCAGTGAAAACTAAGTTTAGTTGAAACTAAGGTGGGTTTTTGTTGTCTTTGTTGTCAACACTGTCTTGGTAGTCTAGGTGGTCTTTGCTTTTTTATTGTCATTGTGATGTTTGTCATCTTCATGGCTTTTGTAGTCTTAATGGTCTGAGTAGTCTTTACCTTTTTTATCTTGACAATTCTTGTTGTCTTTGAG
>JAHCJV010000179.1 GCA_026126105.1 Enhydrobacter sp.
TCACCGGACCGTCATGGCCGACCGGGCCGGTCACCATCGGGAAGCCGGTGATGGCGTTCACCGTGTAATCGACATGCGCCGCGCCGTCGCGTGCGCCGACTATGTTGAGCGCAATCAGGTCGGCGCGCTTCTTCGACAGTTCCTCGTAGGCGAGCCAGCCGCGCGCCGGCATGTTGGTGGTGAAGATGCCCGCGCCCTCGCCCGGCGCCGTGATCAGCGCGGTCAGGAGCTCGCGGCCCTTCGGGCTGCGCAGGTCGACGGCGATCGAGCGTTTGCCCTTGTTGAGGCCCGCCCAATAGATCGAGCGGCCGTCCTTGGTGATCGGCCAGCGGTCGCTATCCAGGCCGCCCTTGATGTCGTCGAAGCGGATCACATCGGCGCCGAGCTGTGCGAGCGTCATGCCGCCCAGAGGCGCGGCAATGAAGGCCGAGCCCTCGACGATGCGAAGGCCTGCGAGGATTCCGGTCATTTGATCGCCTGTCCTGTCGCGGCACGGTCGGCCGGGAGGTTGTTCTTGCGCTTGTCGAGCCACCAGCCGTACTCGGGATTCCACATGCCGAAGCCGTCGTCGCATCCGAGCTCCTGCGCCGCATGCACCGGCCAGAACGGATCGTAGAGCGCCTGGCGCCCGATCGCGATCAGGTCGGCGTCGCCGTCCTGCAGGACCTTCTCGGCCTGCGGCCCGTCGAGGATCAGGCCAACGGCCATGGTCGGGATGCCGGCACCGCGCTTCACCGCGGCCGCGAACGGCACCTGGAAGCCGAGCGCGCGCTTGATGGGCGCCGCCGTCGACAGGCCGGTAAGCCCGCCCGACGAGGTGTCGACCACGTCGATGCCCAGCGCCTTGAGCTCGTGCGCATAGGCCACCGTGTCGTCGACGTCCCAGCCGCCCCCGCCGTCGACGGCCGAGACACGGATGAACATCGGCTTGCGCTCCGGCCAGTTCTCGCGCACCGCCTTCGCCGCGGCGAGCGGGAAGCGCATGCGGCCGGCGCGGTCGCCGCCGTACCGGTCGTTGCGCTTGTTGCTGAGCGGCGACAGGAACTGCGCCAGCAGGTAGCCGTGCGCGCCGTGGATCTCGATGATGTCGTAGCCCGCAGCGTCGGCTCGCCGCGCCGCCTCGCCGAACTTCTCCACGATCGTGTCCATCTGGGCCACGTCGAGCGCCAGCGGAGACTCGGAGTAGCGCTCGCCTGCGGACAGCGCGGACGGTCCATAGACCTGCCAGCGCTGCCAGCCCGCATCCCTGGGCCCGAATTCGTCCGGCTTGTCGAACTGGCGCGGCGAGCTCGCCTTGCGGCCGGCATGGGTGATCTGGGTGGCGGCCAGCGACCCTTCCTGCTGCAGGAAACGGGTCAGGCGCTTGTGGCCCTCGATCTGGCTATCGTCCCATAGGCCGAGATCGCCCTGCGTCACGCGGCCTTCCGGCACGACGGCGCAGTTCTCGGTGAAGACGATGCCGAACTTGCCCAGCGCGAACTTGCCAAGGTGCACGATGTGGTAGTCGTTCACCAGCCCGTCGGTGGCGCGGTACTGGACCATCGGCGAGACCACCGTCCGGTTGGGCGCGGTGACGCCGCGCATTGCGAACGGCGTGAACAAAAGCGGCTGCGGCAAGGCCGAGAACTCCTTTTCCTGTTTCCTGGCGGAACGGCCGACCATAGACCGGGCCGAATGCCGGGCCTATCCTTTGCCCATGTTTGACCTCGTCATCCGAAACGGAACCGTTATCGATGGCTCCGGCGCCCCGCGCCGCGTGGCCGATGTCGCCGTGCAGGACGGCAAGATCGCCGCCGTCGGCCCCAGGCTCGGCGCCGCCAGGCGCGAGATCGAGGCCGGCGGGCTGATCGTCGCGCCGGGCTTCGTCGACATCCACACCCACTATGACGGCCAGGCCACATGGGACCCGTTCGTCACGCCGTCGTCGTGGCACGGTGTGACCACGACGGTGTTCGGCAATTGCGGCGTCGGCTTCGCGCCGGTGCGGCCCGGCCAGTCGGGCTACCTGATCAACCTTATGGAAGGCGTCGAGGACATTCCCGGCACGGTCCTGAGCGAGGGCGTGAAGTTCAACTGGGAGAGCTTCCCCGACTATCTCGACGCGCTGGGCTCGATGACGCGCGCAGTCGACGTGGCCGCGCAGCTGCCGCACGGCGCGCTGCGCTTCTACGTCATGGGCGACCGTGGCGCCGACCATGCCGAAGTCCCGAACCAGGGTGAGCGCGAGGAGATGACGCGCCTCGTGGAGGAAGCGCTGCGCGCCGGGGCGCTTGGCGTCACCACCTCGCGCACCACCAAGCACAAGGCGCGCGACGGCCGCTTCACCCCGTCGCTCAGCGCCCGCGAGGTCGAGCTGTTCGCCCTGGCCGAAGGCATGAAGCGCGCCGGCAAGGGCGTTCTCCAGGTCAACTCGGACTTCGGGCCGGGCGAGTTCGAGGCGCTCGATGCGGCGGCGAAGCTCGCCGGCCGGCCGCTCTCCGTCCTGCTGGTCCAGGTCGATGCGCATCCCAATCTGTGGCGCGAGACGCTCGACCAGATCCATGGCGTGCGCGCCCAAGGCCGCGCCGCGAATGCCCAGGTCGGCTCACGGCCAATCGGCGTAATCATGGGCTTCGAGACCACGGTGCATCCGTTCGCCGCCCATCCGGTCTGGCGCGAGCTGCGCAAGCTCTCGCCCGTAGAGTTGCAGGCACGCCTCAAGGGCGATGCCGACCTGCGTCGCCGGCTGACCGCGCCACGCGTGGGCGACGATGCGGCCGGCTACATGGGCGAATGGTTCCACAAGATGTTCCCGATCGGCGACCGGCCGGATTACGAGCCCGACGCTGCCGACTCCGTTGCGGCGGTCGCCCAGCGGAGCGATCGCACGCCGCAGGACGTGGCGCTCGAGATGATGATGGCGCACGGCGGAAAAGGCCTGCTGATGCTGCCATTCGAGAACTACGCCTACGGCAATCTCGGCGTGGTGCACGAGATGATCACCGATCCCGCGACGGTGCTCGGCGTGGCCGATGGCGGCGCTCATGTCGGCGTGATCTGCGACGCCTCCTCCCCTACCTCGCTGATGACGCTATGGGCGCGCGACCGCCAGCAGGGACCGAAGCTCGACCTCGAGTTCCTGATCGCCAAGCAGACGCGCGGCACGGCGGAGGCCTATGGCCTGCTCGACCGCGGCCTGCTGGCCGCCGGCCACAAGGCCGACATCAATATCATCGATTTCGACGCGCTCAGCCTGAAGCGCCCCGAGGTCGTCTACGACCTGCCGGCAGGCGGCCGCCGGCTGATCCAGCGCGCGTCAGGCTATCGCCACACCTTCAACGCCGGCGTCGAGACGCTGTGCAACGACGAGCTGACCGGTGAGCGTCCGGGCCGTGTCGTGCGAGGTGCTCAGACCGTCATGTGACGTCGCACGGCTTCCTGATCGAAAGTCTCGCGCGTCCCTGACATCACGACCTCGCCGCGATCCATGACCGCGAAGTCGTC
>JAHCJV010000018.1 GCA_026126105.1 Enhydrobacter sp.
CCCTTCTTCGGCTTGTTCGAGCCCATGAGCGGCTCTGGAGAGCCGCGCTCCCAGCGACGACACACCACCATCAATGCCTCTGGATCTGGCCGATGAAGGCGCGGGTGCGGTCGTGGCTCGGGTCCTCGAAGATCTGCAGCGGCGGTCCCTGCTCGACAATCAGGCCGTCGTCCATGAACACCACGCGGTCGGCGGCGGCGCGCGCGAAGCCCATCTCGTGGCTGACGACGATCATGGTCATGCCGCTCTCGCGCAGGCTGCGCATCACCGCGAGCACCGATCCGACGAGCTCGGGATCGAGCGCCGAGGTCGGTTCGTCGAACAGCATCACGCGCGGCTCGAGCGCGATCGCGCGCGCAATGGCGACGCGCTGCTGCTGGCCGCCGGACAGCTCGGCCGGCCGATGGCCTGCCCGGTCGGCGAGACCGACGCGCTCCAGAGCGGCGCGCCCCAGGGCGTCCGCCTCGGTGCGCGACTTCCCGGCCACCTTGCGCAGCGCCAGCGTGACGTTGCCGAGCGCCGTCATGTGCGGGTAAAGGTTGAAGGACTGGAACACCATGCCGATGCGCTGACGGGCATGATTGATGTCCGTCTTCGGGCTCAGCATGTCGATGCCATCGACCACGATGCTGCCGGCGCTCGGCGCCTCGAGCCGGTTGAGGCAGCGCAGCAGCGTCGACTTGCCCGATCCCGACGGGCCGATCACGAACACCAGCTCGCGCTCGGCGACGTCGAGGTCGACGCCCTTCAGGACGTGAAGGGCGCCGAAATGCTTGTGGATGCCATTGGCCGAGACGATCGGTGACGTCACCCGCATTTCAGCTCGTGCGGCGTGGGGTCATAGCCCGGCATGCCGGGCACGCCGTAGCCCGGCGTGATCACCACGGAAAGATCGTCCGCCGCCGGCTTCTTGCTGAACCACTTCTCGTAATAGGTGGCGAGCGTGCCGTCCTTCTTCATGCAGTCGAGCGCGTCCTGGAGCTGGTTGCGCAGCTGGACGTTGTCCTTGCGCACTGGTGCCGCCCAGTGTGCACGCGTCTCGGGGAGTTCGAGGTCGGCCACGAACTGCGGGTTCTTGGAGGCGGTGTAGACGATGACAGTGTTGCCGCCGAGCGTCGCATAGGCGCGGCCCGAGAGCACGGCCTGCGTCGCATCGGGCTGCGTGTCGTAGGCCTGCACCTCGAACCCGATCTCCTGGCCCTTCTTCTTGCTCAGCGTCTCGTAGGGCGTGCCCTTGTTGACGGCCACCGCCTTGCCCTTCAGGTCCTCCCAGCTCTTGATCGGTGCGGAGCCCTTCTTGATGCCGAACTGGAAGGCGGTCCACAGATAGCCGGAGGTGAACAGCATCTGCTCGGCGCGCTCCTTGGTCACCGTCGTCGGCGCGGCGATGAAGTCGTAGCGGCCGGACTGCATGCCCGGGATCAGGGTCGAGAAGCTCACCGAATCGATCGTGATATCGCGCTTCATGCGCTTGGCGACCTCGGTGAACACGTCGATCTGGAAGCCCTGCGTCCCGCCGCCGAGCTTCGGGAAGGCGTGCGGCGCGAAGGTGCCGTCGACGCCGGTCTTGAGCGGCGGGTCGGCCGCCAGCACCGGCGACGCGCAGAGCAGAACGGCGGCGGCAAAGGCCGCAAAACCTCGTGTCATCTTGATTGGCTCCCTCTGTGAATCCCCGGCCGCGGACGTTAGATCAGCAGTTGTTGAATAGCAATTTAGACGCCATGTTTGCCGCCATGGAACGCATTCTCGTAATCAATCCCAATTCGACCCAGGCCGTGACCGACGGCATCGACCGGGCGATGGATCCGCTGCGCATGAGTGGCGGCCCCCAGATCGAATGCGTGACGCTCAAGGAGGGTCCGCCCGGCATCCAGACACAGGCCGACGTCGAGAGCGTCGTGGCGCCGATCGGCGCGACGGTGAAGAGCCGCGACAACGACTGCTCGGCCTTCGTCATCGCCTGCTACTCCGATCCGGGCCTGCATGCCGCGCGCGAGATCACGACCAAGCCGGTGCTCGGCATCGCCGAATGCGGCATCCTGACAGCGATGACGCTGGGCCAGCGCTTCGGCGTGATCTCGATCCTCAGCAAGTCGATCCCGCGCCACCTGCGCTATGTCGGCCAGATGGGCGTCGCCGACCGCATGGCCGGCGACCGCGCGATCGGTCTAGGCGTCGTCGAGCTTGCCGACGAGACACGCACTTTCAGCCGCATGGCCGAGGTGGCCGCGGAACTGCGCGACGAGGACGGTGCGGACGTGCTGATCATGGGCTGTGCCGGCATGGCGCGCTATCGTGATCGCCTCCAGCGCCACGTCGGCCTGCCGGTGGTCGAACCGTCACAGGCCGCGGTCGCGATGGCGATCGGGCGCAGCCGCCTCCACTGGTAGGGAGCCCTACTCCGCTGCTTTGGCCGTGACGACCGGCGCTGCAGGGAATTCCATGCGGTCGTCGGTGCGGCAGTAGCGGTCGGCGAACATGCGGCCAACGGGGTGATAGCGCTCCATGTGGACGCGCATCGCCTTGGGGTCCCACAGCTCGTCGCGGATGTGGAAGCGCACGCCCTCCCCGATCACCAGCTGGCGATCGTCCTTCACGTTGATGATCTGCCAGGTCTTGCATTCCATCGACCACGGCGCATCGGCGAGGCGCGGCGGCTCGATGTCGACCGACGGCGCGAGCTTCAGGCCGAGATAGTCCGGCTCGCCGACGTTCGGCGGAAAGTCGCCGCTGGAATCGTGCATCGCGCGCGCCAGCGGCTCGTCGGTAAGGTTGACCACGAACTCGCCGCTGCGCTGGATGTTGAGCCAGGTGTCCTTGAGCCGCCCGTCCGGCCGCTTGTTGAGCGCGAACATGATCAGCGGCGGGTCCTCGGCGAAGACGTTGAAGAAGCTGAACGGCGCGGCATTGACCACACCGGTAGGCCCGAGCGTCGTCACCCAGGCGATCGGCCGCGGCAGCACGAAGGCGGCGAGAATCTTGTAGCGCTCGTGCGGCGCGACGTCGGAAGCGGCGTATTGCATGTGATTTCCCTAGTTGGACGGCTCGAGCTTAACGCCCGCCCGTTCGCTGATCAGCTTGTAGTGCTCCGGGCGCCGGTGCTTGGCGAAATTGAAGGTGGTGTTGCGGATGTATTCGCCGAGCGCCAGGTCGCAGTCGTAGGAGATGACCTCGTCCTCCTCGGTCGTGCCCTTGGCCACGACCTCGCCGGTCGGCGCCACGATTACCGAACCGCCATGCAGCCAGAAGCCGTCTTCCTTGCCGGCCTTGGCGGTGGCGACGACCCAGATGCCGTTCTGGTAGGCCGCCGCCTGCAGCGACAGCATGTGATGGAACACGCGCAGGTACGGCGGCTCGTGCGGGGCGTAGACGTTGTCGCTCGGCGTGTTGTAGCCCAGCACGACCATCTCGGCGCCCTTCAGCCCCATAACGCGGAAGGTCTCGGGCCAGCGCCGGTCGTTGCAGATGCACTGGCCGACGATCACCTCCTCCTTGAACATCTTCCAGACGTTGAAGCCGAGATCGCCGACCTCGAAATATTTCTTCTCGAGATGCTGGTACGGAACGTTCGGCCGGTGGTCGTCATGACCCGGCAGATGGACCTTGCGATACTTGCCGATCAGCCTGCCGTCGGGTCCGACCAGGATCGAGGTGTTGAAATGATGCGGCGCGCCGCCCTCTTCCGTGCGCTCGGCATAGCCCAGGTAGAAACCGATCCCCTTGGAGCGCGCCAGCTCGAACAGCGGCGCCGTCTCCGGGCTCGGCATCTGGTTCTCGAAATACTTCTCGACCTCGTTCGGATCGTCCATCCAGTAGCGCGGGAAGAACGTCGTGAGCGCGAGCTCCGGGAAGACCACGAACCTCGAGCCGCGCGAGTCGGCCTCCTTCAGCATCTCGATCATGCGCTTCACGACACTCGCGCGGCTGTCGGCACGGTGAATGGGGCCCAGCTGGGCCGATGAGACTTTTAGACGACGCGACATCACCAATTCCTCATTCCGTAAGGCTTGTCTGCAAATCGGTCCACGAGACCAGTTTGCCTGAGATGAGTTGGCCGGGTTCCTACCGTCCGATTGCGAGTCAGCCAGACCGTCATCGCCCCAATCCGGGGACGGATGCGTCCACGCTTGTCACGCAGGGCTTCGCGAACAGCGGACGCCTCATAAGCCTCGACGACTTGCTCCGGCAAGTATCTCAGCCTGACGTTTGGCAACGGCCCGACCGGATTGTTGACTAGGACCGTCGATCGCGAACGCACCAACTCGGTAACGTCCTCGTCTTCCCACTCATCGCTTTGCACTTGCGCCATTCGGAGCGACTCAAAACAATGGCTTCAGGCCGAACCGGCTCATCGCCTGCAACTCGGGCGCGGCCATGCCTTTGGGCTTGGAAGAGTCGGGCGACTCGCAGGGCAGGAACTGGCCGGAGCCGCGTTCGGCGTTGAGCTTGCCGTCCTCCACCACCACACGGCCGCGGCTGATCACCGTGGTCGGCCAGCCTTTGATCTCCCGGCCCTCGTACGGTGTGTAACCGACATTATCGTGCAGGTCCTTCCAGCGGATCGTCACGTCCTTGTCGGCGTCCCAGATCGCAAGGTCGGCATCGGAGCCGACGGCGATCGTGCCCTTGCGCGGATAGAGGCCGTAGAGCCGGGCGTGATTGGTCGAGGAGAGCGCCACGAACTGCTGCAGGCTGATGCGGCCCTTCTGCACGCCCTCGCTGAACAGCAGCGGCAGGCGGATCTCGAGGCCGGGCACGCCGTTGGCCATCTCCTTGAAGGTCGTCTTGTCGCCCTTCGGGATCTTGCCGCCCTCGTTGAACTGGTAGGGCGCGTGATCGGACGAGAAGGTCTGGAACGTGCCGTCTTTCAGCGCCGCCCACACCGCCTCCTGCGCGGCGCTGTCGCGCGGCGGCGGGCTGCAGCACCACATCGCGCCCTCGACGCCCGGTTTGTCCATGTCGTCGGCGGTCAGGCCGATATATTGCGGGCAGGTCTCGCCGAAGATCTTGAGGCCCTTCTTCTGCGCCTGGCGCAGCGTATCGATCGCCTCGATCTCCGACATGTGCACGATCAGCATCGGTGCATCGACCAGCCGCGCCAAGGAAATCGCGCGGTTGGTCGCCTCGGCTTCGGCCACCCGCGCATGGGCGATCGCATGGAACTTCGGCGCGCCATGGCCCTGCTCGACCAGGTGATGCGCCAGCCACTGGATCATGTCGTGGTTCTCGGCATGCACCATGACCAGCGCGCCCTCGCGCCGCGCCAGCGCCAGGATGTCGAGCATCTGGTAGTCGCTGACCTTCATGGCGTCGTAGGTCATGTAGATCTTGAACGAGGTGTAGCCATCCTTGATCAGCGCCGGCAGGTCCTGGCCGAGTGCCTGAGGCGTGGGATCGGTGATGATCAGGTGGAAGGCGTAGTCGATGACGGCCTTGGGCGTCGCCGCCTCGTGATAGTCGTTGACCACCTGGCGCAGCGACATGCCGCGATGCTGGGCAGCGAACGGAATGATGGTCGTGGTCCCGCCGAACGCGGCCGAAACCGTGCCGGTATAGAAATCGTCGGCGCACATCACGCCCATGCCGGATTTCTGCTCGACGTGTACATGGCTGTCGATGCCGCCGGGCAGGACGAACTTGTGCCCGGCATCGATCTCGCGCGTCGCGCGGCCCTTCAAGCCGGGCTCGATCGCCGCGATGCGCTCGTCCTTGATCCCGATGTCCCCTTCGGCCTGGCGATCCTCGGTGACGATTTTTGCGTTTCGAACGATCAGATCATAGTCAGACATAAGCCCTCTCACTCCGCCGCCAGCTTTTGCGACCGTCCCGATGCCGCCAATCGGCGCTCCAGCCGTGCCATCATCGCTTCCAGCTCCGCGCGATCGGTCGCGGTCAGCGACGAGCCCGGCGCGCGCTGCTTCGGACTCTTGATCGCGCCGCGCTTGAACAGCACTTCCTTGCGCAATGCGAGCCCGATCCCCGGCTGCACCTCGTGCCGCACCAGCGGCAGGTAGAGGTCGAACAGATCCTCCGCCTCCTCCGCCTTGCCTGATGCGAACAGCTCATAGACCTGCACCAGCATCTCGGGCCAGGCGAAGCCGGTCATCGCGCCATCGGCACCGCGCCGCATCTCCTGCGGCAGGTAGAGACCGCCATTGCCGACCAGGATCGAGACACGGCGGCGGCCGGGCTTCTTCTCGCCTTCGCGCACGCGCGTGAGCTTGGCGAGGCCGGGCGCATCCTCGTGCTTCAGCATGACGAGCTGCTTGAAGTCGTCGACCAGCCGCTCGAACACGGTCGGCGCCAGGTAGACTCCCGTCGCCTGCGGATAATCCTGATAGACGACCGGAATGTCCGGTCCGACTGCCTGGAAGACCTGCGCATAGTAGTTATAGACGCCGTCGTCACCCCTAAGCCCGGCCGGCGGCGCGACCATGACACCGGACGCGCCCGCGACCATGACCTCGTGCGACAGACGCCGCACGTTCTCCAGCCCGGCATGGCTCACGCCGACGATAACCTGTCGATTGCCGGCACGGCCGATCACGCGCTTGACCACCTCGATCGACTCGTCGGCCGTGAGTTTGTGCGCCTCGCCCATCATGCCGAGCAGCGTGAATCCGTGGACGCCGCATCGCAGGTAGAAATCCGTCAACGTATCGACACTCTGCAGATCAAGCGCGCCGTCGTCGGTGAACGGCGTGGCGGCGATGATATAGACACCCTTCGCGGTCTCGTTCAGTTTTGCGGCTGACATGATTTACTCCCGGCGCGCTTCTTGCAGCACTTGTGCCATGCACTATACGATTCTGCAGGGCAGCTGGTCCTGAAATAAATGGCGCGCCATATCGCCCACCGATTGATGATTTCCATGCCCGTTCTGCTGGGCGTGTTGCTGATCGGATTTCTGCTGCTTCAGGTCGTGCCCACGGATCCGGCAACCGTCTCTGCCGGGCCGAGCGCGACCAAGGCCGACATCGAGGCGATCCGCCAGCAGATGGGGCTCGACAAGCCGGTGTGGCTGCAGTTCGTGCTCTATCTCGGGCGCGTGCTGCAGCTCGATCTCGGGCGCTCGATGATCTCGAATCGTGCCGTCTCCGAGGAGATCGGCCTTACGCTGTGGCCGACCGTCGAGCTGATGCTCGCCTGCCTGATCTGGGCAGTGCCGCTCGGCATCTTGCTCGGAACATTGGCAGCGCGCCGGCGCGGCACTTTGATCGATCGCTTCATCATGGGGCTTTCCGTGATGGGTGTCTCCGTGCCGGTGTTCTGGGTCGGGCTGCTGCTGATCCAGTATGTCGGCGGCGCGGGCCTGCTGCCGTTCCAGGGCCGCGATGGCCCGATCTGGACCCCCTCGGGACTGCACAGCATCATCCTGCCCGCGATCACGCTCGGTGCGGTATTCGTCGGACCGGTCGCCCGCATGACGCGGACCTCGCTGCTCGAGACGTTGAGCGCCGACTATGTGCGCACGGCACGCGCCAAGGGCGCATCCGACTGGCGGGTGACCATCCACCACGCGTTGCGCAACGCGCTGATCCCGGTCGTCACGCTGGTCGGTCTGCAGATCGGCTTCCTGCTCGGGGGCTCGATCGTCACCGAGACCATGTTCGCCTGGCCTGGCGTCGGGCGCATGGCGGTGGGCGCCATCACTTCGAGCGACTTCCCTTTGGCGCAAGGCGCGATCCTCATCCTGGCCGTCGGCTTCATGACCGTGAACCTGATCGTCGACGTGCTCTACGCCTATCTCGATCCGCGAATCGCGCGCCGATGACCGACGACGCGATTCCGCTGCAAAGCGACGCCGACCAGCGCGCCATCGCCGCGCTGCGGCGCAAGAACGCGGTGTGGCGGCGAATCCTCAAGGACCCGCCGGCCGCGCTCGCGGCACTGTTCCTGTTGCTCGTCGTCGCCGCGGCGATCCTGGCGCCCTGGATCGCGCCGTTCGATCCCTACTCCAACAACATGCGCCTGCGGCTGTGCCCGATCGGCGGCGCCCGCTGTCCGGATTTCCTGTTGGGTGCCGACCAGCAAGGCCGCGACATGGTCTCCCGCATGCTGTTCGGGCTGCGCTCGACCCTCGGCATCGGCGTCATCGCCGTGCTGATCGGTGGCAGCATCGGCGCGGGGATCGGCCTGATGGCGGCCTTCTACAGGCGCCTCGATACGCCGCTGATGCGGCTGGTCGACGTGCTGCTCTCCTTCCCCGCCATCCTGTTCGGCCTCGCCATCGCCGCCGTCGTCGGCACGGGCCTGTTCGGCCTGATCCTCGCTTTGTGCGTCACTTCGGTGCCGTCGATCGCCCGTATCGCACGCGGTGCGGCGCAATCGGTCATGCAGCAGGAATACATGGAGGCGGGCCGGGCGGTCGGCCTGGGCGACGGCGCGCTGATCTGGCGCTACCTCGCGATCAACTGCTGGCCGACCATCCTGATCTACATGACCCTGCAGCTCGGCCAGGCGATCCTGCTCGGCGCCGCCCTCTCCTTCCTCGGGCTCGGCGCACAGGCGCCGACGGCGGAGCTCGGCAGCATGGCCGCCGACGGCCGCAAGTTCCTGTCGATCGCACCGCACGTCTCGACCCTGCCGTGCGCGGCAATCTTCCTCGTGGTTCTCGCTTTCAACGTCCTGGGTGACGCCCTGCGCGACGCCCTCGACCCCAAGCTCAGGCAATAGGAGGCAGTATGAGCAAGCGTTTGATCTGGACCGCCCTGGCGGCACTCGCGGCGAGCGCCGCGACGCCGGCACTGGCGCAGAAGACCGTCACCATCGTGCGCGAGATCGATACAGACCGCTACGATCCGCACAAGTCGACGGCCCGCTCCGGCGCCGAGGTCCTGCACATGATCGGCGACACGCTGGTCAACCTCGATTACGACATGAAGACGCTGAAGCCCGGGCTGGCGAAGAGCTGGACCGTGTCGCCCGACGGCCTCACCTACACCTTCAAGCTGCGCGATGACGTCACCTTCTGCTCCGGCAAGAAGATGACCGCGAAGGACGTGGTCGCGACCTACGAGCGCTGGCTCGATCCGGAGACCAAGGGGCTGGTGAAGTGGCGCATGGGCGACGTCGACAAGGTCTCGGCGCCGGACGACGTCACGGTCGAGTACAAGCTCAAGAAGCCGTTCTCCGAGCTGCTCTACCAGATGACGCAGTACTTCCACACCATCCTCAACATCGAGCAGGCCAAGCAGCTCGGCGCCGATTTCGGCGTCAAGGCGATCGACGGGACAGGACCGTTCTGCCTGGAAAGCTGGACACCGCGCGATTCGACGGTGCTGACCAAGCATGCCGGCTACAAGTGGGGTCCGCCGATCTACGACGCTACCGAGGCGCAGGTCGACAAGGTGATCTGGAAAGTCGTCCCGGAGGAGAACACGCGCGTGACCGCGCTGCAGGCTGGCCAGGCCGACGCCAGCCAGTACGTTCCCTACTGGTCGATCAAGGACCTGATGGCCGACAAGAAGCTCTCGGTCACCAAGGCCGAGAACTTCTTCTGGACCTACTTCATCGGCTTCAAGATCGACAAGGAATCGGTAAGCGATATCCGTGTGCGCAAGGCGATCAACCTCGCGGTCGACCAGAAGGCGATTTCCGACGCCGTGACCTTCGGCTTCGCGGAACCCGCCAACACGATGCTGGTTTCCGGCGTGCTCGATTTCAACCCCAAGGTCGACAAGGCGATCTACGGCGAGAACATCAAGGAAGCCGAGAAGCTGCTCGACGAGGCGGGCTGGAAGAAGGGTGCGGACGGCTTCCGCTACAAGGACGGCAAGAAGCTCGCGCCCCTGATCTACGGCATCTCCGGCCAGTTCAAGGAGGTCGCCGAGGCGGTCCAGGGCGACCTGCGCAAGGTCGGGATCGACCTGCAGATCCAGCTCTTCGATTCGACAGTAGCGTGGGGCAAGCTCGCAACCCAGGAGTTCGACGCGTTCGGCATGAGCTTCCCGTATGTCTCGGCGGGCGACGCGCTCAACCTCTACTTCCGCTCGGCCAACACGCCGACCCCCAACCGCATGAACTGGAAAGACAAGGAAACCGACGAGCTGCTCGACAAGGGCATGACCGCGACCGACGACGCGACCCGCGCGGCCGCCTACGCCGCCGTGCAGGAGAAGGTGACCAATGCGGCGGTATGGATCCCACTGTACCATGAGCCGCTGTTCGTCGTGAGCGGCGCGAAGCTGAAGCCAATCAAGGCGCACGGCATCTACGGCTGCGGCCTCTACAAGGGCCTCGGCATCGCGTTCAAGTAATCCCGGGGAAGAAACGTCCATGAAAACGACCAAGATCGCCGGCCTCGATCACATCGTGGCGTGGGACGATTCCGAGCAGCACCACGTCTATCTCGACGGCGGCGACCTGGTGTTCAAGGATAACGAGGTGGTCCATGTCGGGCCGGGCTACGCCGGCCCCGCCGATACGACGATCGACGGCAAGGGGTTCATGGCGATCCCCGGCTTCGTCAACGTGCACTCCCACCCTTTCTCGGAACCGGCCAACAAGGGCCTGACCGAGGAGTACGGCTCGGACAAGCTGGGCCAGAGCTCGCTCTATGAGTACCTGACGGTCTACGGCCTCGCGCCCGAGGATGCCGGCCCCTCGACGCAGGTCGCGCTGTCGGAACTGCTGAAGAGCGGCGTCACCACCATCACCGACCTGTCGATGGCGCGCGACGGCTGGGTCGAAGATCTTGCTAAGACAGGCATCCGCGCCGTGGTCTGCCCGATGATGCGGCAGGGCGTGTGGTTCACCCAGAACGGCCACACGGTCGACTACGCCTGGGACGAGAAGGCCGGCGAGAAGGCCTTCGAGAGCTCGATGAAGACGATCGACGAGGCCATCAAGCATCCCAGTGGCCGCATCGGCGGAATGGCCGGCCCGGCGCAGATCGACACCTGCCGCGAGGGCTTCTTCCGCGAGGCGCTGCAGGAAGCGAAGAAGCGCGGCATCCCGATGCAGACCCATGCCTGCCAGGCCGTCGTCGAGTTCTACGAGATGGTGCGCCGGCACGGCAGGACGCCGATCGAATGGCTCGAGGATATCGGCGTGCTGGGCCCCGACCTGGTGATCGGCCACGGCATCTTCCTCAACGACCATCCCCAGATCCATCATCCGCACAGCAACGACTTCGAGCGTCTGCGCGATTCCGGCGCGGCGGTGGCCCACTGCCCGACGGTGTTCGCCCGGCGCGGCATGGTGATGAACTCGATCGGCCGCTACATGAATGCCGGCATCACGGTCGGAATCGGGACCGACACCTTCCCGCACAACATGGTCGATGAGATCCGGCTGGTCTGCTACGCCGCCCGCGTCTTCACGGGCAACTACAAGATGGGCACGACGCGGCACGCCTTCGAGGCGGCGACGATCGGCGGCGCGAAGATCCTGCGCCGGCCCGACCTCGGACGGCTGGCGCCCGGCACCAAGGCCGACTTCTCGCTGGTCGATATGAGCCATCCCTACATGCAGCCGAGCCACGAGCCGGTGCGCAGCCTGATCTACTCGGCAAGCGAGCGCGCCATCCGCCACGTCTATGTCGATGGCAAGCAGGTGGTTAAGGACGGCAAGGTCCTGACCATCGACGTCGAGGCCGCGACCGCCGGCCTCATCGAGGGCCAGCGCAAGCGGCTCGCCACCGTCAGCCAGCGCGACTGGGCCGGCCGAGACGCCGACGGCCTCTCCCCGCCGGTGTACGCGAAGAAGGACCGCCTACCGCAGTCGAGGCCGGTCACGTGATCTCTCATGTCGTCCTGAACGCAGTGAAGGACCTCACCGAACGATCAAACACGGTCCGTTGGGGCAGGCGCGAGGTCCTTCGCTGCGCTCAGGACGACGGTCGCGCATGACCGACGTCCCCCTCCTCGAGGTCGACGACCTGCGCACCGAGTTCCGCTCGGGCGGCAGCGTGTTTGCGGCGGTCGATGGCGTCAGCTTCACCCTGATGCCGGGCGAGACGCTGGGCATCGTGGGCGAGTCGGGCTGCGGCAAGTCGGTGACGTCGCTTTCGATCATGCGGCTGGTGCCCAGCCCGCCCGGCAAGATCGCGGGCGGCGCGGTACGGCTGCTGGGCCGCAACCTGCTCGACCTGCCGGAAGCCGAGATGCGCGCGGTGCGTGGCGACGCGGTCTCGATGATCTTCCAGGAGCCGATGACCAGCCTCAATCCGGTACAGACGGCAGGCGACCAGATCATCGAGGGCATCCTGCTGCATCGTGCGATGAGCCGCGCCGAGGCCCGCGCCCGCGCGCTCGAGATGCTGCGGCTCGTGAAGATCCCCTCGCCCGAAACGCGACTCGACGAATATCCGCACCAGCTTTCCGGCGGCATGCGGCAGCGGGTGATGATCGCCATGGCGCTGGCCTGCGATCCGAAGATCCTGATCGCCGACGAGCCGACCACCGCGCTCGACGTCACCATCCAGGCGCAGATCCTCGACCTGCTGCGCGACCTGCGCGAGCGCACCGGCACGGCGATCATGCTGATCACCCACGACCTCGGCGTCGTGGCCGAGCTCGCTCACCGGGTCATCGTGATGTATTCTGGTCGCATCGTCGAGGAGGCGCCGGTCGAGCAGCTGTTCGGCGACCCGCAACATCCCTATACGCTGGGCCTGCTGGGCTCGATCCCGCGGCTCGGGAGCGACGGCGACGAACGGCTGACCGCGATCGAGGGCATGGTGCCCAATCCCTTCGCCCTGCCCGCCGGCTGCCGCTTCAGCCCGCGCTGCCCGCTGGCCGACGCGCGCTGCCGCGACGAGCAGCCGGCGCTGCGCGAGATCACGCCCGGCCACCGCACCGCCTGCTGGAAGGCGCCGCTCGACCAGACTCTGGCGCTGGCCGCCGAATGACCGAGCCGCTGCTCTCCGTCTCAGGACTCGCCAAGCACTTCCCGGTGAAGCGCGGCGTCGTGTTCCAGAGCGCCGTCGGTACCGTGCGCGCGGTCGACGGCCTCACCTTCGACGTGGCGCCCGGCGAGACGCTGGCGCTGGTCGGGGAATCCGGCTGCGGCAAGTCGACCACCGGCCGCATGATCCTGCGCCTGATCGAGGCCAGTGCCGGCACGATCCGCTTCGCGGGCAAGGACGTGCGCGACCTCGACCGTCGCGCGTTGCGCGATCTGCGGCGCGACATCCAGATCATCTTCCAGGACCCCTACGCCTCGCTGAACCCACGCCTCACTGTCGGGCAGGCGCTGGCGGAGCCGCTCCGCCTGCACGGCCTCGCCTCGGGCGCCAAGCTGCGCCAGCGCATCGACGCCCTGCTCGGCGAGGTCGGCCTGTCGCCCTGGCACGCGCTGCGCTACCCGCACGAATTCTCGGGCGGCCAGCGCCAGCGCATCGGCATCGCCCGCGCGCTCGCCTCCGAGCCGAAACTGATCGTCTGCGACGAGCCGGTGTCCGCGCTCGACGTGTCGATCCAGGCTCAGGTCATCAACCTGCTGCAGGACCTCAAGCACAGTCGCGGCCTCAGCTATATCTTCATCGCCCACGATCTCGCCGTGGTGCGCCACATCGCCGACCGGGTCGCCGTGATGTATCTCGGCAAGATCGTCGAACTCGCGCCCAAGCGGAAGCTGTTCGCCCTGCCGCGGCACCCTTACACTCAGGCGCTGCTCTCGGCCGTGCCGGTCCCCGACCCCACCGCGAAGCGCGCCCGCATCCGGCTGGCGGGCGACGTGCCGAGCCCGCTCAATCCGCCGAAGGGCTGCCACTTCCACACGCGTTGCACCTACGCCAAGGACCGCTGCAAGGTGGACGAGCCGCCGCTGCGCCCGATCGGCGACGATGGTGCCAGCGTCGCCTGCCACTTCGCCGAGTCGATCGTGCCGCCGCCGCTGGTGCCGGAGAACGACCCGCCCTACGCCGCCCGGCTGGCCGCGCTGAGGCGCCTTGCAGTAGGTTAAGATTGCACCTCAAGGCACTATCGCCTCACGCCTGCCTCAGCGGCCTCCTTGCGATTCGTCCTCCTTGAGGTAAACTGGTCAGAATGACCAGAACTGGTGCCCCCCCTTCGAAACGACGCATGCCTGGACGGTGGCTGCTTCAGGATGCCAAAGCGCGCTTCAGCGAGTTGGTGCGGCGCGTGCACAGTGAAGGGCCACAGCATGTAACGGTACATGGACGCGATGAAGTGGTCGTTGTCACAGCCGAGGAGTTTCGCCGTCTCAAGGGTGAGCACACCGGACGGGCGCTTATCGAGGCAATGCAAGCGTCGCCCTATCGTGACATTGACATTGAGCCGAGGCGCGAGCGGATGCCCGTGCGCGACGTGGAGTTGTGACCGGGTGGTTGCTCGACACGAATGTCCTGTCGGAGCTGCGCCGGCCGAGACCCGACAAGAAGGTCGTGGCGTTCATCGAAGCCCAAGCACTCGATCTTTTGTACGTCAGCACTGTGACTCTGGCAGAGATTCGATTCGGCATCGAGCTGCTTGACGATGCTGCGCGACGCGCCGAGCTGACCGACTGGTTGAGCCACAAGGTCCGGCCGATGTTCGAGCGACGGGTACTGGCAGTCAGCGAAGACGTGCTTTTCAAATGGCGCGTACTGGTGGAAGCGGGCCGCAAGGCTGGATACACCTACTCCCAGCCTGACCTGTTCATTGCTGCGACCGCTTTGCACCATGGCCTTGCGATCGTGACACGCAACGCTCTCGACTACGAGCGTGCGCATGTCCCGGTTCTCAATCCTTGGAAGCGGGAGACTTTGCTCGATCCGCGTTAGACTGAAGGCACGCCGGCGGTCGTCGAGTACTCGAAGTGCAGCGGCGTCTCGGGATGGACCAGCGCGTACGCTGAGCGGGCCGCGATTGCCGCCTCGGCAAAGCCGGTCAGGATCAGCTTCAGCTTGCCGGGATAGGTGACGACGTCGCCGACGGCGAAGATGCCGGCGAGGTTCGTCGCCGCCGTCGCGGGATCGACCGCGATCTGGTTGCGCTCGAGCGCCAACCCCCACTCGGCGATCGGCCCGAGCGACATCGACAGGCCGAAGAACGGCAGCAGCACGTCGGCCGGGATCTTCTTCTCCACGCCATCGAGGGTTGCTACATTCACGGCAGTGATCTGGCCGTTTGCACCGTCGAGACTGTGGAGCTGATACGGCACGACGAGATCGATCTTGCCATCCTTCGCCAGCGCCTTCAGTCGCGCCTCGCTGTCGGGCGCGGCGCGGAAGCGGTCGCGCCGATGGATCACCGACACGCGTGCGGCGATCTCGGCCAGCGACAGCGCCCAGTCGACCGCCGAATCGCCGCCGCCGGCGATCACCACGCGCTTGCCGCGGAAATTCTCGCGCTGGGTGACGTAGTAGAAGACGCTTCTGCCCTCGAAGGCCTCGATCCCCTCGAGCGGCGGACGGTTCGGCCCGAAGGCGCCGACCCCGGCGGCGAGGATGACGGCGCGGGCTTGCAGCACAGTGCCCTTCGCGGTCGTCAGCTTCCAGAAGCCGCCGGTCTGCGCTTCGAGCGCCTGGACTTGCTCGCCGAGATGATAGACCGGCCTGAACGGCGCCGCCTGCGCCCTCAGCCGCACGATCAGTTCCGCCGCGTCGACCTTGGGGAAGCCCGGGATGTCGTAGATCGGCTTCTCGGGATAGAGCGCGGTGCACTGCCCGCCCACGTCGTCGAGCACGTCGACCACGTGGCATTGGAGCCGCACCATGCCGCATTCGAAGACGGTGAAGAGCCCGACCGGCCCCGCCCCCACGATGATGACGTCGGTCTGATGATGATGTCCGTCGGCCATGATCCTAAATGGCGCAGACCCTTGGCAAAGGAAAGGTCCGCCGCATGGAAAGGCCCGGCCGAAGACGGTGCGTGGTCTCGATAATCATGGGCGCGACCGGCAATAACAGAGGGACTGAAGGCAATTCACGCGCGGCGCCTGCATTGCCCTCTTGGGCAGCGCCGAGCGTGCGTTGTATCTTATTGAGCGGATCGATCCCGGGCGTCGCTCGGCGCCACGCTTGGCCGAGGCACCTGCCGTCTCCGCGCCGGCAATGCCCCTGACGGCCTAGGCGCCGCCGTACCGGTCGAATAGGAGGAGAGGCGATGGCACTGTACCCGACGCGTTGTTCGTGCGTCACCGGCGCGAGCTGCGCCGGGCTCCTGCCAGACGTTTCAGCAACCTCGGCGGTGCCCTGACGCATGCGGCCTGCGACCGCCTTCGGCCTAGGCGCCTTCGTGCTCGCCTCGACGGTGCTGGCGGCGGGTGGCCCCCATGTCGTCGAGGACTCCGAGGTGCTCGAGCCCGGCCAATGCCAGGTCGATCTGTGGGTCACGCGGTTCGACCCGGGCGCGGGCTATGCCAACGCGACACCCGCCTGCACGCTCGCGAGCCTGCCGCGCCTGGAATTGGGGATGCAGTTCCAGCATTACTGGTTCAGCGAGTCGCCGTACGACGAGCTGCTCGGTCCGAGTCTCAAGTTGAATCTCGTTCCTGAGGAGAAGGGCGTCGGCGTCGGCATCTACTTCAATTCAGAGGTTAACCTGCGCACCGGCAACCTCGAGGTGGCAACGCTGCTCCTGCCGGTGACGGTTCCACTGAGCGATCATCTCCGTGTGAACCTGAACGCGGGCTGGCAATATCTCCGGCTCGCCAACACGCCCAACGACTTCTTCTGGGGCGCGCAGGTCGAGGCGAAGCTGGGTGGGGAAACATCGTTGATGGTCGAAGCGTTCGGGCGCGCCCGCGGCGTCACGGCTGGCCAGGTAGGTGTCCGCTGGCGCCCCGGGAACGGGCCGCTCGATCTCGATTTTCTCGCCGGAGAGTCGCAGGACAAGTTGCTGGCGGGAGGGCTCCTCGACAAGTTCAATTCGCTTTTCTTCACGGTGGGCGTGACGGTGCGCTGGTAGAGGGCCGGCCCACACGTGTGTCGACGAGCCGGTCCACCCAATGAGGAACGTGCCCGCAACGCCGACCAGCGGCATGCGAAAGAGCCCCATGGTAGCTGGGGGCGGACTTGAACCGCCGACCCCGGCATTATGAGTGCCGTGCTCTAACCAGCTGAGCTACCCAGCCATGGGTGCGCGCTATTAAGGGGACGGGCGGCGGGCTGTCAAGAAAAGCACGAGCCGCCATCAGTCGGCATACGCCTGCTGCGTGGCCACGAACTTCTCCCGCAGATGGCCGCCCGACGTCGTGGGCGCGTATCTCGGCGGGTTGGCCGCGTCGGTGCAACTCGGCAGACACGTCACCAGCGCGTCGTAATTTGGGTTCTGGAAGAACACGATGGATTGCCGGCGGCTCTCCGCCACGCGTTCGGCGGGCGGATTGACGACCCGGTGCAGGGTCGAGACCCAGCGATCGTTGGTCCAGCGCGCCAGCATGTCGCCGATATT
The DNA here is from genome assembly GCA_026126105.1 of Enhydrobacter sp. Taxonomy (GTDB): domain Bacteria; phylum Pseudomonadota; class Alphaproteobacteria; order Reyranellales; family Reyranellaceae; genus Reyranella. Next base: position 17,343 of record JAHCJV010000018.1, read on the forward strand.
GACGACGAAGCAGCCCGGCCGGTGCGGCACGTCGAGCCACGCGCCGTCCTTGCCCTGCACCTGCAGCCCGCCGGGCCGGTCCTCGGTCTTGAGGATGGTGAGGCTGCCATAGTCGCTGTGCGCGCCGGCACGGAGCTGGCCGGGCACCGGCGGCTCCAGCGGCGCCGGGTAGTTGCGCACCCGCAGGCGACTGATCGAGCGGTCGACGCTCGAGTCGAAGTATTTCTCGGGCAGGCCGAGCGCCAGGGCGAAGAGGCGCATGAGATCGATAGCGAGCGCATCCATGACGCGGTAGTAGCGCTCGTAGATCGGCCGCAGCGCCGCAGGGCGCTCGGGCCAGAGGTTTGTCGCGAAGTGCCGCCCGGCCTCGGGTGCGGTGTAGTACGGCGAGCCGTCGGCATCGACCGAGCCGATCATCAGGCTCTCGTTTAGATCGCCCGGCGCATTGCCGCCGCGGCTGCGCACCAGGACCTCGGCCTTCATCGGCATGTAGCCGCGCGTCACGTCGGGCGCCGGACGGACGATCCGCATCTTTTCCTCGAGCGGCAGATCGAAGAAGGCGCGGCTGACGTCCTCCACGGCTGCGATCAGGTCAGGATCGACTCCATGCCCGGAGATCACCATGAAACCGATCTCGCGGCAGGTCCGATCGACCTCGGCCGCGAGCGCCCGCCGGGCGGCTGCATCGCCGCTCCGAAAAGGCGAAATATCGACGACAGGAACCGCCGCCATGACCATCGCGAGCTCCCTCTCGGGCACGACGAGGTCGCAGCAAGCGACATGCCAAGCAACCTATCCGCTGCGCCGCACTTCGTTCAATCCGGTTCGAGTCGCCCCCTACTCCGCGTGCCGCGACCGAGCAAAGCTCGCATCTCGGCAAGCAACTGCTGGCGCTGGAGATCGTCAGGCGCCTCACGCAACGCGGCGCGCATGTCGAGCAACAGCTGAGCATAGTCGTTGTGCCAGTCGCGTCCAGCGCCGGCCTGCTCCGCGCCGAGCCGCGGTGGCTCGACCGCAGCCGGACTGGCCACAGCCGTCCAGCGGCCGTCGCGATGCTTGAAGCCGAAGCACTGGTCGAGCTGCGGAGCCGCGATGTTCGCCCGCGGCAGCCCCGCGCGCACGAGCGCGTCGGAGAGCCCGTCGATCGCGTTCTGCTCGCCATGCACGAGCAGCGCCGTGCCCAGCGCTCCCACCACTGGGTGCATCCAAGCCACGAGCTCGTCGCGGTCGGCATGGCCGGAATAGGCATCGATGCTGCGGATGCGCGCCTTGACCCGCACCTCCTCGCCGTGGATGCGCACGCTGGCCGCACCGCCGCGGATCACGGCGCCAAGGGTGCCGGGTGCCTGGTAGCCCACGAAAAGCACGGTCGAGTCGGTGCGCCAGAGGTGGTCCTTGAGATGATGCTTCACCCGTCCCGCGTCGCACATTCCCGAGCCCGCCAGCACGATGGCGCCGCCATGGATGCGGCCGATGGCCTTGCTTTGCTCGACCGTGTCGGTGAGCCGGAAGTCGCCACCGGAAAAGGCGCCGCCGTCCGTGCCCCGCTCGAGGTCGCGGCGGTGACGAAGGAAGACCTCGGTCGTGTGACCCGCCAGCGGCGAGTCGAGGAAGACCGGAACGGACGCCAACGCCTTCGCACGCCTCAACTCCGCGATGTCGTCGAGGATCTCCTGTGTGCGCTCGACGGCGAACACCGGCACGATGACGTTGCCGCCGGCAGCCAGGCCCGCGGCCAGCTCCTTCCCGAGCACACGGCGGCGCTCCGCGTCGCCAAGCCGGGCGCGCACCCTGTCGCCATAGGTCGACTCGACCACGGCAATGTCCGCCGGCGCAGGGAGTGACGGATCGGGCTGCAGCGCCTTGCTCTGAGGGCCGACGTCGCCGGAGAACACCATCCGCAGCGGTGCCGGTTCGGCATCGACTTCCAGCTCGATGAAGGCGCTGCCGAGAATGTGGCCCGCGTTGCGCAGCCGGGCGCGGACGCCGGGCATCGGCTCGAACCAGGTTTCGTAGCGTTGCGGCTGGATGAGAGCGAGCGAGGCCTCCGCATCGACCTTGGTGTAGATCGGCGTAACCCCGGGCTCGTCGCGCCGAGCGTTGCGCCGGTTCAGCCGCTCGACGTCGTTTTCCTGGATCGCGCCGGCATCGGGAAGCAGCCAGCGCAGCAGGTCGATCGTCGCAGGCGTCGCCGAGACGCGGCCGCGGAAGCCCGCGAGCGCGAGCTTTGGGAACAGACCCGTATGGTCGATGTGCGCATGCGTGAGCAGCACCGCGGCGATGCGGGACGGATCGAAGGGAAAGGGCCGGTAGTTGAGCGACCGCAGCGACTTCGGGCCCTGGAACATTCCGCAATCGACCAGTAGCTCGCCATGCGGCGTGACGAGGCGGTGGCATGATCCCGTCACCGTCCGCGCAGCGCCGTGAAAATGCAGTGAAATCGTCATGGCAAGCTCGCTACGGTGAAGCCGCTGGCCTCGGCCGCGAATCCGCAGGCAAAGCGGAAATCGGCTTCGAGCTCGGCATGGATACGATAGAGCGGCTCGCCCTGGGCGACCGGATCGCCGACCTTCTTGAACAGATCGACACCGGCGCCCTTGTCGAGCGGCGCCCCTGCCAGCCGCGCGACCCGCGAGAGGCGAAGGCAGTCGATCGCCGTAACGACACCATCGCGCGGCGCGGCAACGTCGTGGCTGCGTGCGCCCAGGGCGGCGGCGGCCGGCGGCGGTCCCTGCGCCGCCATGATACGCCGCATCCTGGCCAGCGCCGCGCCATTCTCCAGCAATTCGCGGGCCCGCGCGATGCCGCGGCCGCCACGCAGGGCCGGATCGAACTCCAGGATATGCCCGGCGAGCAACAGGGCATGTTCCCTAAGGTCACGCGGCGCGGCTGGGTCGCCCTCGAGCACCTGCAGGACGTCGCGCGCCTCGAGCCAAGGTCCGATACCGCGACCCACCGGCTGGCTGCCGTCGGTGCGCAGGACGGCGGCCTGTATGCCGACCTGGTCGGCGATGTACTCGAACAGCTTGCGCAGCCGCACGAAGGAGTCCTGATGGCGAAGCTTCGCGGTCGGCCCGACCGGCAGATCGAGCACGAGATGCGTCGAGCCTGCCGCCAGCTTCTTCGACAGGATGGAGGCCACCATCTGCTCCGGCGTGTCGATCGACAGCGGACGCTCGACGGAGATCAGCACGTCATCGGCCGGCGACAGGTTCGCGTGCCCGCCCCATACCAGGCAGCCGTTCTCGGCGGCGACGATCTCGCGCATCGCGTCGGCGCCGAGATCCACCTGCGCCAGCACTTCCATCGTATCGGCGGTGCCGGCCGGCGAGGTGATGGCGCGCGACGAGGTCTTGGGGATCTTGAGGCCGTGGGCTGCGACGATCGGCACCACGATCATCGAGGTGCGATTGCCCGGAATCCCGCCGATGCAATGCTTGTCGACGATCACGTCGCTATCCCAATTCAGCCGGCCGCCGACAGCTGCCATGGCACGCGTCATCGACAGGACTTCCGGCGCGGTCGTGAAGCGACTCGCGGCGACCAGGAAGGCGGCGATCTCCATCTTCGAGTAGCGGTGCGCGGCGAGGTCACGCACGATCTCGTGGTAGGCTTCGGGCGGCAATACCGCGCCGTCGATCTTGGCCCGCACATGATCGAGGCTGGCGGGCGGAGCGGCCTGCGCGATCTCGACTGGCGTCCCGTCGGGCAGGCCGAGCTGGCGATGCGCGAGGGATGACAGGCCGAGCTCGTCGGCCGCCATGATCGATTCGTCGTCGACGATGTTCAGGGTGGCGACGATGCGCCGCCCGCCGCCCGAGATCTCGATGCGGGCAAGCGCCACGAACTCCTGGGCACGGTAGAGCGGGCAGCGCCGCGCGAGAAAGGCGACGGTTTCGTGACAGGTGTCGATGCCAAGCCGCTTGACCCGCAGCATCATGCTTCCCGCATCGTTCTGACCTCGACCGGCATGACCGCAAGCCTCGCATAGAGGCGCGCGCGATTCCTGATCGGCCACCAGTCGTAGAGCATCACCTGAAGCGGGCGCCACATCGCGACCCAGCCGAGGATCAGCAGCCCCTCCTGCACGATCCGGGCAGCGGTTCCTGGCGGGACGACGAAGGCGAGCTGGCGGACCGTCATGCACACGACGAGGAAGACGACACCAATGGTCAGCGCGGCTCGCCCTTCCCGGAAATGAGAGCGCATGGTGCGACGAGTCTCCTCGAGCCTGTAGGCGAAATAGTTGCGGATCGCCTTCTCCAGGTCGAACTCCGAGGCCGCCGGCCATTGGTGGGCCGGCAGATGGACGACGAGCCGTAGCGGCCGGTGTGGGGAGAACTCATCGGCGGTGCCGACGATGTACTCCTCGGCGTCGCGGTCGAGATCCTTCTCGAGAAAGGGTGAAGGATCGAACGAATTGAACAGCTGCTGCACCTTCGCCAGCCAGACTTCGATCGTGGCGACGTCCGAATCGTCGACGGCGGGGCTGGCAGTGCTTGGTGTCATGGCGTTGGCACCGTCACCGCTTCACCGGCTGGCGCCTTGTCCTGGATCATGGCCCTCGAGGTCTTCCGATGAAGCCCCCGCCCAGGACGCGGCTGCCGGTTGCGCGGTCGTGGATCACGCAGGCCTGCCCCGGAGAGACGCCGACCTCGGGCTCGACGAAGCGGACGGTGAGGGTTTCGCCGCTACGCTCGACCTCGGCGGGCCGCAACGCCTGCGACGACCGCACCCGGACCTGCACTGGCAGCGCGCCATCGAAATCCGGGCCGAGCCAGTTGACGTCGTAGAGCCCGATTTCGCTTCGGCCAAGCGCGCTGCGCGGACCGACGACGACGCGGCGCGCTTCGGGTTCGAGCCTGACGACATAGAGCGGGTCGTTGGCGGTGCCGCTGCGCTCGCCGAGCGCCAGGCCGCGGCGCTGGCCGACGGTGAAGCGCACGATGCCGTCGTGGCGGCCGATCACATGGCCGGCCAGGTCGACGATCTCGCCCGGATCGTTAGCTTCCGGCCGCAGCTTCTGCACGACGCTCGCATAGTCGCCGTTGGGCACGAAGCAGATGTCCTGGCTGTCGGGCTTGTCGGCGACGGGCAGGTCGAAACGCTCGGCCAGCGCGCGGGTCGCGCTCTTGGGCAGGTCGCCGAGCGGAAAGCGCAGGAAGTCGAGCTGCTCGGCCGTGGTGCCGAAAAGGAAATAGCTTTGGTCGCGGGTGGGATCGGCGCCGCGATGCAACTCGGGTCCCGCCTCGCCTCGCACGCGGCGGACATAGTGACCCGTCGCCAGCGCCTCGGCGCCGAGTTCGCGCGCGGTCCGGAGAAGGTCGCGGAACTTCACCGTTCGATTGCAGGCAATGCAGGGTACCGGCGTCTCGCCGCGCAAATAGGCGTCGGCGAAGGAATCCATCACGTCGGCGCGGAAGCGGCTCTCGTAGTCGAGGACGTAGTGCGGGATGCCGAGCCGGGCGGCGACCTGGCGGGCGTCCTGGATATCCTGGCCGGCGCAGCAGGCGCCCCTCCTGCCGACCGCGACGCCATGGTCGTAGAGCTGCAGGGTGACGCCCACGACGTCATAGCCCTGCTCCTTGAGGAGCGCTGCGGTGACCGAGGAATCGACCCCGCCGGACATCGCGACGACCACGCGGGTGTCGCTCGGAGGCTTGTCCAGATCGAGGGAGTTGCGGGCCATGACGGCGGGTATATAGGCCCGGCGCCATGGGTGCGCCATGGCCGCGATTGTCGTGCTGGAGACCCGTGCTCCCCGCGGAGGATCAGATGTCGCGGCGGCGGCCGGTGTCGCGGACCACGCGCGCCACACCATTTCGGTCGTAGACGATGATGGCCCGGTCGCCCATCTGAATGCTCCCGTCGTCGCGCTGGGCGATGACGACCGACGTGCCGTCGTCCTTCTGGACAGTCACCTCGATGCCCTGGCGGGTCGAGCTGCGGTCGATGGCGGTGCCGGCGATAGCGCCGCCCACGGCGCCGAGAACGCCACCCAGTACCGCGCTGCCGGCATTGCCGCCGATGGCAGCACCGGCGATCGCACCGCCCGCCGCGCCGACGCCGCCGCCAATCAAGGTGCCGTCGCTGACACCCTGCTGGTTGCTGCGGACCGCGACCTCGCGGATCGACACCACGCGCCCTGCTTCGCCCCGGAAGCCTTCATACGCAGACGTCTGAACGACACCCGGCTGCACGCCCTGCTCGTTGCAGGCACTCAGAGTGGCGGTGAGCGCGAGCGGCGCGAAGAGAGCGAAAAGCCATTTGCCGAACATCGATCCAGTCCTCTTGGAAGCAACAAGAACTAACGTAGCAGGCTAATCCAGAGTGCCGTAGCGCGGATCGTCAGCCGGCTGAGGATAGACTTGCCGATAAGCCTGGCTGCCGCCCCGCTGATAGGGAGTCGGGGTACGGGTGCTGCTCACCGGCGGGGCATACTGCGACTGGCGGTAATCCTGCGGTGGCGGGTCGTAGGTCGTGCGGTAGTCCTGTGGCGCTGGGTCGTAGGTGCCGGGCGGCTGGCGATAGTCCTGCGGCGCCGGGGCGGCCTGATAATCGGGCTGGCGCGAAAGGTCCCGTACGACCTTGGGGACGCCGCCCCGGTCCTGGATGATCTGCACGCGATCGCCAAGCTGGACGTCTCCGTCGTCCCGCTGAGCAACCGTGACGGTGTCGCCGCTATCTTTCTGGACCGTGACTTCGATACCGCGCCCGCCACTGCCCATGCTGGTGTGATTTTGGAGGATGTTGCCGGCAATCGCGCCACCCACTGCGCCCAGTACGCCACCGATCAGCCCGCCGCCGACCCCGCGGCCGCTGGAGGCGCCGATGGCGATACCGCCCAGCCCGCCCAGCAGGCCGCCGATCATCGTCCCGTTACCCGAACCACCGCCGCCACCGCCGCCGCGGAGGCTGACATCGTTGATGGACACCACCCGACCGGTGTCGCCGGGCTGGGCACTGGAATAGCTCTGGGCGCCGCCATTCGCCTGGTTTCCGTAGGATTGGCCGCCATAAGACTGGCTGCCATAGGGTTGTGCAGCGGCGTAAGGCGGCGCGCTCGCCACGCTGCTTCCCGACGTGCTTACGATGCCCGGCTGCACGGCGTTGTTGGCGCACGCACCGAGGCCCGCCACCAGCGCAATCGGCAGCAGGAGCGTCCGTAATGTCTTGCCCCTCATCTGAACCTCCCGGTCACACTCCTTTACGAGTGGAAATCTGACCGAATTGGGGCGTCTACCCTCTTTCTTCGATCCAGGCGGCCTGAATCGCTTCGAGGATCTTCTCGTTGGAACGCCCCGGATCGTCTTCGAAACCCGGTATCGCCATTACCCAGCGGTGCAGATCGGTGAAGCGCAGGTTGATGTTGTCCGCTTCAGGATGAGCTTCCTCGAGCTCGATGGCAATGTCGTGCACGTCCGTCCAGCGCAGCTTGCGGGCCATCGAGGTCTCCTACCTGTCGACCATCATGTTGCGGGTGGCGGCCGGCAGCTTCACCACCAGTCCATCCAGCTCATTGGTCATGCGGATCTGGCAACCGAGCCGGGAGGTGTGGGTCAGGCCGAAGGCGAGGTCGAGCATGTCCTCCTCGTCCTCGCTCGCCGGAGCAAGCTTCTCGAACCATGCATTCTCGACGACGACATGGCAGGTCGAGCAGGCGAGCGATCCTTCGCAGGCACCCTCGATGTCGACGTGATTGCGGTGGGCGATCTCGAGCACTGAAAGGCCAAGCGGCGCATCGACTTCCTTGCGCGAGCCGTCCCTCAGGATGAACGTCATCTTCGGCATTCAAGCAACCTCGTTAGTCGCCGACCCGGCTTGCCAGGTCGGTCACCGCCATGCCGGCCAGCGCCTCGCGGATGCCGCGATCCATGCGCCGCTCGGCGAAAGGCTTCGAAAGGGCCTCGAGCGCCTCGGCAGCGGCGTTGATCTCTTCGCGATCTTCACCGGCAATCGACTTCTCCAGCCGCGCTCGTGCCGCGTCGAGGAGCTCGCGTTCCTCGACCGACAGAAGCGCGCCGTCCCTGGCGAGCGCCGCCTCGAGCGCAAGCAAATTCCTTCGTGCCTCGACCCGCGCCTCGGCGAGCAGGCGCCGCGCCATGTCCTGCTCGGCATTGTCGAGGCTGTCATAGAGCATGTCGGCCATGTCGTCGTGGCTGAGGCCGTAGGACGGCTTCACCTCGATGCGCTGCGACACGCCCGTCGTGCGCTCCTCGGCGGACACCGTGAGCAGGCCGTCGGCATCGACCGCAAAAGTGACCCGGATGCGCGCGGCGCCGGCCGTCATCGGCGGGATGCCCGACAGCTCGAAGCGCGCCAGGCTGCGGCAATCCTCGACCATCTCGCGCTCGCCCTGCACGACATGGATCGCCATGGCACTCTGGCCGTCCTGGTAGGTGGTGAATTCCTGCGCGAGCTGAACGGGGATCGGCGTGTTGCGCGGCACGATCTTCTCGACCAGCCCACCCATCGTCTCGAGCCCGAGCGACAGCGGCGTCACGTCGAGCAGCAGCGTGTCCGATCCGCCGGTGAGCGCCTCGGCCTGCAAGGCCGCGCCGAGCGCGACGACTTCGTCAGGATCGATGTCGACGAGCGGCGGCTTGCCCAGCATCCCGGCGACAGCGCTGCGCGCGAGCGGCACGCGGGTCGAGCCGCCGACCAGCACCACGCCCTGGATCTCGTCCGCGGTCATGCCGGCATCGGCCAGCACGTTGCGGGCGATGGCGAGAGTGCGCTCGATGTAGGTCGCGATCATCGCGTCGAACTCGGCACGCGTAAGAGAATGAAAGGACGGCACGCCGTCCAGCTCGAGCCGGCCCGATGTCTGGTCGCGGTCGGACAGCTGCTCCTTCATGTGCCGCGCCAGCGCGAGCGCGTTCTTGACCGCTGCCTCGTCCACAGTGTCGGCGAGGCCATCCGTCTTGCGCTCCTCCAGCATCCGCTCGGCGATTGCGCGGTCGAAATCGTCGCCGCCGAGCGCCGTGTCGCCTCCGGTCGCGAGGACCTGGAAGACTCCCTTCTCGAGCCGCAACAAAGAGAAATCGAACGTGCCGCCCCCAAGGTCGTAGACCGCGTAGAGCCCCTCGGAGCCCTTGTCGAGGCCGTAAGCCAGCGCCGCCGCGGTCGGCTCATTGACCAGGCGGAGCACCTGCAGGCCGGCGACTCTTGCGGCATCGCGGGTCGCAGTGCGGGCGGCATCGTCGAAATACGCCGGCACGGTGATGACGGCGCGATCGACCGGCTTTTCCAACGCCGCCTCGGCGCGGGCCCGCAGTGCTTTCAGGATTTCAGCCGATATTTCGACCGGCGAGCGCGCCTTGCCGCCAATGCGCAGCTTGACCATGTCGGTTTCGCCGGTGCCCGGCTCGATTTCATAAGGCATCACGCCGGCGACCGCGTGGAGGTCGGCCGCGCCCCGGCCCATGAGGCGCTTCACCGAAGCAACGACGTTCCTGGGCTCCTTCGCCGTCAGCAGGCGCGCTTCTTCGCCGACAAGCACACCGCCCGCAGCAGGATAGGCGACGACCGACGGCACCAAGGCCTTGCCGGTCTCGTCGTGCAGCGCGGCAGGCTTACCTTCGCGCGCGATTGCGACGACGGAGTTGGTCGTGCCGAGATCGATGCCGATCGCCAGCGTCCCCTCGTCCGCATGCGGCAGCGGCGTTTCGCCCGGCTCGTGGATTTCCAGCAGGCTCATGCCTTGCGTTCCAGGTTGGTGCGGCGCGCCCGCGCTTCCTCGGCGAACTTTTCGAGATAGCGCAGGCGAAGGAGCGCCTTTCTGATGGCCGGCTTGTCGCTTGCCAAGAACAAACTGGGCAACCGGGCCAGCGAGGATCTCATCTCGTCGCGTGACTTCGCGGCCAGCCCCTCGATCGCCTGGATCGTGCTCGCCTCATGCAGTTCCTCGCGAGCTTCCATGGCTTCCATCAGCAGTTCCGGATCGTCGATCGTCTTGCCGTCAGCCGGCATGTCGACCCCCTTCAAACCTGCAAGATAAACCGCGCGCGCCAGCGGATCCTTTAGCGTGCGATAGGCATCGTTGAGGGCCGCTGCCTCCGCCGAGGCCTTAGCGCGTTCTTCGGGAGGCTTGGCGACGAAACGGTCGGGATGCCAGAGCCGCTGCTGGGCGAAGTAGGCCTTGTCGAGCGCGCCGGCGTCCAGATCGAGCGCCGCCGGCAGCCCCAGCCGCGCAAAATGGTCCATGACGCGCCAGCTTCAGACGTGAAAGGATTCGCCGCAGCCGCAGCGGCCCTTCTCGTTCGGATTCCTGAAGACGAAACCCGACTTCAGCTTCTCCTCCTCGTAGTCCATCTCCGTGCCGATCAGGAACAGCGAGGCCTTCGGGTCGATCAGCAGCTTGATGCCGGCGGTGTCGACGATCTCGTCCATCGGCTCCTGCTTGTCGGCGAACTCGAGCGTGTAGCTCAAGCCCGAGCAGCCCTTGGTGCGCACGCCGATCCGGATACCGGCAGTCGGCTTGCCGCGCCCGTCGATCAGCGCCTTGGCGCGCTCGGCAGCGGCCGGCGTGACCGACATCAGCTGCGGGCGCGGCCTGCGCGGCCGCAGCTGAGCGACCGGCTTCGGGGCATCGGTGGTTACGGGCGTGCTCATTACGCTGTTACTCCGCGGCGTCCTTGGTCTCGTCCTTCTTGGCGGTCTTGGCGCGGTAGTCGGCGATTGCCGCCTTGATCGCGTCCTCGGCCAGGACCGAGCAGTGAATCTTCACCGGCGGCAAAGCCAGGTGCTTGGCGATGTCGGTGTTCTTGATCGTCTCGGCCTCGTCGATGGTCTTGCCCTTCACCCACTCGGTGACGAGCGAGCTGGACGCGATCGCCGAGCCGCAGCCGAAGGTCTTGAACTTGGCATCCTCGATCAGCCCCTCAGGGCTCACCTTGATCTGCAGCTTCATGACGTCCCCGCAAGCCGGCGCACCCACAAGGCCCGTCCCGACATCCTCGGAATTCTTGTCGAGCGACCCGATGTTGCGCGGGTTCTCGTAGTGATCGATCAGCTTTTCGCTATAGGCCATGACGCTCTCCTCGAATTCCTGGTTGCTAGTGGGCGGCCCACTCGATGGACTTGATGTCGATGCCTTCCTGGGACATCTCCCAGAGCGGGCTCATCTCGCGCAGCTTGGTCACCTGATGCACCAGATCGGCGACCGCGGTATCGACTTCCTGCTCGGTCGTGAAGCGGCCGAGCCCGATACGCAGCGAGGTGTGCGCCATCTCCTCCTCGACGCCCAGCGCGCGCAGCACGTAGCTGGGCTCGAGCGAGGCCGAGGTGCAGGCCGAACCCGACGACACCGACAGGCCCTTGATGCCCATCATCAGCGACTCGCCCTCGACATGGGCGAAGCTGATGTTGAGATTGCCCGGAATGCGCTGCTCGAGGTCACCGTTGACGTAGATCTCCGGCAGCCTGGCGTGCAGGCCCTTCAGCATGCGCTCCTGCAGCTTCTTGAGCCGCTTGGCCTCGCCGTCCATCTCCTTCATGCAGATCTCGGCGGCCTCGCCCAGCCCGACGCAGAGCGGCGTCGGCAGGGTGCCCGAGCGGAAGCCGCGCTCCTGGCCACCGCCGACGATCAGCGGGACGAGACGGACACGCGGCTTGCGGCGAACGTAGAGAGCGCCGATGCCCTTGGGGCCGTAGATCTTGTGGCCCGAGATGCTCAGCAGGTCGATGTTCATCGCCTCGACATCGAGCGGAATCTTGCCGGCAGCCTGCGCCGCGTCGGTGTGGAAGAAGACCTTCTTCTCGCGGCAGATCTTGCCGATCTCGGCCAGCGGCTGGATTACGCCGATCTCGTTGTTCACAGCCATGATCGATACGACCACCGTCTTGTCGGTGATGGCGTCGCGCAGCACCTGAAGGTCGATCAGGCCGTTCTTCTGCACCGGCAGGTAGGTGACCTCGAAGCCGTTCTGCTCGAGATGGCGGCAGGTATCGAGCACGCATTTGTGCTCCGTCACGGTGGTGACAATGTGGTTCTTGCGGTCCTTGTAGAACTCGGCGACGCCACGGATGGCGAGATTGTTCGACTCGGTCGCGCCCGACGTGAAGATGACTTCCTTCTCGTCCGCACCGATCAGCCTTGCGAGTTGGCCACGCGCCTTCTCGACACCCTCTTCCGCCTCCCAGCCATAGGAATGGCTGCGCGAATGCGGATTGCCGAACTTGTACGTAAAGTAGGGCATCATCGCTTCGAGGACGCGCGGGTCCATTGGCGTGGTGGCCTGGTAATCCAGGTAGATCGGCTGATCGTTGCGCCGGATCTGGGAAAACGCGTTCATGCTAACCCCTTGAAATTCCTAGGCCGCGTGGGCTTGGGATAAATCCGAGTGCGTTACTCGGATATATAGGCCCTTCCACGCGGCGATCAAGCAATCAATGTCCTCTGAAACCGTGTTCCAGCCCGAACTTATCCGGATCGCAGTCGCCGCTTCGGCAGGGTCCACGCCCATCGCCGTCAACACCGACGATCGCGTAACCTTGCCGGACGAACAGGCGGCGCCGGCGCTGACGCAGACTCCTGCCAGATCCAACGCCATGACCTGGGTTTCGGCCTTCACGCCCGGCATGGAAATGCAGGTCGTATTGGGCAGCCGCGGTACACCGGCGCCATAGACCGTTGCCGTGGGCGCGATGGCGCGCAGCCCGATCTCGATCCGGTCGCGTAGCGAAGCCACGTCAAGCCCGTCCCGTGAAGCCTCTGCCGCGGCGCCAAAGCCGACGATCCCGGCGACATTCTCGGTGCCGGCCCGACGATTCGATTCCTGGCTTCCACCCTTGCGGTCGGAAGCAAACGGGGCGTCGGCGCGCACCGCCAGGGCGCCGACGCCGGTCGGGCCGCCGAGCTTGTGGGCGGACAAGCTGAGATAGTCGACGCCCAGTCGATGCAGATCGAGAGGCACCTTGCCCGCGGCCTGAACGGCATCGCAGTGAACCAGAGCACCCGCGACCCGGGCGAGGCGCACGATCTCGGCGATGGGCTGGAGGACGCCCGTCTCATTGTTCGCGAACATCACCGAAACCAGCGCAGGCTCGGAACCGGCCAGCATCCGCTCGAGCGCCGCGAGATCGACGACGCCGTTACGATCGACGGGAATGATCTCGGCCCGCGGCACCGCCTTAAGCACGCTCTCATGCTCGACGGCCGACACGAGTATCCGTTCGCGGTGCGTGCACGCCACGGCGATGTTGTTGGCCTCCGTGCCGCCGGAGGTGAAAATCACTTCGGATGGCAGCGCTCCCGCAAGCGCGGCCACCTGCCGGCGCGCGGCATCGACACGCCCCCGCGCGGCCCGGCCGGCGCGATGAACCGACGACGGATTGCCCCCTGCGCCCAGAGCCTCAAGCATGGCGTCGAGCACCGCCGGCCGCACCGGGCTGGTGGCATTATGATCGAGATACGCGAACGCGGGCATCGGCTGGCCTGATCAGCTGGCAGCGGCCATCGTGTCGGAATTCGCGGGCGTCGGTGCCTCGACGATGCGCGGGGCCAGCTTTCGCTCCAGCACGTCATGCAGGCTGACGGAACTGAGGAAGACGTGGATCTGATTGCCCAGCTCTTCCCACAGGTCGTGCGTCAGGCACTTGCTCCGATCCGCGCGACAGCCGGACTGCCCCATCTCGGTGCAGCGCGTCGCCTTGATCGGTTCGTCGACAGCCAGAATGATTTCCGAAACACGGGTTTCGGCCGAGCCGCGCGCGAGGCGATAGCCACCGCCCGGACCGCGCACGCTCTTCACCAGTTCGGCACGGCGCAGGCGCGCAAAAAGCTGCTCCAGATAGGATAAAGAAATCTCCTGACGGGCGGCGATGTCCGACAGGGATACGGGCTTGGCCTGGGCATGACGGGCCAGGTCGACCATCGCCATGACCGCATAACGGCCCTTGGTGCTGAGCTTCACAGCATCCTCCTCCGCCTAAAGTTCTTGAAAACAAAGGCGTTGCTACGATATTCCAGCCCCCCGGACAGGGTTCTGGGAAAACCAACTCGTCTGCTCAGATTTAATAAACCCGAGTAGGCGGGTCAAGTATCAAGATTCCTGCCCGATTTGCAGCTGTCGGCCCCAACCCGGCGGTCCGAGGCGGCCAAAAACGACAAAGAAACCGGAGACTCTATGCCTGACGTGATGTTCATCGGCCCAGAGGGGCGCCTCGAAGGCCGCTATCACCAGAGCAAAGAAGAACACGCGCCGATCGCGCTCATCCTCCATCCTCACCCGCAATATGGCGGGACGATGAACCACAAGGTCGTCTTCTCGCTATTCCACGTGTTCGTCAGCCGCGGTTTCTCGGTACTCCGCTTCAACACGCGCGGCGTGGGTCGCAGCCAGGGCCGGTTCGACAACGGCATGGGCGAACTGTCCGATGCCGCTGCGGCACTCGACTGGCTGCAGGCGATGAACGCCGACGCCAAGTCGTGCTGGATCGCCGGTTATTCGTTCGGCGCCTGGATCGGCATGCAGCTTCTGATGCGCCGTCCCGAAATCGACTGCTTCATCTCGGTGGCGCCGCCGGCGAACTCCTACGATTTCAATTTCCTCGCCCCCTGCCCCTCCTCCGGCCTGATCGTCGGCGCGGAGAGGGACGAGGTCGTGCCGCTCGCCGACATCCAGAAGCTGGTCGCCCGGCTGTCGCTGCAGAAGGGCATCACGGTCGAGTCGCGCACCATCAAGGGCGCCAATCACTTCTTCCACGACTCGCTCGACACGCTCGCGGTCGAAGTCGACAAATATGTACAGAAGTGCCTGATCACGCCGCCCGGCCGCGCCACGAGCAACAAGGAACCGTAACTCCGGCGTCCCTCGTCGAATCGGGACGGCGCGGTGTGGTGTCAGGACGGTAGATGGAGCCGCCCGCCGGTCGCCGGCTGCGATACGCCCGTCGTCGTCGGATAGGTGAGAGGCAGGCCGCGTAGCGAGCGCACGGCAAGAAAGCCAAAGGCTTGCGCCTCGAGCGCGTCGCCATCCCAGCCGAGCGCGGGGGCCAGGATCACCGGGTTGCGCGTCTCCTCCGCGATGGCGGCGACCAATGTCGGATTGCGCGCACCACCGCCGGTGATGATCCATTGCCTTGCCGGTGCCGGAAAGTGGCAGGCCGCCAGGGCGAGCGCGCGAGCGGTGGCACGCGTCAGCGTTGCCGCACCGTCAGCCACAGAAAGGCCTTCCACCCAACCCTCGTTGAAATCCCCCCGGTCGAGCGACTTGGGCGGCATGCGCGCAAAATACCGATGCTCGGTCCAACGCTCCAGCCGTGCCCGATCGACCTTGCCGCTTGCCGCGAGCCCGCCGTCGCGATCGAAGCGCTGGCCCGCGCGCCGCGCGCACCAGTCGTCGAGCGGCCCGTTACCCGGTCCAGTATCGAACGCAAGGAGCTGGTCGCCTTCGCCTATCCAGGTAACGTTCGCCACGCCACCGATATTCGCCACGGCGACGGGCCGGGCGAGGTCGTGCGCGAGGGCTGCATGAAACACCGGCACCAAGGGGGCCCCCTGCCCGCCCGCCGCAACATCGGCGCTGCGCAGGTCGTTCACGACGCGTATGCCGAGCGATCTCGCAAGCAGGGAGCCATCCCCCAGCTGCCAGGTAAAGCGCCGCTCGGGCCGATGCGTGATCGTCTGACCGTGAAAGCCGACGATGTCGATCGAGGAGATCGGGACTCCGTTTGCCGAAGACCACTCCGCGACGGCGTCGACGTGCGCCTCCGTCACGGCACGCTCTGCGGCGGCAGTGACCATGTTGGGCCGATCGGCGCCAAAGGCAGCCCGGATCACACGGCGGACCTTCTCGGGATAGGTGACCGTCAAGGTGGGCCCGAACGAGGCGATCCGCTCGCCGTCGGTCTCCAGCAAGGCGACATCGACGCCATCGACCGACGTGCCGCTCATCAGACCGAGGGTCCGAAGGAAAGATGATGACATGCCGGGAATGTGTTACACCCGCGGCCCTTTACGGACAAATTGCCGGGCGGAGAGATGGCGGCCTTCAAGTCGGACTTCATGCAGATCGTGCACGAGCGCGGCATGGTGCATCAGTGCAGCGATGCCGCGCGTCTCGACGAGCTGCTGTCGAGCGGCATCCGCACGGCCTATATCGGGTTCGACTGCACCGCCGATTCCCTTCACGTCGGACATCTGCTGCAGATCATGCTGCTGCGCTGGTGGCAGAAGGCCGGTCACAAGCCGATCGCCCTGATGGGCGGAGGCACGACCAAGGTCGGCGATCCGTCCGGCCGCGACGAGACGCGTCAGCTTCTCACGACCGACCAGATCGATGCCAACATGGCCAAGATCAAGCTCAGCTTCTCGAATTACCTGACATTCGGCACCGGCCCGACCGATGCGGTGATGGCTAACAACGCCGAATGGCTCGACACCCTGCTCTACATTCCCCTGTTGCGCGACGTCGGCCGGCACTTCTCGGTCAACCGCATGCTGACGATGGATTCGGTGAAGCTCAGGCTGGATCGCGACCAGCCGCTCAGCTTCCTCGAATTCAACTACATGATCCTCCAGTCGTACGACTACGTGGAGCTGTTCAAGCGCCACAACTGCATCCTGCAGATGGGCGGCTCGGACCAATGGGGCAATATCGTCATGGGCGCCGACCTCGGCCGCCGCATGGCCGGTGCCGAGCTGTTCGCGCTGACCTCACCCCTCCTCGCCACCGCCTCCGGCGCCAAGATGGGCAAGACCGCCGCCGGCGCGGTATGGCTCAATCCCGAGCGGCTGACCCCGTACGACTTCTGGCAATACTGGCGCAATACCGAGGACGCCGATGTCGGCCGTTTTCTCAAGATCTTCACCGAGCTGCCGCTGCCGGAGATCGCCCGCCTGGAGGCGTTGCAGGGCCAGGAGATCAACGAGGCGAAGAAGATCCTCGCGACCGAGGTGACGAAGCTCGCTCATGGTGACGCTGCGGCGATGCAGGCGGTCGAAACGGCGCGACGCACTTTCGAGGAAGGCGGCAAGGCCGATACCCTGCCGACGGTCGAGGTGCCACGTGCGCAGCTCGCCGCCGGGCTGGCCGCGTTCGAGCTGTTCCATCAGGCTGGCCTCGCCGAGAGTCGCACCGAGGCGCGCAAGCTGATCAAGGGCGGCGGCGGCCGGCTGAACGACAAGCCGATCGCCTCGGATACGTCCGTGATCAACGTCAACGACCTCGGTCCGGATGGCACGCTGAAACTGTCCGCGGGGCGCAAGCGCCACGTGCTGGTCCGCGCCGCGTAGAGCCCTCCGACCTCAGGGCGCGCGGCTGCCCGGCGTCTCGGCGTTCGATGGCGCCGCCGGCGCGCCGCCGATGAACAACTCGCGCAACGCTCCCGGAGTCATCGCGGCCATCACGTTGACGTCGGTCTGGAGCGCGTCGAGCGGCCCCTCGAGCCGGTAGGAAATCGCGAACACCCCGCCGTTCTTGCCGCCGGTCAGGAGTGGGCCGAGCAGGGGTACGTTCGACAAGAGATTGTTGAGAGCAAAGCCCGGCACGACGATGCCGCGCAAATTCGCATGGTCGGTCGCGAGGTCGATGACGCCGGCAGTCGTCAGCCCGATCGACTTGCCGGAGGTGTGACCGTCCTTGAGCTCGATGCGATCGCCGATCTTGGTAACCGACGCTTCGAGACCGTCGAACTGCTGCAGCGCGTCGCCGGCCCGGTTCAGCCCGTCGATGGCGGAATTGAGCGTGCCGACCTCGGCTCGGGGCGTCACCTTCTCCAGACGATAGGGTCCGATCTTCAGCTGGCCGGTCAGCGGGATCGTCGCGAACGTGTCGTCGAACTGGCCGCGAAAATCGAGATAGCCTCCGACCATCCCGTCGAGCCAGCCGGTCTCCTTCAGCAGGGCGCCGAAATCGGCGACGTAGACGTTGATGTTGCGGCCCGGCCCGGCGGGCGTGATCCGGACGGTGCCCCCCTTGCCGGCGCCGATCGTGAGCTCGGCCGCCGTCATCCTGTCGCCGGAGAGGTCCAGCCGTCCGTTCAAGGCGCCCAGGCTGCCTTCGGCCAGGACGACGCGATCGAGGTGAACCGTGAAGCGCGTGTTCTCGCGCGCTGCCGCCGCGGCGCCCCCGGGAGCCGTCTTCGCGATATCGTCGCGCGCCCTGAGCGCCTGGCGCACGCGCGCCAGTTCGAGCGAACGGCCGCGCAAGGTGATCGCTACCCCGCCCGCGATCCGTCGCCATTCGGCGGACATGTCGGTCCGGCCGAGGACGAACTGGCTCACCGATATCTGCTGGATCGCGCCGTCCGCGCCAACCCGTACCTGCCCCTTGGCAGAGAGGCCACTGCCCCGCCCCTCGATATCCGCAGTCGTCAGCTTGGCACCGGCCGCGAACTTCAATCCGAGCGTAAGCTGGCCTTCCGCGCCGGCTTCCTTCGTCCAGCCGAGCGGCGCCAGCGCGACCTTGGCTCCTTTGAGGTCGATGCGTCCCTGCAGGTCGCTCGTCCCGTTCTGGCTGGTCTGGTAGACGAGGCTGGTCACGCCGAGCGCGCCGGAGACATAGGGGTCCACCGACGGAAATCCCGCCTTGGCGATCAGCGTCGCGGGAATCGTGCCCTTCAGTTCGTAGCGCTGTCGGTAAGGCGCGCGCGGTGCGAACTGCTCGCGCCAGGCGATGTCCACGACACTGCCGTCCAGCTTGCCCGTCCCCGTGACGGCGAGCTGCGAGTTGCCATAGACCAGCCTGGCTGCGGCATCCGTCAAGTCGACGGCTCCGATCACGCTCTTGAGCGAGAAGCCCGACAAGGCCGCCTCTGCCTTGACCTCGATGTCGGACACGGCAAGCGCATTCAACAGCGGAAATGCGAGGGCAAGATCGATGGCGACGTCTCCGCCCAACCGCTTGGGATCGTAGAGCGCATCGCGCTGCAGGCCGAGCTTGGGTCGAGCGAGCAGCGCCATGACCGCCGGCGCCGGTCCGGTGATCGGAATCCGCATCGACGCGTGCTGGGTCGGACCATCGAGACCCGTCAGTTCGACGGTGGCGCCCGCCACGCCCAATCCGACGGCCGTCGCCCCCGCGATGTCGAAGCGCAGGACGCTGCCCTCGAAGCGCCCCTTGCCGGACAGATTCTTCAACTCGGGCATATGAGCCATGTAATGGACAGTCATGCCGCGGTAATCGAGGGAGGCGACAGTCCGATCGACCGAAAGCCGGGAGAGGTCGTCGGCGGGTGCGCTGAGGTCGAACTCGCCCGCGAGATCGATGGTGCCGCCGCTTACATTCGCCAGCGCCCATTCGCGTCCGCCCGGAGCAAGCGGGAGCGGCCAGTAGTCGCCGATCTTGTCGACCGGGATCTCCTTGATCTCGGCCCGCCCGCTGAAGGTTTGCCCGTGCTCCGTACGCAGGCCGGTGCCGGTCATGGAAACCTTCGGGCCATCCAGGTCGATCGTGATGTGGTCGATACGCGCCGTGTGCGAAGCGGCATCGACATGCGCCATCGCGTGAACCGACCGGACCTGCTGGGGAGCGGCAAGTATCCCCGGCAGCGTAATGGTGCCGGCACCGGCGGTGACTTCCAGCGCGATGCTGCGAATGTCTCCTTCGCCGCTCGCTTCGATTCGCAATCGGCCGGACAGGGCGATGTCGACCCCGCGAAGCAGCGCCACATCGTCCGACAGGGGAGCCAGCGACAACGGCTTGAATCCATCGATGCTCGCTTCGGCCGAGATGCGGCTGCGGTCGCGGCCATAGGTACCCGAGAGCCGCACTTCCACCGGGCTGTCGAGGGCGCCGCTGAACCGCGCGCTGGCCGAAACAACGACGCCCGCCTGATCGCGCTGAAGGCGCGCGCGGGCGTTCGGGGCGATCCATATCAGACCCGTGGAGATGTCACGCAGCGAGACGCGGGCATTTGTCACTTCGACGGTATCGAGCTGCCCCAGCAGCGAATTGTTGTTGTGCTCGGCCAGGAGCTGTTCGACCAGCAGGGTCACGAACTCGCCCTGTGTGTTGGAGTCGGACTCCGCCAGCACGCGCTTCAGCATCCCGCCATCCCGCGTAATCCCCACGTCGAGTGTCGGGCGATCGACCACGATGGACGTCGGGAGGAGCTGACCGCGCACGACACTGCGCGGGTCGAAGGACAGCGCGACGCTGGGCGCCGTGGCAATCTCCTCGTGCTCCGCGTTCCTCACATGGAGCCCTGCGAAGACGACCCGAATCGGCTCCCTCAGGCCGCCCCATTCGGCATAAAGCCGGTCGGCATCGACGCGTACCCGCCCGTCGGGCGTGTCGTACTCGGTCAAAAAACGTGGCTTCAGGAAGTCGAGATCGATCGGGCCTGCCATCAGACGAAGTGTGCAGGCCGTCGTCACCACCGCTGCCAGGATGGCGACACCCGTCACCATGCGTGCGCAAATCCGAAATGTCCGTTTGACCAATGCCCGATACTTCCGCGTTGACCGATGGCGGCCGCGCTGCAATCTAGCGGCCGAAACCTCACATGTCTTGGCTTTCGACCGCTCACCTGCCCCGCCCGTTCGACTCCGGACGTGCGACCGTGGCCTGGACGCGCTGGCGCGAGAAGGCGTCGGTGCCCGACGACCCCACATTCGAGGCGTTATTGGACGCCCTCTTCGGCAACAGCCCGTACCTCACAGAGACGGCGCTACAGAAGCCGGATTTCTTGGCCGATCTATGGCGTCGCGGCCCCGATGCCGCGCTCGTCACGCTCGAGTGCGAGCTCGCGACCGTGCGGGCTGACGCAGCCGCCGGAGCTGCACCGGATGCGATCGCAGCACGCCTGCGGCGCCTAAAGCGCAGTGTCGCCCTTACCGTGGCGGTGGCTGACATCGCCGGATCCTGGCCGCTCGAGAGAGTCACCGGGACGCTGAGCCGCTTCGCCGGCACCTGTCTCGACGCCGTCACCGATTCGATCATGCTCCAGCTCGAGCGCGACGGTCAGCTGACACTCGGTGGCGATCCCCAGGCGGCGGCCTTCACGGTATTGGGCATGGGCAAGCTCGGCGCCGGCGAGCTCAACTACTCGAGCGACATCGACCTCATCCTGCTGTACGACCGCGAGGCGCCGGCGCTGGCCGGCAACGAGCAGATCGCGCGGCATTTCGTGCGCGCCTCCCGGCTGCTGGTGCAGCTCATGTCGGAGGCCTCGGCCGACGGTTACATCTTCCGAACCGACCTGCGCCTGCGGCCCGATCCCGGTTCCACGCCGCTGGCCATGTCGGTGCAGGCGGCGGAACTCTATTACGAGAGTGTCGGGCAGAACTGGGAGCGTGCCGCGATGATCAAGGCGCACCCGGTCGCCGGCAACCTCGACGTCGGCGCCGAGTTCCTCGGCACGCTTCGCCCCTACATATGGCGGCGGCATCTCGATTTCGCTGCGATCCACGACATCCATTCGATCAAGCGCCAGATCGATGCCCATCGCGGCGGCGGCACCGTCAAGGTCGCGGGACACAACGTCAAGCTCGGCCGCGGCGGCATCCGCGAGATCGAGTTCTTCGCGCAGACCCAGCAGCTCATCTTTGGCGGCCGCAATCCGGCGCTCCGCCTGCGCGGCACCTGCGAGACGCTGCGCGCGCTCGCGACGGCGGGTCATGTCGAGTCGCGCGCAGCGGACGAACTGATCGTGGCCTATGGCTTCCTGCGCCGGGTCGAGCACCGTCTGCAGATGGTCGACGATCGCCAGACCCACAGCCTTCCGGAGGACAAGGCCGGGCTCGCCGCGATCGCTACCTTCCTCGGCTATCCCGACGCATCGGCCTTCGAGGCGGAGATGCTGGCGACACTTCGCTGCGTCGAGGGCCACTATGCGCACCTGTTCGAGGAGGCGCCGAGCCTCGCTGGACCCGGCGGCAATCTGGTCTTCACCGGCACCGACGACGATCCCGGCACGCTGGAGACGCTTCGGACCCTGGGGTTTCGCGATCCGGCCGCCGCCGCGGGCATCGTCCGCCGCTGGCACCACGGGCGCTACCGCTCCACGACCTCCGCCCGGGCGCGCGAGCTCCTCACCGAATTGATGCCGGCGCTGCTCGGGGCGCTCGGCCAAACGGCGTCGCCCGACCAGGCGTTGCTGAACTTCGACCAGTTCCTGGGCAACCTGCCGGCGGGCGTGCAGCTCTTCTCGCTGTTCAAGTCGAACCCGGCGCTGCTGGAACTCGTCGCAACGATCATGGGCAGCGCGCCGGGACTGGCGGCGCAGCTCGCCCGGCGGGCCGTGCTGCTCGATTCGGTGCTGTCGCCGGCGTTCTACGACCGCCTGCCGCCGGCGGCGGAAATGACGGCAGATCTGACCGCGACCCTGGCCCTGGTCGACGACGAGCAGGACATCCTCGATGCCGCACGGCGCTGGACCAACGATCGCCGCTTCCAGATCGGCGTCCAGCAGCTCAAGCGCATCGTGCGCCCCGCCGAGGCCGGCCTGGCCTACTCCGACGTGGCACAGGCGACGATCTCGGCGCTGTGCGACAGGGTCGAGAAACGCTTCGCCACGGCTCACGGCGCGTTTCGCGGCCAGCGCTTCGCTGTGCTCGGGATGGGCAAGCTCGGCAGTCGCGAGATGTCGGCTACCTCCGACCTCGACCTGATCTTCGTCTACGACATCCCGCCCGACCTCGAAGCGTCCGACGGGCCTCAGCCGCTGGGGCCGATACAATACTACACGCGTCTCAGCGCCAAGATCGTGACCGCCCTGACCGCCTTGACCAACGAAGGCGCCCTCTACGAGGTCGACATGCGGCTACGCCCCTCGGGGCGGGCCGGGCCGCTGGCCAACTCCCTCCAGGGTTTCGAAAGCTATCAAGCACAATCGGCCTGGACCTGGGAGCACATGGCGCTGACCCGCGCGCGCGTGATCCATGGTCCGCCCGACCTTGTCGAGCGGCTACGCACCATCATCCTCGGCACGCTCCGCCGGCCGCGCGATGCCGAGGCCCTGTTGCGCGACGTGGCCGACATGCGCGACCGGATCGCCCGCCACGCGCCGCCCAAGAGCCCATGGGATTTCAAACACTTGCCCGGCGGGCTGTTCGACATCGACTTCGTCGCCCAGTACCTCGCCCTGCGTCACGCCGCGACGCGGCCCGAGATCCTCGATCCGCACCCGGCCAAGGTACTTCGCCGCGCCGCCGAGCTAGGCCTGTTCGATGCGGCGGACGCCGAGCGGCTGTGCGCGGCGCGCCAGTTGATGTCGGATGTCCAGAGCCTGCTCCGCCTCACCCTGAATGGGGACGAGGCCGCGTTCGATGCCGCAAAGGCGCCGGAAGGTCAGCGCCGCCTGATCGCCCAGACCCAGGATGTTCCCGACATCGACGGGTTGCGCATTCTGATCGAGGCCGAGGCGGCAGCGGCACGTGCTATATACGAGCGCATCGTGGAGGCACCGGCACGTGCTGCCGGCTGGACATCGAGGAGCGGGACATGAGTGTCGAGGAAGGCAAGAAGGCGCCGGATTTCACCGCCGCGACCGATGGCGGCGGAACGCTCAAGCTCTCCGAGCTGCGCGGCGCGCCGGTGGTGCTCTATTTCTATCCCAAGGACGACACGCCAGGCTGCACCACCGAGGCCTGCGGCTTCCGCGATGGGGCGGCCGCGTTCAAGAAGCTGAAGGCGCGCGTGATCGGCGTCAGCAAGGACAGCGTCGCGCGCCACGACAAGTTCAAGGCCAAGTACGAGCTCAACTTCCCGCTGGTGTCCGACGAGGACGGCAAGGTCTGCGAGAAATACGGCACGTGGATCGAGAAGAGCCTATACGGCCGCAAGTACATGGGCATAGACCGCGCGACCTTCCTGATCGACAAGGACGGCGTGGTCCGCAGGATCTGGCGCAAGGTAAAGGTCGCGAAGCACGTCGCCGAAGTCGAGGAAGCGCTCAAGGCGCTCTGACCTCCTCCCCACCCGAGCCCTCGTCACGTCCGCCAGGCATCCCGGAGCGCCATCAGCGCGACTTGAAAAGAAACGTCGACCGTTGCCATTTCCGGACTCGGATGATGCAGTCCCGACGTGGCAAGACCCGCCGCCGGGCCGCGGGCGCTGCTCCCGAGGAGGCACTGATGGGAAGGCTGCTGATTGCAACTGTACTGGCATTCACGGCGCCTTTCGCCGGCTGCGCGGCTGCGGCGACGCTCGACGACATGCGAAACAACGGTACTCTGCGCATCGCCTATCGCGAGGACGCGCCGCCCTTCGCCTACAAGGCCGCGACGGGAACGCCGGCGGGATTCATGGTCGAGCTCTGCCGTGCCGTGGCACAAGGGATCGGCCGGAAGCTTGGACTTGCCGAGCTCAAGGTCGTCTACGTTCCGGTAACGTCGACCGATCGCTTCGAGGCGATCGCGTCCGGCAAGGCGGATCTGCTCTGCGAGGCGACGACCCATACTCTCGAACGGCGTCGCCTGGTCGACTTCTCGATCGCGACCTTCGCCGACGGGGCCAGCTTCATGACTCTCCCTGACGGCCCGGACGATCTGGGCAATCTGAACGGCAAGAAGGTCGGGGTCCTGGCGAACACGACGACCGAAGCGGGTCTGCGCCGCGCCCTGGCCGACGCAGGGAGCACCGCCGAGGTCGTGCCTGCCAGGACTCATCAGGAAGGCCTGGATGCCCTGGAGAACCGCACTGTTTCCGCCTATTTCGCCGATCGTGCCATCCTGGCCTACCTCGCGAGGGACGCAAAGGCGCCGTCCAACCTGCAGCTCGCCGATGTCTATCTCAGCATCGAACCCTATGCGTTGGCGATGCGACGGGGAGACAGCGATTTCCGTCTCGCCGTCGACAGCGAGCTCAGCCGGATCTACCGCTCGGGCGAGATCGACAGGATCTTTACCGCCGTCTTCGGTCCTTCCATCCGGCCCTCGCCTCAGGTCGAAAACCTCTACGCAACCGGGGCGCTGCCGGACTGACCGCACCCCGTATTCATTTTTCTGGCGCCCACCCGTAGATTCTCTGAAGACTGCCGCCCATCAGCGTCGCGCGGTCGGAGTTGCTCAGGCGGTCGGTGACGCGAAAAGCGTCGACACCTTCCTTGTAGGTGAGCAAAGCCGTCGCGCGGGTCCAGTCGGTACCCCACAGACAGCGCTCGATGCCGAAGGCATCGAACACGCGGGCAAGCGGATCCCAGATGTCACGATAGGGAAATGGCTCGTGACTGTAGGTGCAGGCGCCGGTGATCTTGATCGCGAGATTGCTGTGCTGCGCCAATGCCAGCACATTCTCGATATCATCGAACGGCTGTGGGCGCGCAGGGGGCGCGAAAACCTGCGTCATGCCGACATGGTCGACCACGATCTGCGTGCCCGGATTGCGCGCGGCGAGCGCGCCGACCTGCGGCAGCCGTCCCCAGCACTGGATGTTGACCGGCAAGTCATGCCGGGCTCCGGCGGCCAGAACACGGTTCAAGCCGGGATCGGCAGGGTCGGCGGAAATCTCCGGCCGCATCATGATGCGCACTCCGACCGTGCCAGGCATCGCGGCCCACTCCGCGATGATGTCCGCCACGGCCGGATCGTTCGCGTCGACCGGCTTGATCAGCGCGAACCGGCCGGGATGCTTCTTCTGGACGGTGATCGCGTAGCTCGCGTCGAAGCGGTAGATCGCGAACACCGACGTGAGCAACGCGCCATCGACGCCGACCTCGTCCATGGCCTTCACCATGTCCTCGCCCGTCATCTCCGCAGGTCCGGGAAACGGGTCGGCCCACGGACGTTCGGGAGTGTTGCGCCCGTAGCAGTGAACTTGGGCGTCGATGACGGGCACGCTCGTCACGCCTTCTTCGGCGCCCACCCGTAGATCTTCTGGAGCGAGCCCCCCATCAGGATGGCGCGGTCGCCGTCGGACAGACGATCGGTGACACGAAAGGCTTCGACGCCGTCCCTGTAGCTCAAGACATTGACCGCGCGCGTCCAGTCGGTGCCCCACATGCAGCGGTCGAGACCGTAGGCATCGAAGATGCGGCCAAGCGGATCCCAGATGTCCTTGAACGGGAACTTCTCGTGGCTGAGCGTGCAGGCGCCGGTGATCTTGATGGCGACGTTCTTGTTCTCGGCGAGCTTCAGGACCTTGGGCAGCTCGTGCCACGGCTCCCTGGGGGCGGGCGGCTCGAACGGCTGCTCCAGGCCCAGATGGTCGAGCACGATCTGTGTGTCGGGATTGCGCTTGGCAAGCTCGCCGAGCTGCTCGAGCCGGTCGCGCGCCAGCATGTTGACCGGCAGGCCGTGCCTGGCCGCCGCAGAGAGGATACGGTTGATGCCGGGATCGGCCGCGTCGGTCGAGATTTCGGGTGTCATCATGATTCGGATGGCGACCGTCCCCGGCATTGCCTTCCACTCGGCGATCGTGTCGGCGACGTTGGGATCGTTGGCATTGACCGGCTTGATGACGCCGAAGCGGTCGGGATGCGCCTTCTGGACGGCCACCGCGTAGGACGCATCCCAGCGATACATCGTGTAGACCGAGACCAGCAGGGCGCCATCGACGCCGACCGAGTCCATCGCCTTGATCATGTCCTCGGCCGTAACTTCAGGCGGACCGGCAAGAACCGCCGTCCAGGGCCGGCCGGGATGGTTGCGCTCGTAGCAGTGGACCTGAGCGTCGATCGTCAACATGGCGTTTCCTCTGGTTGGCCTTCGCAGGCGTACACGTGCCGTTCTCCGTCCGGAGGCGCAATGCCGTGTGTCAGCATCAGGCCGGGACGGCGGTCGATCTTATCTTCGTACTCGGTGTTGGAAACGATAAAGGCGGATCGCTCTTCGGAAATCCTTCAACGAGCCAGATCGCTGCCTTCCGGTTCTTGCAGTGGAATTGAAAATCCCGACCGGCCTGTCATGATCGCGCCAGTGGGAGAAATCCGAATGTCGAAGTGGCTTGCCGCGGTGGCGGTGCTCTTGATCGTGGGTGGATGCGACGCGCCGAGGACGAGCGTAAGCGGCAGTCTCATCGCGAGCTGCGCCACGCCTGCCGCGACAACGACCACGACCGCCGCCACCGGCGGCAGGCCCGTTCATGGCTACGCCGGCCCCTGCTTCGACGGCACGGACCGCACGGACCGGACCGATCGCATGGACCGTACGGATCGTACCGATCGCAAGAACCGAGACGACGTCACCGATCGCACCGATCGCAAGAATCGCGACGACACCACCGACCGCACGGTCTGGTGCGTCGAGCCGGCGATGATCATCACGGCACCATCCTTCATCGTGTTCTTCGACTTCGACAAGGCAGACCTGACGTCAGCCGCGCAGGACACGATCGCCAAGGCCGCGATGGCCTACAGGACCAAAGGCGGTGCACAGATCAAGGCGAGCGGCCACACCGACCGCGCGGGCACGGAGGCCTACAACATGGCCCTGTCGCTGCGCCGCGCGAATGCCGTGAGGGACCAGTTGATTCGCGAGGGCGTCGCCGCGTCGGACATCTCCGTCGTCGCCCTCGGCGAAAGCCATCCAATGATCCAGACCGCTGACGGCGTGCGCGAGGCGCAGAACCGCCGGGTCGAGATCGTCGTTCAGTAGGGCGCCGCGCCCGCCGGTCTCGGCGGACCTTCACCTTTGACGCTGCAGGTAATCGATCAGGGCCCGGAGCTTGGGCGCGATATTCCGCCGCGTCGGATAGTAAAGATAGAAGCCGGCGAAGTAGGGACTGTATTCCTCGAGGATCGGCGCAAGCTCCCGCCGTGCAAATGACGGGCGAAAGCTCTCTTCCATGCCAAAGGTGATTCCTGCGCCGGCGGTCGCGAGCTTGATCATGAGCGCCATGTCATTGGTGGTGACTCTGGGCGCGACATCGACGCTGAACTCCTTGCCGCCGTCGGCAAACTCCCAGCGATAGGGCGCCGCCTTGGGCGATGGCCGCCAACCGATGCACGCATGTGACGCGAGGTCGGCCGGGTGCTTCGGGACGCCGAAGCGGTCACGGTAGGACGGCGCGCAGACGGCCAGCTGCCGTTCATCCCCCGCCACGGGCACCGCGATCATGTCCTGCTCGATCACCTCCCCGAGACGCACGCCCGCGTCAAAGCCCTCGGCGACGATATCGAACTCTTCGTCGGTTACCGTGATGTCGAGTTCAACGTCGGGATAGGCCTCGGCGAAGCCGGCAATAAATGGCCCCGAGAGGAAACGCTCGGCGATCGACGATACCGCAAGCCGCAATCGCCCGCGCGGACTTCCCGTGAATGTACCCGTCTTCTCGAGGGCAGCCCGCATCTCGGCGACGGCGGGAGCGATCTCCGCATATAGACGTTCACCAGCTTCGGTCAGGCTGACACTGCGCGTCGTGCGCAGAACGAGCGCGATACCGACACTGCCCTCCAGGCGTTTGATCGTCTGGCTGACGGCCGAACGCGTCACGCCCAGTCGGGTGGCGGCAGCGCGAAAGCTCCGCTCCTCGGCCACCAAGGCGAACACCGAGAGGGCGTTGAGATCGGGCTCCATTGGTTAGGGATTCTTTCCAGGCTGGCCGCAATTCATAGGCTTATCTCGACAGTGGCACTGACCCATGTTCGGGGCAAGCGCTTCACTTCGCCGGCACGAACACCCAACCGCCACCTCCAAGCCCATGAGGAGATGACCATGAGCATGCATAAGCCCCTTCGCGAAGTCGCCGCGGCCTTGCTCGTCGCTGCGGCAGCTGTCCCCGCCATCGCCGACACCACGGAGGAGCGGCGAAAGCGCGGCGACGCGGTGATCAGGAGCCTCAATAACGGCCAGCCCCAGCAGGTGCTGGAGCGCATGCGGCAGGAGTTCCCCTTCCTAGCCGATGCGACCGAGGCTTATGCGCTCGGCGACGTCTGGTCTCGTCCGGGACTCGACGATCGAACCCGCCAGCTGGCGGCGGTGGCGGCCTTCGCCGCCATCGGCCAGCCGGCGTTCATGAAGGTCCATGCCGGCTATGCGCTCAATATCGGCGTCTCCGAGAATGAGTTGAAGGAGGTCATCTACATGGTGACCGTCCCGGCCGGGTTCCCCCGTGCGATCGCAGCCTCGCAGGCGCTCGCGGAGCTTTTCGCCGAGCGGCGAGCCGCCCAGCCCGCCAGCAGGAGGACGTCGCCATGAAGGGCTTTCGCCTCCTGCCGCTCGCCGTCACCGCCAGTGTCGCCGTCATTACCGCACAGAAGGTCAACGCCCAGATGTCCGATACGCCGATGACTCCCGCTGGCATGCAGCAAGCCTCCTCCTACGTTGGCCTGTGGGTCACGGCCGACCGTCATATCCGGCATGAGCTGCTGCCGAACGGCCGCTACGACGAAGCCCGCGGAACGCGTGAAAGCGCGTACCGCGGCCGCTACGAAATCCGCGGCAATCATATCGACTACTGGGACGATACCGGCTTCACGGCCGACGGCACCTTCGTTGACCCCAATACCCTGCACCATGGCGGCATGGTCTTCTACCGCGAGGGCCCACGCTGAGCGCGATGCGTAGCGCGCCAACGGGCCGTCCTGCCGGACGGCCCATCCATCCTGCGCCGGGGCCGCCGAGGAGCGCTTTCGGAAGTCGTTTGCGACTTCAGGTCGGCACGGTCATGTCCACGGCGCGTGCCTTGTGGGCATAGATGTCGATCTTGGCCCACATGCGGGCGCGCACGACCTTGTCGGCCTCTTCGAAGGACTCGTACGGTCCGTGCCACGCCATCGTCTCCGGCACCGGCCTGTTCCAGTTGGCGCGACCGTTCTCGATGGCGTACTCGGCCTCGAACACGAACCACATCGCACACTCTCCTCTGGATGACGGTCCACTCCCTATACCGCACAATCGCCGACGCGCTAGGATGGCACAATGACCGTCGAGACAGTCCGCGCGTTCCTTGCAGTCCATGCTCCCGATATCGAGATCCTCGAAACGGACGCCAGCACCGCCACGGTCGACATGGCGGCAAAAGGCCACGGCGTACAGCCGGCGCAGATCGCCAAGACGCTGTCGCTGCGCATCAAGGACCGCACGTTGCTGATCGTGGCCTCCGGCACGGCGCGGCTCAACAATCGCAAGTTCAAGGACGTCCTGGGCGGCAAGCCGCGTATGCTGACCGCCGACGAGGTCGTGTCGATGACAGGCCATCCGGTCGGCGGCGTGTGCCCGTTCGGCCTTGCGACGCCCCTTCCCGTCTATTGCGACGTCTCGCTCAAGGCATTCGACGAAGTCCTACCGGCCGCCGGCTCGGCCAACTCGGCGCTGCGCATCGATCCGGCGCGCATGGCGGAGCTGGCGAGAGCCGAATGGGTCGATGTCTGCGACGCAGGGTGAACGACGATGAACGACAAGGTCGACGTGCTGATCATCGGCTCCGGCGCTTCCGGCGCCGCCGCGGCCTGGAGCCTGGCCGAGAGCAGGATGCGTATCCTCTGTCTCGAGCAGGGCGACTGGGTGAAGCCGACCGACTATCCCAGCAACGGCCGGGACTGGGAGGCGCGGCTGTTCTCCGATTTCGCGATCAGCCCCAACCGACGGGCGCGCGAGACGGACTATCCGATCAACGACGCCAACTCGCCGATCAAGGTGGTGAACTTCAACGGGGTCGGCGGCAGCACCATCATGTACACGGCGCACTATCCGCGTCTGAAGCCGGCCGACTTCAAGGTGCGCAGCCTCGACGGCGTCGCCGACGACTGGCCGGTCGACTACGACACGCTCGAGCCGTTCTTCGCCGAGAACGACCGTATGATGGGCGTCTCGGGCCTCGCGGGCGATCCCGGCTATCCGTACCATCAGCCGCCCATGCCGCCGATGCCGCTCGGCAGGACCGGCCAACGTATCGGCCGGGCGATGAACCAGCTCGGCTGGCACTGGTGGCCGTCGGATTCGACGATCGCCACCGTCGACTACGAGGGCCGCGGGCGCTGCATCAATCTAGGCCATTGCACGCCGGGCTGCGCGCAGGGCGCCAAGGCCAGCACCGACATCACCTATTGGCCGGCGGCAATCCGCGCCGGCGTCGAGCTGCGCACGCGCTGCCGGGTGCGCGAGATCACGCTCGACGAAAACGGAATGGCGTCCGGCGCGATCTACTACGATGCCAGGGGCGAGGAGCAGTTCCAGCCGGCCGAGCTGGTGATCGTCGCCTGCAACGGCGTCGGCACGCCGCGCCTGCTGCTCAACTCGCAATCCGGACGTTTCCCCAACGGGCTCGCCAACTCGACGGATCTGGTCGGCCGCAACCTGATGTTCCATCCCTACGCCTACACCTACGGCTACGTCGACGAGGAGATGGACGGCAATCGCGGGCCGACCCTCTGCCTGTGGAGCCAGGAGTTCTACGAAACCGACGCGGCGCGCGACTTCGTGCGCGGCTACACCTTCCAGATCAATCGCGGCACGGCCTCGATCGTCGAGGCGATCTCGAGCACAGCGGCCGGCCGGCTGCCGTTCGGCGAGGATCACCACGCCGTCTATCGCCGGCTGCTCAACCATCGCATTGGCCTCAGCGCGATCTGCGAGGACCTGCCGGAAGCGCACAACCGCGTGACGCTCGATCCAGTGCTGAAGGATTCCAGCGGCATCCCCGCGCCGCGCATCGACTACACGCTGAGCGACAACAGCCGCCGCATGATGGCGCACGGCATTGCCCGCGCGACGCAGGTGCTGGAGACCGCCGGCGCGAGGGACATCTCGACCGAGGCGCCGATCCTCAACGGCGGCTGGCACCTGCTCGGCACCGCGCGCATGGGCAACGATCCCGAACGCTCGGTGGTCAACGGCTGGGGCCGAAGCCATGACGTGAAGAACCTGTTCATCGTCGACGGCAGCATTTGGGTGACCTCGGGCGGCGTGAACCCGACCTCGACCATCCAGGCGCTCACGCTCTGGATCGCCGACAACATCAAGCGTCGCGCGGCGGACGGGACGCTGTTCGACTGATCGCGCCCTTCATCCTCAGCCGGACCAAGACGCAACGAGCATCAAATGACGAACGACAAGTCCCTGACCGCCACCGAGACCCGCGACCTGCGGGCTTTCGCCGGCACGATGATTCCCGCCAGCGAACGCCATGGCGTGCCGGGCGCCGATAATGAAAAGATTTTCGCCGATATCGTGAAGAGCCTCGGGCGGGACCGTGACGATATCGGCCTTGCCCTCCGGCGGCTCGCGGTCCTCGCCGGCGGCGCCTTTGCCGATCTGCCGGCCGACCGCCGACTGCTTGTGGCCAACGAATTGCGCGCCGAGGGTGGCCTGCCGCTCGCCGCGCTGACGCGCGTCATCCTGCTTTGCTATTACCGGGACGACCGGGTGATGCGCTCGCTCGGCCAGGAGCCGCGCCCGCCCTTCCCCATCGGCCATGTCGTCGAGCAGGGCGACTGGTCCCTTCTCGACCCGGTCAGGAAGCGCGCGCCGTTCTACCGGCGCTGAGCCAGTTCAACCTCGACGAGGTTCACCGCGTCAAATGAAGGTCGCGGTCGACAGTGCCGACACGTTGGCGTGGGCTTCGAGGTGCAGCACGTAGTCCTGTCCCCCCTGGTAGCCGGCGGCGCCGTTGGCATCGACAATGAGATAGAAGTCGCCGGCAAGCGTGCCGGCGTTCGGCTTGAACAGCATCGCATGACTTGCCGCGAGACGGTCCGCCGTCACGGTGGCGGCAAGATCGGCATTGAAGCTCGCCTCGGACAGGCTGCCGGTATTCACCTTCTCGTCGATGCCCGTGACGCCGACGTCGAGGTCGATCAGGTCGACCGTGGCGTCGAAGCCCACCAACGTGTCGTGCTGAAGGCCCATGGAATCGCGCAGGTTGTCGTAGGCGAACGTGTCGGCGCCCGCTCCACCGTTCAGCCGGTCGGCTCCAACGCCACCGCGCAGCCAGTCGTCGCCGGCACCGGCCGTGATCGAGTCGGCGGCCCGCCCGCCGGTGATCGCGAACCGGCCGTCGAGTTCCGGCGAGCCATCGAACGTCAGCACATCGGCCGCCACCAGTTCGTGCGCGTCCACCGTCAGTGTCTCACCCGCTGCGACTGTGGAATCGTGGGTCGTCAGCCGGTAGCTGTGCCCCTGGGCGAGCGACAGGAACTCCACCTCCGTCATCGTCGGTCTGCCGAGATAAGGCAGAACACCGAATGTCAGGCCCTTGGAGTAGTCGCCGTCCAGCCTGACCTTGTCGACGCCGGTGCCCCCAATGACCGAATCACGATACTTGAGTTCGCCGCCCATGTTGAAGACGTCATTGCCGTCGCCGCCATAGGCCAGCTTGTCGCCGTGCAGGCCAAGATTGAAGACGTCGTTGCCGCCATTTCCGTAGATCACGTTGCCTCTGCCGCCAGTCACTGTGTCATTGCCGGCACCGCCGTAGACGACCAGCTGGCCGTCGGTTGCGGCCGCACAGTTGAGTATCAGCTTGTCGCCGGCTCCCAGAGCTGACGCATTGACGACGAAATCGAGGTGATCGAACGTCGCGTCGTCGGTTGTCAGGTTGTAGCTGTGGCCGCCCGCGAGGGACAGGGTGTGCACCCGCACGATCGTGGTCGGGGCAAAAACCAGTCCCGCCGAATAGTCGCCGTCGAGACGGACGGTATCGGGTTCGTTCTTCGAATTCCTGTCATAGCCGCCGTCAATCCTGTCGGCAGCCGTCAGCGCCGCGCCCATGTAGAAATAGTCGCTCTCTCCGCCGCCGATTGCCACGTCGTCGCCGCCGCGCGACAGATCGAACCTGTCGCCGCGCCCGGCCCCCACCAGAACGTCGTCGCCCGCCCCGGCGCTAACGTAGAACCTAGCGTCGCTCGCGCTGCCGTTCAGCGCCAGCACCTCGCCGGCAGCAAACGATGCGGCTTCGACGAATACGGTGTTGTTCAGGACTCCCAGCGCCCCGATCGCCGTGAGGTCGTAGCTGTGGCCCGAGGCAAGCGACAGCCGTTCGATGCTCCCGAAGCTCGAGCCACTCAACGACACCCCGCCCGAGTAATCGCCGTCGAGCAGCATGGTGTCCATCGTGCCGCCGCCGCTGCCTCCGTCGATGCGATCGTCGGCCGTGAAGGCGGCGCCAAGATCGAACACGTCGGGTCCACGCCCGCCATAAGCCGCGTCGTCGCCGCCCTTCGTCAGGTCGAAGCGGTCGTCGAGCTCGCCGCCGGTCAGAACGTCGTTGCCCGCGCCACCGGTCATGGCGAAACGGCCATCGGTCTCGCCCCCACCGCTGAAGGTCAGCACATCGGCGGTGCCCAGGGCAGCGCCGTCGACCGTCAGGGTGCGGCCTGCCCCCACCGTGGCCGTGCTGGTCTTCACGTCGTAGTCGTGTCCGGCGAGGAACCGGAGGTTTTCGATGTTGGTCAAGGTCTTCGAGCTCAGGGCGAGCCCGGCGCTATAGTCGCCGTCCATGATGACGGTGTCGTAACCAGACCCGCCGTTGATCGCGTCCGCGGCATCGAGCGTGGTGCCGAGCGCGAAGCTGTCGTCGCCGCCGCCGCCGCTGGCGCGGTCGCGGCCCCCTATCGTCAGGTCGACCAAATCGCCAAGCGCGCCGCCGGTCAGCACATCGTCGCCCGCGCCGCCGATCAGTTCGAAGCTGCCATCGGCTTCGGATCCCCCGTCGAAGGCGAGCTTGTTCGCAGGGCCCAGCGCGGCACCGTCGACCGTCAGCGTCCTGCCCGCGGCGACCGT
Source organism: Enhydrobacter sp. (assembly GCA_026126105.1). Taxonomy (GTDB): domain Bacteria; phylum Pseudomonadota; class Alphaproteobacteria; order Reyranellales; family Reyranellaceae; genus Reyranella. The sequence continues at coordinate 51,889 of JAHCJV010000018.1, forward strand.
CGCATCGTCGGTCGTCAGCTTGTAGGTGTGTCCGGCGCCGAGCGCGAGCGTCTCCACGTTGACCATCGTCGTCGCGCCGAACGTCACGCGCGCCGAATAGGGGCCGCTGAGAATGACCCGATCGGTGCCGGCGCCCCCGTCGATGACATCGGCGGCGGTGAACGACGCGCCCATGTCAATGACGTCGTTGCCGGCATCGCCGTTGAGAATGTCGTTGCCGCCGGCCTGTGCGTTCAGCAGGTCGTCGCCGGTGCCGCCAGAGAGACTATCCGTGCCGGCGTTGCCCGTCAGGGTGTCGTTGCCGTCGCCACCGCCCAGCGTCGTCGTGAAGGTGGCATAGCGATCTCCGACCCAGACGCTTCCCGGGAGAGATGTGGAGAGCACGTCGTCTCCTCCCAGGCCTCTCGCGACGTTCTCGATGAAATAGGTGTCGGAACCCGCGTCGTAGCTGTAGCCCAGCATCCTGCTGTCGGCAAAGGCCGTGCCAGTCCAGGTTCGATAGACGACCGTCGACATGGCGGACACTCCTCTGCATGCCGTAATGAGAAACAGCCTCACGACTGCGCTGCGTCATGCTTCGCCGCATTGATGCAGGTCAACATCGCCGCGATGACGACCATCCCGGCGACCTGAGAAATCCGATCAGGGAATTGCGCGCCGTTCTAGCGCCCCTGAGCCAGCTCGACCTCGACCAGATTGGTGTTGTAGGTCGTGGCGCCGCTCGGCGCCGCGCGATCCTCGGCCAGGGCATTGGCGCAGCCGCTGGTGTCCGTGCCGTCCGCGTCGGGCGCGAACCACGCACCCTCCTTGATCGAGATCACGCCCGCCGCGATGTCTCGCGTCACCTTCGCCGGCAGGAACGTCGCGCCGCGATCGTTGAACACGCGCACCCTGTCGCCGTTCGCAATGCCGCGCGCTGACGCGTCGTCGGCATGCATCCAGACATCGTCGGGGTCGACCCGCGCGAGCAGCGGCTGGTTGCCGTGGATCGAATGGGTGCGCGCGCGCGACTTGGGGCTGCAAAGCATGAGCGGATGGCGCGGATCGGCCTCGACCGGCGGGATCCAGGTCGGGATCGGCGGTATGACGCCGAGGCCATAGGGATCGGGCTTGGCCGCCAGCGCCATCGAATAGATCTCGATCTTGCCCGAGGGCGTCGTGAACCTGTGGTTCTCCGGATCGCGGATCTGCCTTGCGAAGGCCACGGCGTCTTCCGGCGGCGCAAAGCGCGCGACGCCCTGCGCGGCGAAGGCATCGAAGTCGTCGACGACATCGGCCGTCAGCTCGCGCAGCCACTGCTCCTCGCTCAGCTCGTTGTAATCGTTGATGCCGACCCGGGCAGCAAGATCGGCAAAGATGTCGATGTCGTTGCGGCACTCGTACATCGGCCGGATCGCCTGCTTCATGTAGATCGCGTAGTGCCCGGCGCCGGCCCACGGCGTATGCACGTCGTTGCGCTCCCAGAAGGTCGTCGCTGGCAGCACGATGTCGGCGTACCGCGCGGTCGGAGTCAGGAAATGGTCCTGCACGACGATGAACTCGACGCCGTCGAGCGAGGCCGCCATCTTGCCGGCGTTGGGGCACTGGTTGAACAGGTCGCCGCCAGCCGAATAGATCAGCTTGATGTCGGCCGGATAGCCGCCAGCGGTGCCCTTGGCGAGCAGGTCGGCGAGCAACGGCGTTGCCACCTTCGAATCGACCGGGTTGGTGCCCGGCGGCAGGCTCCTGATACCGCTCCGGCCGGTGACGCCGTTGCTCACGCCCGTATTGCCACCGACCACGCCGATGTTGCCGGTGATCGCCGCCAGCGCGTAGGCGGCACGATGGAACTGCTCGCCGAACGCGGTGCGGCCCGGCGCATAACCGCATTGCAGCGCCGCCGGCTTGGCCGAGCCGAACTCGATGGCCAATCGGCGGATGGTCTCGGCCGGGATGCCGCACAACGGCGCAGCCCACTCCGGGGTCTTGGGCACGCCGTCTCTTTCGCCCATCAGGTACGCGCGGTAGGACGAGCCGGGCGACGCGCCCTCCGGCAGATGCGCATCGTCGAAACCGAGAACATGACGGTCGCAGTAGCCCTGGTCATGCAGGCCCTCGCTCACGATGACGTAGGCCATCGCAATCAGCGCGGCAGCATCGGTCGACGGCCGGATGAAGATGTGCTCGTCGGCGAGCAGGCGGCTGGTCCGCGTCCGCCGCGGATCGACACAGACGATCCGCACGCCCTTCTTCTTTGCTTCCCTGAGATATTGCGGCGTGCCGGTGCCGAAAGTGCCGTCGGCCGGGCTCCAGCCCCACATCAGGATGAACTTCGAATTCACGTAGTCGGTCGGCTCGCGGCCGGCGGTCTTGTAGTCGGCCTTGGCACCGAAGGTCATGCGCACGGCAAAGACTTCGGCCTCCGCCGACATGTTGGACCATAAAGTGGTGCAACCGCCGAACTTGTGGAAAAAGCGCTTGGCGACGCCGCCGCCATGGAGCATCGACAGGCTGCCCGAGCGCGAGGCGTCGAGGATGGCCCGGTTGCCGTAGCGGTGCTTCACGCGTTGCAGCTCGCCGGAGACCTGCTCCATGGCCTCGTCCCAGGAAATCCGCTCCCAGCCGCCCGCGCCGCGCGCGCCGACGCGGCGCATGGGGAATTTCAGCCGATCGGGATGATAGACACGCTCGAGCTGACCGACGCCGCGCGCGCAGGCATGCAGCGGCGGCAAATCGGGCTGCCAGCGTGCCGGATCGGTCGAGATCCTGACGATCCTGTCCTCGACCACGTGCGCGTTGACCACGCAGCGGCCACCGCAATTGTGGCCGCAGGTGCTGGTGACGATCGTCTCACCCGGACGCTCGGCACGCCGGGGTGTCTGGTACATTGTCTGGTCGGGCACGGCATTTACCTCTCCGATGAACTATGCCCGCGAAATGCCGCGCTGTCGTGCGTTCGCTGTATCGGCGGCTGCGACCCTGTTCGTGATCAGTAGATCTTCGGGACGTACAAATCCGGCGGAACCGGCGAGCGGAGATAATCGGGCTTATGCTCGCGCACTGGCAGCACGATCGGGGAACGGGGCACGTCCTCGTAGGGAATCTGCTGCAGCAGGTGGTGGATACAGTTGAGCCGCGCCGCTTTCTTGTTCACGCCTTCGACAACCCACCAGCGCGCTTCGGGGATGTGTGTCCGGTGCAGCATCTCTTCCTTGGCCTTGGTGTACTCTTCCCAGCGGCGTCGTGATTCCAGGTCCATCGGGCTGAGCTTCCATTGCTTGAGCGGGTCGCGGATGCGCATCAGGAAACGCAGGTTCTGCTCATGGTCCGTGATCGAGAACCAATATTTGATCAGGATTATGCCCGAGCGCACCAGCATGCGCTCGAATTCGGGCACGGTGCGGAAGAATTCCTCGACATCCTCGGCCGCGCAGAATCCCATCACCCGCTCGACGCCGGCGCGGTTGTACCAGCTCCGGTCGAACAGCACGATTTCGCCGGCCGCCGGCAAATGGGCGACGTAGCGCTGGAAATACCATTGGCTGCGCTCGCGCTCGGTCGGCGCGGACAACGCCACCGTCCGGCAGACGCGCGGATTGAGACGTTGCGTCACGCGCTTGATCACGCCGCCCTTGCCCGCGGCATCGCGGCCCTCGAACAGCACGACGACCTTGAGGCCCTTGTGCACGACCCAGTCCTGCAGCCTGATCAGCTCGCGCTGCAGGCGCAGCAGCTCCTTGAAATAGTTGTGGCGGCCGGCGCTGTCCGGCAGGGGACTGTCGCCTTCCTCGTCGAGCAGCCGCGCCAGGCGCTCGTCGTCCATCTCGAGCTCCCGCTCCTCGTCGATACTGTCGGCCATCTCTTCGTGAAGGCGCGCGCGCAGTGCCTGGTCGTCCTTGTCTTCAGTCATGTGCAATGCTCCTCAAGGCTTCACGAGCCGTCGCGCGCCCGCATTTCGAGTTTGCCAGATTCCGACGTCGTTCCGTCGGCCTCGTCGCCAACCCAAGAGCACAACTGGCCATTGCCGCGTGACAGCATCGTGACGGTGGGAAGGCGGCCGAGAAGCGCCTCATCCCCTCATTCGCTCCAGCATCCGCTCGGCAATTTCGCGCTCGCCGGAAACAACGAGGTTCGCACCGAGCGTGTCGAGGTGCGCGACCGTGGCGTCCGAATGGGCACGCGCGAGGATCTCCAGGGAGCGGCTGCCGGCGCGCGCCTGCTCTACGACCTGGCCCGCCTCGAAGGCCTCGGGAATGGTCACGACGACCCGCTGCGCCCCGGCGACGTTGGCAGCCACGAGGATGTCGGGCGCGGCGGCATTGCCGACGATGACCTCGGCGCCGTCGCGGCGCGCCTGGGCAATCGCCGGTTCTCTGGTCTCGATGACGACGAAGGCTTTGCCCGTGCGCGCCAACTCGGCCCCGATATAGGAGCCGACACGCCCATAGCCGATCAGTACGGAATGCCCGGTCAGTCCGGTGGGCACGACCTCGGGCGGCTGCCCCGATACATCGGCCTGTCGTGCCGGGCGCAGCCGGTCCACGAGAGCGAAGAGCAGCGGGTTGAGGACGATCGAGATAATCGCCCCGGCCAGCACGAGGTCGCGCGCCTCGGCCGGCACCAGCGCAAGCGATATGCCGAGCCCGATCAGGATGAAGGAGAATTCGCCGATCTGCGCCAGGCTGGCGGAGATCGTGAGCGCCGTCGCGCTCGGGTAGCCGAAGGCGCGGACGATCAGATAGGCCGCCGCCGACTTGCCGACCATGATGATCGCGACCGTGGCGAGCACCGCCAGGGGCGACTGAACGAACACCATGGGATTGAGCAGCATCCCGACCGAAACGAAGAAGAGGACGGCGAACGCATCGCGGAGCGGCATCGCTTCCTCGGTTGCCTGCTGGCTGAGCTCGCTCTCCCCCATCACCATGCCGGCGAAGAAGGCCCCGAGAGCGAACGAGACGTCGAACATCTTGGCAGCACCGAACGCCACTCCGATCGCGATGGCATAGACGGACAGCCGGAACAGCTCGCGGGAGCCGCTCTGGGCAGTGTAGTGCATGATCCACGGGATGACCCGCCGCCCCACCAGCAGCATCAACGTCACGAATATTCCGACCTTGGCCAGCGTCACCAGGAGCGCGAAGAGCATGCGGGTCAGCGGAACGTCGTCCCCGGCCATCATGGTTGCAGCCGCTGGCACGAGGACCAGCGCCAGCACCATCGCCAGGTCCTCGACGATCAACCAGCCGACGGCGATGCGCCCGCGATCCGTGTCGAGGATGTGCCGGTCCTGCAGCGCACGGATAAGGACGACCGTGCTCGCGACGGAAAGCGCCAGCCCGAACACCAGACCCGCCGCCAGCGGCCAGCCGAGCAAACGCGCCAGTCCCACTCCCATCGCGGTCGCGACGGCAATCTGCCCGATGGCGCCCGGAACGGCGATGTGGGCGACGGACATCAGGTCCTTCAGCGAGAAATGCAGGCCGACGCCGAACATCAGCAGTATGACGCCGATCTCCGCCAGCTCGGAAGCAAGCGCAAGGTCGGCAGTGAATCCCGGCGTAAAAGGCCCAACGGCCACGCCGGCAAGCAAGTAGCCGACGATCGGCTGGATCCGCAACCGGTGTGCAACGGCGCCGAGCACGAAAGCGAGCGCCAGACCGGCGGCGATGGTGGCGATGAGTGGAGTCTGGTGGTCGAGCATTGGGCTCCTCAGGACGTGCGGGGCATGGAACTCCGGCCGTTCAGATCCGTCCGTAAAGGCTCGACGAGAATCCTAGGGTTACGTTCGCTCCGTTTGACTTGGCTTGGCACCCGCGCGAGGCGGTCCGCGCGTAAGATACCCCACGGACGACGCACCGGTCGGCGGCCAGAACGACCCAACGGCGGCATTCGTTCCGATGCGAAGGAACGGAATTTCCGCCTGCGTGGAAACAGCGCCGACGGGCGGCAACGGATCGTACGGTCCATCCAGCTGACGCATGCGCCCCGCTACCCGCAATAGCGGCTTGCCGGGCAGCAATCCACGCTCCTGCTGGCTCGCGTCCAGAGCGAAACCCGTGTTCACGGGCGCGCGAGCGGAGCGCGGCGGTCCTCCGGACCAGATGATCGCGCCACCGGCAAGCAACAATATCGCGACGCAAGCGGCGCGAACGGCAGAGATGAGGACGGGGCCGATCAGCGGGCGACCGCCTTCTGCTCTTCGAGCCGGTCCGTCGCCGGAGGCGGCGTGCGCGACAAGTCGGAGATCTCCTGGCGCAGTTCCGGCGTCATCGCGACGTCGACCGATGCGAGCGAGTCCTTGAGCTGGTCGAGATTGCGCGCACCGACGATCGGCGCGGTGATCGCCGGATGCGCCGAGACCCAGGCGATCGCCGCGCTCACCGGATGCAGACCCTTATTCCGGCACAAGGCGACGTACTTCTCCGCCGTCTCGAACGCCCACTGCTCGCCGTAGCGCGCCTCGTACATCTTGTTGGTCCTGAGCCGGCCCGAGGCCTGGCGGAAATACTTGCCCGACAGCAGGCCGGCCGCGGCGGGGCTGTAGGGAATGACGCCGATGCCGTTGTGCTCGGCCATCGGCAGAATCTCGACCTCGGCCTGGCGCTTGACCAGGCTGTACATCGGCTGGATGACCTGCAGGCGCGCCCAGTTGTTGCGCTCCTGGATGTCGACCGCCCGCTGGGTCTGCCACGCCGACCAGTTGCTGACGGCGGGGTAGATCACCTTGCCCGCGCGCACCAGATCCTCGAGCCCGCGCATCGACTCCTCGATCGGCACCATCGCGTCGTAGCGATGCAGGAACAGCACGTCGATGCGATCGGTCTGCAGGCGGCGCAGGCAGCCCTCGATCGCCTCGACCATGTGCCGCCGCGAGGTGCCGCGCGCGTTGAGGTCGGGGCGGATCTGGGCATTGACCTTGGTGGTGATCACCAGATCGTTGCGGTGATCCTTCGCGAGCCGGCCGAGGATCTCTTCCGACACGCCCTTGTTGTATTCGTTCGCGGTGTCGAAGAAATTGATGCCGGCGTCACGCACCGCCTTGTACATCGCCGCCGACGTCGCCTCGTCGGCATCGCCGCCGAACGACATGGTGCCGAAGCAGAGCTGGGAGACCTGAACGCCGGTGCGACCGAGAAGCTTGTATTTCATGGCCCGTTCTAGGCCAGCCAGTTCTCGACCCGCAAGCCCGGCACGCGACGGAACTCGCGCATGGTGTTTGTGACGACCGCTGCACCGAGCGCGACGGCTGCGTGGCGATAAGCATGTCGAGGGTGCGAATGCGCTTCGGGCGAATGCTCGTGCAGAGGTCTGAGCAGCTGCGCAGAACGGCGGCGCAGCGCCTCAATGCAGATGTCCGTGTCCAGCACATGGGTCACCGCCACTTGAACGTTCGCTTCTGCGCCGGGGCTTTGACGCGGCGGATCGGGTGCTCGGGATCGGCAAGCGCATAGGCCTCGGCAATCGATTCCCAAGGATCGTTCTTTGACAGGAGCACCACGCCTCCCGGAACGCGCTGCACGTAGACCTACTCACCCTCGAAGCGGAACTCCTTGGGCAGGCGCACGGCTTGGCTGCGGCCGTTCTTGAAGAGCTTGGCGGTCTGCTTTGGTTTCGGAGGTTGGTCTATATCGCTTGGTATATATTGAGTGGCCTCGTCGTTCACCACTCTCGCCGGCCGGGGCTTGCGCTTCGTCATTTCCTGGTTGCCTCCAGGAACTTCACCCCGTCGCCGGTCAGCGTGATCGACACCGGCGGATCGCCGTCGACACGTAGCCAGCGGCGTGCGGCGGCGAGCCGGATCGCGGCATCGAGCGCGTCGCGGTTGGCGGTGCCCAGCCTGGTCTGGACCTTGTCGACGTGCGTCCAGGTCGGCGGCGGGCGGCGCCCGGTCAGCTCATGGACGGCATTCAGCAGGGCGAGCAGGAAATCGCCGGGACTGGTCGGTGTGTTTGCCATAGCGAAAGTATAGGAGCGGACCGGCTCGCGCGTCCGCCCGAATCGCTCTACGCTCCGTGCATGGATACTTACGATTTCATCGTCACCGGCGCGGGCTCAGCCGGTTGTGCCGTCGCCGGCCGCCTCTCCGAGGATGGCCGTTTTCGCGTGCTGCTGCTCGAGGCCGGGCCGCGCGACTCCTATCCGTGGATCCACGTCCCGCTCGGCTACCACAAGACCTTCAACAATCCGAAGGTGAACTGGATGTTCGACTCGGAGCCCGAGCCCGAGCTGAACAACCGCGTCATGTACCAGCCGCGCGGCAAGGTGCTGGGCGGCACCAGCTCGATCAACGGCATGGTCTACATGCGCGGCAATGCCGCCGATTACGACGAATGGCGCCAGCGCGGCTGCGAGGGCTGGGACTACGACTCGGTGCTGCCCTACTTCAAGAAGGCCGAGGACAACGTCCGCGGCGCCGACGAATTCCATGGCACTGGCGGGCCGCTCAAAGTGTCCGATCATGCCTGGCAGCCCACGCTGGCGAAGGCGTTGCACGATGCAGCAGTGCAGGCCGGCATTCCCGACAATCCCGATTTCAACGGCGCCAACCAGGAAGGCGTCGGCTTCTACCAGACGACCATCAACCGGTCGCGGCGGTGGTCGAGCGCCCGGGCGTACCTGTCCGGCGCGAAGCAGCGCAAGAACCTGACGATCGCCACCTCGGCGCACGCGACACGCCTGCTGATCGAGAACGGGCGCTGCGTCGGGGTCGAGTACCGGACTCCGGGCGGCCTCGAGCAGGCTCGGGCCAAGCGCGAGGTGATCGTGTCCGGCGGTGTCTATGGCTCGCCGCAGCTCCTGATGCTGTCGGGCCTGGGGCCGGCCGAGCATCTCAGGAAGCACGGCATCGAGGTCGTGCGCGACATGCCGGGCGTCGGCAGCCACCTGCATGACCACTTCAACACTTACGTCGCCTACAAGTGCTCGCAGCCGGTGACCATGAACGACCTGGTGAACAGCCTGCCGCGCCGCATCCTGGCGGCGGCGCAATACGCCTTCGGCCGAACCGGCCCACTTGCCAGCATGGGACTTTATGTCGGCGCCATGGTGCGCAGCGACAAGCGGCTTGAGAGGCCGGACCTGCAGATCAACATGACCGCCTGGGCGATCAAGGATCGCAATCGCCACGGCGTCGTCGCCCAACCCTTCTCCGCCTTTGGCCTGAGCCCGGTACACCTGCGGCCCGACGGGCGCGGAACGGTGCGGCTGAAGTCGCCCGACCCGCTGGCGGCGCCGGAGATCCGCTTCAACTTCCTGAAGAGCGCCAACGACTACAGCGCGATGATCCAGGGCATGCGCATCTGCCGCGAGATCGCCAGGCAGCCGGCGCTCAAGCCGTTCGTCGTCGAGGAGATCCTGCCGGGCCCGCAGGTCACCGAGGAGGCCGACCTCAAGGCCGACATTCGCGCCCGCGGCGTCTCCAATCTGCATCCCGTCGGCACGTGCCGCATGGGTCGCGGCGCCGACGACGTGGTCGATCCGCAACTCAAGGTCTACGGCATCGAGGGCCTGCGCATCGCTGACGCGTCCGTCATGCCGTCGATCGTCGCGGGCAACACCAACGCCCCGTCGATCATGATCGGCGAGAAATGCGCCGATATGGTGCGGCAGGCGGTTAGGTAGTTCCGCAGGCCGACGAACGGGCGGCCCTTGAGTGCACTGCCCCGATGGGGTCTTATGGCGCATCTTTGCCCATGAAGGATTTCGCGCATGACCGACGAGAACCCTGACAACAAGTGGATCGGCAAACGCACCCCGCGTCCGGACGGCGCCGACAAGGTGACGGGCCGCGCCGCCTACGCCGCCGACACGACCATGCCCGGCATGATCTGGGGCAAGGTGCTGCGTAGCCCCCATCCGCATGCCGTCATCAGGTCGATCGACACGTCGAAGGCCGAGAAGCTGCCGGGCGTCAAAGCGGTCGTCACGTCGAAGGACATCCTCGACTTCCCGATCGAGAAGGGTCCGGTGATGCTGGGCATCCAGGACATGCGCTGGATGTGCCGCAACGTCATGGCGCGCGACAAGGCGCTGTTCCACGGCCATCCGGTTGCCGCCGTGGCGGCCGATACTCAGGCGATCGCCGCGGAAGCCTGCAAGCTGATCGAGGTCGACTACGAGGTGTTGCCGTTCGTCATCGACGTCGACGAGGCGAAGAAGGACGGCGCACCCATCCTGTTCGACCACATCAAGTTCGACGGCAAGCCCTCGAACATCGCCGGCACGCTCGAGCACAAGCTGGGCGACGTCGAGGCCGGCTTCAAGGAAGCCGAGGTGATCGTCGAGCGCAGCTTCAAGACCGAGGCGGTGCATCAGGGCTACATCGAGCCGCATGCCTGCCTGGTCAGCTACAGCGACGGCAAGGTCACGGTGTGGAGCTCGAGCCAGGGCCAGTTCATGGTCCGCGCCATGTGCTCGCTGATGTCGGGGATTTCCCAGAGCAACATCCGCGCAATTCCCGCCGAGATCGGCGGCGGCTTCGGCGGCAAGACCATCGTCTATCTCGAGCCGGTCGCGCTGGCGCTCTCGCGCAAGGCGGGCCGCCCGGTCAAGATGGTGATGACGCGCGAGGAAGTCATGCGGGCGTCGGGCCCGACCTCGGGCTCCTCCTCCACCGTGAAGATCGGTGCGAAGAAGGACGGCACCATCGTCGCTGGCCAGGGAACCTGGTATCTGCAGGCGGGCGCATTTCCCGGCTCGCCAATCCGCGGGGCCGCGGGCTGCGCGTTCGCGCCCTACAACATCCCCAACGTGCACTCCAAGGGCTACGACGTCGTCTCCAACCGGTCCAAGGTCGCAGCCTATCGCGCGCCGGGCGCGCCGATCGGCGCCTTCTCGGTCGAAAGCGTGCTCGACGAGCTCGCAGAGAAGCTTGGCATGGATCCGCTCGAGCTGCGGCTGAAGAACGCCGCCAAGCAGGGCACCAAGGCCGCCCATGGCCCTGTCTATCCGGTGATCGGCTACGAGGAGACGCTGCGCCAGGCTCTTGCCAGCGACCACTACAAGGCGCCCCTGGGCAAGAACCAGGGCCGCGGCGTCGCCTCCGGTTACTGGTTCAATGCCGGTGGCGAATCGAGTGCGCAGGTCAACATCACCGAGGACGGCAACGTCGTGGTGATGACCGGCCATCCCGATATCGGCGGATCGCGTGCCTCGACCGCCAACATCGCGGCCGAGCTGCTCGGCATCCATCCCAGCCGGGTGAACGTGCTGATCGGCGACACCGCCAGCGTCGGCTTCTCCAACCTGACGGGTGGCAGCCGTGTCACTTTCGCGTCGGCGATGGTGGTCACGCAGTCGGCCGAAACGGTCATCAAGCAGCTTTGCTCGCGCGCGGCGAAGATATGGAAGATCGAAGAGGACGCGGTCACGTGGGAGAACGGCTACGCCAAGCCTGCCGGCGACAACGCCGGCAAGTTCGAGCCGTTGTCGCTCGCACAGATCGCGGCCAAGGCGACGGAGACCGGAGGACCGATCGGCGCCGGCACGCAGCTCAACACGATCGGCGCGGAGGGCGGTTTCTCCACCCACATCGCCGACGTCGAGGTCGATCCGGCCACGGGCTGCACGCGCGTGATCCGCATGACCTGCTTCCAGGATGTCGGCCGCGCCATCCACCCGGACTATGTCGAGGGCCAGCTCCAGGGCGCGATGGCGCAGGCGATCGGCTGGGCCTTGACCGAGGAGTATATCTACAACAAGCGCGGTGAGGTCGATAACGCGGGCTTCCTCGACTACCGGATGCCCGTGGCCTCGGACCTCGGCAAGCTAGAATGCGGGATCATCGAGATTCCTAACCCGAAGCACCCGCAGGGCGTCAAAGGCGTCGGCGAAGTACCGCTGGTGCCTGGCATGGCCGCGATCGCGAACGCCATGTACAAGGCCCTCGGCGTCCGCTTCAGCCACCTGCCGATGTCGCCGCCGAAGGTGCTCGAGGCGCTCGAGCCCGAGCCGCACAAGCTCGCGGCAGACTAGCGCGCGCGATACGACGGGCGCCGGCCCTCCCCTTGCCTCTCCCTTGTACGGGAGAGGACCATGGGGTGTCGAAGGGAGCATGGGTACGCTCAAGCGACCCATGCTCGGGTCTTTCAGACTATCATCCGTCGCACGCGGCAGGCGAGAAAGCCTGCGACACCCTGCCTCCGGAAACAGGGCACATTCGACACTTTCGGTTCGTACGTAGGGTGCATCTCCTTCCTCCCCCGGAAGGCCATTCCCCTCGACGAGGAGTCCGCACAATGTCGATCATGTCCGCCCGGAATTCTGCCGCGTTCGGTGCCGCGTCGATCACGATCAAGAAGCGCGCGACGGCAGACGAGATCCAGGCTGAGCTGCAGGAACGCATCGACCGCCTTGCTGCGCGCGACGAAAAATTCCGCGGCTGCACCGCGCCGCGCCCGCGGCCTTCTCAAGTCCGAACAGACGGTACTCCGAACTGGACTGTCGACGGGTTTCCAGGCCTGCCGTCCGGCGGCTTCGGACGCATGGTCGAGCTGCTCGATCAGACGCGCATGGAATATGAGCTGGTCGCATAGCCGGGACGACCTCAACCGAAGTCCCGCACATCCGTCAGATAGCCCGTGACGGCGGCCGCCGCAGCCATCGCTGGCGACATGAGATGCGTACGCGCGCCCGGTCCCTGACGCCCTTCGAAGTTACGATTGGACGTGCTGGCGCAGCGCCTGCCCGGCGGCACCTTGTCGGGATTCATTGCAAGGCACATCGAGCATCCGGGCTCGCGCCACTCGAACCCGCTCTCCTTCAGGACGCGGTCGAGCCCCTCCTCCTCGGCCTGTCGCTTCACCAGGCCTGAGCCAGGCACAACCAGCGCGCGCACGCCGTCCGCCACCCGCCGTCCTCTTGCCACCTCGGCCGCCGCGCGGATGTCCTCGAGGCGGCCGTTGCTGCAGGAGCCGATGAACACGACGTCGATTGCGAGGCCGATCATCCTCTGGCCCGGTATGAGTCCCATGTAGGAGATCATCTGTTCATCGTGCGCATCGACCGATTCGGGCACGCAGGCCGTTATCGGTATGACAGCCTCCGGATTAGTGCCCCAGGTCACCATCGGCGGGATCTCCGCGGCGTCGAGCACCAGGGTTCGATCATACATCGCACCCGGATCCGACGGCAGTGTGCGCCAGTAGGCGATTGCCTGCTCCAGCGCCTCCCCGCTTGGCGCCTGCTCGCGGCCGCGCACATAGTCGAACGTCTTTTCGTCGGGTGCGATCAGGCCGGCACGCGCGCCGCATTCGACCGACATGTTGCTGACGGTCATGCGGCCGGCCATGTCGAGCGCCTCAATCGTGTCGCCGCAAAACTCGATCATGTGCCCGTTGGCGCCGGCCGCACCCAGCCGCCCGACGATCGCCAGCGCCAGGTCCTTAGCCGAGGTGCCGAACGGCAGCGCGCCGCTCACCGCGACCTTCATCGTCTTCGGCCGCTTCTGAAGCAGCGTTTGCGTGGCCAGCACATGCTCGACCTCGGATGCGCCGATCCCGAATCCGAGCGCACCCAATGCGCCGTGGGTCGAGGCATGCGAATCGCCGCTGACGATCGTCTGGCCCGGCAGGGTGAACCCTAGTTCGGGTCCGATGACGTGCCCGATGCCTTGGCGGACGTCGAGAACCGGGATGTAGGGCACGCCGAACGCAGCGACGTTGGCCTCCAGCGTCTCGACCTGCAGGCGCGAGTCTGCGTCTTCGATCCCTCTATGCCGGTCCTCCGTCGGGATGTTGTGATCGGCGACGGCGAGCGTCGCCTCCGGCCGGTGGACCTCGAGTCCGGCGCGCCGCAGCCCGTCGAACGCCTGCGGGCTGCCGTGCTCGTCGAGCAGATGACGATCGATATAGAGAACGCAGGTGTCATCGCCGAGCCGCTCGACGACATGGCTCTCCCAGATCTTGTCGAACAGGGTGCGGGGGATCATCGCTCAACACTTGCAGGCCGCCGCGACGCGCGCAATCGGCGGCGGGCACCACTCGTCTACCGCCGGAGTGTCCTCGCCTGCTCGAGATGCCCACGCAGCACCGGCACAATCTCCTGTGCGAAGAACTTGATGCGTTCGTCGTCGCCGCTGCGGGCATACATCTCGAAGACCTCGAGGTCGTCGCCGAGACCCTTGATCTGCACCTCGATGAAGGCCTTGGCGAATGCCTTGCCCGGCGGCGTGTGAGCGAGTTCGTCTGAGAGCGCCTTGTGGCTAGGGTCGAGCGCATCGCGCGGGCTCTTCAGCTTCGCCTCCGCCAGCGCCTGCCTGAATTTCATGCCGGCCGCCAGATAGTCGAGGTTCAGCCGACGCGCGAATTCCTGGACGACATCGGATCTGGTCTTGCGCAGGGCGAGCTGGCTGCTGGCGGCCTGGAACTTGAGCATGCCGACCGCGCGACGTAGGAACGCCTCGGTGGTGACGGTCGCCTGCGCACTGGCCATCGTTTCAGCCGGGTCGGCTGCCCACGCCACGGGAATAACGAGAAGAGTGGCGACGAGGCAGGATAGCGCGTGCCACATCCGCTTAGCCAAGACCACATCCCTTTCGCGCGTCAAAAGCGCAATCACGACTCCTTTGGATTAAGGCATAAATAAGGCAAAATGCGACAATACACGGGATTGTGCGCCAATTGCGCACAGGGTGTGGTGATCACAACACACCAAGCTTGTTCCCGTTAGAAACGGCCGGTGATCAAATTGTCACCGCTCGCGGCCTGTGCCGCCTCTTTGTGGCTGGGCATCGCATCGCCCGGCGTCGCGCAACCGGCGGAAACCGCCGAAGCGATCATTGCGGAGGAGCAGTTGCTCGGCGCCGCCGACGAGGACGCGCGTGCCCGGGCCCTTTTGCCCTTCTCCCGCTCGCTGAGCGCCAGCGGCGTCGTCACGGGGTCGCTTGGCGACGCGGCCGCGACAGAGGGCATTCCGGCGTCGGCCATGTTGGAGGCGTTGCGCGCGCTCGACGCGGCGATCGCTCCACGCGAGCCGCGGGACGGCGACAGGTTCTCGGTGCGATGGGAGCAGAGCTATAGCGTGGAAGGCAATCCGATCGGCGTCGGGCGCGTCCTATGGGCGCAGCTGGACCTTTCGGACGGCGACACCGTCGCGATCCATCGCTTCCGGCCGCAGTTCGGCGAAGAGCAGTTCTTCCTGGCAAATGGTGAGGCCGCAGCGCCTTCGGCCATCACCTTGCCGCTCGACGATCTGAACATCACTTCTCGGTTCGGCAGGCGCGTCGATCCGGTCGCCAAAGGCTCCGCAATGGGCGGTCCTTTGCCCAAGGCGCGCAGAGGCACTGTGGCAAAACGCCAGGGCAGACGCCTGTTTGCGCCAGTGGCGCCGCGCATTCGCATGCACGAAGGAGTCGATTTTGCAGTCCCGCAGGGAACGCCTGTGTACGCAGCCTCCGAGGGCGTGGTGACCGGCGCGCGGCGCAATGGCGGATACGGCAACTGGGTCCGCGTCGATCACGGCGACGGGGTGGAGACCGCGTACGGGCATCTCTTGCGCTTCGCTCCCAACATCAAGACCGGCGCGAGGGTCGCACGGGGCCAGCTCATCGGTTTGTCGGGGAATACCGGCCGGTCGACGGGACCGCACCTCCACTTCGAGGTGATCAGCGATGGCCAGCCGGTCGATCCTCTCGACCATGCCGGCCTCGCACGGCTGGGCGGCGAAGACCTCGAGCGGTTCGCACAGCAGGTCGCCGCCGAGGAACGTGCGCGTGAACGCGAGAGGATGGCAACGAAATGATCGGGCGGCGCGGCTGCAAGACCGCCGACACCGATGAACAGGTTCGTTGTATTCGCTGAGATCGACGCACGGGTTGTTTGCGCGGGGGTTTGATCGGCCGCGAAACCACGCCACTATCCTCCGAACGGGAGGACGAGCATGGAATTCGACGTCATGACGCGAGCGACCACGTGGGACAACGTAGGCGCCCTCGCCCGCCGCGTGGAAGCAGCGGGCTTCTCCGGCATGCTGTTCACGGAGGGACACCAGGTGCCGTGGATGAACATCGCCGCGGCGTCGCTGGCTGCGCCCTCGCTGCACTTCTCGACGGGTATCGCGATCGCCTTTGCGCGCAGCCCCATGGTCTCGGCCGAGATCGCCTGGGAGTTGGCGCAGAACACCGGTGGCAAGTTTCGCCTGGGTCTCGGCAGCCAGGTGAAGGCCCACATCGAACGGCGCTACGCCAGCCACTGGGACAAGCCCGCGCCGCAGATGAGGGATTACGTGCTGGCGGTGAAGGCAAGCCTGAAGGCCTTCCGCCGTGAGGCGCCGCTCCGGCACGACGGCCCCTACTACAAGATGAGCCTGCTCCCCGAGCAGTGGACTCCGCCGCGCCACGAGCACGAGGACGTCAAGGTCGACATCTCGGCTGTCGGCCCCATCATGGTCCGCGTCGCGGGCGAAGTCGCCGACGGTGTGCACGTGCATCCGATGCACTCCATGCATTACATCCACAACCGTCTGCTCCCCGGAGTCGCCGAGGGTGCCCGGCGGGCGGGCCGCGACCCGTCGGCGATCGACCTCATCATCCCGGTGATCGTCGCCGCCGGCGACACGCCCGAGGAGCAGGCCAAACCGATCGAGGAGGCGAAGACGACCATCGGCTTCTACGGCGCCACGCCCAATTACGCCTTCCAGTTCGATGACCTCGGTCATGCCGGCATGCGCGACCAGCTGCGCGACTGCCTGAAGTCCGGCGACAACGCCCGCGTTCAGTCGCTGATCACCGAGGAAATCCTCGACCAATTCGCCGTGGTGGCACGCTGGGACGACGTCGCCGACCGCATGGTCGCACGATACAAAGGCATTGCCTCGCGGCTGGTGATCTACCTCGCCTCGCACTGGCGCGAAATCGACGGCAAGACGCTGGATCGCTGGGGCGAAGTGGCTCGCGCGGTGAGACAGGCGGGCTGACGTATCGCTGCCATCGATCACCAAGTGGGGCGACGCTTCTCGTTGAACGCCGCCAGTCCCTCCTGCGCGTCGTCCGTCTCGATGATGTTGCAGATCGTCTCGACTGTGTTCTCTATCGCACGGCGGTACTCGAAGTCGTTGGCGCGCATGAAGGCGTCACGGGCGAGTTCCATGACAAGCGGAGACTTGGCCGCAAAGTCGCGGGCAAGCGCGCGCGCCTGATCCTTGACCTGCGCGGCAGGCACCACCTTGTTGACCAACCCCATCGCGCACGCCTCCTCGGCGGAGACCGGCTTGCCCGTGAACAGCAGTTCGAACGCTTTGTGTCGTCCGATCTGGCGCGGCAAATGGACGAAATGCATCGCCGGAATCACGCCGACCACGATCTCGGGATAGCCGAGGCTCGCGGTGTCGGCCGCGACGATGCAATCGCACGAGACCGCCAGCGTCACACCGGCCGCCCGCGCCGCGCCGGTCAGGGCGGCGATGGTCGGCTTGCCCATGCGGTACTGCAGGTCGTGCATCTCGAAATAGAGCTTCTGCAGGTAGCGCCGCAGGTCGAGCCCGCGCTTGCCGCGGATCATCGCGAGATCCATCCCCGCCGAGAACGATCGCTCGAAGGCGCTGGTCAGGATGACGGCGCGTACGCCGGGATCGGCCTTGGCCTGCCGGTAGGCGTTGTTGATGTCCTCGATCAGGCCGTGATCGATCGCATTCACCGGTGCGCGCCGCATGGTGATCTCCGCGACACGGTCGGTGACCGAGTAGTCGAGATTGGCGAATTTCAAGAGGCCCTCCGTTGCAACTTCGCTTGTGACACGCAACCCGCCCTTATTTCCACCGTTAGGGATGTGCTTCGGCCCTCTGCAACTTTTCTTTGTTTCGCTCAGGAGACACTCAAATGAACGGCATCATCTATATCGTCGGGCTGATCGTGGTCGTCTTGTTCATCCTGTCTTTCCTCGGCCTGCGCTGAGTCGGAGAAAGACCATGGCCATCAACACCACCACAATCGCGGCTGCTCCCGCGCCCGTCGTCGGCGCGGCCGGGCCGGTGCGCTCCGTTCAATGGGGCGCCGTCATTCTGGGCGCGCTCGGCGCCACCGCCATTTCGATGGTGCTGCTCACCTTCGGGGCTGGCCTCGGCCTCTCCGCCGCCTCCGCGCAGCCCTACGCAGGAGCGTCGGCCAAGGCAATCGCCGTGATCTCCGGGCTCTATGCAGCGATCACCATGGTCGCAGCTTTCGGCGCGGGTGGCTATATCACCGGCCGCATGCGCCTTCCGGCCACACAGGAACTCGCCGAGCATGAATTCCGCGATGGAGCGCATGGCTTTGGCGTATGGGCACTGGGCATCGTGATCGGCGGCGTCGTTGCCATCTCGGGCGTCAGCGGCGCGGTCAAGACCGCCGTGCAGGCAACGGCCGCTGTCGGCGGCGCTGCCGCTGCGGGCGCGGCTTCCAACCCGGCGCTCGGCCAGGCGGTAGTCTCGATGACCCCGACGGACTATGCCATCGACCGCCTCCTGGCTCCCGCCCCGAACGCCACCGCTACGGCTCCGGCGCCAGGTGGTGCGGCTCCGGCAACAGGTGCTGCACCAGCTCCGGCGCCGGCTACCGCCGGTGAAGTCGACGCCCGGCCGCGTGCAGACGTGGCGGCGCCGATGACTCGGGTTTTCGCCGCATCGCTCAAGAGCGGCCAGCTCGATCCGCGTGACCGCACCATGCTCGTCCAGACCGTGATGCGACAGACGGGTCTACCGCAGGCCGAGGCCGAGAAGCGCGTCGATGAAGCCTACGCCGAGTTCAAGGCTGCAGAGCAGAAGCTCCGCGATGCCGCTGACGCTGCGCGCAAGGCGGCCCTGATCACGGCGTTCGGAGTGGCGGCGACCTTGCTGCTCGGCTGTGCGGCAGCCTGTGTCGGTGCCGCAGCCGGTGCCAAGCACCGGGCCGAGAACACGGCGGTGACGTTCTTCGGGTCCAGCCGCTTCTGGTAGAGCGCATCTCTAGCCTATGATCCCTCCACCGTCGTAAGACGTTGACCCCTCCCCTTTGCGGATTGCGCAAAGGGGAGGACTCGTGAGTGGAGGTTGCCGTGACTTTGCCGTTGGAAGGCGTACGCGTCATTGAAGTCGGACAGGCACTCGCCGGCCCTTTGGCCGGCGTTCTGCTGGCCGACATGGGCGCCGACGTTATCAAGATCGAGAAGCCGGAGGGTGGCGACGATGCCCGCATCTGGGGCCCGCCGTACGGACCTGACGGCGAGACGTCGCTCTATTTCTATTCGCAGAACCGCAACAAGCGCTCGGTCGTGCTCGACCTCAAGCTCGCGGCGGATATCGAGAAGCTCAACCAGCTTTGCGAGACGGCGGACATCCTGATCCAGAACCTGCGGCCCGGCGTGGTCGACGAAATCGGCATCGGCCCGGAGGCGATGCTCGCGCGTCATCCCCGGCTGATCTACTGCTCGATCTGGGCGTTCGGGTATCAAGGGCCTATGCGGCTGAAGCCG
Organism: Enhydrobacter sp.; assembly: GCA_026126105.1. Taxonomy (GTDB): domain Bacteria; phylum Pseudomonadota; class Alphaproteobacteria; order Reyranellales; family Reyranellaceae; genus Reyranella. The sequence goes on from JAHCJV010000018.1 coordinate 71,292, forward strand.
GGGTTCGATCCGCTGCTGCAGGCCTATGGCGGGATGATGAGCGTTACCGGCCGGCCGGAAGATCCGCCCACCTTTTGCGGCGCCTCGATCAACGACAAGGCGACCGGCATGTTCTGCACCATCGGTGCGCTGGCCGCGCTCCGGCAGCGCGACAGAACGGGCAAGGGCTGCCTGGTCGACACCTCGCTGTTCGACTCGGCGCTGCACTGGGTCGAGGGCGGCATCAACTCCTACCTCGCCGAGGGGACCGTTCCGAAGCGGCACGGCACCGGCGGCAACGTGATCGTGCCTTATCAGACATTCGACTGCGCGGACGGACTGGCGCTCTGCCTTGCGCCGGGCAATGACCGGCTGTGGGCACGCTGCGCCGTCGTGCTCGGCCATCCCGACTGGGCGACCGATCCGAAGTTCGCCAAGAGCTCGGCGCGCGTGGCGAACAAGGCCGAGTTGCTGCCGATGATTGCCGCGGCGATGAAGAGCCGTCCTCGCGCGGACTGGGTCGAGGCGCTCGAGAAGTCCGGCGTGCCGTGCAGCCCCGTCAACGATATCGGCGAGCTTGCCGCGACGCCGCAATTCGCCGCGTCCGAGATGATGGTGCAGCTGCCGGTGCGGCCGGGCGAGCCGTCGGCTCCCCAGGTCGTCGGCCTGCCGATCACCTTCGACCGCAAGCGCCCCATATCGCCCCGCTCGGCACCCAGGCTCGGCGAGCATACCGAGGAAGTGCTGGGTAAGCTCTGATCAGGCGGGCGGGCGCAGCTCCCCTTTACCGCAAGCCGAGGCGGCGGAACATGCCTACGGTGGTCAGCAGCCCGAGCGTGACAAGAGCGAGCCCGCCGATCTGCAGCGGGCTGGGAATCTCGCCGACGACTGGAATGCCGACCAGAACAGACAGTGCCGGCACGGTCGCGGGAAAGAGCACAGCGCGGCTCACCCCGAGCAGCACGACGGCCTGGCCGTAGGCGACCATGGTGATGGCCCCCTGCAGGCCGCCCTGGATCAATCCCTGGAGCGCCAGCGTCCCGATCGGGAGCGCCGCAAGATGTGCCGAACCGGCCCAAAGCAGGTAGGCGGGCGTCGACACCAGGCAGGACAGGACGGAAACCACGGCAGTCGCGCGCAACGCCGGCACCCGCCAATGGCGCAATAGAAGCGTAAAGCAGGCCCACAGGATGCTCGAGCCGAAGAAGAGCAGATCCCCAAGCCACGCACGCTCCCCGGCGGGCTGCACCAGCCCGTCCCAGCCTATCAGCACGATGCCGCCGAGCACCACCGCGGCACCGATCAGGTGGTTGCGGCTCAGGCGCTCGCGCAGGAACAGCGCGGCGCCGATCGTGCTGACGATGGTCACCGTCGACGGTGCGATCACCGCGCCGTGGGCAAGAGGCGCGTAGCCGTAGCCTCCGGTCTGCAGCAGCGCGAACGGCGCCCCGCCCAGCGCGGTCAGAACCAGCCCGCGCCGCCAGCCGATGCCGGCGAGGTCGGTGATGCCGAAGCGCAGCAGCACCGGCAGCATGATCAGCCCGGCAACGATGAAGCGGGCGAAGATCAGGTCGACCGGCAGCAGACCGCCCAGGATGCCGGCACGGGCCGCCGCGAAGCTGAGCGACGCACCCAGTGCCATGATCGCGCCGGACAAGATTCCGAGGCGTTGGCGTTTCGCTGCGCGCGACGCTTCGGTCGTTGTGTCCGTCATCTGTCCCGGCGCTAGCACGGACCGGGCCAGCTCGCCAATTATATTGTAGCAGGCGTTCCAGAATAGCGCTCTTATGGTCCACCCTGCAGGAGTGACCGCAATGATCGATCAGCTGAACGTAGAGGCCCTGGAAGCGCTGCCGGACGACGCACCGGTCACGATGCTCAACCTCATGCGCTTCCGCGACAGGTCGCTCGACGGCAACGGCAGCGGCTGGGACGCCTATCTTCGCTACAGCGCCCTCACCATCAAGCTGATCAAGGGCGTCGGCGGCACGATCACCTGGACGGGCAATGCAGAAGCTGTCGCGCTTGGCGTTCCCGAGCAGAACCGATGGGATTACGTGGCCCTCGTCCGCTATCCTTCGCGCAAGGCGTTCATCGCCATGATGACATCGCCGGAATACGCGCAATCCAACGTCGAGCGCGAGAACGGCTGCGCGGCGCACACCATCATCGCGGTACGCGAGACCTACAAGCGACGTGAGAGCTGATGGACGGAGCGTGCCGGCCGCGCGTCGCCGCCGATCGGACTATTTTGTAGCGTCCGCTCCAGAATCGTGCTTGACTGCACCATGGCCCGCCTCAAAGCCTTCGACGAAGACCGCGTGCTCGACCAGGCCGTCGATTGCTTCTGGGCACGCGGCTACGAGGCGACGTCGGTGCGCGACCTCGCGGAGGCGATGGGGATCGGCGGTGCCAGCCTTTACAACACCTACGGCGACAAGCGTGCCCTGTTCACCCGCTCGCTCGAGCGCTACGCCAATCGGTCGATGCGCGAGCGCATTGCCCGGCTGGAGAGCGAGAACCGGCCGAAGGAGGCGATCGAAGCTTTCCTGGCGGAGATCATCGACCGCTCGATCGGCGACCCCGACCGCAAAGGCTGCATGCTGGTGAACTCCGCCCTCGACGTGGCGCCGCACGATGCGGCAATCGGCAAGGTGGTCGCCGGCTATCTCGACGAAATCCGCGCGTTCTTCCGGCGCAATATCGAGGCGGCGCGCAAGGCCAATCAGGTACCGAGAAGCCTAGATCCCGAGGCAACGTCAGGTCATCTGCTCGGGGTGCTGCTCGGCATCCGCGTGCTGGCACGGACCGGCGCCAGGCGCAGGCTGCTCGAAAGCGTAGCCCAGCCGGCCCTCGATCTGCTCGGAGGCAAGTCGCGATGACACCATCGATCAAGGCGCTCACCTTCGACACCGGCGGCACGATCCTGGATTGGCACAGCGGCATCTCGGCGGCGCTCGCCGCCGCCGGGGCGCGGCGCGGCGTCGCTGCCGACTGGCCGGCGGTGACCAACGACTACCGCCGCCGCGCTCTGCAAGGCATGACCCGTCAGGTCCGGCCGGGCTTCAATATCGACGACGTGCATCGCCGGGTGCTCGACGAGCTCGCCGCTGAACACGGCTGGTCGTTCTTCACCGAGGAGGATCGCGTCGGCATCCAGCGCGCCTGGCACACGCTCGACGCCTGGCCCGATTTTCCCGCCGCCCTCGCCCGCCTGCGGCGCAACTATGTCGTCGCGTCCTTCACCATCCTCAGCACGTCGCTGATCGTCGACATCTCGCGGCGCAACGGTCTCGACTGGGATTGCGTCGTCTCGTGCGAGATGATCGGCAGCTACAAGCCCAACCCGGAAGCTTACACGACCTGCGCCCGCTGGCTGGGCTTCGCGCCGAACGAGATACTCATGGTCGCCTGCCACAATTTCGATCTGCTGGCGGCGCGGGCAGTCGGATACCGCTCTGCCTTCGTCCGCCGTCCCGACGAATGGGGTGCAGCCGGTCCGCCCGATCCGACGCCTGCCGCCGGGCATGATTTCGTGGTCGACGATTTCGGCCAGCTTGCCGACCGACTGGGTTGCTGAAGGAGAGATCGATGTCGCTTGAAGAGAAGCTTGCCGCCACCCGGGCTGGCGCCGCGTCGCGCATCCCGCCCGAACGCGCGGTGATCATGCATCGCGCAACGGAAGATCTGCGCAACTCGGGCATCCTCGATCGCATCGTGCCGGTCGGCAGCCCGATGCCCGCCTTCGAGCTCGCCAACCATGACGGACGGCGCGTCGCGTCGGACGATCTCCTGGCCGGCGGGCCGCTGGTCCTCTCCTTCTTCCGAGGGTCGTGGTGACCCTATTGCAGACATGAGCTGGACGCTCTGCAAACCATCTACTCTGACGTCGCCGCCCTCGGGGCCTCGCTGGTCGTGATCTCGCCGGAACTGCCCGACCGAACGGCGGACATGGCCACCAAACAGAAGCTCACCTTCCCGATCCTGTGGGACGAGCGCTCCACGGTTGCCGAAGCCTTCGGCCTCGCCTTCACCCTGCCTGATGACCTGAAGCAGGTTTACCTCGGCTTCGGCAATGACCTGGCCGTGCGCCACGGCGATCCGTCGTGGCGCCTGCCCGTGCCGTCGCGCTTCGTCGTCGACGCCAGCGGCATCGTGCGCTTCGTCCAGGCCGACCCCGACTACACCCACAGACCTGAGCCCGAGACCACGCTCGAGGCCCTGCGCAGGGTCGTGGACTGACACGCAAGAAGGAAGACACGTCATGGTCAAGCGTCTCAGCGACATGCCGGAGGTCGAGGCCAACCACCTCCGGCGCATAGAATGCCCGACCTATGACGACACGCCCGCCTTGCCCGGAAAGCCGCTGGCGGAGCGACGCGTGGCGATCATCTCGACCGCCGGGCTGCACAAGCGCGGCGATCGGCCATTCCGTCCCGGTGACGGCAGCTATCGCGTCATCCCGGCCGAGACCCAAGGCAACGAGCTGGTGATGAGCCATATCTCGGTCAACTTCGACCGCACCGGCTTCCAGCAGGATGTCAACACCGCCTTCCCGATCGATCGGCTGCGCGAGCTCGCGGCCGACAATACGGTCGGCTCTATGGCCGCTGTGCATTATTCCTTCATGGGCGCCTTTCCGCCTGCAGCCGCCGAACCGCATGCCCAGCATCTGGCCGGCCTGCTGAAGGCCGACAAGGTCGACGCGGTCCTTCTCGTCCCGGTTTGACCCGCCTGCACGCGCGCCGTCGGCGCGCTGGGCCATTTCCTCGAACGCCAGGGCATCCCGACCACGAGCATAAGTCTGGTGCGCGAGCACACCGAGATCGTCCGCCCACCGCGCGCGCTGTGGGTCACGTTCGAGCTCGGCCGCCCGCTCGGCATTCCCGACGACGCGGCCTTCCAGCGCCGCGTCGTAAAGGCCGCGCTCGATCTGCTGGCACGAACCGACAGTCCGCTGATCGCCGACTATCCAGAGCATGTGCCCGACGTCACCGATTTCAGCGGCTGGGCCTGCCCGATCAATCTTGCGCCAAGCCAGGTCGACTCGCTGGTCGCCGAGATCGACCGGTTGGCGACATGGTACGACCGCTCGGTCGCCAATCTCGACCGCACGACGGTCGGCGTATCTGGCCTCGACATGCCGGCTGCGGGGGCGCTGGTCAGCCGCGCCCTCGACGGCGACTTACCCGAGGCGCAGGCCCTCAAGGAAGCCATTGACGACCTGCGCGCTTACTATCTCGAAGCGGCCTCGGCCTTTCCCGATCCGGGCACCGCCGCGACGCGCAAGAAATGGTTCTGGGACGAGACCAAGCTCGCGCAGGCGCTCCTCGCCCTGCAACCGAAGCTCGCCGCCAGTGCCGACCCGCAACACAGGATCCTCGCCAACCTGACGCTCATCCCGGCAACGGAGAGGCATCGCCTCGGCTAGTCTAGACGTGCCGCTGCAAGTAAGACTGGAACCCGGTCAGGCAAGCAGACCTGTATCAGCGCCGGAACACCGAGCTGAGCAATAGGCGAAGCGCCTGCCTGATCGCCATATTGGATGCGATCCGCGCGACACGCCCCCCAAGCGGACCAAGCGTGGTACCCGCCGGGGCGCTCCGTTCCTGCGGCCGCTGCGTTTGGGTGACTTCGCCGGCCGTGGTGGGTTCGCCCGCAGATATCTCTTGTTTGAGCCGCGCCTTGTGCTGCTTGCGGGCGCGGCGCTTCGCGGCCCGCCGCTCCTCCGCGCCAGGAGATCGATTCGTCATACGTTGAAGACTTCAGTGCGAATGCTGGCGTCGTCAAGTAGGCAACCCTTCCGGTGAGAGATCAAGCCATCCCATCGGCAGCGTGGCATGGCCGGCCTTTCGGAGGCATTATTCCTACATGGACCATCCCGCCATCGTCGATCGCACCCTCACCGGCCGCGAAGCCTGGACACGCAAGGATATCGGCGATGCGGACTATCGCGTCGTCCTCTCGCCTGCTGCGCAAGCCGAGCTGATGGCCGCCGTGAAGAGCCTGCGCCGTCAGCCGGTGCCACTGCTCGCGCTGCGCCCCGACAGCTTCGACCTGCCTGCCTGCCGCGCCGCGATGGAAGAGGTGCGCAGGATCCTGACCGACGGAATCCGCTTTGCCCTGCTGCAGCGCCTGCCGATCGAGGACCTGTCGCTCGACGAGGCCAAGGCGCTCTACTGGATCCTGTCGGCGATGCTGGAACGTCCGGTCGCGCAGAAGCTCGACGGCACGATTGTCTACGACGTGCACGACACCGGCCAGCAGGCGCTGCCGGGTAGCGGAATCCGGCCGGACAAGACCAACATCGATCTGCAGTTCCACAACGACAATGCCTACAACTTCCTGATGCCGAAGTTCGTCGGGCTGCTGTGCGTTCGGCAGGCCAAGGAAGGCGGCACGAGCCGGGTGATGAGCTTCGCCACGGCACACAATGCATTGCGCGAGCGCCATCGCGACGTGCTGCCCCGCCTCTACCAGCCGTTCTGGTTCGACCGCCAGCGCGAATTCCATCCCGGCGAGGAACCGACCTTCTCCGCACCGCTGTTCATCCGCGACGGCGAGCGGCTGCACGCGCGGCTGTCGCTCCACCAGATCCGTGGCGGCTATGCGCTACGGGGCGGCGGAATGGACAATGAGACGACCGCCGCGGTCGAGGCGATCAAGGAAGTCTTCGCCGACGAGTCGCTGCAGTTCCACTTTCGCCTGAAGGCGGGCGAGATCCAGTACGTCGCCAACCGCGAGATCGGCCACAGCCGCAGCGAATTCCAGGACTACGAGGAAGCCGAGCGCCGCCGCCTGTTGATCCGCATCTGGATGCGCGACGAGGGCGCGCAAGGCTATATCGGCTAGATCGTCCTGAACGCTGCAGTCAGCCGTCCTGCAACATCGACTCGATTCGCCGTTGCAGTTCGACGAAGGAATAGGGCTTGCCTATGAACGGCGGCCCACCTTCACGGGCGATGCCCGAGGTCAGAAGCACCTTGATGTCCGGATGGCGACTGCCGATCCAGGCGGCCAGATCGTTGCCGTCGGCCGGACCCGGCATATTGATGTCGCTGAACACCAGCGCGACCGACTTGTTGGCCGTGACAAGCTCGACCGCTTCCTCGGCGTCGACAGCCTCGATCACGACGTAGCCGACCTCGCGCAGATGGGCACAGACCGCCATGCGCAAGATGACTTCATCCTCGACGACCAGCACCACCGGCGGTGCAGCGCGTTCCGGCGCCTGGAGTGCCGGCCGACTTTCCCCGCTCATTTGTCCCCACGCTACTGACGGTACGAACTGCAGGGAGTGCTTGGGGGGCTGATCCCAATCCTGCGCGACACAGCCGATACATAATCCATGTCATTGGGGGGCGGGCGCAAGCGATTTGATATCGCTGCGCTCTTGGGGAACTTGCCAGCGTCCTTTGCGTTAGGCCCGCGATGCCCCCTGCCCGTTCGGCCGCCGCCACGTCGGCCTCTCCCCCTGCCCCCGTCATCCTGCTCGTCGAAGCAAATGCGCTTACGCGCATGGCCGTCGCCGGATATTTGCGGGAATGCGGCTATCAGGTCGTCGAGGCCGATGGTGCGGCGGAAGCCAAGCGCGTGCTGCAGTCCGGCCCGGCGCCCCAGCTTGCGTTCATCGATCTCGATGTCAGCGACGAGACGGACGGCTTCGGCCTGGCACGATGGATTCGCGCCGAGCGCCCCGGCGTCAAGGTGTTGCTCACGTCAAGTGTGCGGCGCACCGCGCAGATGGCAGGCGACCTCTGCGAAGAGGGACCGCTCATCTCCAAACCGTATGATCACCGCGACCTCGAAAGCCAGATCCGCCGGCTGCTCGCGACCTGATTGCGAGGAGCGTTGGCGAGCTGGCTACTCGGCCGCCACTTCTTCCGGAATCCAGCTGCGTTTCTCGCCGGCATAGAGCGCGCCGGGATTTCCGCGCACCGTGGTGCGCCACATCATGCGCTGCTCCTTCTCCGCGTCGTACCAGGTCGCGGTGTGCACCAGGCAGCGATTGTCCCACACCAGCACGTCGCCTTGCGTCCACTCGTGAACGTAGATGAACTCCGGTCGCGTGTAGTGGGTCATCAGCGCATCGAGCAGCCGGGCGCCTTCGCCGAACGGTCCGGGCTCCATGCCGACGAACGGACCGTCGAACCAGTCCATCTGGCTGCGCTCGCAAAGATAAAGCGCCCTGCGACCCGTCGTCGGATGCACGCGCACGACCGGCTGGCGCTGCGGCCGCTCGTGGGGTTTGCACGGCTTCGGCGCCTCGCCTCTGAGGACGGCCTCTCGGCTGCGGCCGGTGCCGGGTTGGGCGTGAATGCCTTCCAGCCTCTCCACCCTGGCCTTGAGCGCCGCCGGCAGCGCCTCGTATGCCAGGATGCCGGACGCGAACAGCGTCTGGCCACGGTCGCGGGCGACGGGCGTCACCGCATAGAAGAGCGAGACATCGGGCGGCGGGCGGCGATAGCTCTGGTCGGTGTGCCAGCCGCGCCGTTGCGGATACTGCACCGGGAACCTGCCGTCGGGCGTGAGCGGCGGCTCCGGCCGCTTGGGTGGCATCTTCGACACCGGGGGCAGGTTGGAGACGATGAAGATCTCCGGTACGGAGGCGTGTACGCTGGCCGGATTGGCGAGCGTGAACCGATAGTCCTCGACCTCCGGCCCGAAGGCACGGCTCAGGTCGACGAGACGGTCCGGCCGGTCGCTGATCTCATGCTGGCCTGGAAGGAGCAGCAGGCCGCCGGCGTCGTCGAGCATGGCCGGCAGATCGCCGGGGATATCGGCGCCGAGCCGTACCGTCGCGCCGAAGGCCGCGCCGGGCAGCGGTTTCGTGACATCCGTCATACCCGCAGTCTGGAACACTAGGCGCAGACCCTGCACGCGGTTCGAGGCGCTGACTTGCGGCGATCCTTGCGCGGCCGGGCAACTGCATGGCCGCAGGCCGAGCACCCGTCGACCTCGAAGTCGATCCAGTGGGTCGGCTCCCTACACCCCTCGCAGGGCAGGCCGCGCGTCGACGGGACGTGCCCGAATCCCGGTGCGCCGCATATCGGGCAGGTGTGTGCCAGGCGCCTGGCGAGTTTCCAGGACAGAGCACGCAGGACCTGCATGCGCTGCGGGTTGCGATGCGCGCGCATGTCGGAGATCAGGAGAGCCAGGCCGTCGTCAGACCGTGCCGCCTCGCGGTCGACGGCCGCGACCACCTCGTCGACCGTCTTCAGCGACTTGTGCGGCTCGCTGAAGTCCGTGTTGCGCATGACGAAGATGCCGGACTCGGGGAATCCGATGGCCGCGATGGCCGCATGCACGGCCGGATCGCCGCCCCCGAAGCGCCACAGGCGCCAGTTGGTGCGGTGCGTCAGCAGGGTCTCGACCAGGCGGACGCCGCGTTTGCGGTCGACGAAGGCCATGATCTCCAGGCCGCCCGGCTTGAGCGGCACGCGGTCGATGGGTC
>JAHCJV010000180.1 GCA_026126105.1 Enhydrobacter sp.
TCTTTTGGCCGTGAGAAAGATAGGCGTGATCGGCAATGGCAATGTCGCCCTGGACGTTGCCCGCGTGCTTGCCAAGTCGCCTGAGGAGATGGGTAAAAGCGACATCGTGCCCGAGGCGGGAGAGGCGATCGCTGCTGCCCCGCTGACCGACATTTACGTCATCGGCCGGCGCGGTCCCGAGCAGGCCTCGTTTACGGGCAACGAGCTGGCGGAGATGGGGCGTCTGTCGCGTGCGGTAGCGGTGGCGGACCCGGCGGCGCTTGCAGTCGAGGCGCCGGCGGGGGATTCGACGCCGGAACGGCTGCGCAAGGCCAAGAACATCGAGATCCTCCGAGGGTTCTCCAAGAACGTTCCCGGCAGTAAGCCGATCACTGTTCATTTCGTCTTCAATCGGCCGATTACCCGAATCGAGCCCGGCGAGTTCGACCTGGTGGTGACCTGTATCGGCTATGAGGGTGTGGAGTTCCCGAAGGGCGAGGGCATCTTCCCCGTCGGTTGGGCAAGGAGGGGGCCGACCGGCACAATCCCGACCAATCGCGGCGACAGCCACGCCGTGGCGCAGCGTGTGATCGCCTGGCTCAAGGATCGGGATCTCAAGAGCGGCCCCGATCCGCTGCCGCTATCGGTCGACGCCGACGGCTGGCGCCGGATCGACAAGGCCGAGGTCGCCTCCGGTGCCAGGATCGGCCGCCCCCGTGTGAAGTTGACCAACTGGAAAGTGCTACTGGACACGGCAGAGGGCTGAACGGCTACTATCTCCTGTGAGTGTCCCGAGGAGATTGCCATGCGTCGTCTTGTTTGTGCAGTTGCTGCAGCCTTGGCACTTGCCGGCCCGGCGAATGCCGAAACCGTGCTCAAGGTCTCGCTGCATTCCGATCTCAAGATTGTCGACCCGATCTGGACCACGGCGCTGATCAGCACCCACTACGGGAGCATGGTCTACGACACACTGTTCTCGCTCGACGACAAGCTTCAGCCGAAGCCGCAGATGGTCGATACGTGGACGGTCTCGCCTGACAAGCTCACCTGGACCTTCACCCTGCGCGATGGGCTGGAATGGCACGACGGCAAGCCGGTGACGGGCGAGGATTGCGTCGCTTCCATCAAGCGCTGGGCGGCCAAGGATTCGATGGGCCAGAAGCTGATCGGCGTCGTGAGCGAACTCAGTGCCCCGGACGCGAAGACGATCAGGATGGTGCTCAAGGAGCCCTACGGCCTGGTGCTCGATTCGCTCGGCAAGGCGTCCTCCAACATTCCCTTCATGATGCCAAAGCGCGTCGCCGACACCGATCCCAACACCCAGATTACCGAGTATATCGGCTCCGGGCCGTTCATCTTCAGGAAGGAGGACTGGAAGCCGGGCGAGAAGGCGGTGTTCGTCAAGAACCCGAAATACAAGCCGCGCAGCGAGCCGGCCAACGGCCTGTCGGGCGGCAAGGTCGTCAAGGTCGATCGCGTCGAATGGATCACGATTCCAGACCAGCAGACCCAGGTCAGTGCGCTGCTGAACGGCGAGATCGACATGGTCGAGAACGTGCCGCCCGACCTGCTGCCGCTCCTGCAGAAGGACAAGAACGTCAAGATCACGGTCGTGAACAAGGCCGGCCGCCAGTACGAGCTGCGATTCAACGTGCTGCACAAGCCGTTCGACAATCCAAAGGTGCGCGAGGCCGTGCTCTACGCGCTCGACCAGAAGCCGTTCCTCGAGGCCAACGTCGGCAATCCCGACTATTACCAGCTCTGCAAGTCGCTGTTCCCGTGCGGCTCGCCGCTCGCCACAACCAAGGGCTGGGACGACAAGGTCTCGGGCAACGTCGCCAAGGCGAAGGAACTCCTGAAGGAGGCGGGCTATGACGGCACGCCGGTCGTGCTGTTGCACCAGACCGACATCGCCGGCCATAACCAGCTCGCCACCGTCGCCAAGCCGCAGCTGGAAGCGGCCGGATTCAAGGTCGACCTGCAAGCAATGGACTGGCAGACGCTGGTCGCCCGCCGCGCCCGCAAGGACCCGCTCGACAAAGGTGGCTGGAGCGCATTCTTCACCTCTTGGGGCTCACCCGACATCATGAACCCGGTGGCGGCCGCCTTCATCAACGCCTCTTGCGAGAAGGCGACGTTCGGCTGGCCGTGCGACGCGGAGATCGAGAAGCTGCGCGACGCCTTCGCCAAGGAAACCGACCCGGCCAGGCAGAAGGAGATCGCCGAGCAGGTCTCGCTGCGCCTGTCCGGCGGCTACCCGACCTTCGCGCCGCTCGGCCAGTTCACCGTGCCGACGGCGCTGCGCAGCAACATCAATGGCCTGCTCTCGGTGCCGGCGCTCGCGCTCTGGAACGTCGAGAAGAAATGACCGGTCCGGCTGGCGGCGACACGACCTTCGCCGGGTCGATCCCGGCGCTGTATGATCGCTACCTCGGCCCGTTGCTTTTCGCGCCCTATGCCCGCGAGCTCGGCGAACGCCTCACCGACTTGAGTGCGGGGGCGCTGCTGGAAACCGCCGCGGGCACCGGGATCGTGACCGAGGTGCTGGCCAACGCGCTCCCGGAGGCCGTCGAGATCGTCGCCACGGACCTGAACCAGGCCATGGTCGATCATGCGGCCGAGAAGCCGGCGTTGGCGCGCGCGACGCTTCGGCAGGCCGACGCGCTGGCCTTGTCGTTCGAGGCAGGGCGCTTCGATGCGGTCGTTTGCCAATTCGGTGTGATGTTCTTCCCCGACCGCGTCGCCGGCTATCGGGAGGCGCGGCGCGTGCTGAAGCCTGGTGGGAGGTTCCTGTTCTCCGTGTGGGATTCGCTCGACCACAACCCCATCACGCGTAGCGTCGTCGATGCCATGGCGCGGCGCTTCCCGGCTAACCCGCCACGCTTCCTCGCCCGCACCCCGCACGGGCACTTCGATCGCGACACAATCCGCCGCGAGCTTGCCGAGGCGGGCTTCGGTCCGGTCGAATTGAATGTCGTGACCCTGCCGAGTCGCGCGGCCTCGCCGCGTGATCCTGCCACGGGCTTCTGCCAAGGCACGCCAATGCGAGGAGAGATCGAGGCGCAGGCACCCGGGCCCGCCGGCCTGCAGGCGGCGACCGAGGCCGCCGCGACCGCGCTCGCCGCCGACTTCGGCGATGGGCCGATCGAGGCGCCGATGCAGGCCGTGGTGATCGTCTGCCGGAAACCCCTCCGGTCGTGAACGATCTGGCGACAGCGCCTTGCCCCTTACGGGGTATCCTCGGCCGTCTTCTGGGCGACAACGCGACTTTCGGCTGGCCGTGCGACGAGGGCATCGAGACGCTGCGCGGGGCGCCTACGCCAAGGAGACCGATCCGGTACCGGTCGTGCTGCGGCTATTCGCGGCGTATGCCTGTAACCTCGATGATGCGGCGATACCTCGCGACCTCGCTGTCGATTACCTGGGTGATCGCCGCGACGTCGCCGGT
>JAHCJV010000181.1 GCA_026126105.1 Enhydrobacter sp.
AGACGCCCCATGAGGTCGTCATGCGCGAGACGGTGACGAAGTCCTTCTCGGGATCGAACGGGATGGGCTGCAGATGGCGGGTGATGCAGACCATTGCCGTGGTCGTGGTCAGGAAGGTGTGGTCGTCGACCGGCTGGTTCTTGACGAATTCCGCGCCGATCATGCCCGAGGCGCCGGCCTTGTTGTCGAACACCACCGGCTGGCCGAGGCTGCGGGCGGCGTGCTCGATCACGATGCGGGTCGAGACGTCGGACGGCCCGCCGGGCGGGTAGGGAATAACGATGCGCAGCGGCTTGTTCGGCCAGGTGGATTGCGCCACGGCAGGGGTGGCAAGCGCGGCCAGGGCCGAGGCGGCAAAAGCGCGACGTCGCATGAAATCCTCCCGTTGATTCTTTGGTCGCGAGCATTTCATGGGCGCCATGCTACGGTCCAGCGATGAAACGTTTCGCCGATCCGGCCGTCGCCGCGGTGTTCAGGGCCTATCCGGCGGAAATGCGCAAGAGCGTGCTGGCCTTGCGAGAACTGGTGTTCGACGTCGCGGCGAACACCGAGGGCGTGGGGCGCCTGACAGAGACGCTGAAGTGGGGCCAGCCGAGCTACCTGACCGAGGAAACGAAGAGCGGGACGACCGTGCGCATCGACCGCCTGAAGAAGGGCGACGGCTACGCGCTCTATGTCCATTGCCAGAGCGGCCTGGTGCCCAGGTTCCGCGAACTCTATCCCGACACCTTCCGCTACGAGGGCAAGCGCGCTCTACTGTTCGACACCGATGCGCCATTGCCGCTGCCCGAGCTAAGGCACTGCATCGGCCTCGCACTCACCCATCACTTGCGCGCGAAGTAGCGGGTGCGCAGGGCCTGGCAGTCCTCCTGCAGGATGCCGGTGGTGAACTTGATGTCGGCGCCGACGAATTCGGCGAAGGTCTCGACCGAGTATCTGCCGAAGCTGCGGCCCACCGCCTTGAAGCGCCCGCCCAGCACCCAATGGCCGACCTTCACGTTGAGCAACGCGCCGGCGCACATCGGGCAGGGCTCCATGGTGGTGTAGAGCGTGCAGCCCGACAGGTCGTCGGTGCCGAGGCGCTTGCAGGCATCGGCGATGGCGTCGGTCTCGGCGTGGATCAGCGGGTCGCCGGTGTGGATGCGGTTGCGGCCGCGGCCGACGATCTCCCCGTCGCGCACGATCAGCGACCCGACGCCCATGTCGCCTTCGCTGTCGGCGACGGCGGCGAGCTCGAGCGCCTGCCGCATCATCGTCTCATGATACTGTGTGTCCATGAGCACCATCGTGTACGCGGCCCGCCGCATCGTCACCATGAATCCGAACCAGCCCTTCGCGACGCATGTCGCGGTGCGCGACGGACGTATCCTCGGCGCCGGCACCCTCGACTCACTCCGCGGCTGGGGGAAATTAGATCTGGACGAGCGCTTCGCCGACAAGGTGATCCTGCCCGGCTTCGTCGAGGGCCACAGCCACGCCTTCGAGGGCGGCGTCTGGAAGTTCCCCTATGTCGGCTTCTTCGACCGCACCAGCCCGGACGGCAGGCGCTCGCCCGGCCTGAAGAATATCGAGGAGGTGGTGGCGGCACTGCAGACCCACGAGAAGACCCTGCCCAAGGACGGCTCGACCCTGTTCGCGTGGGGCTTCGATCCGATCTACTTCACCGGCCGCCGCATGAACCTGGCCGATCTCGACAAGGTCTCGACCGACCGGCCGGTGATCGTGCTGCATTCGAATTTCCATGTGCTGAATGCCAACACGCCGGTCTTCGCCAAGGCGAGGATCACGCGGCACACCAATGTGCACGGCATCGTGAAAGACGAGGCGGGCGAGCCGACCGGCGAGCTGCAGGAGAACACCGCCAAGTTCCTTGCCTACAAGGCCGCCGGCATCGATCTCTCGACCCTGCTGTCGGACGAGGCTGCGACCTGGGGCTTCGCCCGGGTGGCGCAGCTTGCTGGCGTAACGACCGCGACCGACCTGCACAACACGTTGCCCGACAGCACGGTCGACGCCTACCTGCGGGCGACCGGCTCGGCCGATTTTCCGCTCCGCCTGCTGCCGGCCTTCGCCGCCATCGCGATGCCGCCCGGGGAAGGCATCGTGCGGCTCAAGGGCCTGATGAAGAAGAACAACGAGAGGCTGCGTTTCGGGCTGGTGAAGATCGTGACCGACGGCTCGATCCAGGGCCTGTCGGCCCGCATGCGCTGGCCGGGCTACTACGACGGCACGCCCAACGGCGTGTGGAACATCGGGCCGGACGAGATCGACAAGTATCTCCTCGCCTATCACCGCGCCGGCTTCCAGGTGCACATCCACACCAACGGCGACGAGGCATCGGAAGTCGCGATCGAGTCGGTCGAGAGTGCGCTGGCGGCGGCGCCGCGCTGGGATCATCGCCATACCCTGCAGCATGCGCAGATGGCCGATGCCGGCCAATTTCGGCGCATGAAGGCGCTGGGCATGTGCGCCAACCTGTTCGCCAACCATCTCTTCTACTGGGGCGACATCCACTACGCCCGCACGCTCGGACCGGAGCGCGCCGAACGGATGGATGCCTGTGGCACGGCGCTGAATGTCGGCGTGCCGTTCGCCATCCATTGCGACGCGCCGGTGACGCCGATCGGGCCGCTGTTCACGGCGTGGTGCGCGGTCAACCGCCTGACGGCGTCGGGGCGCACCTTGGGCGAGGCCGAGAAGATCTCGGTGGCCGCAGCGCTGCGAGCCATCACGCTCGGCGCTGCCTATACGCTGAAACTCGACGAGGAGCTGGGCAGCATCGACGTCGGCAAGCGGGCCGACTTCGCCATCCTCGACGACGACCCGCTCACGGTGCCGCCGGACAAGCTCAAGGACGTGCCGGTATGGGGCACGGTCGTCGGCGGCAAGATCTTCGAGGCGCCGAAGTCGTGATGCGCTGGGAGCGCGGCTCACCAGAGCCGCTCATCTTCGCGTTACTACA
>JAHCJV010000182.1 GCA_026126105.1 Enhydrobacter sp.
TGGGCGACTTCAACGCGACGCCCGACAGCGAAGAGTACCGGCTGATGACCGGCCACTCCCCCTATTACCCGATCGCCGTCCACGCCGACGGCTTCGTCGACAGCACCGTGGCCGCCGGTCACCGGAAGGACGCCTTCATCAGCCATGAAGGGCAGGACGGCGACGGCAGCATGCACCGGCGTCGGCTGGACTACTGCTTCGTGGGCGGCGAGATCGCGCCGCGGGTGACGCGGATGTGGATCGACGAAGCCGAGGGCGCGTCGGACCACAAGCCGGTATGGACGGATATCGATCTGTGACATGCGAGGGAACAAGCAGTCCCGATCTTAGGAACCGAATAAATTGAACCATCGTTCAATTCAAATTCTTGACGTCGAATCAGCACGATCACGACACCTTCAGTTGCCGTGAATAGACTCGCGTCGCAGACTTGAGTAATAAACCGCGTGCGACCGTGGCGACGCACGGGAAACAACCTAGTGGATGAAATCTGACGAAGGAGTCCCGCGGGGGATTCCTGTCGTGGGTGCATGGTGCGAGTCTGGGTCATGCGCACCGGCATCATCATGGCAGTCACACCGGAGGACCGTCGTCGGCTCGACGCGGTCGTTCGGGATCGCAACGCCCCGCAGAAGCACGTCTGGCGCGCCCGGATCGTGCTTCTGACGGCCGACGGCCTCGGCACCAACGCGATCATGCGGGAGACCGGCAAGTCGAAGACCTGTGTCTGGCGCTGGCAGGAACGCTTCGCCGAGGCGGGTGTCGAGGGTCTGCTGCGGGACAAGACCCGGCCCTCGCGCATCCCGCCGCTCGAGGCTGCCGTGGTGGACCGCGTGGTTGCCCTCACGCTCGCCGATCCGCCCACCGAAGCGACCCATTGGACCGGGGCGATGATGGCCAAGGCCATCGGGATCAGTGTCAGCTCGGTGCAGCGCATCTGGCGCAGTCACGGCCTGCAGCCTCACCGGGTGCGGCAGTTCAAGCTCTCGAACGACCCGGACTTCGTTGCCAAGCTGCGCGACGTGGTCGGCCTCTATGTCGACCCGCCGGCCCATGCCGTCGTCCTGTCCGTCGACGAGAAGAGCCAGATCCAGGCTCTCGACCGCACCCAGCCGGGCCTGCCGCTGAAGAAGGGCCGGGCCGGCACCATGACGCACGACTACAAGAGGCATGGCACCACCACCCTGTTCGCCGCGCTCAATGTGCTGGACGGCACGGTGGTCGGTCGCAACATGCAGCGCCACCGGCACCAGGAGTTCATCCGCTTCCTCAACACTGTCGAGCGCCAGGTGCCAGTCGGCAAGGTCGTCCATGTGATCCTCGACAACTATGCCGCCCACAAGCACCCGAAGGTGCGGGCCTGGCTCGACCGACACAGCCGCGTCACCTTCCACTTCGTGCCGACCTCATGCTCCTGGCTCAACGCCGTCGAGGGCTTCTTCGCCAAGTTGACCAAGCGCCGTCTCAAGCGCGGTGTCTTCCGCTCGATCGTCGACCTCCAGGCCGCCATCAACCGCTTCCTCGACGAACACAACACCGAACCCAAACCCTTCGTCTGGACCGCCGATCCAGATAAAATCATTGCCGCCGTCAGACGAGGGCACCAAACGTTGGAGTCAATCCACTAGAATGGCGTGGGTGCTTCCTAGCATCCCACGGCGGCGATGGCAGCAGCGGAGGACAGGGTACCGATGACCGGTCTGATCGAGATCGTGCGGCAGGGCGGTTGTGTCCGGGTCACGCTGCAGCGCCCGGAAAAGCTCAATGCGCTCTCCCATGCCCTGATCGCGGAGCTGACCGGGGCGATGGCGGCCCTGGGCGCGGAGGAGGACCTGCGCTGCGTCGTGCTCACCGGTGCCGGACGGGCCTTCTCCGCGGGCGCGGACGTGGCCGAGCTCTCCGGCGTCACCCCGGACACGGCCGAAGCGTTCATCCGCCACCTGCACGGCGCCTGCCGGGCGGTGCGCGACTGTCCCGTGCCGGTGATCGCGGCGATCGACGGCGCCTGCCTGGGCGGGGCGCTGGAGATCGCCGCGTCCTGCGACCTGCGCGCGGCCACCCGGCGCTCGACCTTCGCCATGCCGGAGGTCCTGATCGGCATCCCCTCGGTGATCGAGGCGGCCCTGCTGCCGCGCCTGATGGGCTGGGGACGGGCGGCCGAGCTGCTGTTCACGGGCAAGACCATCGACGCGGAGGAGGCGCACCGGGCGGGGCTGATCGAGGCCCTGGCCGGCGACGACGCCCTCGACGAGACCGTGGCGGGCTGGACCGACGCCATCCGTGCGGCCGGCCCCCGCGCGATCCGCAGCCAGAAGGCGCTGATGCGTCGCTGGGAGCAGGGCCCGGTCGACGCGGCGATCGCCGCCGGGATCGACGCCTTCCGCGAGTCCCACGGCAGCGACGAGCCCCGGCAGATGCTGCACGACGTGCTGGCGCGCCGCGGCGGGCGCAGGCCGCGCGGCGAGGGGTGAGCGTTCAGCGCCCGCGCATCGCCTTTTCCAGGAACTCCAGCAGCGGCAGCCAGGGGAGCGCGAGCTCGTAGGCCTGGCGTGTGTCGATGTCGAACAGGCTCAGGCCGCGGTCGGCGAGCTCGCTGTAGAGCGCGCGCTCGACGATGCGGCCCGCGGGCTCGTGGCCCAGGTCGCGGAAGAAGGCCTCGAGGCGCTCGGCGGCGCGGCTGCCCGTGCGCATGCGGTTCGCCACCAGGGCGACGTTCTTGCGCTGCCTGCGCACGGCCTTGATCTCCTCGACGCGGTCGATGAAGCGGCTGGTCGCCGTCT
>JAHCJV010000183.1 GCA_026126105.1 Enhydrobacter sp.
CGGGCTCTGGAGCCCCGCGCTCCCAGCGGCGCTCCCGGCGGCGCGGCGGACACGTCCTCGGTCCCGCCGCCCGCGACCTCCAGCCGGACCAGCTCGGAGCCGACCGCCAGCACGCTGCCGACCTCGCCGCCCAGCGCCACGACGGTGCCGGCGACCGGCGAGGGGATCTCCACTGTCGCCTTGTCGGTCATCACCGCGGCGAGGATCTGGTCCTCCAGCACCGACTGGCCGACCGTGACGTGCCATTCGACGATCTCTGCCTCGGCCACGCCTTCGCCGACATCGGGCATCTTGATGATCCGCGTGCCCATCTCAGGCCTCCATCACGGCCTTGAGGGCGCGCCCGACGCGCGCCGGCCCGGGGAAATAGTCCCACTCCTGCGCATGCGGATAGGGCGTGTCCCAGCCGGTGACCCGCGTCACCGGCGCTTCGAGACAGTAGAAGCACTGCTCCTGCACCAGCGCCACCAGCTCGGCGCCGTAGCCTCCCGTAAGCGTCGCCTCGTGCACAACGACGCACCGCCCGGTCTTCTCGACCGACGCCTTGATGGCGTCGAGGTCGTAGGGCAGCAGCGTGCGCAGGTCGATCACCTCGGCGTCGATGCCGGTCTCGGCGGCGGCCGCTTCGGCCACGAACACCATCGTGCCGTAGGCCAGCACCGTCACCGCCGCGCCGGCGCGCCGGATCGCGGCCTTGCCCAGCGGCACGGTGTAGTGCCCGTCCGGCACCTCGCCCAGATCGTGCTTCGCCCACGGCGTCACCGGCTTGTCGTGATGGCCGTCGAATGGGCCGTTATAGAGCCGCTTGGGCTCGAGGAAGATCACCGGGTCGTTGTCCTCGATCGCCGCGATCAGCAGCCCCTTGGCGTCGTGCGGGTTCGACGGCACGACCGTCTTGAGGCCCGCGACATGGACGAACAGCGCCTCCGGGCTCTGGCTGTGCGTCTGGCCGCCGAAGATGCCGCCGCCGGTCGGCATGCGCACTACCAGCGGCGCGGTGAAGTTGCCGTTCGAGCGGTAGCGCAGGCGGGCGGCCTCCGACACGATCTGGTCGTAGGCGGGATACATGTAATCGGCGAACTGGATCTCGACGCACGGCCGCAAGCCGTAGGCCGCCATGCCGACGGCGACGCCGACGATGCCGAGCTCGCTGATCGGCGTGTCGAAGCAGCGGCTGGTGCCGTATTTCTGCTGCAGGCCCTGGGTGCAGCGGAACACGCCGCCGAAGTAACCGACGTCCTCGCCGAACACGACGACGTTCTCGTCGCGGCCCATCGCGACATCCATCGCATCGCGGATCGCCTCGACCATGGTCTTGCGCGGCATCGGCTAGGCTCCTTTCTCGAATGGAGCTCTCATTAGCCATACCATTGCTGCGGCTCCCGACCCCTCCGCCCCTTCGGGGCACCTCCCCGGCTTCGCCAGGGAGGAGATGAAGGTAAGGGTCCTCCCTACGCGAAGCGTGGGGAGGTGCCCCGAAGGGGCGGAGGGGTCATGGGCAACGCACATGATCGTCGATTTGTTCGTCAAACATGCCATCGCGTCAGTTACCCTGTGTGGATGCTCAACTTTGCCCGAAAGCTGCGCCAGAGTCTGACGCCCGCCGAACGGATTCTGTGGAGTCGCCTGCGCCGTCGCCAGATCAGCGGCTACAAGTTCAGGCGCCAGCACATGATAGGTTCTTACATCTGCGACTTCGCCTGTGTCGAAGCACGCATCGCCATAGAGCTCGACGGAAGCGGGCATCTCGATGATGCGCCGTACGATGAAGGTCGTGATCGATTCCTCAGATCGCAAGGCTGGCGTATCCTTCGCTTCTGGAACGGCGATGTCCTGAATCGCACCGATAGCATCGTGGAGACAATCACGGCAGCGCTTGAGTGCAAGACGATGGATGGACGTTTCGACTGAGGCCCAAGACCCCTCCGCCCCTCCGGGGCACCTCCCCGGCTTCCCGCCGGGGAGGAACATGAAGGCTCACACTCCCGCCTGCTGGCGCTGGCGACGGAGGTGCGGCGGCATTTCCTCATAGACGCCCTCGAACATGTCGCGCGCCGAGGGATGCGGGCCGGTGTGCAGGGTGCCGTGTGTCTCGGCCTCCTTCTGGACGGCGATCACCTCGGCGAGGATTTCCGCCTCAGCCTGGGCGTGGCGTTCCTCCGACCAGGCGCCGACGCGGATCAGGTGCTGCTTGAGCCGCAGAACCGGATCGCCGAGCGGCCAGGCGTCGGACTCGGTCTTGGGGCGATAGGCGCTCGGATCGTCGGAGGTCGAATGGGCGCCGACGCGATAAGTGACGTACTCGATCAGGGTGGGGCCGAGATTGCGCCGCGCGCGCTCGACCGCCCAGCGCGCGACGGCATGGACGGCGAGATAGTCGTTGCCGTCGACCCGCAGCGCCGGGATGCCGAAGCCCAGCCCGCGCGCGGCGAAGGTGCCCGAGCCGCCGCGGGCGATGCCCTGGAAGGTCGAGATCGCCCACTGGTTGTTCACGATGTTGAGCACGACCGGCGCCTTGTAGGTCGAAGCGAAGACCAGGGCGGCATGGAAGTCGGACTCCGCGGTCGAGCCGTCGCCGATCCAGCCGGCGGCGATCCTGGTGTCGCGCTTCATCGCCGAGGCCATCGCCCAGCCGACCGCCTGGACGAACTGGGTCGCGAGATTGCCGGAGATCGAGAAGAAGCCGTGCTCGCGCGAGGAGTACATGATGGGGAGCTGGCG
>JAHCJV010000184.1 GCA_026126105.1 Enhydrobacter sp.
CCTGGGTGAAGCGGAAGATGTTGTCGACGAAGAACAGCACGTCCTGGCCTTCGGCGTCGCGGAAGTACTCGGCGACGGTCAGGCCCGAGAGCGCCACGCGCGCGCGCGCGCCCGGCGGCTCGTTCATCTGACCGTACACGAGCGCCACCTTGGAGCCCGGTCCGTCCAGCTTGATGACGCCGCCCTCGATCATCTCATGGTAAAGGTCGTTGCCCTCGCGAGTGCGCTCGCCGACCCCGGCGAACACCGACACGCCGCCGTGCGCCTTCGCGACATTGTTGATCAGCTCCATGATGGTCACTGTCTTGCCGACGCCGGCACCGCCGAACAGGCCGATCTTGCCGCCCTTGGCATAGGGCGCGAGCAGGTCGATGACCTTGATGCCGGTTACCAGGATCTCCGCCTCCGTCGACTGTTCGACGAACTCGGGAGCGGAACGATGGATCGGCAGGGTCTTGGTGTTGCCAACCGCACCGCGTTCGTCGACCGGCTCGCCGATGACGTTCAGGATACGGCCGAGCGTCTCGGGACCGACGGGCATGGCGATCGGGCCTCCGGTGTCGACTGCCTTCTCGCCACGTACCAGACCGTCGGTCGTGTCCATGGCGATGGTGCGCACTTCCGACTCGCCGAGATGCTGGGCGACTTCGAGCACGATCAGCCGATTGTCGGCGTTCACGTGCAAGGCGTTGAGAATGTTCGGCAGATCGGCGTCGAAGCGCACGTCGACGACCGCGCCCGTGATCTGGGTGATCGTGCCGATGTTATTGGTGGCCATGCGGTTCCCTTTCCTTCGATTGCTGACAGCGCGGACCTAGATGGCCTCGGCGCCCGAGATGATTTCGATCAGTTCCTTGGTGATGGACGCCTGGCGCGACCGATTCATCTGCAAGGTGAGCTTCTTGATCACATCGCCCGCGTTGCGCGAGGCGTTGTCCATGGCCGTCATCTGCGAGCCGTAGAAGCTCGCGGCATTCTCCAGCAGGACGCGAAAGATCTGGACGGCAAGGTTGCGCGGCAGAAGCTCGGCCAGGATCTCGCCCTCGTCGGGCTCGAATTCGTACACCGCGCCGCCCGTCGTAGCGGCAGGAGCGGCGGTCGCATTGGCTTCGGGCGGCGGCGGCGGGATGAGCTGCTGCACGGTGACGATCTGGGTCATCGCCGACTTGAACCGGTTGAAAACGACGTGAGCGACGTCGAACTCGCCGGCTTCGAACATCTCCATGAGGCGCGTGGCGACTTGCTGGGCATCGGCGAAGCGGAGACGCGGACGGCCGAGATCCGTGATCGTTTCGACGATCAGGCTTCCGAAGTCGCGGCGCAACTGATCGCGCCCTTTGCGGCCGACACAGAAGATCTTGACCGTCTTGCCGTCGGCCCGCAGCGCCCGGATTGTCCGCCGCGCTTCACGGACGATGGTGCTGTTGAAGCCGCCACAAAGACCGCGGTCGCCCGTGGCGACGACCACGAGATGCGTCTGGTCGGAGCCGGTGCCGGCCAGCAGCCGTGGGCCGAGGCCGCTCTTGAAGCTCGCCCCGAGCGACGCCAGGATCTTGTCCATGGCCTCGGCATAGGGACGGGCCGCTAGGGCCTGCTCCTGGGCGCGCCGCAACTTGGCGGCGGCGACCATCTTCATGGCCTTCGTGATCTTCTGCGTCGACTGCACGCTTCGGATGCGAAGGCGATAGGACTTCAGACTGGGCATCGGAGCCTCGGCGGTCCCTTAGGCGAACTTCTTGACGAAGTCGGCGAGGAACGTCTTGAGCTTGTCGTCGGTCTCCTTGACGATCTCGCGCTTCTCGCGAATTGACGCGAGGATCGAGCCCTCGGCCCGCACTGAATCGAGCATCTGGCGCTCGAACTCGTTGACCCGCGCGATCGGCAGGCCGTCGAGGAAGCCGCGGGTGCCGGCATAGAGCGAGACGACCTGCTCCTCGACCGGCATCGGAACGAACTGGCCCTGCTTGAGGAGCTCGGTCAGACGCTGGCCGCGGGCCAGCAGGCGCTGGGTCGAAGCGTCGAGGTCGGAGGCGAACTGGGCGAAGGCGGCCATCTCGCGATACTGGGCCAGCTCCAGCTTGATCGTGCCGGCAACCTGCTTCATCGCCTTGATCTGCGCCGCCGAGCCGACGCGACTGACCGACAGGCCGACGTTAATCGCCGGACGGATGCCCTGGTAGAACAGCTCCGTCTCGAGGAAGATCTGGCCGTCCGTGATCGAAATGACGTTGGTGGGGATGTACGCCGACACGTCGCCGGCCTGGGTCTCGATGATCGGCAGCGCGGTGAGCGAGCCGCTGCCGTTGTCCTTGTTCATCTTGGCGGCGCGCTCAAGGAGACGCGAGTGCAGGTAGAACACGTCACCCGGGTAGGCCTCGCGGCCGGGCGGGCGGCGCAGCAGGAGGGACATTTGGCGGTATGCGACGGCCTGCTTGGAGAGGTCGTCGTAGATGATGAGCGCGTGCATGCCGTTGTCGCGGAAGTACTCGCCGATGGCGCACGCCGAGTACGGCGCCAGATACTGGAGCGGCGCCGCGTCCGAGGCCGTCGCGCACACGACGACAGAGTACTTCATGGCGTCGTTGTCCTGCAGCACCTTGACCAGCTGCGCGACCGTGGAGCGCTTCTGGCCGATGGCCACGTAGATGCAGTAGAGCT
>JAHCJV010000185.1 GCA_026126105.1 Enhydrobacter sp.
AGTGGCGATCTGTTCCCTGTTGCCCCCCACGCTGCCGTTCGAATCGTAGAACAGCTGGCCGGTCGCATTGTTGTAGATGAAGCGGTCGTCGGCGTCGCCGGCCAGTCCCGTTCCGTTGCTGACGAATTGCGAGGCGGCCAGCACCCCGGCTACCAGCCCGCCGCCGAACAGAGCCGCCGATATCTCGAACTGATCGGCGGCCGACGAGAAGTCCGCGATCGTGTCGCGGTCGGCCTGGAACGGGGACAGCACGAAGGTGTCGCCTCCGCCGCCACCCGTGAGGTTGTCCTGGCCGGTACCGCCGATCAGTCGGTCGTTGCCGCCGCCACCCTCGAGCGTGTCGGCCTGGCTGCCGCCATCGAGCGTGTCGTTTCCGTTGCCGCCCTTGAGCAGATCAAGGCCTGCCGCGCCGTTGAGCTGGTCGTCGCCGCCCAAACCGCTGAAAATCTCGTTCGTCGCTGCGCCGGTAACCGTATCGCCGACGGCGGTTCCGTTCACTCTTTCCACGCTCACGATCGTCGCCGGCCCGCCGAAGCTGGGGGACAGATCCCAGGTTCCGGCGCCGAGATCGATCACCGCGCCACGGGTGGCGATCGCGCTCAGGTCGAGCGTGTCCTGGCCTGCGCCGCCATCGACGCTGTCGATGAACTCGCCCTCCAGCACGGCGATCGTATCGCTGCCGGCTTCGCCGAAGATCGCGTCGGTATCGACGCCGCCCAGGATGAGGTCGTCACCCTTGCCACCTTCGATGGTATCGATGCCACCGCCACCGAACAGAGAGTCGTTGCCCTTCGCTCCGGAGAACGATTCGCTGGCGCCGCTCCCGGTCACCGAGTCCGCAGCCTGGGTGCCCTCCACGACCTCGATGCCGGCGATGGTGGCGGGGCCTCCGAAGCCTGGAGACAGCTGCCAGGTCCCGGTATCGAGGTTGATGACGGCCTGAGCCGAGGTGATGTTGCTGAGATCGAGCGTGTCGGTTCCGCTCTCGCCGTCGACGTGATCGATGAGCTCGCCCTCGAACACCCGGATGGTGTCGTCGCCTCCGCCGCCGAAGACGGAATCGGTGGAGACCCCGCCCTGGATCACGTCGTTTCCGTCCTGGCCGAAGATCGTATCCTGACCGCTGCCGCCGAAGATGGTGGTATTGCCGATCTGCGTCGTCAGCACCTCGCTCGAGTCGGTGCCGGTGATCACGTTGTCGCGCGGATCGAGGATGGCCTCGGAGATCTCCCCAACCGAATTGAAATAGGTCACCAGGATCCGACCGTCGCTCGTCAGTCCAAGCTCGATGTCGCTGGCAGACGTGTCGATGATCGTGTTGCCGCCGATCGCCGCGCCGGTCGCGCTGAAGCGCCGGCCGGTCAGGTTGCCGCTCGTGTCGTCGTCCCAGACCACGAAGAAGCCGCCGTCGAGCAGGCGGACGACCTTGGGCTCGTTCTGGGCGTTGGCGCCGCCGGCGACCAGGACCTGGTTGGCGACGAACGAACCGGCGTTGTCGAGCACGCTGAAGCGAATATCGCCGTTGTTCGCGGGATCGTTCCAGACGACCGCGAAGCCGCCGCCGGTCAGCGCCGCCACATGCGGATCGGCGCCGAGAAACGCAACCGGTACATTGGCGACCTGAGCGCCCGCGAAGGTGACGATCTGGGCCTCGATGCCGTTGCCGTCGAGATCTTCCTCCTCGTAGACCGTAACGAAATTGTTGTTGCTCAGCCCGGCGACATCCGAAATGCCATCGAACTCCGCGCTGTTCTGGGCCGCGTCGAACTCCGCGCCGATGACGTTCGCGGCGCTGACCACCACCGCACGGACGTTCATGTTGCGGCCGATGTCGCGCGTGAAAGTGATCATATAGCTGCCGTCCGGCGCCACCGTGATCTCCGGGTCGCTGATCGCACCGGCCGCGCCGGTGATCGAGCCGACAAGGATAGTAACTCCGGCGGCATCTTTCCGCTCGATCCTGATCGCATCGACACCTGCGCCCTCGTCATCGACATAGGCGATCACGAAGCCGCCGTCGGTCTGGGGCGCGATCGAGCCCAGGAACTCGCCGTCGAGGAAGAAGTTGGAGTTGACCTCAAACGCCGTTCCCACCGCGTCGCCTTCGGGCCCGTAGATCTGTCCGAAGACGTCGCTTCCGGCGGAAGGACCGCTGGTGTCATCGGTCCAAACCACCAGGAAATTCCCGTTGGAGAGACCGATCGTATAGGGGTTTACCTGCGCGCCCGCAGTGTTCGAGGCATTAGCCGTGAAGGGCGCCCGCCAGATCGTCGGAGTGTTCGTCATCGCTTTTTCCCCAGCTTGAGCATTTCGTGTGCCCAGCATCGGGCAGCGCTACGATCGTCAAGTAGACGCACGGTATGTGCGGCTCCCGCTCATCGCAATTGCTACCTGGGGTCTGGTGCCAAAAAACCGCTTCGCGCGTCGAACCGGGCCTTTGAGACCTTGCCATCCCGCACTCCGAGCGCAAGGCGCAAGAACGATTTGGCCCTGACGCCCGCGACCTTGATTCTCCAACGAAAAACGCCGTCCCTCTTCTTCGTCGGAGGAGGGACGGCGCATGGTCGGGCCGGAGCCGGGGCTCCGGGCCGTCAGACGATCGTAAAGTCGCTCGAGGCGAGGCCGGGTATGCCGGTCAG
>JAHCJV010000186.1 GCA_026126105.1 Enhydrobacter sp.
TGACGTCATTGCCCTCCGCTCCCAGGAGTTCGTCGTCGCCCCCACCGCCGGAGAGGACGTCGTTGCCCTCCCGGCCGCGCAGGATGTCCTTGCCGTCGCCGCCGTAGGCCGTGTCATCCCCCAGGCCGCCGTCGAGCGTGTCGTTGCCGTCTCCACCCGAGAGAAGGTCGTTGCCGTCGCCACCGCTCAGGATGTTTGCGTCGGCATTGCCGGTCAGGCTGTCGGCATAGCCCGAGCCGGTGAGATTCTCGACGCCGATCAGCGTGTCGATGCCCGCGCCGCCGGTGTTCTGCGGACCGGTGATCGTCAGGTCGACCGTTACGCCCGCTGTCGCCGAGGCGTAGCTCGCGACATCGCTGCCCTCTCCACCGATCAGCGTGTCATTGCCCTCGCCGCCCTCCAGCGAGTCGGCGCCGGCACCGCCTTCCAGCCTGTCGTCGCCGTGGCGTCCCATCAGGATGTCGTCGCCCTCGCCGCCGGCCAGGACATTCGCACCGTCGTCGCCCCAGAGCCGATCGCCGAAGTCCGAGCCGGTAAGGTTCTCGATGTTCCGCAGCGTATCGATCCCGGCGCCGCCCGTGTCCTGGGCACCCGTCAGCGCCAGGTCCACCGTCACCCCGGCGGAGGCGGAGACGTAGCGAACCGTGTCGATCCCTTCGCCGCCGTCGAGGCTATCATCTTCCCCGCCGCCGGCGAGCGTGTCGTCGCCTGACCCGCCGTCGATGACGTCGTTTCCCTGGGCTCCCAGGAGCTCGTCGTCGCCGGCACCGCCGGACAGAACATCGTTGCCCTCTCGGCCGCGCAGGAGGTCGCTGCCGTCGTCGCCGTACGCTGTGTCATCCCCCAAGCCGCCGTCGAGCGTGTCCTTGCCGGCGTGGCCGAATAGCCTGTCGTCGCCGCCCAGGCCCGACAGCATATCGTCGAACGCCCCGCCCGCCAGTGTCTGCGAGGCGACGGTACCGATGCGGTTGACCGCGGTGTCCGGCGCCCGACCAAAGATCACATAGCTCAAGCCAGCAGGCGCCCCCGGTTCGCCGACGATCAGGTCTGCGAAGCCATCGGCGTTGACATCGCCCGCCGAGTCAACGGAGGTGCCGCTGAAGCGATCCTTTTGGCTCTGAGTGAGTGCGAAGCCATTGCTGCCATTGAGGTCCTGCACGCTGACACTTGACCCGAACCCAGATGCCTTGCCGAATACCACATAGCTCGCGCCCGCCTCGGATGCAGCCGTTCCCGGGGCCCCGACGATGAGGTCTGCGAAGCCATCCCCGTTGACGTCTCCCGCAGATGCCACTGAAGAGCCGATGTAATCGAGCGATGCCCCACCGAAGATCCTGAACCCGTTGCTGCCGTTAAGGCTCGACAGGTCAATATTGGCGCCGAAGCCCGAGGCTTTGCCGAACACAACGTAGCTCGCGCCCCTTGGTCTGCCATATCGGACATCGGCTTTCGGGGCACCGACGATCAGGTCGGCGAAGCCGTCGCCATTGACGTCGCCTGCAGAAGCAACCGAATTGCCGCTCTGGTCGCCCTCCGCCACACCGCTGAGCCTGAAGCCGTTGCCGCCATCGAGGCTCGAGAGGTCGTTATTGGCCGCAAATCCCGACGCCTTCCCGAACACCACGTAGCTCGCGCCCGATTCGGACCCGTTCGGATCGGCTCCCCGTGCGCCGACGATCAGGTCTGCAAAGCCGTCGCCGTTGACGTCCCCTGCCGAAGATACCGACCGGCCGCTCCGGTCAGCCGCGGCCACGCCGCTCAGCTTGAAGCCATTGCTGCCGTCGAGCGCAGACAGGTTGAGATTGGCGGCAAACCCTGAAGCCTTGCCGAACACCACGTAGCTTGCGCCCGAATAATTGCCATGCGGATCGGCATTCGGCGCACCTATGATCAGGTCTGCAAAGCCGTCGCCGTTGACGTCGCCTGCAGAAGCAACTGAAGTGCCGCTTTCGTCGGACGCTGCTACGCCGCTGAGCCTGAAGCCGTTGCTGCCGTCGAGGCTCGACAGGTCAAAATTGGCGGCAAACGCCGAAGCCTTGCCAAACACCACATAGCTGGCGCCCGACCTGGACCCTTGCGGATCCGCTCCCTGGGCGCCAACGATCAGGTCTGCAAAGCCGTCGCCGTTGACGTCTCCTGCAGCGGCCACCGCAGCGCCGCTTCGATCGTTCGCCGCCACCCCGCTGAGCTTGAAACCATTGGTGCCATCAAGGCGCCCCAGGCGAATATCGGCGGCAAACCCCGATGCCTTGCCGAACACAACGTAGCTGGCGCCAGAGCTGGATCCTTGCGGATCGGCTCCCGGGGCGCCGACGATCAGGTCTGCAAAGCCGTCGCCGTTGACATCTCTCGCAGAAGCCACCGAATAGCCGGCCGAGTCACCCCGCGCCGCGCCTTGGAGCCTGAAGCCGGTACTGGCATCGAGCTCGCTGTACAGCCCGATTCTCGCTGGAAATTGCGCCATGCTGTGCTCCACTGTTCTTGCTAACGGCATTCGATGCTGGGATGAGCGCCACGTCCGCTCAGATGACCTTGAAGTCGCCGGCGGTCAGCGCGAGGCCCGGCATCACCGTGGCGAAGTGGGTCGCCGCCTGCGAGCCAG
>JAHCJV010000187.1 GCA_026126105.1 Enhydrobacter sp.
ATGCAAATGGCAAGGTAATGAAAAAAAAAAAAAAAAAAACAATCCTTATCTGATGGACTCGCACCAGCTCCTCTGCAGCGCTGCCTTTCGCATCTACTGGGCGTTCAGTAAAGACAAGTTTTACGCCTGCGACAGCACATGGCAAGAACCGCACACAGTTTCAAAGACGGAAAAATTCTATAACAGCCTTGCCTGGATAAAAAGCTATGTAGAAAAGGTAAAATAAAACCTCTCCCTTTAGCAAAAAGCTGATTTGTTCTAGTATGGAGAAAGCAATCCTGTTGAAAATAGTTATGTCATGCCTTGTTCGGTTACTAAACAAGAACTCTTTCTGCAAATGGAGGCCGAGTTGTTGCGCAAGGGACTTGTTTATGTCAAGCTGAGCCGCTTTTATCTGATTCTGGAGACAGAATTTAACCATGTGAAATTTCCAAAATACTGTCAACTGGGTATGTGCTTTGTTCTTAGTATGTTTTGCTAACAACAAGTAGGCAAGTGCGACATCTGTGTTGTCGTCAAGTCCTTAATAGCAGATCCTACCACCCCGGAGGCTGAACAGGCAGAACTTCGTGCCTTGAAACAAGCGCATCTTTTGTTTACCAATGGAGAGCGAAACCAGTACGAGTCTGAGTACGTTTTTGTTCAGTTGCAAGTTTCAACTTCTCTCATACCATACTACTAGAAAGCACAACGCATTGCTGGCAAAAGATGGCAGCATTGTATCCCTTGTAGTGGATGGTGGGGGCAGCTTTTTTCTGCCCTCTTTTGTTCAGAAACCAAAAGCGTTGAACAGGCTGCTCTTACTCGAAGTTGCCCCTTTTGTGGTGCTCAACAATGGATACGGTACTGGCTGCTACATGTGGCACTATAATGAATGGTCGCAAGATCCGAATTTTGTGATTTCCATGATTTGGTTGGAACTCAAACGCATTTTCGAACTGCAGCCCCATGCAAGAGTCGAACTGTTTCTGCAGGTACGAATTGAAATGCTACCGCGTACGGTACGCGGTCGCTAACCAAGTTGGTCTAACCGGTTTTTTTTACATGTTTGTAAGGCAGACAACTGTGGGCGAGAAAATAAGAACTGGGTGGTTTTAGCATTTGTGGCATGGCTTGTACTGCAGAAATTATTTGAAACCATTCAAGTGTCCTTCCTGCCTATTGGACACACGCATTGCAATGCTGACGTGCCTTTTGGATTGGTGAAATCATCTCTCAAACACTCGACCGTTAGATCTTTGCCAGAGTTGCAACGCTTCTTAGAAAATGTTTTCAAAGGAGGCAAAGGGGCCACAAAAAAATGGACCTTAATGCACATCGACAAGGTTAGTATAAAGTACGATTAGATACAAACTTAAATTGCGGCTAACAGGTTTGGGACTGGAAAACCTTTTTCAATGGTTGCTCTCCACAGCTTACTGGTATCCAAAAGGCGCATGTCTTCGTTTTTTCGCTTCAAAAAGATGCTACAACACCAAGTGTCGAAATGGTTGCTAAAACTTGGCATTGTACCAAAGATTGGGGTGAGCCGATTGCAATCCTCCCACAGAGTCCGCAAGGTATGCCAAGCTGTCTGCTGCCAGAACCAATACTGCCGGAGGTTATCTCGGATCTGGAAAAGGCTTGTACAAAGCTATTTCCTACTGCACTCGAGATCTGGGAAAGCTATGCTGCAATTATGCAGACCAACCAAGCAGTCATTGAGCATGGCAACACCGAACCCGATCCTGCAGATTTTGACTGGATCAAACGAATTAAGCCTGCTGCTCTCCCAGTCCAAGTTGAGAACCCGTTGATTGAACGGGTTCAGGCGCAAATGGCTGTTCGACACTCAATCACAGCAACCACAAGCACAAAAAAGCATGCATTGTTGTCACTGGGTGGGTGCTGATTGCAGGAGCCGCGTACCATACGCGGTCCCTTGAAATGCTTCTAATTTGTGATGTAGGAACTATTTGTGCGGTAAGACCCGCCAATTCCAAGGATGATCAGCCAAATGAAGACCCCAATGATAAGGGAAAAGAAAAGGAACGAAGCTATGGTAGAAAGCGCAGTAGCAGCTCAAAAGAATCCACCCAAAGCAAGCGCAGAAAAGTTGCTGCTGACTTGAAGGTGTGTTCATATTGCTGGCTTCCTCTTTAATTTTTTGGTTTATAGGTTGAAAGGTTCTGGCTTGCAAAAGTGTGTGGTCAAATGCAAAAGTCTTTAAAAGTGCAGTGGTTTGATCACACTGCTTCGGGCCAGTACGAACTGTTGGATGCCTTTGACACAATTCCAAAATTGTCCGTCATTTATCCGAATGTGCAGCTTGAGGCAGATAACAAACTGAGCAAAACATGGCGGGCCAATATTTTGGACCGTGTTTAAGTTATTAATGGTGCAATCAGGCAGAGTTATGCTGAACATGGTGTGTACTATCATATGGCGGTTGGTAGTGTTGATTATGCAGACTATGACGGTGCAATTACACTGGACTGCTGTACCTTATATTTTTATTTTAAATCATAAACAATGATTTTCCATTGAATCTGGACCTGACTTTTGTGTCGAAGTGATGTCTTTTCGAGTCG
>JAHCJV010000188.1 GCA_026126105.1 Enhydrobacter sp.
CCGGTTCGGCCTGAAGCCGCTATTCTGATGCCGCGGCTATCGCTCGGACTCATTATTGCCATGACGGTGGTTGGGACGCCGCCGAC
The DNA here is from genome assembly GCA_026126105.1 of Enhydrobacter sp. Lineage (GTDB taxonomy): Bacteria > Pseudomonadota > Alphaproteobacteria > Reyranellales > Reyranellaceae > Reyranella. The sequence goes on from JAHCJV010000188.1 coordinate 87, forward strand.
TTGGGGTGCACTCCCCCAATCTCCGAGACTTGGGTGTACTTCGATTTCAACTCCGCCGAGCTGAGTAGTGATGCATTGGGTACGATTTGGCGCGCGGGCGCTGGGCGCAATTTGCAACGTCTTCCAGCTGCTTGCGAAAGCTTCGTTGTCGTAGGCCATGTTGACACGGCTGAATCGATACTTCCTGGCACAAGACTCGACATAGCTCGCGCCGATGCCGTTCGGCGTGCACTCGCAGGTCGCGGCTCACGCGTGGTCCAGGTAGAGGGCAGATCGAGCCAACAGCCGTTTGTGCTGAATGGCCCCAAAGGCAGCGAGAGGGGGAATCGCCGTGTGGATATAAAGTGGGCCAGAGAGACCGGTGGGCGAAGGCGTTCCGATCCGTCGACAGCCAACGATCAGACACTTCCACCAACGACGTGCGGCATTCCGGAGTTCGCTGCCTGTTACAAAGAACTCGACGACGGCACGATCTGCAATTTCGACGACGTCCTAGCCCGGATTTCTCAAAGGTAGTTGGGAATATGAGTGTTCGGAGGGCCGCGGAGAGTGTGGCGCCGGGATTGAGCGTTTGTTGCTTCGAAGGGAGCAGTTCGCGGGCGAGCAACTTCACGCCCGAGGGGCGGCGCCTATCAGGACAGGTGTTGTGTGCTATGCGGTGTCTGTTTCGTCAGCGAGCGGCCGCAGCGAGCAAGGCGTGGGCCTGTCGGAACTCGTGCTGACAGGGGCAGCCGGATGCCATGGCGATCTTGATGCGGCGTACGCTGGTAGTGATGACGGCGCCGATCTTGAGCAGAGCCAGGCGGATGGAGCCACAGGACGCCTTTGCGAAGCGGGTGTGCCTGAGCCCGATACGGCGCAGCGCGCAGAGCAGCACATAGGCCATCGCCGACAGCCACAGGCGAAGCTGGTTGGCCCGCATGGTCGCCGCCGAGGTGCGGTCAGCGAACATGTCCATCTGGCATTCCTTGATACGGTTCTCCATATCGCCGCGGGCACAGTAGATCTTCTCGTAGAGATAACGGCCCTCGACCTCGTCGCGGCCGAGCGAGGTGACGATGAAGCGCGGGTTGGCCTCGTCCTTCGTCCACTCGGCCTTGGCCACGACACGACGACGCCGGCTCCAGCTCCCGAGCGTCGTCCATTGGAAGTCCTTGAAGCGCCGCGCCGGCGCGCCGGTCCGTTCGCTCTCCATCCGGGCACGCTCGAGGTGCCATTGGATCTCTGCCGCAAGCCGATCGTTGCGCGCCAGGCCGAGCACGTAATCCACGCCGTTTGTCTCGCACCACGCCATCAGCCACTCGCGCGTGAAGCCCGAATCGGCCCGCACGAGGATGCGCACCCGAGGCCACTTTGCCCTGATCCGGCCGACGATGCGAGCCAGCTCGACCTCGGCGCCAGCCGCCCCGTCGGCGTTCGCGGGGCGTAGCTTGGCCGCCAGCAGGTGCCGCCCGCAGGTCACGTACAGCGGCAGATAGCAGTAGTTGTCGTAGTAGCCGTGGAAGAACCGACCTTCCTGATGGCCATGCAACGGATCGTCCGTCGCATCCAGGTCGATCACGATCTGACGCGGCGCTCGACGATGAGCCTCGACGAACAGGTCGACCAGCAAGTTCGCGATCGCCGCCTCGTCGTGACTGATCTTGTGATACTTCGTCGGCTCGGGCCGGCTCAGCTCCAGACGGTTCAGCGTGCTCTTGCCGGCAATCGGCGCGCAGTCCGACCGCTTCGCCGAAAGCTTGCCCAGCAGCACGGCCAGCAGCGGATCGTGCCGAAGGTGGTCGTGGTCGTTGAGGTCCTCGTAGCCCAGCGCCAGCCCAAACACCCGCTGCCCGACCAGGGTGCGCACCTGATGCTCGATCAGATCGCCATCGCGATGGTCCTCAAAGCAACCCGCAAACCGATCGAGCAGCCCGATAGCACGATCCGTCGACCCCAGCAGCAGGCCGCCGGCATCCGACGTGATCGATCCCCCATCGAAACATGCTTCGACACGACGCCGTTCGACGGCTGCAAATCCAAACAAATCCGAGATACACTCTGTCGGCATCGGCGGACTTCCTCCAACGGTGAAAAATGTTGCTGCACAACACTTCTCCCAGAGTCAGAACGCCGATGCACCAAACACCTTTGAGAAATCCGGGCTAGGCGTGCGAACGCGTCAGCGGCAGGCGCTGCGAGTCCGCTCAGAAGACAAGGGTCGGGTGACGACCGGCGCTGCTACGCGAGGAGCTTGTGGACCGGCGCCGACTTGGCTTTCGAGGTTCGCTTACCGCTGTCGGAGATCGCATCGGCGAGCGTGGAGTTGTCCAGTATCTCGCGGGTCGAATCGGCAACGACAGCGAAGACG
>JAHCJV010000189.1 GCA_026126105.1 Enhydrobacter sp.
CCAGCTTCCGCCCGGCATGATGCGACCTCTCGATATCGTCTCCGCCGCGACCGCCCGCATCAGTCATGCACCGGCGGTCCTCGGCCCGATGGAGATCGTCGGCCTTACCGAACTCTCGCCCTGCTGGCGGCCGCTGCTCCAGGCCCTCACCGCCCATATTCCCGTGCGGTGGTCGGCCGGCCCGAGGAGCGTTCCCGCATGGCTGGACGGCACCGGCGTCACGGTCGCGCGCGCACCGGCGCAAGCGCCGGGGATCAGCGCCGTCAGCGCCGCGACGGCCTATCATGAGGCCATCGAGGCGATGCGCTGGGCGCGCAGCCTGCTTGCCTCGGGCGTCTCGCCTTCGGAGATCGCCATCGCGACCGCCTCGCCCGCCGACTATGACGATCATTTCCTGGCCCTGCGCGCCGACGCCAACATCGACCTGCACTTCGTCCATGGCGTCCGCACCATCACCACCCGCGAGGGCCAGGCGGCTGCGGCGCTGGCCGACATCGTGGTCCGCGGCCTGTCGCAGTCGCGGCTTCGCCGCCTCGCGGCGCTCTGCCGGGACAACGGGCCTTTCGAGACCCTGCCCGAAGGCTGGCTGCGCGTTCTGCCGACCGATGCGCCGCTTTCGACGCCGAGCGCCTGGAACCGCCTTCTGGCCCGGTTGACGCCGGAAGACTGGCCCGACGGCGCCGACCATGTTCCCGCACTCCGCACAGCGGTCGACACTCTGGCGAAAGGATCGGACGCCGCCAGCGAGATCGGAGATGCCTTCCTCAAGGGCCGCGCGCTCGCGATCTGGCGCAAGGCGCTGCTCGCCGGCCCTGCCGCCTCGATCGACGCGACGCTCGAAACCCTGAAGCAGGACGACGGACTGGAAGCGTGCGTCTGCGTCGCCTGGATGCCGGCCAGCGCACTCGCCGCGTCGCCTCGCCGCTTCGTGCGGCTCCTCGGGCTCAATTCCTCGCGCTGGCCGCGCGGGATCGCCGAGGACCGGCTGATCCCGGACCATATCATCCCGACCCCAGTGCTCGATCCGCTGCCGGTCAATCTCGCCGACCGCCGAGATTTCGAGACGATCATCGCCACGACGGCAGATACCGTCGTTCTCTCGCGCGCCCGACGCGACAGCGACGGGCGTCTATTGGGACGCAGCCCCCTGCTCGCCGGTCGGAGCGACGAAACCTATCTGCGCCGCAACGCGACGCCGGCGCACGCTTTCAGCGAGACCGACCGCCTCATGGCCCGGCCCCAGGAGTTCGCGGCCGATCCGCAAGCGGTCGGCGCGCAGGGCTGCTGGCGCGACTGGCGGCGGGCCGAGATCACTCCCCATGACGGGCTCGTGCGGGCGGATCACCCGCTCGTGCTCGCCATCCTCGGCGGCACCCAGTCGGCCAGCTCGCTGCGCCGCCTGCTGCGCAATCCGCTCAGCTTCGTGTGGGTCTATGCGTTCGGATGGCGTGAACCGCAGAGTAGCGCCGAACCGCTCGTCCTCGACGCGCTCGGGATCGGCGACCTCGTCCACATGGTTCTCGACCGCGCCTTGCGCGACCTCGAAGCCGGCGGCGGCCTTGCTTCAGCCGACACGGAGACCATCGAAGCGGCGGTGGCCCAGGCCGCGCAGGCCGTCGCCGCCGATTGGGAGAGCGAGCGCCCGGTTCCTCCGTCCGTCATCTGGGGGCGCACCCTCGACGATGCCCGCGTGATGGCGGGGCGCGCCCTTTCCTATGGCGATGAGATCCTGCCCGGAGCGCGCGCCTTTGGCGAAGTGCCGTTCGGCGGCTTGGAGCCGAAATCCGACGCCGAGACGCCTTGGGATGCGAGCGCGCCGGTCACGATTCCCGACACCGGCTTCAACATCGCCGGCTATGTCGACCGGCTCGACATCTCGGGCGATGGCAAGCGCGCGCTCGTACGCGACTACAAGACAGGCAGGCCGCCGCGCGGCGACATTCGGCTGAACGGCGGACGCGAGCTTCAGCGTTGCCTCTACGCCTTCGCGGTGAAGGCGCTCCTCGGCGACGACGTCGCCATCAGCGCCTCGCTGCTCTACCCGCGCGAGCCGGTCGACCTCCAGCTCGACGATCCCGAGGCGGTGCTGACGGAGATCACCGGCTACCTTCGCGCGGCGAGGACCAGCCTCTCCGGCGGCGCAGCCTTGCCTGGCCCGGATACCGGCGGCGACTACGACGACCTCGCCTTCGCCCTGCCGGCGAACGCCAGCGCCACCTATTGCAAACGCAAGCTCCCGGCCGCGACGGAACGGCTGGGCGAAGTCGCTCAGGTCTGGGAGGCGGAATAATGAGCAGCGTGTCCAAGGTGCTGAAGGACGACGGCGCGCGCCGCGATGCGATCAGCCTCCATGATCGGTCGATCCTGGTCGAGGCCGGCGCGGGTTCGGGCAAGACCGCCGTCATGGC
>JAHCJV010000019.1 GCA_026126105.1 Enhydrobacter sp.
GCGCGGCCAGGCAGAGCCGCTCGAGGTTGAGGCCCTTCATCAGGCCCGACCAGCCGCGATTCTCCTCGCCGATCACGTGGTCGGCCGGCACGAAGACACCGTCGAAGAAGATCTCGTTGGCGTGCGTCGTTCGGCGGCCCAGCGTCTCGAGCGGCTTCATGCTGAGGCCGGCGGCGCGCGCATCGACCCAGAAGAGCGTCACACCCTTGTGCCTGGCCTCGCCGTCGGTCTTGGCGACCACCATCAGATAATCGGCGACATGGGCCGCGCTGATGTAGAGCTTCTGCCCCGTGAGCCGGTAGCCATTGCCGTCGCGCACCGCCCGGGTCTTGATGCCGGACGCGTCGGATCCCGTATCGGGCTCGGACAGCGCGAAGGCGGACTTCAGCCTTCCGGCACAAATCTCCGGCAGGTAACGCCGCCGCAGATGCTCGCCCGCCGTGAGCTGCAGATGCATCCCGCCATAGACAACCGTCGGCAGATAGAGCGACGAGGCACCGCTATAGTGCCGCGCCAGCGACTCGACCAAAATCACGAGGTCCTTGCGGTTGCCGCCCATCCCGCCATAGGCGGGGTCGTAGGGCAGCGCCATGTAGCCGGCCTGAGCCAGCGCATCGAAGGCCGCATGCGGAAACTCAGACGCGGCATCGAGACGGCGGATCTCGTCGACAGGCAGCGCCCGGGCGAGCAGCTCGGCGACATTGCGCCGGATCAGGCGCTGCTCGTCGGTCAGGCCGAAATCGTCGATGCTCAATCGAACACCACGACCCCGCGGGCGACCTCGCCACCCATCATGCGCCTGAAGCCCTCATTGATGTCGGCAAGCTTGTAGGTGCGGCTGATCAGGCCGTCGATGTTCAGCTTCCGGTTCATGTAGTGGTCGACCAGGATCGGGAAATCGAGATTGGGCCGCACCGAGCCATAGAAGGTGCCGCTCATCGTCTTCTCGGCAAACACCATCATGAAGGGCGAGTACGTGGCCTTGACGGTCGCCGCCGAGATGCCGACCGCGACCGCGTGACCGCCCGGTGCCAGGGAATCGAAGGCAAGTGCCTGGGTTGCGCCGTTCGAGACAGCATCGAAGGAATAGTCGACGCCGAGGCCTCCGGCGATCGATTTCACCTTCTTAACGGGATCGTTGTCGGTCGCGGTGTTGATGGTGTGGGTGGCGCCGAACGTCCTGGCCATCTCGAGCTTGTTGTCGAGGATGTCGGCGGCGATGATGATGCCCGCCCCCGAAATCATCGCGCCCTGGATGGCGTTGAGCCCGACGCCGCCGCAGCCGATCACCAGCACCGTCGAGCCCGCCTCGATCTTGGCATGGCGCGTCACGGCCCCGACGCCGGTCGCGACGCAGCAGCCGACCAGCGCGGCCTGGGGCCACGGCATGTCCTTGCGGATCGGGATCACCATCTCTTCGGGAACGACGACTTCCTCGGCAAACGTGCCGATCCGCGCCATCTGGTTTATGCCCTGCCCGTTGTGCTTGATGCGCAGCGTGCCGTCGTAGAGCGCGCCCGGGGGCACAGCGGCGCGGCCGATGCACAGCACAGTCCGGCCCTGGCTGCAGTACTTGCAGCGGCCGCAATGCGGACGGAACGAAAAGATCACGTGGTCGCCGGGCTTCACGGTGGTGACCCCGGGACCAACTTCGGCTATCTCGCCCGCCGCCTCGTGACCGGGCACGATCGGCATCGGCGACGGCCAGTCGCCATTCATGATGTGCCAGTCGCTCTGGCACACGCCCGACGCCTTCATCTTCACGCGGACCTCGCCCGCCTTGGGCGGGTCGAGCTCGCACTCGACGACCTGCAACGGCTCGTTGGGCTTGAACAGAACGGCGGCCTTCATTGAAATCCTCCCGACTTCTGAAACGATACTGGCACAGTTCGGCCGCGTGATCAGGTCCTGCGCTTGGCTCGCCGGACATTGCGCTCGACGTTGCGCGACGTCCGGTCGATCAGCGCCAACATCGCGGCATAGGCGCCATCGGCGTCACGGCGGCGGATCGCCTCGAGCACTGCCCGATGCAACGGCACTGACGGTGCCGGCGCTCCCGCATGGCGCGAGGCGATACGCACGAACATGCCGAGAGCGACCTCGATCAGCGCGGCGAACGCCGCCATGAAATCGTTACCCGTGGCCACGAGGATCGCCTTGTGGAACCGTCGGTCCGGGTCGGCGTACAGCGCTGCGTCGTTCGCGGCGCGCTCCATCTCGGCGAAAGCCTCCTCGATGGCCGCAAGAGTGGCGGGCGTATGGCTTCGAGCCGCCATGGCAGCGGCCGCCGGTTCCACCACGGCGCGCATATGAAGCATATCGAAGACGAACTTCGGTTCGGCGCCGTTCTTCAGCCGCCACGCCAGCACGTCGGCATCGAGAGCGTTCCACGCCTCGCGCGAACGCGCGCGCGTGCCCGTCCGCTTGCGGGATTCAATCAGGCCCTTCGCCGACAAGAGCTTGAGCGCCTCGCGCACCACGCTGCGACTCGCCCCGTAACGGCGGCAGAGCTCGAGTTCCCCCGGCACGAGTTCGTCGGGTCGATAGACGCCGGCGACGATGGCCGCACCGATCTCTTCGGCGATGCGCGCGGCGCCTCCGGCTCGGGTTATGGTCGCGGGCGTTGACATGGCCACCAAGTCGCCGGACGATATGTCAGACATATCGATGCGCCAAGACCGAAACCGGCGGCGCTTCAGCTTCTGGGAGGAAGCAAACATGACCGTTATCCGTCGCCGCACGATTCTCGGAGGTGCGATCAGCGCGCCGTTCGCGACCCTGGCCGCCCCCGCCGTCAACGCCCAGGGCGGCAAACCCCATGCCGGCACGACGATCAACGCGGCCTGCTTCCAGACGACCTACTTCACCTATCTCAAGGACTACTTCCCGCAGTTCGAGGAGAAGACCGGAATCAAGGTCAATTTCAACATGCAGGCGTTTCCCGTCTACAATCAGCGCACCGATCTCGAGCTGTCGACCAAGGGCACCGCGTTGGACGTCTGCAACGCGACCTTCATCTACACCGGCCGCTGGATCGGGGCCGGCTGGCTCACCAACCTCGACACCTTCACGAAGGACCGCAAGTACACGCCGGCCGACTGGGAGCCCGAGGATTTTGCCGGCGGCCCGCAATCGGCGATGAAAAACGCCAAGGGAGAGACGTTCGGCTTCTCGTGGGAAGGCGGCGCGATGATCACGAGCGCGGCACGCTACGACCTGATCGAGAAAGCGGGACTTGGCATGCCCAAGACCTTCGACGAACTGATCAAGGTCTGCGACGCGGTTCACAACAAGGAGAACGTTGCCGCCTTCACCGCCGACAAGCTGCATCACTGGAACTGGATTCCGTACCTGATGGGCATGGGCGGTGCGGTGTTCAAGGCGCCGCCGGAGAACCTGACCCCGACGCTGGATACGCCCCAAGCCGCGAAATCGGCCGACTGGTACGCCAATCTCTTGATGAAATACGGGCCGGACGGGCTGTTGTCGTACTCGGACGACCAGGCGATGCGCTCGCAGATGTCGGGCCGCGCCAACATCCGCACCCAGGCGATCACCTGGATGGTACCGCTCGCCAAGCATGCCGAGAGCACCGTGCAGAAGACGGTGCGCTATGGCCTGATGCCGGCGGGCCCCGATGGCAATTTCCCGGGTTCCAACAGCCACGGCCTCGCCATCCCCGCCGGCTCGAAGAAGAAGGAAGCGGCATGGGAATTCATCAAGTGGGCGCTGTCGAAGGAGACGCTCAACATGGTCGTGAAGGATCACGGCTATCCCAGCGTCTGCCGGCTGTCGGTGATCCGGAGCCCCGAGTTCAAGAAAGTGCTGACCCTGAACGGCCAGGACGTCGCCTCGCTCTACCTCGAGGTGCTCGAGCTCGGCGGCAAGACCGGATACATGAAGTACCGGACCGTGCCGGTCTATCCGCAGGTCGGCGACAAGATCAACAAGGCGATCGAGCGGATCGCAACCAAGCAGCAGGACGCCGCTGCCGCCATGAAGCAGGCGCAGTCGGAGTCCTTGAGCGATCTCAAGAAGGCCGGAATCAAGGTTGACCAGGGTTGATTGCTGAACGTACCGCGGGCTTTGCACGACAGCAGCATCGCTTCTTCCTCTTCTGCGTGGCGCCGTCACTCGCCGTGCTCGCGATCATCACGCTGCTGCCATCGATCTATCTGCTGGTGACGAGCTTCACGCCGCTCAGCCTGACGCGACCGGAGACGCTCTGGGACTTCTCGCAGCCGCTCGAGAACTACCGCCAGCTCCGGGCCGACGAACGGCTGCACAACTCGGTCTGGGTGCAGATCAAGCTGTCGTTCTGGACGGTATTGCTGCAGCTCCTGATCGGGCTCGGGCTCGCCCTCCTGCTGAACGTGAAGTCTCGCCTGCTCGAGGCGCTCCGCACCGTCTTCATGATCCCGATGGTGCTGCCCCCGATCGTGGTGGCGATCATCTGGAAGGTGATCTACACGCCCGATATCAGCCCCATGCACGGCGTCTTCAGAGCGATCGGCTGGAACGTACCGGCATTGATCACCGATCCTGAATGGGCGCTGACCGCGATCATCATCGCCGACACCTGGGAATGGTTCCCCTTCACGATGCTGATGGTGCTGGCGGCACTGCAGATGCTGCCGCAGGAGTTGATCGACGCAGCCAAGGTGGACGGTGCCTCGGGATGGCAAGTCACATGGCATGTCACCCTCCCTTTCATCCAGGGGGTGCTGCTGGTCGCGGGCCTGTTCCGCCTGATCGATTCGATCAAGGCCTTTCCGCTCATCTACATCCTGACCGACGGGGGGCCCGGCAGCCTGACGGAGGTGACGAACTACTACTCCTTTCTGCAGGCCTTCAATTTTTCGTATCTAGGGTTTTCCAGCGCCATCACCGTCGTTCTGCTGGCGGCAACCCTGCTGCTGAGCTGGCTGATCGTGCGCGTCGTCGGGTGGGGTGTTCGTGTCGACTAGAGCGCGCCGTCGCGACCGTGGGATCATGACCGGCCTGGCGGTCGTGCTGGCCGTGCTCGCGCTGTCGCCGTTCGTCTGGCTGCTCCTGATGTCATTCAAGACCAACGCCGAGATCTTCCGCTTTCCGCCGCGACTGCTCTTCGATGCGACCCTCGCCAACTATGCGGCGCTGTGGACATCGGAGTTCCGCAACTCCTTCGCCAACAGCCTCGTCGTAAGCGTCGCCTCGACCGTGCTCTCCTTGCTGGTGGGCGTTCCGGCTGCCTACGCCTTGTCGCGCTGGACACGGCGCGGCGGCGGCGCGATCACGCTGTGGATCCTGGCCAGCCGCATGGCGCCGCCGATTGCCTTCACCATCCCCTATTTCCTGGTCTACCGCCATCTCGAGCTGCTCGACACGCGGACCGGCCTCGTCATCATCTATCTTACCACCAATCTGTCGCTGGTGATCTGGATGATGCGGCCGTTCTACGACCAGCTGCCGCGCGCCCTGGAGGAAGCGGCCTGGATCGACGGCGCCACCATGTGGCAGGGCTTCACCCGCATCATCCTGCCGCTCTCCGGCCCCGGGCTCGCGGCAACAGCGATCCTCTGCTTCCTGTTCGCCTGGAACGACTTCTTCTTCGCCCTGATCCTGACTCGCACAGAGGCGATGACCGCGCCGGTCGCCGTGGTCAATTTCATGAACTACGAAGGCTGGGAATGGGGCCGCATCGCCGCGGGCGGCACGATGATCATGCTGCCGGTGCTGGTCTTCTCGTTCATCGTGCGTCGCTACCTCGTGAGCGGCCTTACCGGAGGGGCAGTCAAAGGATGACCCGCGTGCTTCTCATCACCGGCGGCGCGTCTGGCATCGGCGCGGAGACCGCGCGACGTGCGGCAAGCCGCGGTTACAGCATCGCCCTCAACTACCGCACGCGCGATACCGAGGCGAAGAAGCTGGTAGCCGACGTCGAGGCGCTGGGAAGGGGCGCCGGCGCCAAGGCAATCGCGATCAAGGCCGACATGGCGCGCGAAGACGACATCGTGCGGATGTTCGAGGAGACAACCCAGGCGCTCGGGCCGGTCACTCATCTGCTGAACAGCGCGGGTATCAGCCGGCAGATGCGAGTGGCCGAATACGACGCGGCAGCGCTGGCGACGCTGTTCGCCACGAACGTCACTGGGCTGATGCTGTGCTGCCGAGAGGCAGCGAAGCTCATGTCGACCAAGCACGGTGGCAAGGGTGGCGCGATCGTCAATATCTCCTCGATGGCCTCGACGCTCGGCGGCCGAAGCGGCTCGTCGGCCTACGCCGCGACCAAGGGTGCCGTCGATTCCTTCACCAGGGGCTTCGCGCGCGAAGTCGCATCCGAGGGCATCCGGGTGAACTCCCTGCGTCCCGGCATGGTGCTGACGGAGATGACCGAGAAGCGGCTCGAGAACGCCGCCTTTCGCAATCACATCGAGGCATCGATCCCGATGGGCCGCGTCGGCAAGGCCGGCGAAATCGCCGATGCGGCACTGTGGCTCCTGTCAGACGAAGCCGCCTTCATCACGGGCTCGATGCTCGACGCCGCCGGCGGCGGATACAATATCTAGGTTCTCCAGCGGCACGATGATCAAGCTGCCGGTGCTTGTGTTCCCCTCGGCCGTACGGCGATATCTCGTTGGATTCACTGGGGAGCTATAGAGGAATGAGTGGCGTACTTCTGATCACCGGCGGCGCAAGCGGCATCGGCGCCGAGACCGGCCGGCGTGCCGCCAGGCGCGGCTACAAGGTCGCGATCAATTACCGCTCGCGCGACGCGCAGGCGATGGGCGTGGCGGCCGACATTGCCGCGCAGGGCGGCGAAGCAATCGCCATCCCCGGCGACATGGCGAACGAAGCCGACATCGTGCGTCTGTTCAACGAGACCGAGCGGGTGTTCGGCCGCATTACCCATCTGGTCAACAGCGCCGGAATCGGCGGCGGCGGCATGCGCGTCGAGGCATTCGACGCCGCCTCCTTGCACAAGGTCTTTGCCGTCAATGTCGTGGGACTAATGCTCTGCTGCCGCGAGGCCGCGCGGCGCATGTCGACCCGCCATGGCGGCAAGGGCGGCTCGATCGTCAATGTCTCGTCGATGGCCGGCACGATCGGCGGCCGGCCCGGCGCATCGCACTATGCGGCCAGCAAGGCGGCCGTCGATTCCTTCACGATGGGGTTCGCCAAGGACGTCGCGGCCGAGGGCATCCGGGTCAATTCGCTGCGGCCCGGCATGGTTCTGACCGAGATGACCGAAGATCGCCTGAAGGACGATGCCTTCCGCACCGGCATCGAATCGACCATCGCCATGGGCCGCGTCGGCCGTGCCGAGGAGATCGCCGATGCGATCCTCTGGCTGCTGTCGGACGAGGCGTCCTTCATCTCCGGCGCCCGCGTCGACGCGTCGGGTGGCGGATTCGTGTTCGGGAAGACGTAGCTCCCATCTGCTTAGGACACCGGGCTCAAAAGAGAGAGGCGCCGGGTTTCGGCGCCTCGATCCATTCTGCGGGGTGCGGGCTCTCGCGCATATGAATGCGCTGCCGCCCGCCGGGCTCGAAATAGGCGCGTCCGCGCCTAATTTCGCGCCTTGTCGACCAGCGCCTTTTCCTTGATCCAGGGCATCATGGCGCGGAGCTTTTCGCCGACTTCCTCGATCGGATGCTCGGCCATCTTCTTGCGCATCGACTTGAACGACGCCTGGTTGACCTTGTTCTCGAGCATCCAGTCGCGCGCGAAGCGGCCCGACTGGATGTCGTCCAGCACACGCTTCATTTCGGCCTTTGTCTCGGCCGTCACGATCCGCGGGCCGGAACGATACTCGCCGTACTCGGCGGTGTTGGAGATCGAGTAGTTCATGTTGGCGATGCCGCCCTCGAAGATGAGGTCGACGATCAGCTTTACCTCGTGCAGGCACTCGAAGTAGGCCATCTCCGGGGCGTAACCGGCCTCGACCAGCGTCTCGTAGCCCGCCTTGATCAGCTCGACCAGGCCGCCGCACAGCACGACCTGCTCGCCGAACAGGTCGGTCTCGCACTCTTCCTTGAACGAGGTCTCGATCGTGCCGGCGCGGCCACCGCCGACCGCCGACGAATAGGACAGCGCGATCTCGAGCGCATTCCCGGACGGATTCTGCGCCACCGCGACCAGGCAGGGCACGCCGCCGCCGCGGACATACTCCGAGCGCACGGTATGGCCGGGGCCCTTCGGCGCGATCATGAATACGTCGAGATCGGCGCGTGGGCTCAGCAGGTTGAAGTGCACGTTCAGGCCATGGGCGAAGGCAAGCGCCGCACCCTGCTTCATGTTGGGGGCGAGGTCGGCGTTATAGATGTCACTCTGAAGCTCGTCCGGCGTCAGCATCATCACGATGTCGGCCCACTTGGCGCCGTCGGCCGGGCTCATCACGGTGAATCCCGCGCCCTCGGCCTTCTTGATCGTGGCCGAGCCGGGCTTGAGCGCAATGCGCACGTCCTTCACGCCCGAGTCGCGAAGATTCATGGCATGGGCATGGCCCTGGCTGCCGTAGCCGACGACCAGGACCTTCTTGCCCTTGATCAGGTTCACGTCGGCATCACGATCGTAATAGACACGCATTTTCCTGCTCCCTCTGAATGGCGCGCTGTCTACCGGGCGGACAGGGCGAGGCGCAAGCCAAGAAGCGCCAGCGCGCCGCCCATGATCCGGTCGAGCCAGAATTTTGCCCGGCGGTAAAAGGCCCGCGCCGCACCGCCCGAAAACAACAGGGCGAGCAGCGCGAACCAGGTGAACTCGTTGAAGGCGACGAGGGCGAGCACGGCGCCCTCCATCCAGCCGGGCATATCCTGCGGCAGAACCGACAGGAAAATGCTGCCGAAGAAGACCATGATCTTCGGATTGCCGAGCTGCAGCAGCAAGGCACGAACGAAGATCTGCCTGCCGGTGCCGCGTACGGCGAAGCCGGCGTTCGGGTCGGGTAGCGGGTCGCTCGCATGGCGCCAAAGCATCACCGCGAGATAGATCAGGTAGAGCCCGCCTGCGACGCGGAAGAAGACATACAGCCAGGCAAACTTCGCAAAGAGCGCCTGCAGGCCCCACAGCGCCGCCATCGCCCAGGCGAACGCACCCAGCATCATGGCAAACGCCGCCACCAGCCCGCCGCGGTGTCCGGAGACGGCAGCGGTCTGCACCACCAGCAAGGTGGACGGTCCGGGACTCGCGACGGCCAGCAGGTGGACGACGGCCAGCCCCAGCAGGGCGACGAGGATATCCACGCCTAGAGCGCTTCGCCGCCGCGGTTCATGGCGACGATGCCGGTACGGCCGATATCGACCAGGCCCAGGGCAGACATGAGTCCGATGAAACTATTGACCTTCTCGGTCGTCCCTGTGACCTCGAACACGAACGAGTCGGTCTTGGCGTCTATGACTTTGGCTCGGAACACGTCGGCGAGGCGCAATGCCTCGACCCTCTTCTCGCCGGTGCTCCTGACCTTCACGAGCGCGAGCTCACGCTCGATATGCGCGCCTTCCAGTGTCAGATCGTGCACCTTGTGCACCGGCACCAGCCGGTCGAGCTGCGCCTTGATCTGCTCGATCACCATCGGCGTGCCGGTGGTGACGATGGTGATGCGGGAGAGCTTCTCCGCGGCGTTGGTTTCGGCGACAGTGAGGCTTTCGATGTTGTAGCCGCGACCCGTGAACAGGCCGACCACGCGCGCCAGAATACCGGGCTCGTTGTCGACCAGGACGGAGATGGTGTGGCTCGACGCCATGGTGGTCGTGCTCACACCAGCACCATGCCTTCCTCGGACACGGGACGGGCGGCGCGATCAGCGGGACCGAGCAGCATGTCGTAGTGCGCCGCGCCCGACGGGATCATCGGAAAGCAGTTCTCCGCCTTGTCGACGGCAACGTCGACGATGACCGGCCCCCTGATGGCGATCATCTGCTGGATCGTCTCGTCGAGCTTGGCTGGGTCGGTGCAGCGCAGGCCGACCGCGCCGAAGGCGTCGGCGAGCTTCACGAAGTCAGGCAGCGCCTCCGAATAGCTCTCAGAGTAGCGCCCGCCATGCAGCAGCTCCTGCCACTGGCGGACCATGCCCATGTACTGGTTGTTGAGGATGAAGATCTTCACCGGCAGGCGGTACTGCGCCGCGGTCGAAAGCTCCTGGATGTTCATCATGATCGAGGCTTCGCCCGCCACGTCGATCACCAGCGCGTCGGGATGAGCGATCTGCACGCCGAGTGCCGCCGGAAATCCGTAGCCCATCGTGCCAAGGCCGCCCGACGTCATCCACCGGTTAGGCTCGTCGAACTTCAGGAACTGCGCCGCCCACATCTGGTGCTGTCCCACTTCCGTGGTGATGTAGTGGTCACGGTCCTTGATGTGGTGATAGAGCCGCTCGAGCGCGTACTGCGGCTTGATCGTCTCGGCGTCCTGCTTGTAGGCGAGGCAGTTCCTGCCGCGCCATTCGTCGATCTGTGCCCACCAGGCCTTGAGCGCCTTCTGATCGGTACGCGGCTGCTTCTTCTGCCAGATATCGATCAGGCCTTTCAGCGCGCGGCGCGCATCGCCCACGATCGGCAGATCGACCCGGACGTTCTTGTTGATCGAGCTCGGGTCGATATCGATGTGGATCTTCTTCGAGTTCGGCGAAAACTCGGCGAGCTTGCCGGTGATGCGGTCGTCGAAGCGCGCGCCGATATTGATCAGCACGTCGCAATTGTACATCGCGAGGTTCGCTTCGTAGGTGCCGTGCATGCCCAGCATGCCGACGAATTGCGGATCGGACGCCGGGAAGGCGCCCAGGCCCATCAGGGTGTTGGTAATCGGAAAACCCGTCATGTGGACGAATTGCGCCAGCAGCTTGCTGGCCGCCGGGCCGGAATTGATCACCCCGCCGCCGGTGTAGAACACCGGCCGTTTCGCGCTGGACATCAGCTCGATCGCCTGATGCAGCAGCACTCGATCAGGCTTGGTCCTCGGCTTGTAGCTCTTGTGCTCGACCGGCTTGGTGGGCGCCACGTAATCGTGCTTGTTCATGAGCACGTCTTTGGGCAGGTCGATCACCACAGGCCCCGGGCGGCCCGAGCGCGCCACGTAGAATGCCTCATGGACGGTCCGCGGCAGGTCGGCGACAGCCTTCACGAGGTAGTTGTGCTTGGTGCAGGGCCGGGTGATCCCCGTTGTGTCCGCCTCTTGGAAGGCGTCGTTACCGATCAGGTGGGTGGGGACCTGACCGGTCAGGCAAACGATGGGAATGGAATCCATCAGCGCATCGGTAAGGCCCGTGACCGCGTTGGTCGCACCGGGTCCGGAGGTCACAAGGACGACGCCGACCTTACCAGTCGAGCGGGCATAACCCTCGGCAGCATGAACGGCTGCCTGCTCGTGACGCACAAGGATGTGACGCAACCGGTTCTGCTTGAAGAGCGAATCGTAAATCGGCAGCACGGCACCGCCGGGATAGCCGAAGACGACCTCGACTTCCTCGTCGATCAGGGCTTTCACCAACAGATCGGCGCCGGTCGTGGCGGACTCCTCGGGCTTCATGACAACGCTCTCCTGTATGACAAATGCGCCGCAAAACGGGTGTTTTGCGGCGGCGCGGAACATAGGGGCGGTCGAATTAAAAGTAAAGTTTCAGGGCCTGATTTTGTCCAATAATTTCTCAGGCGCTGCCATACTTTGCGCGGCGCCAGGATCTACCACCAAATCTGGTGAGAGCTGATGCCGGAACCACGTCATTTGGCGCTTGGCATATTGGCGGGTGTGATCGATTGCAACCTGTCGCGCTTCATTCAGTCCGAGTTCGCCCCGGAAATAGGCAAACAGTTCCGGTGCGCCATGCGCCTTAAGCCCTGGCCACCCCGGATCAGGAGCGCAGTCGAACACAGATCGGACCTCGGCCAGCAGGCCGGCTCTGAGCATAGCGTCGAAGCGCGTTTCGATCCGCGCCCGGAGCCAGGCCCGATCAGGTGCCAGCAGAATGGTGAAGAATCGGTAAGGCAGGGACTCGCCCTTTGCCTCTTGCCACTGGCTGAGAGGCTGGCCCGTTCCCTGAAACACTTCCCAGGCGCGGACATGGCGCTGCCGGTCGCCGGGCTTCAACCGCGCCACGATCACCGGATCGTGTTCGGCCAGCCGCGCGCGGAAGGCGTCCGCGCCCATCGCCTCCCATTCAGCATTCGCGACATCGCGCAGCCCAGGCGGTATCGCGGGAATGGCTGAAATGCCCTGCATCGCGGCGCGCAGGTAGAGGCCCGAGCCGCCACACAGAATGGGGACCTTGCTGCGCTCGATCTCCGCCAGCGCCATATCGCGCCATCGAGCGGCCGAAAGGGTTTCGCTCAGGGGCAGCACCCCATAGAGCGCGTGCGGCGCCCGGGCCTGTTCCTCTGCGGACGGCTGCGCTGTCAGTATCGGAAAGGCGTCGTATGTCTGCATGGCATCGGCATTGATCACCGTGCCGCCACGCGCCTCAGCCAGTGCAACGGCCAGCGCCGACTTGCCGGAAGCAGTCGGTCCCGTGACGACGATGACGTCCGGCTTGGCCATGCGCGTGCCAGTTTGCTAGAGCCGGAGCGTGAAGAACACCCTCGTCATGATTTCCGATCCCGTGCAGGCCCTGCTCGACGAGAAAACCGTGCAACGCGCCGCCGAACTCCTCTGGAGCAACGGTGGTTCGGTCGGCACGCCAGACTGGCTGGCGCCTGGAATCGCCTGCGACCTGCCGTTTGAGGGCAGAGTGGCGACGCCCTCGATACCGGGCATCGACGCGGTCGTCGTCGCGAGTGCCAACCGGCGCAAGCGGCTGCTGGTGGCCGACATGGAATCGACCATGATCGAGAACGAGATGCTCGACGAGTTGGCCGACTTTCTCGGCCTGCGCGACAAGATCGCCGGCATCACCGCCCGCGCCATGAACGGCGAGCTCGATTTCGCCGCAGCGCTCGAGGAGCGGGTCGGGCTGCTGGCAGGCCTGCCGGTCGGCACTCTCGACGAGGCGGCGAAGCGCATCCGCTACGTGCCGGGCGGCGCAACCCTCGTTGCCACGATGAAGCATCAGGGTGCCTACTGCGCCCTCGTATCGGGCGGCTTCACCTGCTTCACCGGCACCGTGAAGAAAGCGCTGGGGTTCGACATTGAAGCGGCAAACGTGCTGAAGCACGATGGCATGACCCTGGCCGGGGCCGTCGAGCTGCCGATCCTCGGCAAGGAAGCCAAGCTGGCAACGCTCGATCGCCTGTGCCAGGAGCACGGCCTGCCCATCGGCGAGACGATAACCGTCGGCGACGGTGCCAACGACCTGCCGATGCTCAAGGCCGCGGGCCTGGGCGTCGCCTTCCACGCCAAGCCCGTGGTCGCGGCCGAAGTGGCCGCCCGCATCGACCATGGCGATCTTACTGCCCTGCTCTACCTGCAGGGCTATCGTCAGAGCGATTTCATCGAAAGGCCCGACCCATCATGACCGACGCCATCCAGATCGTCCTCGCGAAGCGCCCCATGGGCGACGTTACGGCCGACTGCTTCCGTGAGGAAACAGTGACCTTGCCGGAACTGGCCGACGGCCAGCTTTTGGTGCGCCAGCTCTTCCTGTCGCTCGACCCCTACATGCGGCCGCGCATGACCGAGCTGCGCTCCTATGTGCCGCCGTTCAACCTGGACCAGCCGCTGACCGGCGGCTCGGTCGGCGAAGTGATCGACTCGCGCAACCCCAAGTTCGCTAAAGGCGATCTGGTGATGGGTCTGATGAACTGGGCGACCCACACGGTCCACGACGGCAAGGGCCTGCGGAAGATCGACGCCGCCGGCGTGCCGCTGTCGGCCTATCTCGGCGTGCTGGGAATGCCCTCCTTTACCGCCTGGTACGGCATCAAGCACATCTGCAAGCCCAAGGCCGGCGAGACGGTATTCGTCTCGGCCGCCACCGGCGCCGTCGGGCAAGTCGCGGGCCAGCTTGCCAGGCTCGCCGGCGCTCGGGTCGTGGGCTGCGCGGGCGACGAGGACAAGTGTGTATGGGCGGTGCGCGAGGCAGGCTACGACGCCTGCTTCAACCACCGCACCGAGCGCGATTATGGCGCGGTGCTCGACAAGCTCTGCCCGAAGGGCATCGACGCGGACTTCGAAAATGTCGGCGGCAAGCTGTTCCATGCCGTATTCGAACGGCTGAACAACTTCGGCCGGGTCGCCTTCTGCGGTGCGATCTCGGAATACCAGGACACCAACCCGATGGCCGGCCCGCCCAAGATGTTCTCGATCGTCCAGAAGCGGCTGACCCTGCAAGGCTTCATCGTCTCCGACCACGTCGCCCTGATGAACGACTTCATCAACGACGTCGCCCCGCTCCTGCCTTCCGGCCAGCTCAAGAGCCGCGAGACCGTGGTCCACGGCCTGAGCAAGGCGCCCGAAGCGTTCATGGGCCTGTTGAAGGGCCAGAACTTCGGTAAGCTCGTCGTGAAGGTGGGGTAGCGAACGCTGTCGTCCTGAGCGTAGCGAAGGACCTTGCGCTTGCTCCAAAGAATTCCGGTGGAGCCTGCGCCAGATCCTTCGCTTCGCTCAGGATGACCGAATTCCGCAAAGTCGACGCTACTTCGTCAGCCTCAATGCCGCAAACCGCGGGTCGCCTTGGCGTTCGACGAACAGCAGTACCGAGCGCTTCTTCTGCGCCTGCAGCTTGCCGACGATCTCTGTGACCTCCTGCGGTGTCGTCACCGGCTTCTGGTCGACCTCAAGAATGACGTCGCCTGCCTGGAGCTGCTTCTCCGCCGCGGGGCTGTTCGGCACCACCTTGGTGACGACGACGCCCTTGACGTTGTCCGAAAGACCATACTTCTCGCGCAACTGGTCGCTGACCTTCTGGAGCGTCAGGCCGAGCTGTTCGATGGTCGAGGTTACGGCCTGGTCCGGCTCGGGCGGCTTTTTACCCGGTCCCTGCGCGGAAACATTCTGCTTCTCGGGTTCTTCCTGTTCGCCGATCCGCAGCTTCAGCGGCACTTCCTTGCCGCCGCGCCAGACCATGACGTCGACCGTGCTGCCGACGCGAGAGTTGGCGACAATTCGCGGAAAGCGGCGCAGGTCGGGGACCTCCTGACCGGCGAAGGACAGGATGATGTCGTTGCGCTTGACGCCCGCCTTGGCGGCCGGGCCGTCGGCCGTGACGTTCGCCACCAACACACCGCGGGCGCGGTCGAGGCCGAAAGAATCGGCGATATCGTCCGTCACGCTCTGATAGCTGACGCCGATCCAGCCACGTCGCACCTTGCCGAACTCACGCAGCTGCTCGGCGATCTGCTTGACCAGATTCGCCGGTATCGAAAAGGCGAGGCCCGCATTTGTCCCCGACGGAGAGTAGATCGCCGTGTTCACACCCACGACGTCACCCTCGGCGTTGAACAACGGACCGCCTGAGTTGCCCTTGTTGATGGCAGCGTCGGTCTGCAGGTAATCGTCGAGCGAATCGGATAGCGCCCGCCCGCGGGCCGAGATGATGCCGGCGGTCACCGAGTGGCCGAGGCCGAACGGATTTCCGATCGCGATCACCCAGTCGCCGACCCGGCTCTTGTCGCTGTCGCCGAACTTTGCGGCCGGCAAGGGCTTCTTGTTGGGAGGTTCGACCTTGAGCACGGCAATGTCGACCCGGCTGTCGGAGCCGATCAGCTTCGCCTTGAGCTGGGTCTCGTCCCGCAGGATGACCGTGATGTCCTCGGCGCCCTGGATGACGTGGTTGTTGGTAATGATGTAACCGTCGCCGTCGATGATGAAGCCGGAGCCCAGCGAGGTGCCCCGACGCTGCTGCTGCTCGCCGCCTTTTCGGTCGAAAAATTCCTTGAACAGCTCCTCGAACGGCGAGCCCGGCGGAAGCTGCGGCAGGTCGCGCAGGCGTGGGCCCTGCTGGGGCACGTTTTGTGTGGTGGTGATGTTGACGACCGTAGGAAGCAGCTTGTCGACCAGATCGGCGAAGCTCTCCGGGGTTTCCCGCGCCGCAGCCGGCTGGGCCAGCACCGCACCGAACGCCAATACTGTGGCGACGGCAATAGTCTTCGAAAACGCTGAAAACACAGAGAGAACCACGGCCGACCTCCAACGGCGCTCAAGGCCAAAAGCGGGTCAGGCAAGCAATCTTGGCCGGCGCCGTGTTCACGTTCTTGTCTACATGCCGGCCGATTGTGGCGCAAATAGCGAGGACGTCGTGTTGCGCTATATTTCAGCATTCCCGGAGGTTCGCCCAAAGAAAATCCGGCGGCGTGGCAAGGTTGCCACAGCCGCCGGATGGAGACCGCACACCAGATTAGTGCGACCTACCTGTGGGGCGTACCGATGGGGTCGTTGAAGTAGCGGAAGAAGTCGCTGTCCGGACTCAGGACCATGGTTCCCCCTTGGCCAAAAGCCTGCTTGTAGGCCTCCATGCGGCGCCAAAAGGCATAGAAATCCTTGTCCTTGCTAAAAGCATCGGCATAGATCTTGGCGGCCTCGCCGTCCGCTTCGCCCATGGTGGTCTGAGCTTTCAGGCCGGCATCGGCGCGGATTACCGCAACCTCGCGGTCGGCCGTAGCCTTGATGCGCTGGTTCTCCTCGTCGCCCTCCGCTCGAAGCTGGCCAGCTTCCCGTTCGCGGTCGGTCTTCATGCGGTTGTAGACCGACTGGGAATTTGCCTGCGGCAGGTCGGCGCGCTTGATTCGAACGTCGACGACCTCGACGCCGAGATCCATTGTCTTGCCGTTCACGCGCCGGGTGATGTCGTCCATCAGGCTGGCGCGTTGCTCGGTCAACACGGCATGCAGCGGTACCGAAGACAGCACGCCGCGGATCTCCGAATTGATCAGTGAATCGAGCAGGCCGCGCAACGCCGGCTCGCCGCCTGGCACGCGCTCGACGAACAAACGGGCATTGACGATCTTGTAGCGAGCGTAGGCATCGACCACCAGTCGCTTCTGGTCGCCCGCGATGATCTCGAACTCCTCCGCCTCGTAGTCGAGCAGGCGCCGGTCGATACGGACGATATCCTGTATCAGCGGAATCTTCATATAGAGCCCGGGCTGGGTCTTGGGCTCGCCGACGATGGCGCCGAACTGGCGCACGAGCACCTGCTTGGTCGGATCGACGGTGTAGAAGGTCTGGGTGAGCAGGAAGAGCGTGATTGCCGCAACGACCAGCAGGACGATCGAACGGTTGCTCATCGCGTGGCTCCCGCGGCCGGAGGAGCAGATCGCGCCGGCGCCGGCAGCGAGGGTGTTTGGCCTGAACGGAGCTCGGGCAGGGGAAGGTAGGGAACGACTCCGGCTCCATTCTTGTCGATCAGCACCTTGTTCACGTTGCGCAGCACCTCCTCGATTGCTTCGATGTAGAGGCGTTCGGAGGTGATGTCCTTGGCCTTGGCGTACTGTTCATAAATCTGGTCGAAGCGCTGAATGTCACCCTTGGCGCTGGCCACCTTCTGCGCCTTGTATCCCTCGGCCCGCTGGATAATGCTTTCCGCCTCGCCTTTGGCGCGGGGCAGCACCTGATTGCGGTAGGTATTGGCCTCGTTGATGTTCTTCTCCTTGTCGGCACGCGCGGCCTGCACGTCGCGGAAGGCACCGATCACCTCCTGCGGAGGATCGACCCTCAGCAGCTGGACCTGCGCGATCTGCACGCCCAGGCCGTACTCGTCGAGAATTCGCTGCAGCAGGTCCTTGGTATCCTGCTCGATGCGCGTGCGGCCCTCGGTCTGGGCATATTGCAGGTTCGATTTGCCGATGACCTCACGCATGGCGGCTTCAGCGCCCGCTCGCACGTTCTCCTCGCCGTTGCGCACGTTGAAAGCGTAGTCGAACACGTCCTTGATCTGCCACAGCACCGCGAACTCGATGTCGACGATATTCTCGTCGCCGGTCAGCATGAGGTTCTCCGACGAGGTCGGACGCGAGCCACGGCCGTAAGTGGTGCGTTCGGCGGCGCCGCGCGAGCCGAGGACGGTGCGGCGCTGGTCCTGCACGTTCACGACCACCACGTTGCCGATCGGGGCGGGCAAGTTGTAATGCAGGCCGGAAGCGACGGGACCACCGTATGGCTTGCCGAACACGAGCTGAATCGCCTGCTGGTTGGGCTGGACCCGGAAAAAGCCCGTTGCGAGCCAAATCAAGACGGCAGCCAGCGCGATCAGCAGAAGCCCCTTGAAAGAGCCAAATCCCCCGGGCATCAGGTTTCGCAACCGCTCCTGTCCCTTGCGGATGACATCTTCCATATCGGGCGGCCGGCGCGAGCCGAACGGCCCGCCGCCACCTCCGCGATTTCCGCCGCCGCCGCTGCCCCAAGGACCGCCACCGCCGCCGCTATTGTTCCCGCCACCGCCCCAAGGGCCGCCGGTATTGTTATTCCACGCCATCCGTCACCTCGACGCCGCCTGCGGGACTTTTGCTTTCGCGCCGCGCTGCATATATGTGACGGCGAGCGTACCTTCAATCAAGCGGCGAGCGAGCGACATGGCGGAAATCACTGAATCGGCCGTTCGCAGCGTTCTCGAGGCTGTGATCGACCCCCTGACCGGCAAGAACGTCGTCGCATTGGGGATGGTCAGCGGGATCGCCACCCGAGGTGGGCATGTCGCAGTAACTCTGGAGGTAGATCCAGCCCGCGGCCCGGCCCTCGAACCGCTGCGGCAAGCCTGCGAACAGGCCATGCGGGCGATGCCGGGCGTGCTGTCCGCGACCGCCGTCATGACCGCCGAGCGCGCGGCAACCGCGGCCAAGCCAGCTCCTCAGGGCCAAAGGCATGCCCACGGCCACGGTCCTGCCGCCAAGACGACCGGTGGCGGCAGCCGGATCGATGTTCCAGGCGTGAAGCACATCGTCGCCGTCGCGTCGGGCAAGGGCGGGGTGGGCAAGTCGACGACGGCCGTCAACCTCGCGCTCGGTCTCGCGGCGAACGGGGTCAGCACCGGCCTTCTCGACGCCGACATCTATGGTCCGTCTATGCCGCGCATGCTCGGGGTGAAGGAGAAACCCGAGTCCGCCGACGGCAAGATGCTGAAGCCGATCGAGCGCTTCGGTCTGCGGACCATGTCGATCGGCTACATCGTGGCCGAGGACACGCCGATGATATGGCGCGGCCCGATGGTATCGAGCGCGCTCGAGCAGATGCTGCGCGACGTGCAGTGGGGTGAGCTCGACGTGCTCGTCGTCGACATGCCGCCCGGCACCGGCGATGCCCAGCTTACCCTGGCGCAAAGGGTGGCGCTTTCGGGCGCGGTGATCGTCTCGACGCCGCAGGACATCGCCTTGATCGATGCCCGCAAGGGACTGAGCATGTTTCGCAAAGTCGCCGTGCCGGTGCTCGGCATCGTCGAGAACATGAGCTATTTCCTTTGCCCCAAGTGCGGCGAACGCTCGGAGATCTTCGGCCACGGCGGCGCGCGCGACGAGGCTGAGAAGCTCGGCGTCCCGTTCCTGGGCGAGGTTCCGCTACATCTCGATATCCGTACGACGTCCGACAGCGGCCATCCGATCGTGGTGGCCCAGCCCGACAGCGCGCATGCGCAGGCCTACAAGAACATCGCCGGCCGGGTGTGGAAGCAGCTCTCCGCGCCGCAGCGCGGCGGGCGCCCGCCGCCCAAGATCGTGATGCGTTAGCGCGTGGAGGCGCTTTAGCCGGCGGCTGCGCCTTCATTTGCGCGAGTGCCGCCAGTGCGCAGACTGGACGAGAGTTGAGCTAACCTTTCTTCCTCCGGCGACTCTTCTTGGGCAGCAGCGGCTTGCCGATCATTCCGTGCACCCCGATCATCGATCCTGCGACCAGCTCAAGCGCCAGGAAACGACGGTCCTCGACCCAGCCGGGCAGCTGCAGGAGCAGCGCAAGCTCACGGCGGAAGCCGAACTGATTGTAGTACTCGGGGTCGCCCACCAGGACGACGCGACTGTGACCCTGCAGGCGCGACTGCGCCATCGAATGCCACATCAGCGCCTTGCCATACCCCATCCCCCGCAGCTCGGGCGAGATGGCGAGCGGGCCCAGCATCACCGCCGGCCACTTTTCGTTGATCAGGACCGGCCAATTGCGGATCGAGGCGACCAGTCGATCCTTCTGATCGAGGCAGACGAAGCACAAATCCCCGATCGGCGGCACATCCTCGCGCAGGCGGTAGACGGTTTTCTGGAAACGGTCAGGTCCGAAGGCAGCCGCCGTCATTTCCTCGATCGCGGCGCCATCGCGTGGACGCTCCTTGAGGAGTCGCAACAGGCCGGGAGATTTTTGCATGCTTCTTTTATGCCAGCGCACTACGCTCAGCTCAATGTGCCGAACACGCGACGAGAACAGGCCAGTCCGCGCCAGGAGGTGCAATGATCATCGACGAGATCAGGGTATTGTTGAGAGCGAAGTCGAATGCGCTCGTGCGCAGATCTGCACAGGACATGGCAGCCCTCCTCCATCATGACTTCATCTTTGTCACCGCCGGAGGACGCACCCTCACCAAGGCGGATTACATCGACGTCAGCTGCATCTCCGGCAAGCTCGTCTACGTGAGCCAGACGGTGAGGGAACTCGAAATCCGACGTTTCGAGGGCTTCACAGTAGCCACCATGCTCCTCGATGATGTCCTGGCGCTCGACGACCGCGAGATCACCGAAACCTTCCGGGCGCTCTGCGTCTTCACCAATCCTGACGGGCGCTGGCTGTGGGCCGCCGGCCAGACGATGCGGCCTGCGTTACCCTAGCTCCAGAGCCGCGAGGAGCTCGCGCCATTCGCGTGGATTAAGACCGCTCGACTTCTGGTCGACCTTCTCCCCGGCGATCATGCGTTTCACCGCCGCCAGGCCGGTCCTGGAGAGCTGCATTCCGCCCATTCGATACTCGAGGAAGGCGTCGGCGCAGATCGGACACCAGCGCTTCAGCGTGTCGATCATGACGTCGGCATAAACGCGGATTTCGAACTGCGCATGGGCGTCGGCCCGCAGCGACAGGAAGTGCATCAGATTGTGGAGGTTCGTCTTCCAGTACCACTGGGTATAGAATGCCAGCGAGAGGTTCATGCGCGCGAGCTCGCGCGCCAAGCCCGAGCGCTCGGGATCGAGCGGCTCGCCGTTCTCGCCTTCGTTCAACATCTCCATGTAGTGTTCGTAGACCAACTCGGCATCCTTCTTGAGCAGCGAGAAGACGCGCTCGGCTTCCTTGCCGCTGATCGCCGCATCGCGACCCTGGCGGTTGGCCTTGCTCTGCGCCGCCAGATGCTCGGGCTTCGGAAGGTAGAACTCGTTGTCGAGGATCGAATACCGCGCCGAGTACTCGTTCACGTTGGCGGTGCGATGACGGATCCACTGGCGCGCCACGAAGATCGGCAGCTTCACATGGTACTTGATCTCGCACATCTCGAACGGCGTCGTGTGGCGATGCCGCATCAGATAGTTGATCAGCCCGCGATCCTCACTGACCTTCTTCGTGCCGCGGCCGTAGGACACCCGTGCCGCCTGCACCACGGCAGCGTCGTCGCCCATGTAGTCGACCACGCGGACAAAACCGTGATCGAGCACCGGCAGGGCCTTGAACAGAATCTCTTCCAACGCCGGCGCCACCGGGCGCAGGGTTTTCTGCGCGCCGTCCCGCGCCTGGTCGATTTCAGCCTGCTGGTCGGTCGAGAGGGGCATTCGATCGTTGTCCTTGGTTGGCCGCGGACTCTATGGGCCACAGGTTCCCCCTTCCATGGGAAAATCCTGTGCCTTCAAAACGGCGACGGGAGCGCCTATATAGATCGCGTCGGGCAACCGACTATGGCGATAAACACCGCGTGACATAAGCGTTTCGGACCCGGGGGCAGTACCCGGCGCCTCCACCATACACCCCAAACGTCCTCGGGCGGGGCCGATGGGGGCGAAACAGGATCGACGGGCGTGGTAAAGACGCGGTTTTTGCTCGGTATGGTTCCGCCGTGACGGGCCACACACAAGTGCTAACGATAACACCGTTACACTCGCTGCTGCCGCCTAAACAGCGGACGTAAGCGCGGTTCGGGGGGGCACCGGGCAACAGAAGCCCCCTCACTTTCATCACTTTCCTTTCGATGCATTCACGGCTATTGGCGCGTTGACTCTCCTGCATCGTCGGTCAATGCTTTTATGAAGGTTCCGTCTGTCCATGAACGACCGCTTCCACTATGACGCTCTCGTCGACGATGCGCTGCGCGGCGTCGTGCGTCGCGTGCTGCGCCAGGTCGCGGACAAGGGCCTGCCCGGTTCGCACCATTTCTACATTTCGTTCCGCAGCAACGATCCAGGCGTGGAGCTGCCCGAGTACCTGCGTGCCAAGTACCCGGACGAGATGACGATCGTGCTCCAGCATCAATACTGGGACCTCGTCCTCACTGACGAATTCTTCGAGGTGACGGTGAGCTTCAACAAGCAGCAGGAGCGCATAAAGGTGCCGTACGCGGCCCTTTCGGCCTTTGTCGATCCATCGGTCCGCTTCGGCCTTCAGTTCGACCGCAAGGACAAGGCGGGGGCGACGCCGGACAAGGCTGGCGGCACCGCCGCGGTGCCGACTCCGCTGCCTGCGCCCGACAAGCGGCCGTCGATCGGTACACCTGCAGCCCCCGGCGCCGATGCCAGCGCCAAGCCCGCGGAGGGCGACGCGAAGCCCGAGGATCCGGCTTCCAAGATCGTCAAGCTCGACAGCTTCCGGAAGAAATAGCGCTTCCGAAAGGAGTAGACGGGCCGCGCGTTTTGGGGTTTGAGGGCGCTTCCCGTCAGGAGAAGCCATGCCCGAATTCCAGTTCCAGGAGATGTTCCCGAGCGGAAAGGACACGACCGCCTACCGAAAGCTCTCTTCCGATTTCGTCGGCATTACCAAGTTCAACGGCAGGGACGTGCTGACAGTGGAGCCGGAGGCGCTCACCCTTCTTACGGCCCAAGCCTTCAGAGACATCTCCCACCTGCTGCGCCCGGGCCACCTCCAGCAGCTGCGCAATATTCTCGACGACGGCGAGGCGTCCTCGAACGACAAATACGTGGCGCTCGAGCTGCTGAAGAACGCCAACATCGCTGCTGGCGGCGTGCTGCCGATGTGCCAGGACACCGGCACTGCGATCGTCATGGGCAAGAAGGGCCAGGCCGTATGGACTGGCGGAGGGGACGAGGCGGCGATCGCCAGGGGCGTCTACAGGACCTACACGGAGACCAACCTGCGCTACAGCCAGGTGTCGCCGATCTCGATGTTCAAGGAAGTGCAGACCGGCACCAACCTGCCGGCACAGATCGACATTTTCGCGACAGACGGCGATGCCTACAAGTTCCTGTTCGTCGCGAAGGGCGGCGGTTCGGCCAACAAGAGCTATCTTTACCAGCAGACACCGGCGGTGCTGAACGAGGCTGCGCTGCTCAAGTTCCTGGACACCCAGATCCGAACCCTGGGCACAGCGGCCTGCCCGCCCTATCACCTCGCCATCGTAATCGGCGGCACCTCGGCCGAGCTCAATCTCAAGACGGTGAAGCTCGCCTCGACGCGCTACCTCGACGACCTGCCGAGCGAGGGCAACGACAAGGGCGTCGCCATCCGCGACCGCGGCATGGAGCAGAAGGTGCTCGAGCTCACCCGCCAGATGGGCATTGGCGCCCAGTTCGGCGGGAAGTATTTCTGCCACGACGTGCGCGTCATCCGTATCGCCCGCCACGGCGCCTCTGTGCCCATCGGGCTCGGCGTGAGCTGCTCGGCGGACCGCCAGGCCGTCGGCAAGATCACCCGAGACGGCATCTTCCTCGAGGCGCTTGAGACCAACCCGGCTCACTACCTGCCGGATGTCGAGCCGCAACAGCTTTCGGGAGACGTCGTGTCGGTCGACCTCGACAGGGGCATGGCGCACACGCTGTCGGTGCTCACGCGGTATCCCGTGAAGACACGCGTGAACCTGACCGGCACCTTGATCGTCGCCCGAGACTCGGCACATGCGAAGCTCAAGGAACGACTCGATCGCGGCGAAGGCCTTCCCGATTATTTCAAGCAGTTCCCGGTCTACTACGCCGGCCCGGCGAAGACGCCGACCGGCATGGCATCCGGCTCGTTCGGCCCGACCACGGCCGGCCGCATGGATTCCTATGTTGACCTGTTTCAGGCCAATGGCGGCTCGATGGTCATGCTGGCCAAGGGCAACCGCAGCAAGCAGGTCGTCGACGCCTGCAAGAAACATCGTGGCTTCTATCTCGGCTCGATCGGCGGCCCAGCCGCGATCCTGGCCCAGGACGTCATCAAGAAGGTCGAGGTGCTGGAATATCCCGAGCTCGGCATGGAGGCGATCTGGCGCATCCAGGTCGAGAATTTCCCGGCCTTCATCATCACCGACGACAAGGGCAACGACTTCTTCAGCGACTTGAAGATCTGACGATCCGAGAAGCGCTTACCGTCGGTCCGCCCGAGCTCGGCTCCCGGGAGCGCTCTGCCCTTGGCGTGCTCGATCGCACGAGCCGCTCTGGAGAGCGGCGCGCCGGCGCGCCTGAAGATGCCTAGAAGATGCTGCTGAAGTTGGTCGACAGCACGACCGTCTGATCCAGGAAGATGTGCCGCTCGAAGATCTGGAACGCGCCGTCGACGCGGCGCAGGCGATCTCGCCGCCTGCCGACCCAGTTGTCGATCTTGTCGTTGAGGCGCGAGCGATAGAGATGGATCGCCGCTTCGAGCGCGATCTCATCGCCATTTACCTCCAGAATCCGCACATTGGAAACGAAGTGTCTGGTCCGCGAGGGCGGATTCTCCGACCACGCGGAGTTGGATTGCAGCTTTTCGACGCGCATCCGCAAATCGTTCCTGTCGTCGTCGAAGTACGCCATGCCATCGGAGCTGGCGTATTCGAGCCGCAGATTTTCGACGGTCACCGTCCGACGAATTGGCATCCAGTAGTGGATATCGTCCGCCAGGAGCGCCAGCCACTCGCCGAAGCGCCGGTCGTCGAGCAGTGCCGCTTCACGATAGAGGAACTGCTCCACCTCGTACTGCAGGAGCATCGCCTGCCCCGGTTCCATCGCAGGCTGCGGCGCTTCCTCATTCGGTGCTGCGACCAGTGGCATGACTACACCCGGCCGATCGGTGAAGGTGAGCGCGTTGCCAGCAGCTCCGGCCAGTCGCGTGCCCGCAGCCACTCCGCCCAGCATCGGTATGTCCAGCGCTGGGCATGCTCGTTGACCCGGGTCTCGATCGACTTCTGCCCCGTGGCGTCGACGAGGACCTCGTCCTGCCCCATCGCCATCTGCATGTTGTGCGGGTAACGACGGCTGACGACGCCCTGGCCGGCCATGGTGCTCTGGCTCCAGTTCTCGCCGTCATCCTGCTCCAGCAGCCCTGCAGGGCCGAACGAATGAGTGATGAACTTCTTCGCTGCGCGCCGTTGCTCCGGCGTGAAGCTCTTCGGCATCACCGTGAACCACCAGATTTCCGTGCGGCCCGGGCCGCGCGGCAGGCGCAGACTCATCTGCATGCCACGCGTCGAGATCCACAAATTGGGGAAGATGTTCGGATGGCCCGTCGCCCGCACGCCAACCGGCCCCATGGCCGCCTTGGTATCAGTCGACCGCAAGGGACGACGCAGCGTCGGCGTCACCTTCAGGCGCTCGGCATCCGGGAGCCTGTCGATCGCGATGCGCTCGTCGTCGCTCAACGCATCGATCCTGGCCTGCTCCTCCCGCGTGACCATGGGGCCGCCGATGGCGTGCCCCAGCTCGCCCAGCATGACCATCTGCGTCATGGGCATCATGGCGGCCTGATTCAGAAAGCCGACGCGCGAGGCGGAATTATGGCTGACTTTGACGTGATACCAGTCGAACAGGTTGTCGACGGCAATCTTCCAGTTGCAGTCGATGACATTCTTCTGGACTCCATCCAGGGCCACCACCTCCCCATGGTTCAGCATGCTCTCGATGCCGATGCGGCCAACATCGCCCAGATAGTCGAAGAGGCTGGGGGCTTCAGGATCGAGGGTCGCAAAATAGAAGCCTTTGTAATGGTCGACCTTGGCAGCGGGCGCCAAACCCCACTTCTCCTGATCGATCTGGTTTCGGTAGAAATCGGCCTTGCCCGGGATGCCCAGCAGCCTTCCGTCGAGACCGTACGTCCAACCGTGGTAGCTGCACACGAAGGTCCTGGTGTTGCCGAGTTCGGCCCGGCACAACGCATTGCCGCGATGCCGGCAGGTGTTAAGCAGGGCACGGATTCGGCCATCCTCTCCGCGCACGACGATGACCTGATCCTCGCCAATAAAGTTGATGAAATAGTCGCCTGCGTTCGGAATCTGCGTCTCGTGGCACATGAAGTTCCAGGCGCGCGCGAAAATCCTTTGAAGCTCCAGGCGGTACAGGTTGGGGTCGGTGTAGATCGAACGGTCGATCAAGCCGCCGGTCACGTCCGGGATCAGAACGTCTGCCGCGTCTTCAGCGGCTGGATTGAGCTGAACATGATCGGGCATGGTCTGACTCCTGCCGTGGGCCGGCACTCGGTCAAATTTTCTATGGCCGGGAAGACTGGCACGGAGCTGTCCCGCATGCCAAGGAGGCGCAGCGGAAGGCTGCACGAGTTGTTGCGGGAAGCGGAGGAGCGGCGGTGCGATACAAGCAGCTCGGTCGAACAGGCGTAAAGGTCTCCGCCGTATCGCTCGGTACGGCCACCTTTGGCGTGGCACCGCTGGAAGGCGACTGCGACCGGCTGATCGGGCGTGCCATGGACCTCGGCATCAACATGATCGACGTGGCCAATAGCTATGGGAATCAAGCACGCTTCGATCGACCTCACGCCCCGGCGTGGACGGATCGGCGCTCCGCGGAAGAGATCGTCGGAAGCGCCATCAAGGGCAGGCGCAACGAGCTCGTACTATGCTCGAAGGTTATGGAGCCCGTTGGCGACGGCGTAAACGATCGCGGCCTGTCCCGTCGGCACATCGTTCAGCAGCTCGAGCAAAGCCTGCGTCGCTTGCAGACGGATCATCTGGACGTCTACTACGCCCACCACCCCGACAGATCGGTGCCGATCGAGGAAACCATTCGGACGTTCGATGACCTCATCCGGCAGGGCAAAATCCGCTACTATGCCTTGTCGACCTATCCGGCATGGCAGGTCGTCGAGGCCCTCTGGAAGGCGGACAAAGTCGGCGCGAGCGCTCCCGTGTGCCTGCAGACGCAGTACAATCTCGCACGGAGAGAGCCGGAGCTCGACATTGCACCGATCTGCCTTGCAAACGGCCTTTGCCTGACGGTCTTCAGCCCCCTGGCCGGCGGTCTCCTGGCGGGCCCATCGAAGCGAGGCGAAGCGTTCGTCGGCCGGCAGCGATGGGGAGGAACGGCCTTTACCGCGCATGAGATCGCACTTGCCGAGGAGCTGGAGCACCTCGCCGCGCAGCACGGATATTCGCCGGCGACCTTGGCCCTCGCGTGGCTGATCTCTCGGCCCACGGTGGCAAGTGCAATCGTCGGCGCCGAAGAAATTGCAGAGCTCCAGATCAGCGCGTCAGCCAGCGATCTCGTCCTCTCGAGCGAAGTGACGGCCGCACTGGATGACGTTGGCAAACCATAGCCCCCCACCGGCTCAGGTGTTGATTGTCGCTACGAAGGCCAAGCCCGGCAGGCAAAATCGGCACCGACAGATTTCTTCCCTGGCGTGCCAGCGGTCGATCCAATCGAGCTGCGGTCCTATGGTTGGCAATCATCCGAAGGATCTTTCATGCACCTCGCTAAGCAGCATCTCGATATCGGCCTCTTTTCGAACAAGCGCGAAGAGCAACTCGCCTTCTGGCAGGAATCGGTCGGATTGCCATACGACCACATGGGCAAGATCGGCGGTGGCGTGCAGCAGCACCGCCATCACATGAACGGCTCGATCCTGAAGGTGAATCATTCGCGCGACCCCCTGCCTGAGATGGCACCATCGGGCATCGTCGGCCTGCAGATCGCACGAGAGGGATTGTCGGAGGCGACGAAACTGGCAGATCCCGATGGCAACGCGGTGACCCTGGTGCCCAAGGGCCAGGACGGCGTCGCAGGCATCGCCATCCTGCTCCGGGTCAACGACCCTGCCGCGCATGACCGCTTCTGGACGCATGCCATGCAGTACGAACGTGTCGGAGAAGGCCGCTATCGCTGCGGCGATTCGCTGATCGTGATCGCCGAGCAGGGCAAGGTCGAGCATCGCGGCACGGCGTGGCGCGGACCGGGCTATCGCTACACCACGGTGCAGGTCTGGGACTGCGTCGCCGAGTACGAGGGGATTCTCGCCCGCGGCGGCAATTCGGGCGGCGAGGTCCGTATCCTGGGCGAGACGGTTCGCTATGCCTTCGTCTGCGATCCCGACGGCAATCACATCGAGATCAGCCAGCGGGCAAGCCTTACCGGCGGCCGCCTCTGAGCTAACGCCTCTGGCGCGCCTTGCGGGCGGCGTAGCGCGCGTCGCGAGCGGCCTTCTGCTCCTCCGGCGTGAGCTGGGGCTTGGGCGGCTTGGTCGAGGTCGCACCGAGCTTGGAGATCGGACGACCGCCACGGCGGATCCGTTCCGCCTCCTTGGCGGCAGCCTCAGCGGCGAGCCGTGCCTCCTCGGCCTTCCGCGCAGCCTCGGCCTCGCGCTCGAGGCGCTGCCGCTCGCGTTCTTCTTCCTTGGCGATGCGGCGCTCGAGCTCCCGCTCCTCGCGTGCCTTGGCCGCCTCGATGCGCGCCTGCTGGCGCGCAGCGAATTCCGGATCGTTCGTCGGATCCTTCTGACGCGCCTTCTCGAGCAGCGCCTGCCGGGCCTTCGCCTGGGTCTCCAGGCGGTCCATGAAAGTATCGCCTCTGTTCTTCAACGTCGTCCTCTGTCCTCTATTCGGCCGCCTGAGCCGCGGCCTGCTTCTTGGCGCGCTTGCGGTCCTCGGCATTGAGGAAACGCTTGCGCAACCGGATCGACTTGGGAGTGATCTCGACCAGCTCGTCCTCCTCGATGTAGGCGATCGCCTGTTCGAGGCTCATCTTTCGCGGCGGAGTGAGGCGCACGGCCTCGTCCTTGCCGGCGGCACGGATGTTGGTGAGCTGCTTGCCCTTCAGCACATTGATCTCGAGATCGTTGCCGCGGCTGTGTTCGCCGACGATCATGCCCTGATAGACCGGCACGCCCGGATCGATGAACATCGGTCCACGATCCTCGAGCTTCCACATCGCGTAAGCGACCGAAGTGCCCTCTTCGTTGGCGATCAGCGCGCCGTTGCGCCGGCCGGTAATAGGCCCCCGATAAGGACCATACTCGTGAAACAGCCGGTTCATCACGCCGGTACCCCGGGTGTCGGTCAGGAACTCGCCGTGGTAGCCGATCAGGCCACGCGACGGGGCGTAAAACACCAGGCGGGTCTTGCCGGCGCCGGATGGGCGCATGTCCTGCAACTCGCCCTTGCGCAGCGAGATCTGCTCGACGACGGGCCCGGTATACGCGTCGTCGACGTCGATCACGACCTCCTCGATCGGCTCCAGTCGCTGGCCGGTCTTCGGGTCGTTCTGAAACAGCACGCGGGGACGGCCAACAGCGAGCTCGAACCCCTCGCGGCGCATGGTCTCGATCAGCACGCCGAGCTGCAATTCGCCACGGCCGGCGACCTCGTAGGAGTCGGCATTCTCGGTGTCGGTGACGCGGATGGCGACGTTGCCCTCGGCTTCGCGCATCAGGCGGGCGCGGATCATGCGCGTGGTGACCTTGTCCCCTTCCCGCCCGGCCAGCGGCGAGTCGTTGACCATGAAGGTCATGGCGAGCGTCGGCGGATCGACCGGCTGCGAGGCGATCGGCTCGCTGATCGTCAGGTCGCCGATGGTGTCTGCCACGGTAGCGACCTTGAGGCCGGCAACGGCGACGATATCGCCCGCCTCGGCCGATTCGAGGGCCACGCGCTCGAGTCCGCGAAAAGCCAGCACGCGGGTGATGCGGGTTTGCTCGAGTTCCCTACCGTCGCGGCTCAGCGCCTTGATGGTCGTATTGGGCTTGATCGAGCCCGACAGGATGCGGCCGGTCAGGATACGGCCGAGGAAGCTGTCGGCCTCGAGTGTCGTCACCAGCATGCGGAACGCCGGGTCGGGATCGACCTTGGGCGGCGGCACATGCCTCAGCACCAGATCGAACAACGGCTCCATGTCCTTGTGTTCGGCCTCGAGCGAGGTCGCCGCCCAGCCCTGGCGGGCCGAGGCGAACAGCGTCGGGAAGTCGAGCTGCTCATCGCTGGCCTCCAGCGCCGAGAACAGGTCGAAGACCTCGTCATGCACCTCGTGAGGCCGCGCGTCGGAGCGGTCGACCTTGTTGATCAGCACGATCGGCTTCAGTCCCAGGCGCAGTGCCTTGCCGAGCACGAACTTGGTCTGCGGCAGCGGCCCTTCGGCGGCATCGACCAGAAGCACGACGCCGTCGACCATTGACAGGATGCGCTCGACCTCGCCACCAAAGTCGGCGTGGCCGGGCGTGTCGACGATGTTGATGCGCGTACCCTTCCAGACGACCGAGGTCGCCTTCGCGAGGATGGTGATGCCACGCTCGCGCTCGAGATCGTTCGAATCCATGGCGCGCTCCGCAACCTGCTGGTTGTCGCGGAAGGTGCCGCTCTGCTTGAGCAGGCAGTCAACCAGCGTCGTCTTGCCATGGTCGACGTGCGCGATGATCGCGACGTTGCGGATGTCCATTTATCGTCCGGGAAAGGGGGGTTGTCGGGCGCGGTATATACGCATGGCTCATGACATCGGCAAGGCAGGTTGAGCAGGCTTCTTGCCGCTGTCACAATTCGCGCATGCGCAAACGCTCGATCACCATTCACGGGCATCAGACGAGCGTCTCGCTTGAGGACGAGTTCTGGCAGGAGTTGTCGGAGATCGCCGAGGCTCGCAATCTGTCGCTCAACGCGCTGGTCACGGAGGTCGACAAGGTCCGTACATCTTCTCCTCGCGGAGGCGGCGCCAATCTTTCCAGTACACTGCGCGTATACGTCCTGAATGAGGTTAGGAGAAAGATCAGTCCAACCTGAAGCCTTTGCGGCGCACGAAAGCGCCGAAATCGGCGCGTTCAGGCACCGAATATTGCCGCGCCTTGTCTTCCGACCAGCCATACTCGACGCTCTGGCCGAACTGATCGGTGTAGCGTTGGGTCTTGTAGGGTTGCACCGCCTCACGTCTTTTGTCGTAGGCGTCGACCTTTTGGCGCAATCCTCCCTCGTCGTAGCGATCGCGGTGAATTGTGACGTCGAGGCCGAGTCGGGGGCTCATCACCCCCTCGAAGGACGGCCAGCCGACGCCCAGGGCTGCGACAGGAAACACGTGGTCGGGCAGCGACAGGATGTCCGATACCTTCTGGGCGTTGTTTCGGATCGCGCTGATGGGGCAGCTCCCCAGCCCGACGCGATCGGCCGCCGCCACGAAGGTGGCCAGCACGATGCCGGCATCGACCGAGGCGTTGAAGAAGGGATCAAGATAGTCGTTCACGAACGGCCGTCCTCGCCACTCGAAAAGTAGACGGTGGCGGCGATTGTTCGCGCAGAATATCAAGAAAACAGGTGCCGCCTTCACCCATGGGTTATCCGGCAACAGCGCCTCCAGTTTCTCGCGCTGAGCCTTGTCGGACACAATTACGATGTCGGCCTGTTGCAGATCCGACTTCGATGGCGCCGACAAGGCCACGGCGCAGAGCGTCTCGAGCAAGGCATCGTCGACTGGTTTGTCGGTGTAACGTCGGATGACCCGGCGGTTGGCCATGTCGGCCAGCACGTCGACGCCCTTCTCTCCGTTGGGAAGGTGGGCCTCGGCAAGAACCGGCGCGGTTCCGAACCGGGCCCTGAGGATGGCTTTCAATCGATCGAGCATCAGCGTCCAAAAATGTTAGGGATGGGAATGTTGATAGGCGGGCGTTGGCCCCCACCTCCACCCAACCCCGGAATAATGCTGGGGGGCGCGTTGGGAACGGTTTCGGTCAACGTATTGGCCGCGCCGGGCGGATCCTTCGCGCCACCGCGCACCGCATTGTAGCTCAGTCTCGAAAAAGGACCGCGGACGGTAGCAACGATGTACGGCGCCGAACGGTCTTCGGCGATCATGAAATTGATCTTGGTGTCGGTCGTCGAGGTGCCAAGGTTGGTCCGCGTCGAGATGTTGGCCGTCGCACGATCGCCGGACACGATCAGGTTCCTATCGCTGACCACTCCGCCGGCAATGTCGAGGTGACCCGCCACCGGATTGTCGCGATTGACGAAGCGTCTGAGCAGAAGCGAGGCGGCATTCAGCAGATTGCCGATCCCGATATCGCCCTTTATGCCGGCGATGCCCAACGCGCTGCCGAGGGCGTTGTCGATCGCGCCACCGGCTGCGCCGACGGCGGCCGTTCCGAGCGCCGTCAATGCCTTGTCTGCGCCGACGAAGACGTGCCCCCCGAGCTGCGCGCCGCCTGCCATCGAGGCCTTGATCTGCTCCCGGCTCGTTCCGCCGCCGCGAAGCGAGATCCCCGTCGCGCTCAGCCTACCATCCACCGTGATCTTGATCGCACCGCCAAATTGATTGGTGCCGGACAGGCTCCTGAGCATTTCGCCGAGATTGATGTTGCGGGCATCCCCCCCGACCTCGAAGGCAAGCGCCGGCTCGCTGCCGTTGACGGTGCCCGAGAGATCGAGCGCGCCGCCATAAAGGCCGGCCTTGAAGTGCTCAATGGTAAGCACGCCATCTTTCAACCTCGCGGCGATGTTCGCATTGGACAGGCGCAGCGGCGCGCTGACCAGCGTTCCGACACTGAGCTTGAGCGATGCATCGATGGCACGCATCGCGGAGGTATCGATCGCCGGCGACACGGGTGCGGCAGCCGACCTTCGCGTGGCCGCCCTTGGGGCCACCGACGCGGGAGCGCCGCCACCCAGCTTGTCGAGATCGAACAGCGTTGTCTTGAGATCGGCGGTGATGCTGGGCCGCGCCGCGACCCTGACGTCGACCGTCCCTTCGATGGTCTGGCCGTTGGCCGTGATCTTGCCCTTGTAACCGATCGACGAAGGCGGGCCGAGCGCGGCTCCGGTCATGACGAGAGTGCCATCGACCTGTGCGCTTTGTCCCTGCGCCGCTACCCGGAGCTCGCGAAAAGTCATCACCTCGACGGTGCCCGACACACCGCCGCTCGCGGTCACCGGGCCAATTTCGGTTGGCGCCGTGGCGCCCGCAATCTTCAGCACCCGGCTCAAGTCCGGCGCCTCGAAGTTGAAGGCGATGTCGCTCCGCGGCAGCGCCGCGTCGTAGTCGACGACGTTGCCACGCACCGCAAGCCGCGCGCCGCCCAGGTTGGAAACCTTGACGTCCTTCAATTCCAGCGTACGAGCCCTCATGACGACATCGACGTCGATCCCGCCGATTGTTTCCTTGTTGTAGATTGCCCTTCTTATTTTGAGCTTCAGTCCCAATGTTGGGCCGGGCGCCGCTGGCTTTGCCGTCGCCGCCGCAGGCGTCGTTGCCGTCGGCTTTTTCTGACCGGGGGCAGGCCCTGTGAGGAAGGAGTCGAGATCAATGGTGTCGATCTCGAGTCGCGTCTCGATCGACAGCGGCACCGAGAAAGTTACGATTACGCCTCCTGTGCCCTTGACGTCGTCGAGCTCGAAGATGCCGTCGTCGACCTGCACATTGCCCCCGTTCGAACCGAGCCGTCCCTTCAGGCTCAGTCGCTTCAGCTTGTCAGCAGGCACCGCGGAGACGTCCACGGCCAGCCAATCCAGCGTCTCGCGGAGCTTTTGGCCGACCAGGCTGAAGTCGCCCGCGACCGTCGGCTTGGCCGGATCTCCGGACAAGGTCGAGCGGGCCTGAAGGACCATGTCGCCCGGCAGGGTCGCGGCGAGCTTCGGCACGGCAATCGTACCGCCTTTGGCATCGAGCTCGATCGCGACGTTGCGGATCGCCTGCTTGTTGTAGATGACCTCCGCCGCCTCGAGTGACAGCTTGGCGGTGAGGGTGTCGAGGACGCTGGCGCCGCCTGTCGTCGTCGGAGCGGAAGCCGTCGCCGGCTTGCCGCCCGCAGCCGGTGTTGACGGTCCGGTGAGAGCCGCGAATGCCCGGTCGAGATCGAGCCTGGGCACCACCAGCTTTCCCTCGACTGCGGGCGCGGGCTTCAAGGTCACGGCAAGGGTGCCCGCGCCGCTGTCGCCCGCCAGCGCCATCTTGAAGTCGCGTGCCGCAAACCGAGATTGCGACAGTTCAATGGCGCCATCGAAGCTGAACTTGCTCGCGAGCAGCGCCGGCATCGCCGGCGCCGGCTGTCCGGCTATGCCCGCGAGGCTTGCAACGAACGCGCTGAGCGAGTCGGCCGAGGCACTGGCAAACCCCGTCGCCTTGACGTTCGGACCGACCTCGCTGAGCGTCCCCTTGAAGGTGAGCTTGCCGCCAGCCGCTTCGAGCCTGAGGCTGGCGGGGAGACCGTCGCCGGCGGTTGGGCCGGCGGCAACATCGACTTTGATCGCCGTTCCATTCACTGTCGCGGAGCCGACCATCGAATAAGGCCCGCTCACCGAGCCGACCGAGGCCGTCAGCGTCGCGTTTTCCGCCGTGATCGACACGCCGGCCTTGGTATCGCTGAAGATCAGCGCGCCGTTCTCGACGGTGACTTTGCCGAGCGAGAACGGCAGGGAGGAGGCGCTCTTCGGCGTGGCAGGCACGGCTTGCCCCGTCGACGGCGCGAATTCCCAGTTCGGTTTACCTTCGGCATCGATCTCGAGCACGATCTTGGGCTCTACGAGCGTCACCTCGGCCAAATCGATGTCGCCGCGCAGCAACGCCAGCATCGACGGCGTCGCCGTGACCGACTTCACCTCGACCATGTTGGCCTTCCGAGAGCCGGCAGCATTCAGGAACTGAATGCCGGTGACGGTCACGCTCGGCACCGGCAGCAGCGACAGCGTCACCGGGCCGTCGATTACCAGTTCGCGACCGGTTGCCTTCTTTACTTGGGCAATGATCTTGGGCTTGAAGCTGTTGGGGTCGAGGAAGAACGGGGTGAGGATCAGCGCGACGACAAGTACACCGAACACGCTGCCCGCGCCGATCAGCACCTTCTTGCGCATGGAAGGGGTCATCAGCATCTCCCGCGGTCTCTCTCCGAAACACTAGCGCATCGCCAGTCGGCGCGGCATAGAGAAATGGAATTCATCCATGGCCGAGATCGTCAACCTCAAGCGCGTCCGCAAGGACAAGGCCCGCCGCGAGCGCGACCGGGAGGCCGAGGCCAACCGCCAGCGCTTCGGCCGCACGAAGGCGCAGAAGGCGATCGAGAAGGAAGCCAAGAACCGTGAGCAGCGTTCGCTGGATGCCAAGCAACTCGAGGACTGATCCTTTATTCTCTTGCCCGTTAGCAGGAGAGGACAAGACTAACGCGTACTCGGTCGAGTGAGCGTCAATCGGTCGAAGAAATCGCGGGTCGCCTGCACGGCGCCCGGCCCCGCCATGGCGCGCACGTTGGTGAGCTCGAGTCGCCGGCCGGTAATAACATCGATCAGCACCGGCTCCAGCGCGTGGCCGTCGGCCCGGTCGACCAGATCCATCGGCTTGCCGTTCTTCGCAGCCGGGCCGTAGCGGTCGCCCCACTGCTTGAGACCGACGATGACGGTGAACAGCGCCGCGCCCTTTTCTGTCAGGCGGTACTCGTGGCGCAACGGACGCTGGCGATAGGCCGTCTTGCGGAAAATGCCGGCCTCCACCAGCTTCTTCAGCCGCGCGGTCAGCACGTTGCGCGCGATGCCAAGATTCTCCTGGAAATCATCGAACCGGCGCACGCCGTAGAACGCATCGCGCACGATCAGCAAGGTCCACGCCTCGCCGACGACATCGAGCGCGGAGGCGATCGAACAATTCATCTGTTCGTATGAAGTGCGCCGCATCGCCAAAGTATAGGCCCGCGCCGAAGCGGCGCAATCCGGCGCAATTGCTTCGAGTAGACGTCAGCCGCACTGGCCCTGCCCGCGGGGCCAGATGACAAACAGCAAAACGCCCGGGCCATTTGCGCCCGGGCGTCTGCCGTTGGTGTTACTTGCCGTCGCCTACTCCCGGCTCTGGCCCATGAAGCTCATGAGGAACTGGAACAGGTTGACGAAGTCGAGATAGAGGCTGAGCGCTCCGAAGATCGCAATCTTCTCGGCGACGTCAGTACCGTAGGCGTCGGCATACTGTTCCTTGATCCTCTGGGTATCGTAGGCAATCAGGCCCGAGAAGATCAGCACGCCGGCGGCGGAGATGATGAAGCTCATCGTGCCCGACGGGAAGAACATGTTCACGAGGCTGGCCAGGATGAGGCCGATCAAGCCCATAAACAGGAACTTGCCGAATGCCGAGAGGTCACGCTTGGTCGTATAGCCGTAAAGGCTAAGCGCACCGAACGCGGCCGCGGTCACGAAGAAGGTCCTTGCGACCGAGGCTCCTGTATAACGGAACAGCAGCAGTGACAGGCTCACGCCCATCAGCGCCGTGACTGCCCAGTAGACCGCCTGGATCGCGCCGATGCTCATCGTCGCGCCCTTGAACGAGGTGAGCAGCAGCAAGCCGAGCGGCGCGAGGATTGCGACCCAGCCCAAGGCGTTCAGCCCGACAACAGAACCGCGCGGCGAGATTTCGAAAAACAATCCTGCCAACTGCGGCGAGCTGAAGAGGGCGAAGGCCACGATCCCCGAGAGGGCCAGGCCCGACGCCATGTAGTTGTAGACGCGGATCATGTGCGCCCGCAGACCAACATCGAACGATGCCTGGTCGGGGATCACGCCACCGCGGCCAAAGGTGTTGAAGTTCTGGTTTGCCATTTTCCCTAGCCTCCGAGAGGCCTCCTTATCGAGCCCCTTCGCCGCACAATGTGGCCACGCAGCCCGACTGAATCAAGGACCTAAACGCGCCCGATAAGAGCATTCGACGGCGTGAAATGCGCTCACTCGTTACGCAATAAAGCCAAGGGCCGCTGCCGGAGTGCCGCCAGGGTGCCAGCGAGCCCGAAGGCGAGGGTCAGCGCCATGGCGCCGACTGCCACGGCCACGGCGACCGCCGGCAGGAAAGTCCAGCTGAGGTTCATGAGGTTTCTGACGACCAAATAGGCGGCGGCCGTGCCGACCGCCAAGGCCGCCAGGGCGGTGGCAAGGCCCAAAGTGGCGAACTCCCAAGCAAACGTGCCGGCGATTCGCCCCCTCGTCGCGCCCAAGACCTTCATGACGACTGCTTCGTGGATGCGTCGCCGCTGGGTTGCCAGCATGGCGCCGGCCAGCACTAATATGCCGGCCAGGATGCTGAGCAGCCCGATCACCCGGACTGCCAGCCCGATGTTGCCCAGCACATCCGAGGCGGTCTGGACGGCATCGCGAATCCGCACCACCGTGACGTTCGGAAAGCGGTCCGTCACCGCAGTGAAGATCCTCTCCTCCGCCTCCGGGGTTGCCCTGACGGTGGCGAGGTAGGTGTGAGGCGCCTTGTCGAGGAGGCCGGGCGAGAAGACGAAGACGAAGTTGATCGACAGGGTTTGCCATTCGATCCGTCGCAGAGAAGCGATCTTGGCCTCGATGTCGCGACCGAGAACGTTGACGGTGATCGTGTCGCCGATGCCGATCCCGAACGCGCTGGCGAGTGCAGCGTCAAACGAGACGAGCTGCGGCCCGCGATAGTCCGCAGGCCACCACTCGCCCGCGACGAGGCGCGAGCCTTCCGGCTCTGTCGCCGAATAGGTCACGCCGCGGTCGCCATCGACTGCCCAGCGGGCATCGGACGGCACCATTGACTGATTGACCGGCTCGCCGGCGATCTTGACGATGCGGCCGCGCAGTGACGGCACCTCCTCGAGCTTGCCGGCCCCCGGCACTGCGGCAACGGTCTTCTCGAAGTCGGCAATCTGCGAGCTCTGGATGTCGACGAAGAAGAAGGCCGGCGCGTCCTTCGGGATGCGCTCCGTGAGTTGCGCGCGCAGATTGCCCTCGATCAACGCCGTCGCCACCAACACGGTAAGCCCAAGGCCGAGGGAGAGCATGACGATGGGCGTCGGCGAGCCCGGCCGATGGAGATTTGCAAGCGCCAGCCGCAACGCGGCGAGCTTGGGCTTGCCGACCCTTGCCGCGGCCCACATCAACCCACGCGCCAGCAGCGGAAAAGCGACGAACGCGCCGATCGCGCCAAGGACGAACCAGCCCGCCGTGCGGCGGTCGGGGGCCACATAGACCGTGAAGGCCGCCAGCACGACGGCCGCACCCGCAATGAGCACCAGTTCGCCGAGCGCCACCCTCCGGCTCCCGACGACCGTCCCGCGCATGAGGGTCGCCGCCGAAACGGCCCGCGCGCGCAACAGCGGCAGAAGGGCGAAGAGCAGTGACACCAGCAGGCCGAATGTTCCGGCTGTGAGGAGCGGCTGGATATAGACGTCGACGCGGGCGCGCAGCGGCAGGAGATCGGCAATGGCCGTCTGCGCCACGAAGGGCAAAGCCGCACCGATGACGACACCGATCGCCACCCCGAGCAGGGAAAGCGCCCCGATCTGAAGGAAATAGACGAGGAAAACCAGCCGCTGCGGCGCGCCGAGGCACTTCAGGGTCGCGATTGTGCGCAGCCTCGCCGTCAGGAAACTCGAGATGGCATTGCCGACCCCGACTCCGCCGACCAGCAACGCCGCAAGCCCGACCAGGCTCAGGAACTGGGTCAAACGGCTCAGCCAGAACTGAAGGCTGCCGCCGGCATCGGCAAGGCCGCGCACCCGCCAGCCGGCTTGCGGGAACTCGGTCTTTATGCGCCCGATCGTCTGGAGATCCGAAACACCCGGCGGCAGGCGCAGAC
This sequence comes from Enhydrobacter sp., assembly GCA_026126105.1. Taxonomy (GTDB): domain Bacteria; phylum Pseudomonadota; class Alphaproteobacteria; order Reyranellales; family Reyranellaceae; genus Reyranella. The sequence continues at coordinate 38,691 of JAHCJV010000019.1, forward strand.
GATATTCCCAGGTCAGCAGGCTTCCCTGTTGAGCGAGCCCGGATTCGGCGATCGCCGCCAGGGGAATCATCAGCCTCGGCCCGAGGCTGGCGAAAGCGTTTAGACCGCGATCGGGCTCGCGGACGATGACGGCACGCAACTCGACGATAGCGTCGCCGACCTTGAGGCGGTCGCCCAGCGCCACGTTCATGCGCTTCAGTCCGGTTTCCTCGACGGCGGCACCCCATATGCCATCGCGCTTGGCGAGCGCGTCGGCGAGCGATCCCCCGCCCTTGAGTTCCACCCTGCCGTAAAGCGGATAATCAGGCTCGAGGGCCTTGAGCTGGATCAGCGCAGTATGACCGTCCGACTTTACCGGACGCGCCATCGAGCGGCTGTCGATCCAGCGCGTCATCTCTCCCTGCTTGCCAAGCCAGGCGATCTGCTCGGGCGTGGCCTCGCGATACAGCAGCGACACCGCGACGTCGCCACCCAGGATTTCGCGAGCGTCGGCGCGCAAGCCCTCCTCGACCGCACGGCTGAACGAAAGAATGGCAGCGATTGCGCCGACGCCCAGCGCGAGGCAGGCGATGAACAGCCGAAAGCCGCCCAGACCGCTACGCATCTCGCGCCGCGCCAGGGTGATGGCGAGACGCAGATAAGCCGGAATCATTGGGCCGCTAGGGCATGCGGCGTGCGCCGGTCATCGACCACCAGGCCATCCGCAATACGCAGGATACGGTCGCAGCGTTCGGCCAGCATCAGGTCGTGGGTGATGAGCATGAGCGTCGCGCCCTCGGACCGGGCCAGGTCGAAGAGGAGGTCCATCACCTGCTTACCCGTGGCGCCGTCCAGATTGCCGGTCGGCTCGTCGGCGAGCAGGAGCTTGGGGCTGCCGACGAAGGCGCGCGCCACGGCAACCCGCTGCTGCTCGCCACCGGAAAGCTGCGCCGGATAGTGGCTGAGCCGATGGCCGAGCCCAACCCTCTCCAAGGCAACTTGCGCCGCCTCGAATGCGTCCGCGCGGCCAGCGAATTCCAACGGCAAGGCGACGTTTTCATGCGCCGTCATGGTCGGAATGAGGTGAAATCCCTGAAAAACGATCCCGAGATGGTCGCGCCGCAATCGGGCGCGGGCGTCGTCGTCGAGCGGCGCCAAGTCGCGGCCGACGATCTCGACCGTTCCCGAGGTGGCGCGCTCCAGGCCACCCGCGACCATCATCAGGCTCGATTTTCCCGCCCCAGAAGGACCGACAACCGCGGCGATCTCTCCGGCCGCAATATCGAGCGTAATACCGCGCAGGATATTGACCATGCCGGCATCGCTTGCCATGTCGAGATGGACGTCGGTGAAACGGATAATTGGATGCGGGATTGTCACGGCCATGAGTCTTGCCATTGGATATGGTCGTTTTGCGGCGGCGGTCAATTCGCTGCTGACGGTTCTTTTCCTCGTCCTGCTGCCTGTTTGGGAGGCAAATCCACAAAGCGCCCCCGTCAAGATCGCCATCCTGGGTGACAGCTTGACAGCGGGCTTCGGCGTAAAACCGGCGGAATCCTTCCCGGCCCGGCTCGAGATCGCACTCAAAACCCAGGGTCGGAACGTCACGATCTTGAATCACGGGGTCTCAGGCGACACCACGGCGGGCGGGCTCGATCGGATCGACTGGATGCTGGCCGACAAGCCGGACATCGTGCTTGTCGAGCTGGGTGGGAACGATGCCTTGCGCGGCACCGATCCGGCGGTGACGGAGAAGAATCTGGCCGCCATCGTCGAGAAGCTGAGGGCTGCCGGGGTCACGGTGTGGCTGGCCGGCATGCTGGCGCCGCGCAATTTCGGGTCGGATTACGTCGTGACGTTCGACGGGCTGTATAAGCGGGTCGCCGAAAAGTATCAGGTGCCGCTCTATCCGTTCATCCTGGAGGGCATCGCGCAGGATCCTCTTTACATCCAGGCGGACGGCCTTCATCCCAACGCGAAGGGTGCGCAGATCATCGCCGACAGACTGCTGCCCTTCGTGAGCAAGAACCTCGACGATCATGCCGCGACTGTTCATCGCCCTGCCCGTCCCTGAAGAAATTGCCGACGAGCTCACGACTCTGCAATCAGGCGTGCCCGATGCGCGGTGGGTGCCGGCGGAGAATTTCCACGTCACGCTTTGCTTCGCGGGCGAGGTGCAGGGGGGCGTCATGAAGGACCTCGAGGAGGAGCTGTCCGACATCGCCGGACCGCAATTCTCCGTTTCGGTGGCGGGCGTCGAGCAGTTCTCGACCGGCAAGCAGCCCAAGGCGCTTGTCGCCCTGGTGGAGCGGAGCGACCGGCTCGACTGGCTGCAGCAGAAAGTTTCGACCGTCGCGCGCAATTGCGGGATCGAGATCGACCGTCGCAAGTTCCGCCCCCACGTGACCTTGGCACGCTTTTCCAACGGCGCAGAGACTGGCCATCACATTGCCCAGTTCATGGCCAGCCATTCGACTTTCCAAGCCGGGCCATGGGTCGCCGATCATTTCGCGCTCTATTCCAGCCGGCGCAGCAGCAGCGGCTCGGTCTACCGCGAGGAAGCCGCTTATGATTTGACGTTTTAGCGCGGATCGCCGGCAAACCGGGAGAGCTTCGCCCCCGGACCTATGCCGGCGATTGCTGAACGTCGACCATCGAGAGGACAGTAGGGCCAAGATCGGCAGGCGACTCGACCAGCTGGTCTGCACCAGCCCCTTCAAGTTCGTCGCGAGTGCCATAACCCCAAAGAACGCCAAGGCCGCGCATGCCGACCGCGTGTGCGCCGGAAATGTCAAAACGGCGATCGCCGACCATCAGGCTGTGAGACGGCGAAAGGCCGTGTTTGGATACGATATGGGCGAGCAGCTCAGGCTTGTGATCGAGCTCGCCGCCCGGCTCTGAGCCGTAGATGCCATCGAAGTACGAGGCGAATTCCAGATGATCCAGAATGCGGCTGGCGAAAGCCGCCCGCTTCGATGTCGCGAGATAGACTCGCAATCCGCCCCGCTTCATCTCGCCGAGGGATTCGCCGATCCCTGGGTAAGGCACACTGCCGAGATATCCGCTTTCGCCGTAGTGCCGACGATAGGCGGTCGCCGCTTCTTTGACCCTGTCGTCCCCGTACGATTGCAACAAGACCTGCATCATGTCTTCGAGCGGCGGCCCGATGATGCGTCGTATATCGAGGCCTTCATCCGGGCGATGTCCAAGCGCCCGCAGAGCCGCGAGGCAACTCGCCAGAATGCCGGGGCAAGAATCGATCAGGGTGCCGTCGAGGTCGAGCAGAACAGAGCGAGTCATGGGCCGAAGATAGCCGATTGGGACACTCTTGGCGCTGACCAGGGATTGAGGCGCGTGACAGTCAAGGCCCGGCAGGAGCGTCCTTTAGACGAACGTAAGCAGCCGGCGCGGATTGTTCACCAGGATGGCGTCGATCTCCTCGGCGCTATAGCCACGCTTCTTCATCATCGGAACGACGTTGCGGAAGATGTGGCCGTAGCCGTGGCCGCCAAAGCTCGTCAGCCGGGTGCGGTAGCAGATGTCGTGGCTGATCACGACTCGGTCGAGATGGCCGTGGTCGATCAGCGCGCGGATCAGCCTGAGCCGCGTCGCGTCGTTCGGCATGTCGATGTCGCTCAGGCCATAGTAGCTCGACTCCTGGCCGAACAGGTCGAACTCGACCGTGACGCCGGAGTCCGCGAGCTTCAGCAGCCGCGGCTCGTCGAAGATCGTGCGATCGATGTGGCTGATGACGATCCGATCGGTAGGATGGCCGGCCGCCTTGATGAAGTCGGCGACCTGTTGCGGCTGATCGGGGTCGCGACCGGGATGGACGTTGATCGACGAGCCGGTTTCGTTGGCTGCAATCAGCGCGGCCTGCATCACGCGCTTCTCCGTGGCGGTCCACGGCGACTGGCAGCCGATCTCGCCGATCATGCCGGCGCGCACGTCGGTACCCCACGCGCCGTGCAGAATCTGGCCGATCATCTCGTCGGCGAAGCTCTCGACCGGCCGGTCGTGGTTCTTCGGATCCTGGTAGTCGTTGACGTAATAGCCGCAGCCCATGATCAGATGCACGCCCGTGCCCGCGGCAATGCGCTTCAACCCGGCCGGATCGGGTGAGAGGCCACCGCAGGTCAGCTCGACGATGGCGTCGCCGCCGTCATGCTTCATCATCGCGACCTCGGTACGCGCGATGTCCTCGAGGTCGAGCATGTACTTGCGGCCGGCGCGTTTCAGGCCGCGGCCGTAGTTGATCTGCCACGTGTTCTCGAGCGTGATTTCCGGCCCCAGATCGTTGTCCGAGCGCGTGCCAGGAGGCCGGATATCGCACAGCACGTGCTCGTGCATCAGCGTCCGGCCGAGCGCCTTCGGCTCGATCAGCCCGAGGACGGTCTGGACCTTGCCCTTCAATTGCTCGCGGATCATTGCGGCTCCAGCTTGGCCGCATCGACCACCTTCTTCCATTTTACCGTCTCGCGCTTGATCTGCGCAGCGAGCTCGTCGGCGCCGCCGATCAGGTCCGAAGCGCCGGCATCGCGGATTTTCTTGATCACGGCAGGCAGCTTGCCGCCTTTCACCACCTCGTCGGATAGCTTCTGCACGATCTCCTTCGGCGTGCCGGCCGGAGCGGCGACATACCACCAGGGAGCGGCGTCGAAGCCGTCGAAGCCCTGCTCGGCGATGGTCGGCACGTCGGGCAGCGCAAACCAGCGCTTGCTGGAGCTGACGCCCAGCGCCCGCAACGTGCCGGCGTTGATGTGCGGCAGGTAGGGCGGCAGATTGTCCATGGTGCTCGGAATATTGCCGGCGAGCAGGTCCTGCAGCACCAGCGAGCTGCCGCGATAAACGATGTGCTCGACCTTGAAGCCGGCCAGTGACTGGAAATACTCCATCGCAAGATGGCCGGTGCCGCCGATCGCCGGCGAGCCGAAGCTCACCTTGTTCGGGCCCTGTTTCTTGCAGTATTCGACATATTCCTTGGCGGTGTTGACCGGCAGGCTCTTGTTCACGGCGAGCACGTTGGCGACCTCGCCGAACAGCGCGACCGGCTCGAAGGCGGTGGCCGTGTCGTACGGCATCTTCTTGTAGAGAAACTGGTTGGTGACAGCGGTGCCGACCGTGCCGAGCAGCAGGGTGTACCCGTCGGGCGATGCTTTTGCGACCAGATCCGCACCGATGTTGCCGCCGGCGCCGCTCTTGTTCTCCACCACCACATTGGCGCCCCAGGCGTTCTGCAGGTGGTCGGCGACGATGCGACCCAGCAGGTCGGTCGTTCCGCCGGGCGCGAAAGGCACGATCAGGCGAATCGTCTTGGCCGGATAAGCCTGCGCCCAGCTCTGGCGCGCAATCAATGGCGCGGCAACTGCACCGACGACGAGGGTTCGACGGCCGAATCTCTTTGACATGGCGATTTTCTCCTTGTGCAGCGAATATATCGGGCAAACATGGGGAGACAACGTGACAGCATCGCTCACAGGCTACGCGGATCGCGTTTCTGTACGCGCCGGCAAGACGATTTCCTTCAAGGTATCGAGCAGCGGACCGGCCCCCTTCAATGCCGCGCTGGTGCGCATCATTTGCGGCGACCCCAATCCCGCCGGGCGCGGCACCATCCTCGAGGATCAATCCGAGCTTTTCGACGGCCGTTTCCCCTCGAAGGTCCAGCATGCCTGGCCGGGATCCTACGCAATCATCCAGGGAGCAGCGTCGGTCGCCATGCCGCAGGCGCTATCGATCGAGGCCCTGATCTGGCCAACCTTGCCGGCTGACGGGCTGCAGACGGTGATCTCCCGGCGAGACGGCAACACCGGCGCCGGCTTCGCTCTGGTGCTCACACCAGAAGGCATGGCGCTCGAAGTAGGCGATGCCAAGGTCTCGGTCGGCAAGCGTCTGCGCGCCCATACCTGGTACCGCGTCTGGGCGAGCGCCGATGCGAGCACCGGCATGCTGAGGGTCGGTCAGCAGCCACTGAAGCGCGCCTTTGCCGTCGAGGACGAAGGCGCTGCGGATGTCATCGCCGTGACTCCTCTCCCCATCGACGTCGGGCAGCCGATCATGATCGGCGCGGAATCCGGCAGCGAACGGCCCGCGCAGCGCTGCTTCAACGGCAAGATCGAAGCGCCGTCGATCGCCGGCGTCGCGGCGTGGGATTTTTCGCGGCGCATGGAGTCGATGGAGATCGAGGATACCGGTCCCAACGCGCTGCACGGAAGGCTGGTCAATCTGCCGACGCGGGCAATGAAGGGCGCGGCCTGGACCGGTGCCGAGCGGGACTGGAAGCGCGCGCCGCATCACTACGGCGCGATCCACTTCCACGACGACGACCTGCATGACTGCGGCTGGACCGACAGCTTCAGCTTCACGGTGCCGAAGGACCTGAAGAGCGGCGTCTATGGCATGCAGCTGACCTGCGGCCAGCATCGCGACATCATTCCCTTCTTCGTGCGGCCGGAACTCGGCAAGCCGAAATCGAAGGTCGTCTATCTCGTCTCGACCTTCACTTACCAAGTCTACACCAATTTCGCCCGCGGCCTTTACAACGATGCCTTCCGCCAGAGAGTCGCCGACTGGAAAGCCGCGCCAAACAATCCGGACGACCACAAGGATTACGGTCTCTCGACCTACAATCATCATCGCGACGGGTCGGGCGTAGCCTATTCCTCGCGCCTGCGGCCGCAGCTCACCTGGCGACCGAACTTCCTCGCGCTGTTCGACTCCAAGGGATCGGGCCTGCGCCATCTGCCGGCGGATTCGCATCTCACGTCGTGGCTCGACCGAATGGGCATCGACTTCGACGTGATCACCGACCACGACCTCGACCGCGAAGGCGTGGCTCTGCTCGCGCCGTACAAGGTCGTCCTTACCGGCGCGCATCCGGAATATCACACCGCCAACACGCTCGATGCGCTGCAGAGCTACATCGATACCGGCGGGCGGCTGATGTATCTCGGTGGCAACGGCTTCTACTGGCGAGTCGCTCTCTCGGACAAGGTGCCCGGCGCCATTGAGGTGCGGCGCACCGAGGGCGGTATCCGCACCTGGGCGGCGGAACCTGGCGAGTATTATCACGCGTTCGACGGCAACTATGGCGGCCTGTGGCGGCGCAGCGACCGGCCGCCCCAGGTCCTGTGCGGCATCGGCTTCACCAGCCAGGGCACGTTCGTGGGCGACTCCTACCGCCGAGCGGCAGCGTCGCGCGACAATCACCACGCGTGGATCTTCGAGGGTGTGAAGGCCGACGAGCTGTTCGGCGGCTACGGCTTCTCGGGCGGCGGCGCGGCGGGCTTCGAGCTCGACCGGCTCGACCATCGGCTGGGCAGCCCGCTCAACGCCGTGGTGCTCGCATCGTCCGAGGGCCACGACCGCAAGAATTTCGTCGTCGTGCACGAGGAGCGGCTGGGCTTCGACACCACGATTCCCGGCGAGACGCTGGAGCAGCTGATCCGCGCCGATATGACTTATATCGAGAAACCGATGGGCGGCGCGGTCTTTTCTACCGGGTCGATCACCTATTGCGGCGCCCTGCCAGCGCAGAATTTCGACAACGACGTCTCGCGGCTGACCTTCAACGTGATCAACCGCTTCGGCGAGCTCAACCGGACCTGGCCGCTTTGAACTCGGACTGGAAGCCTGCGAGCAGCCCTATGCACGCGGCTTCGATGAGGTTCAGCGCCTCCTCGTAGCCCCGCGCCGGTCCGCCGTACGGATCCGATATTTCCTCGATGCCGACCTCGGGCGCGAACTTCATCAGCAAGGTCGGGCGATCCTGTCGGTCGCGCGGCGCCATCCAGCGCATCGCCGCGAGATGGGTGAGGTCCATCGCCAGCGGCAGGTCGAACTTCGCGAGGTCCTCGTTGGTCAGGACCCGAGCGCGATGATCACCAATGTCGTAGCCGCGCCGCCTGGCGGCCTCTATCGCAAGCAGCGACGCCGGCGCGCCGGCATGGCCATCGTAGGTCCCCGCGGAGTCGATCGTGAAGGCGTCAACCATGCCGGCGCGCCGCGCAAGGGTACGAAACACTCCGGTCGCCATAGGCGATCGGCAAATGTTGCCGGTACAAACGAAGAGGACGCCAATGGTCATGGTCCGGCACCCTAGCACGGGGCTAAAGTGGCGCCCATGCACCAGGATTTCTTTCCGCCCGGCATCGTCGTGCTGACGGGAGCGGGTATATCGAAGGAAAGCGGCATAGACACCTTCCGCGACGAGGATGGGCTATGGGCCCGTACCGATCTCGAGGAGGTCGCCACGCTCGAAGCCTGGCATCGCGACAGGAAGAAGGTGCTCGATTTCTACAACGACACCCGCAAGATGTTCCGGGCCGCTCATGTCGCGCCCAACGCCGCCCACCGCGCCCTCGCCCATCTCGAGCAGAAGTACGGAGGCGAGGTCACGATAGTGACGCAAAATATCGATCCGCTGCACGAGCTGGCGGGCTCGAAGCGCGTGATTCACATGCACGGCCGCGACGGCGAGATCCGCTGCATGAAGTGTGGAACTGTTACCGAGTCGGACGACGATCTCAGCCCGGCCTCGATTTGCCCACATTGCAAGGCGGTGGGCGAACTACGCCCCAACATCGTCTGGTTCGGCGAGATGCCCATGCACATGGACGAGATTTACGCGGTGCTGGAGCGCTGCGGCCTCTTCCTGTCGATCGGCACATCGGGCGAGGTCTATCCGGCCGCCGGCTTCGTGATGCACGTTCGCCGCAGCAACCGTCGCGCTCACGCCGTCGAGCTCAATCTCGAGCCGACCGGCAACCAGACTCTGTTCCATCAGCACATCTACGGTCCCGCCACGCTCACCGTGCCGCCCTATGTCGAGCGTGTGCTGGCGCACGGCTGGAAATAACAAGGAGGAAACAATGCCCGACATGACACTGCAGGCGCACGGCGCCCACCACATCGCGCCCGACATTCACGGCCAGAATTTCCATGCCATCGACCATCAGTTCCAGGGCCTGATGTCGCTCTACATGGAACCCAGCCTGCGCGCGCAGATGACGCCGCATTTCGATCGGCTGGGCGCGCTGGCGGGCAACCGCCTCGACGAACTGGCGCAGATCGCTGACAAGCATCCGCCGATCCTGCAGCCGCGCGACCGTTTCGGCCGCGACGAGGACTGGATCGACTACCACCCTTCCTATCGCGAGATGGAAAAGATCGCGTTCGACGAGTTCGGCATGCACGCCATGAGCCATCGCGCCGGCGTGCTGGGGATGACGGAGCCGGCGCATCCGCTGGTGAAGTACGCCATCACCTATCTCTTTGTGCAGGCCGAGTTCGGCCTGATGTGCCCGGTTTCGGTCTCGGACACCTCCAACTTCATGATCAAGCGCTATGGCTCGCCCGCCCTGAAGAAACTGCTGCTCGACCGCCTGCTGAGCCAGGACCCCGCGACGATGCTGAAGGGCACCCAGTTCATGACCGAGAAGGCCGGCGGTTCCGACGTCGGCGCGATCGAGACCGAAGCCGAGCGGATCGGCGTTGGAGCCGACGGCATCGAGCGCTGGAGCCTGCACGGCCAGAAATGGTTCTGCAGCCATGCCGACGCCGATGTCGCCGTGCTGCTCGCCCGCCCGCGCGGTGGCGCACCGGGCACGCGCGGCCTCGGCATGTTCGCCATGCCGCGGCGGCTCGAGGATGGCAGCCGCAACCGCTACCGGATCGTGCGCCTGAAGGACAAGCTCGGCACCAGGTCGATGGCCTCGGGCGAGATCATCCTCGACGGCGCCACGGCCTATCTGGTCGGCAATGTCGACCAAGGCTTCAAGCAGATGATGGAGCAGGTCAACCTGTCCCGTCTGAGCCACGGCGTGCGCGCGGCCTCGATGATGCGGCGCTGCCTGAACGAGGCGCTAGCCGCGGCGCGCGGTCGGCGCGCCTTCGGCAAAGCGATCGCCGAATACCCGCTTCTGCGCCGCCAGCTAATAAAGATCATGCTGCCGACCGAGCAGGCGCTGTCGATGTTCGCCTTCTCCGCCGACGCGATGGGCAAGGCCGACAAGGGCGACAAGGACGCCGCGAATCTGCTGCGCATCCTGACGCCGGTCTACAAGTTCCGTGCCTGCCGCGATAACATTCCGGTCGCCAGCCAATCCCTCGAGGTGCGCGGCGGCATCGGCTACATCGAGGAATGGGTGACCGCGCGGCTGGTGCGCGATGCGCAGATCGGCACGCTGTGGGAAGGCACCTCGAACATCAACGCGCTCGACGTCGTGCAGCGCGCCGTCGGCAAGGCCGGTGGCCACAAGACCCTGACCGCAACACTCAAGGCAAAGTATGAGCCGAGCGACAGCCTGCCTGGGCAATACAAGGGCCTCCTCGGTGCCACCCTCGACAGGGTCGAGCGCTTCGTCGAAGCTGTTGCCGCCAACCCGAAGCACGAGAAGCGCGCCCGGCTCGCCGCCGGCGCGCTCTATCACGCCACGACCGCCGCGCTGATGGCCTGGGAGGGCGCCACGCTCGGCGCGCAGGGCGGCGACGCCCGCCGCCTGCTGCTGTCACGGCTGGTGATCGAACATCGCCTTGCCCCGCAGGACCCGCTTTCGCTGACCGAATCGTCCTGGGAGCAGGAAGCGATGGACCTCCTGCTCGACGATGCGCCCGTACCGCTGCAGAAGGCGACGGCGCTGCTGTCCTAAACGTCCTTCCTCACCGTCACGCCGGCTAACTTTTCGAAGACTTTCACGATTGCGGACCCGTCCTCCTTGTTGAGGCCCTGGGCGCGGGCCATTTGGTAGACCTGCTGGCTCACGTTGGCGAGCAGCACGGGCACGCCCAGGCGCTTGGCGAACGCGGTCTCGAGCTCCTGATCCTTGTAGGAGATGTCGATCGTGCCACCCGGGACGTAGTCGCCGGAGAGGATGCGAGGAACCCGGAGCTCCCACGCCGCGCTGCCGCCGGTCGAGACCCTCACCACCTCGTACATCGTCTTCGGGTCGAGCCCTGCCTTCACGCCCAGCACGAGAGCCTCGGCAACGGCCACCGTGTTGACCTGTACGAGCATGTTGTTGACAAGCTTCATGGCGAGCCCGCTGCCGAGCGGACCGACATGGAACGTCTTGTTGCCCATGACGGCAAAGAGGTCCTCGCATTTGGCGACGGTGGCCGCATCACCGCCCACGATCACCGACAGGTCGCCGGACTGCGCGCGTCCGGTACCGCCGCTGACCGGCGCGTCGATCATGGCGATGCCCTTGGCCGCCAGTTCTTCGGCGAGCGAGCGTGCCGTAAAGGGATCGATAGTCGCCATGCAGATCACGATGTGTCCCGGCTTGGCGGCCTGGATTATGCCGTCGGGTCCGGCGATCACCGATTGCGCCTGCTCGGTCGTCTCGACGATGACGATGGTGCGATCGACGGCGGCCGCTACTTCCCTCGCCGATTTGGCGACCTCCGCGTTGAACTTCGCGGTCTTCGCGGTGTCGATGTCGTTCACTACCAGCGGCACCCCCGCTTCGATCAGATTGCGCGCCATGGGGCCGCCCATGGCGCCCAGTCCGATGAAACCAACCTTGCCGGCCATTTTTCCCTCCCGTATCGATCGTGGGACTGTAGAGGGAGAATCTCATGAAGCTCGACGGAAAAGTTGCCCTGGTGACCGGCGCCAGCCGCGGCCTGGGCGAAGGTGCGGCCCGCGGACTCGCCCGTGAGGGTGCCGCCGTGATGCTGCTGGCGCGCGACGGAGACTTGGCGCAAACGGTCGCACAGGGGATCGTCGCCGACGGCGGCCGAGCGGAGGCGCTTGCCTGCGATGTAACTGACTATCCGTCCGTCGAACGTGCAGTAGCCGACACGCGCGAACGGTTCGGTGGTCTGGACATCCTGGTTAACAATGCCGGTGTCATCGAGCCGATCTCATCGCTTGCCACTTCCAATCCCGGTGCCTGGGCACTCAACATCCAGATCAATCTCGTCGGCGCCTACAATGTCGTACGCGCCGTGCTCGACGGCATGCTGGCGGCGGGTGGCGGCACGATCATCAACGTTTCCTCGGGCGCGGCGCACCGCCCGCTCGAAGGTTGGAGCGCCTATTGTGCGGGCAAAGCCGGCCTTGCCATGATGACGCGCTCCATTGCGCTCGAGACCGCGGGCCAAGGCATCCGCATCTTCGGCTTCTCGCCCGGCACGATCGACACCGACATGCAGGTCAAGATCCGCGCCTCGGGCATCAATCCCGTGAGCCAGATCCCGCGCGGCGACCTCGCGCCGGTCGAGCATGCCGTGCGCGGCCTGCTGTATGTCTGCGGCAGCGCGAGCGACGACCTGATCGGCCAGGACGTCTCAATCCGCGACGAAGCGGTTCGCCGGCGCGTCGGCCTTCAGTAGATCGTCGTGCTCGCCGAGCAGAGGCTCGCGATAGAGCGGCTTTGACGGCTCGTCCTTGAAGCGCACCACGGGCGCGAAGTGCTTGCGGCCATCGTCGCCGGTCACAATCGCGCCGCGCTTGAGCAGGTTCGGATCGGCGATCGCCTCGGGTAGCGTGTTGACCGGGCCGTAGCAGATGTCGAGCGGCGCCAGCCACTCCATCCAATGCGAGAGCGGCCGCTCCTTGAAGGTCGCGCCGAGGAATTCGTGCACTGGCTTCTGGTGCGCTCCCGGCCATTCGCAGAGAGGGATCATCTCGGGCTTGCCCAGCGCGGTGAGCAGATTGCGGATGAACTTCATTTCCTGGCCGGCGAGCACGAGCTGGCGGCCGTCCGACGTGTCGTAGGTCCGGTAGAAGGCCGCACCGCCGGTGGTGCGCTGGTTCTTCACGTCGGGCTGCTTGCCCTCGGTGAAGGCTTCGGCAACCACATTGGCGCAGGAGGCCATCAGCGCCTCGTGCATCGATACGTCGATATAGTCGCCTTTGCCTGTTGTCGTCCGGCGCAGCAGCGCCATCAGCACACCCGACAGGCCGTGCAGGCCGCTCACCAGATCGGCGATCGGGATGCCTGGCACGGCGGGCCTGCCATCGTCACCCAGTGTCAGGCTCAGCACGCCGGTCATCGCCTCGAGCGCGAGGTCGTGCGCGGCACGGCCAGGGTACGCGCCGTCCTGCCCAAAGGCGCTGATCGAGCAATAGACGACGCCCGGATTCACCGCCTTCACCGCGTCGTAGGAGATGCCGAAGCGCGCCGCCACCCCGGGGCGGAACGACTCGACGATCACGTCGGCCTCCCCGCACAGTCGGAACAGATCGGCTCGCCCCGGCTCGGTCTTTAGGTCGAGCACGACGCTCTTCTTGCCGCGCGCCATGTTGCGGAAGAACACCGAGGTGCGCTCATCGGCCGGACGGATGTGACGACCGGGATCGCCCTCGCCCGGCGGCTCGACCTTGATTACGGTGGCTCCGTGATCGGCCAGCGCAAGCGTGAGATACGGCCCCGGCAGGAACCAGGAGAGATCGACGACCTTGATGCCTTCGAGCTTCATTGTGCCTCGTCCAGAAGAGCGTTGTCGGCTCCGAGTGGCGAGCAGGCGGCTTGCGCCGGCCGTTCGCCGTCGATGCGCAGGGGATTGGCGATCACGCGCAGGCTGCCCTTCGCGGGATGGGGCACAGCCGAGACCATGCCGGTGGCGCGGGCGAAATCCGAATCGAGCGCCTGGTCCAGTCGATAGACAGGCGCAGCCGGCAGCACGCCATTGAATCGATCGAGCCATTCAGCGGTCGTACGCGTGCGGAAGGTCGGGTCGAGCGCTTCGGTCAGCGCGGCGCGATTCGCCGCCCGCGTATTGGGATCGGGGAATCGTGCATCGTCGAGCAAGTCCGCACGCCCCATCGCCTCGACGAGCGATAGCCAGAATTTCTGGGTCATGCACATGATGAAAATCCAGCCGTCGGCCGTCGGAAAGGTCTGCACCGGCGCCAGCGACAGATGCGCGCTGCGCGGCACCCGGGGTGAGACATCGCCCTCGTTGAGGTACCACAGGCCCGGATAGGTGAGCTGGTGCATCGCCACGTCGTACAGGCAGGTGTCGACGTCGCAGCCCACGCCGGTCGTCCTGGCGCGGAGCAGGCAGGCAAGCAGGCCGACCGTGCCGGTGAGGCCACTCATGCTGTCAATCAGCGACACGCCCACCCGCGTCGGCGGCCCGTCGGGATCGCCGGTGAGTTCCATCAGGCCGGCCTCGGACTGCATCAGGAAATCATAACCCGGCCAGTCGGCGCGCTCGTTGCCGCGGCCGTAGGCGGAGATGTGCAGGCAGACGATCTCCGGCTTGAGATGCTTCAGACTCGCGTAATCGATGCCGAGCTTGCCGGGCTGCGTGCCGCGCATGTTGTTGACCACGCAATCGGCGCTCTTGACCAGAGAGTTGAACTGCGCCCGGCCATCCTTCGATTTAAGATCGAGCGTCACGCTCTTCTTGCCGAGGTTCCAGGCCTGGAAGTATTCGCTGTCGTCCTTGCCCAACCGATGCGGCCCGACCTGGCGCGACGGATCGCCGTCCGGCGCCTCGACCTTGATCACCTCGGCGCCGAGCTCGGCCATGAACATGGTGCCGTAGGGGCCGGCGCCGAACTGCTCGAGCGTCAGCACGCGAATGCCGGCCAGCGGTTTCGACGAGGGCGGCTTGGCGTTACTCATGCCGACGCGTTCCGGCGCGCCCATTGGCGTGCGATGATCAGGCGCTGCATCTCGTTGGTGCCCTCGCCGATGCAGGTCAGCGGCGCGTCGCGATAGAGTCGCTCGATGTCGTATTCCTTCGAATAGCCGTAGGCGCCGTGAATCCGCATCGACTCGGTGCTGTTCTCGAGAGCCGCTTCCGAGGCGAAATACTTTGCCATGCCGGCCTCCATGTCGCAGCGATCGCCGCGATCGAAGGCCTGCGCGGCGTCGAGCGTCAACAGGCGAGCGGCCCGGGCGCGGGTCGCCATTTCGCCGATCTTCAGGGCGATCGCCTGGTGCTCGATGATCGGCTTGCCAAAGGTCTGACGGAGCTGCGCGTAGTCGGTCGCGAGCCGGAGTGCGCCTTCGGCAATGCCGACGCCGCGGGCGGCGACGTTGATTCGGCCGAGCTCCAAGCCACCCGCCACCTGGGTAAAGCCGCGGCCTTCGACCTCGCCGATCAGGTGATCGGCCGAAATGCGATAGTCCTGGAAGATCAGCTCACCCGAATCGATCGACTTATAGCCAAGCTTCTCGAGCTTGCGGCCAACCGTGAAGCCCGGCCCCTTCGGCGCGATGAACAGACTCATCCCTGAATAGCGAGGGCTCGCCTCAGGGTTGGTCTTGACCAGCAGCGCGAAGCACGAGCCCTCGATGCCGTTGCTGATCCAAGTCTTGGTGCCGTTGATGACGTAGTCGCCCTTGTCGCGCCGCGCTGTCATGCGGATCGCCTGCAGATCGGTGCCGGCGTTCGGCTCGGTCAGCGCCAGCCCCCCCCTCACCTCGCCGCTTGCGAACTTCGGCAGCCAGTGCCGCCGTTGCGGCTCGGTGCCGAACTTTTCAACCGCCAACGCCAGCATGAGATGCGAGTTGAAGATGCCGGTGATTGCCATCCAAACTGAAGATATCTTCATCACGATCTGCGCATAGGTCGTCGCCGGCAGCCCGAGCCCGCCATACTCCGGCGACACCGTGGCACCGAACAGGCCGAGCTCCTTCATCTGCTCGACGATCTCGGCCGGCCACTTGTCGGCGTGGTCGAACTCCTTCACGCGCGGGCGCACTTCGCGTTCCACCCATCGATCGATCGTCGCGAATAACTGCGCCTCGTCCGCAGGATCGATCTTGGCCATTGCAATCTCCCAACTTTTGCCGCGACAAGGTGAGAAGACGTACATTCAGAGTCAACGTAAGGCTAGGCGTGGAGGAAAGAACCAGATGAAGAGACGGGTATTGCTCGGTGCGATGGGCGCCGTGCCGTTCGCACAGCGCGTTCTGGCGCAAGGCAACGATTGGCCGACGCGCAATGTACGCATCGTCTGCCCCTTCACGCCCGGTGGGTCGCAGGACCTGATCGCGCGGCGCCTCGGCGTCAAGCTCACGGACCATTTCGGCCAATCATTCGTGGTCGAGAACCGGTCCGGCGCCGGCGGCTCGATTGCTGCCGACAATGTCGCCAAGTCCGCGCCCGACGGCTATTCGGTGCTGCTGGGCAATATCGGCAGCCACGCGCTCGTGCCGCATCTTTTCGCCAAGCCGCCCTACAACGCTTTCACCGATCTCGAGACCGCGTGCTGGATCGGCACCCAGCCCAACCTGCTGGCCTGTCACCCCGACTTTCCGCACGATACGCCGCAGAAGTTGATCGCCGCAGCGAAAGCGGATCCAGGCAAATATTCCTATGGGTCGTCCGGGGTTGGGACCTCACCATCTTTGACCATGGAACTGATCAAGCAGAAGACAGGTGTCGATCTGACCTTCATTTCCTATCGCGGCGCCTCGGCGGCCGCGGCGGACGTCCTGAGCGGAACCATACCGATGGTCATCGCCAACATCGATTCCCTGATGGGCCACGTCAACGGCGGCAAGCTTAAGCCGATCGCCACCACAGGTGCCCAGCGCTCGGGTGCCGCGCCCAATACTCCGACGTTGGTAGAAGCCGGCTTTCCCGACCTGATCGTCACTTCATGGTCGTTGTGGGCGGTGCCGGCCAAGACTCCGGCGGCGATCAAGGAAAAGCTCAGGCTCGGCACCGAGAAGGCTCTGAAACAGCCCGATGTGGTCGAGAGCATGAAGGTCGGCGGCTTCGATCCCGGCACCATGTCGGTCGCCGAGGCCGATGCCTTCATCAAGACCGAGTACCAGCGCTGGGGCGAGGTCATCCGTGCCGCGGGCATCAAGCCGCAGTGACAAGCCGCTGGTGCCGGACCTGTTGGCACCGGGCCTCGACCTGGTGTTCTGCGGGACGGCACCAAGCCCTGCTTCCTTCAAGGCACGCGCCTATTATGCCAATCCGGGCAATGCCTTCTGGCCGACGCTCCACGCCGTCGGCCTCACGCCCGAGCGTTTCACACCACAGCGCTATCCCGAGCTGCTGGCGTGGCGCATTGGCCTCACCGACCTCAACAAAGTCGAGTACGGCTCCGACCACGAGCTTACTGCCGGCGCAATGGATGCGGCATCGCTGCGCGCCAAGGTCGCCAAGTACCGGCCGGCGGCCATCGCCTTCACCAGCAAGAATGCCGCGTCGCTCGCTCTCGGCGTCAAGGCTCCCGCATATGGCCGACAGCGGGACCTGTTCGAAGGTGCCGTCACGTTCGTGCTCGCCTCGCCATCCGGCCGCGCGCGCTCGTTTTGGACAATCGAGCCGTGGCGCGCCGCAGCCGCCTTCGTGATGGAGCGGCGCCTTTCGCGCGAGAAAGAAGTCTGAGCCGAGGCGCGTCAGGCGCCGGGCTGCGCGCGGCGCGATTCCTCCTCGGCGCGGGCTTCGATCGCTTCCATGTCGTCGTCGCTCATGCCGAAGTGGTGACCGATCTCGTGGATCAGCACATGGCGCACGATGTGCGGCAGGTCGTCGTCCGACTCGCACCAGTAGTCGAGGATCGGACGGCGGTAGAGGAAGATGCGGTCGATGTCGTTTGCAACGTGGCCCGCGCCCCGCTCGACCATCGACACACCCTGATAGAGGCCGAGGAGGTCGAAGGGCGTGTCGAGCTCCATCGCCTTCTCGACTTCGTCTGACGGGAAGTCGTCGACCTGGATGCGCACGTTTCCGACGTGACGACGAAACTCCTCGGGGATCGTCGCGAGCGCCTCGGCGGCAATCGCTTCGACGTCCTCGAGAGTCGGCGCCTTGCTGAAGCACGGCATGGACCGCGGGTTCGTGAAGACCGGCATCACTCCCCCATATAGCAGGCGCGCGCCCACGCCAAGCTCTCGGGGTGACGCTCGTCCATGGAAGATTGGCGCGGGATTCGCATGGTCGCGTTCCGGAACGAACCACACTAAGCTCGACACGCATGTTGCGCTTTCTCATACGTCGAATCGTCGTCGCGTTGCTCGTTGCCGCGACGGTCATGACGCTTGCTTTCGTCATGACGCGTTTGTCGGGCGACCTCGCCACCTCGATCGCCGGGCCCAACGCGACGCAGGCAGATATCGACGCTATCCGCAAGGCGTATGGACTGGACCAACCTGTGATCGCGCAGTTCCTTGACTGGGTCAGCCGCGCCACGATGGGCGATCTCGGCGACAGCTTCTTCTTCAAGAAGCGCGTCTCGTCGCTGATCGGCGAGCGCATGCCCGTCACCCTGACACTCGGTCTCACCGGTTTGATGATCGCGTTGGTGGTCTCATTGCCTCTCGGCATTCTGGCTGCAGTGAAGGAAAACACCGCGTTCGATCGCGCCGTGCAGGTCGTAGCGCTGCTCGGGCAGGCCATGCCGTCGTTCTGGCTTGGTCTGATACTAATGATCGTGTTCGGGCTGCAGCTCGGCTGGCTGCCGATCTCCGGCACCGACTCGTGGCAGAGCTTTATTATGCCGGGCGTCGTGCTTGCCTTCTCCGCGATCCCCGCGCTCACACGGCTGACGCGTGCCGGCATGATCCAGGCGATGGGCTCCGACTACATCCGCACCGCGCGCGCCAAGGGACTGTCGCGCGCCTCGATCCTGCTGAAGCACGCGCTGCGCAATGCAGCAATTCCGGTGGTGGCGATCGCCGCTGTGCAGCTCGGCTTCATGCTCGGCGGATCGATCGTGATCGAGCAGGTCTTCGCCCTGCACGGCGTCGGTTTCCTCGCCTGGGAGAGCATCGCCAAGAACGACTTTCCCGTCGTGCAGGCCGTCGTGCTGGTGCTGGCGGTGATCTATGTCGGCCTCACCATGCTGGCGGACATGCTGAATGCCCTGCTCGATCCGCGTCTGCGCAGCGCATGAGACGCGGCTGGAAGAATATCGCCACCTGGATCGGCGCCGTCATTGTCGGCCTTGCCGCCTTCTGTGCGCTGTTTGCACCATTTCTCGTGCCGCATGACCCCTTTACGCAGGATCTCGGCAAGCGCCTGCTGGTGCCCTTCTGGATGGACGGGACCGATCCACAGCACCTGCTCGGCACAGATCAGCTGGGACGCGACTATCTGGCGCGCCTGATCTATGGCTGCCGCATCTCGATGATGATCGGCGTCACGGTAACGATCGTCTCGGGCGTGATTGGCATCACCATGGGCGTGCTCGGCGGATTCATTGGCGGGCGGGTCGACGACATCGTGCTGTTCGCCATCACCACGCGCCTGTCGCTGCCGGTCGTGCTGGTCGCCCTCGCCGTGGTCGGCCTGCTCGGCAGCTCGATGACGATCCTGATGATCACGCTCGGCTTGCTGCTGTGGGAGCGCTTTGCGGTGGTGGCCCGCTCGACAACGATGCAGGTGCGAAACCTCGATTTCGTCGCCGCCGCCTGGTGCGCCGGCTGCTCGCGCTTCCGCATCCTGGCTGGCGAGGTGCTGCCCAACATCGCAAGTCATCTCGTGGTCGTGGCTACCCTCGAGATCGCTCTCGCAATCCTGCTCGAGGCCGCCCTCTCCTTCCTCGGCCTCGGCGTGCCGCCGCCGCTGCCGTCCTGGGGCCTGATGATCGCCGAGGCGAAGGACTACATGTTCTTCAGCCCATGGGTGATCATGATCCCGGGTGTCTGCCTGTTCGTCCTCGTGCTGGGGATCAACCTGCTGGGCGACGGGTTGCGCGACACGTTCGGCGCGAGGACGGACCCGTGAGCGCCCTGCTCGAGGTCGAGAAACTCGAAGTAGGTTTCGGTCGCACGGCGGCGGTGCGCGGCTCCTCCTTCACCGTCGAGCGCGGCGAGACCCACTGCCTTGTGGGCGAATCCGGGTGTGGAAAATCGGTGACCGCCCTCGCGATCATGAATCTGCTGGCGCGCAACGGCGTGCGGCGCGCAACGCGGCTCGCCTTCCAGGGCGAAGATCTGCAGAGGCTGGACGAGACCGGCATGTCGCGTCTGCGCGGAAACGCGATGGCGATGATCTTCCAGGAGCCGATGACCAGCCTGAACCCCGCCTATACGGTCGGTTCGCAGATGACGGAGGTGCTGCGCCGGCACAAGGGGGCCAACCAGCGGGTAGCGACCGACCGCGCTGCCGACCTGCTGGCGCGCGTCGGCATCACGGCGCCTGGCATGCGGCTCGGCCAGTTTCCGCACCAGCTCTCGGGCGGCCTACGGCAACGCGTGATGATCGCCATGGCGTTGATGTGCGATCCCCAGCTCCTCATTGCCGACGAGCCGACTACCGCGCTCGACGTCACGGTTCAGGCGCAGATTCTGCGGCTGCTGGCCACCCTGCAGCGCGAGCTGGGTCTCGGACTCCTGTTGATCACCCACGATCTCGGCATCGTCGCTCGGGTCGCGACGCGTGTCTCGGTGATGTACGCGGGCGAGGTGGTCGAGAGCGCGCCGACAGCCGAGCTCTTCGCCAGTCCCAGACACCCCTATACTCAGGGCCTGTTGCGCTGCGTGCCTGTGCCTGGAAAGACCCGCCGAGACGAACCGCTCGGCTCGATTCCTGGCACCGTGCCGAGAGTCGGCCCGGGCTTCGAAGGCTGTGCCTTCCGCGATCGCTGCGAGTTCGCCGACGAGACGTGCAAGCACACGATCCCGCGCCACCTCGCGGCGCCGACTCACGATTTCCTGTGCCGATTGCCGGCATGACGCCCGCGATCGAGGTCCGCAACGTGCGGAGAACCTTCAAGGCCGGCAGGCGGAGCGTCGTGGCGGTGGACGGCGTTTCCTTCTCTGTGCCGATCGGGGGCGTGCTCGGCATCGTGGGCGAATCCGGCTGCGGGAAATCCACCCTGGCCCGACTGATCCTCGGCCTGCTGCCGGCGGACTCCGGCGATATCATTGTCGAAGGCAAACGGCTCGGCGACATGGACCGCAAGGCGCGGGCGCGCCTGATCCAGCCAGTCTTCCAGGACCCGTTCGCGTCGCTCAATCCGCTGGTTAGGATCCGCGACATCGTCGGCATGCCGCTCGTCGCGCAAGGCACCTTCTCCCGAGCCGAGATCACCAGGAAGGTCGAAGAGATGCTGGCCCGCGTCGGACTGACGAAGGAGATGAGCGACCGACTGCCGGCCGAGCTGTCGGGCGGCCAGCGCCAGCGGGTCGCCATCGCGCGCGCCCTGGTGCTGCGCCCGCGGATCGTCGTGTGCGACGAGCCGACCTCGGCGCTCGACGTGTCGGTGCAGGCGCAGATCCTCAACCTTTTGGCCGAGCTGCGCCGCGACCTCAATCTTACCTATCTGTTCATCAGCCATAACCTCGCGGTCGTGGAGCATGTGGCGAGCGAGGTGGCGGTCATGTATCTCGGCCGCCTGGTGGAGCGCGAGCCGACGGAGACGTTGTTCGCTAAGCCCGAACATCCCTACACCAGGGCGCTCCTTGCCTCGGTGTTGACCCCGGAGCCGGGTCTGGGCGTCCCCGATGTAGGGTTGGGCGATAGCTTGCCCGACCCCGCCAACATCCCGCCGGGCTGCCGGTTCCATCCGCGCTGCCCGATCGCCGAGCCGCGCTGTGCAATCGAAACGCCGCCGTTGAAGCGGCGGCCGGCCGGCAGTGTAGAATGCCGCCTGGCATGATAAAGAAACTCGACATCGCGATTGTCGGCGCCGGCATGGGCGGCCTCGCTGCGGCCGCCGCCCTGCGCAAGGCCGGCCACGACGTCACCGTCTACGAGCAGGCCCGACAGTTCGCGCGGCTTGGGGCCGGCATTCAAATCGGCTGCAACGCCATGCATGTCCTGCGCGGCCTGGGGCTGGAGGATCGGCTGCGCGCCGACACCTTCTACCCGCGCTCGTGGAACAACCGGGACTGGAAGACCGGCGAGGTGCTGTTCGATATCCTGTTCGGTCCCGAGGCCGAGCAGGCCTACGGCGCGCCGTATCTCCTCGCCCATCGCGGCGACCTCCATGCCGCGCTGGCCAGCGCGGTCCCGCCGAAAGTGGTGAAACTGGGCCATCGCCTGACCGGCATCGACCAGACGGCCGGCGGCGTGCGGCTCACCTTCGAGAACGGCCACGTCGCCACCGCCGATGCTGCGATCGCGGCCGACGGCGTTCATTCTGTGGTCAAGGCGGCGCTTTTCGGCCATGACGAGCCCAATTTCACCGGCCGCATCGCCTATCGCACCGTCTATCCCATCCAGCGCCTGAAAGACGTCGACGTGCTCAATTGCACCAAGTGGTGGGGTGAGGACCGTCACGTCGTGATCTATCCGGTGAAGCCCGACCGCTCCGAGATCTACTTCGTGACCAGCCAGCCCGAGCCCGGCTTCGAGCTCGAATCCTGGTCGGCGACGGGCGACGTCAAGGTCTTGCGCGAGGCCTTCGAGGCCTTCCATCCGGAGGCGCGAGCGGTGATCGAGGCCGCGCCCGAAGTGCACAAGCGTCCGCTGGTCGACCGCGATCCGCTCGAGCGCTGGGTCGACGGCAAGGTCGCGCTGTTGGGCGATGCCTGCCATCCGATGACGCCCTACATGGCGCAGGGCGCCGCGATGGCCATCGAGGACGCTGCCATCCTGTCGCGCTGCCTGGCCGGCGGCGATCGCGACGGCATCGAGGCGGCGCTGCGCCGCTACGAGGCCACGCGCAAGGCGCGCACCTCGAAGATGCAATTCACCTCGCGCCAGAACGTCTGGGGCAAGGGCGTGACCGACGTCGACTGGGTCTACGGCTACAAGGCCTGGGAAGCGCCGCTCGCCCCCGCCTGATCTATTTCCATTTTGCGAAGTAGAAGCGCGGCAGCTCGTCGGGGAAGGTCTTGAAGTCGAGCGCCTTGCTGAAAGCGTAGGTGTTCACGTAGGTGTTGATCGGCAGCCAGTAGGCCTTCTCGGTCGCGATCTTGATCGCCGCCGAATAGGCCTTGGAGCGCACAGCCTTGTCGGCGGTGGCGCTGCCCTCGGCGATCAGCTTCTCGAGCTCGGGATCCCTGGAGTAGTTGTCGAGTGCGCCCGCGCCGAACATCACCGGCAGGATCGCCGAGACGTCGTTGATCGAGTAGCTGCCCCAGCTTCCCATGTAGAGTGGCGCCTCGCCCTTGTGGGCCTTCTGGATCGCCGGCGCGACCTGGAGCTGGGTGATGCGCGCCTTGATGCCGACCGCGCCGAGATAGTTCTGGACCGCCGCGCCCCACGAGGTCGGCTGCACGTAGGTCACCATCTCGATATCGAAGCCGTTGGGGAAGCCGGCCTCGGCCAGCAGCTCCTTCGCCTTCTTCGGATCGTAGTCGTACTTGACCGCGGCATCCGCGTCGCAGCCGAACTGGCTCGGGAAGCAGGGTGCGGGCGGCACGCGGCTGCCGCCGCCGACCAGCTTGTCGGCGAATTCCTTGCGGTTCACGGCGTGCCAGATCGCCTGTCGCACCTTGAGCTTGGTGAGAGGATTGTCCGCGCCGGTGCGCCCGGCCGCATCGATCGACAGATAACCGATCCGCATCGATTCCTGCCGCACGGCCTGCAGGAACGGCACCTTGTTTATGCTGTCCATCTGGTCGGGATTGATGTTCCAGATCCAGTCGGTCTTCTGCGCCAGCAGCTCGGTCACCTCGGTGGCGAGGTCGGGAACGAAGCGCACCTGGAGGTTCTTGATTGCCGGCTTGCCCTTGGGCGACCCTGCCCAATACCCCTCGAAGCGCTCGAAGACGACTTCCTTGCCTTGGTCGTTCTTGACGATCTTGTAGGGCCCCGCGCCGACCGGCTGGGCCGAGAAGCCTGCTGCCCCCACCTTCTCGCGATAGGCTTTGGGATGGATTGGCGTCACCATCGCGAGATATTCGAGTGCCGCCGGGGTCGGTCGCTTCATTTTGATCGAGACGGCAAAGTCGCCGGTCTTCTCGGCCTTGTCGATCCAGGCGTAGTTCGATGGCGTGGCGACTTTGCTCTCGGGGTTTGAGGCCATGTTGATCGTATAGACGACGTCGTCGGCACTGAGCGTGCTGCCGTCATGAAACTTCACGCCCTCGCGGATCTTCAGATCGAGCGTCGTGTTGTCGGTGAACTTCCACTCGGTCGCGAGCGAGGGCTTGATCTCGAAGGTCGCGGGATCGCGATGGACCAGCATGTCCCAAGCCTGATGGGCGAGAATCAGGCCGGTGCGCTGGCTGTTGAAGTACATGTCGATGTTGGGCACGGCATCAACGAATTGAATACGCAGCGTGTCGGAGGCCTTCTGCGCGCGAGCCGAGGCTGGTAGAGCTGCTGCGGCGGCGCTCGAAAGTAGAGCGGAACGTCGGGTGATGTTCACAAAGGCCTCCTGATGATTGGCGGGAGCCTAGGCTCCTGCGATGCATTCAGGCAAGCTTCGGGCCACCTGCACAGAGGAAAGCATGACCACCAAGCTCAGCGGACAGGCGCGCACCGTCGCTCTCGGAACGATCAAGGGATGGACCGAGATGGCCGGCCGAGACGCCATCTCCAAGACCTTCAAGTTTGCCGACTTCAACCAGGCTTGGGGGTTCATGACGCGCGTGGCGCTGGCGGCCGATAAGGCCGAGCACCATCCCGAATGGTCGAACGTCTACAACAGGGTCGAGATCGTTCTGTCGACCCACGACGCCGGCGGGGTCAGCGATAAGGACGTGGCGTTGGCGAAGTTCATCGATTCGATCGCTTGAGCAAGCGGAACGATGCGAACAAACGCTCGTACTGGAATCGCGGTTAGCGCCGGCTGGGAAAAGCCTTGTGATCGTTCGACGAATTGCTGCGGCTGAAAACGCCTCCGTGTCGGAGGCGTTTCTCTGTATCAAGGAAGCGCGTTACTTCGACTTGTCCAGGCCACGCGGATCGCCGGCTTTACCCTTCTCTTCGGCGACCTTCAGATCGGCCGCTTCGCTCGAATCCATGGCTTGTTTGGCATCCTGCGCAGCCTGGTCGACCTTGCCCTTCTTGATGAACTCGGCGGTGCGCTCGTTGTAATCGCGTGTGGCGCTATAGCTGCCTTCACCCTCGACGCCATCCTTACTCTTCTTGCTCGTATCGTTCATGCCGTTCTCCTCTGCGTTCGTCGCGGATAGAACGCATTGGACCTCGTAAGGTTACCGGCTTAATCCAATCTGCCGGTAGTAGGCGAGCACGCCGGGGTGCAGCACAGAGAGATTCCGGATCGCGGCCAACGTGTTGCGGGCCGTTGTTTCGCCCAGTTGCGCGGAGGCGGAGCCTTCTCCTTCGGATCGGTGCAACGCCTTGGCCAGCCGCGCTGCCGTAGCGTCGTCCAGCCCGGGTCGGGCCAGTACGAAGCTCCATGAGCCAACGGACGGGATGGCCTCCGCCTGTCCCGCGAAGCTTCCGCCCGGCAGACTGACAGGCTTCAGAAAAGCGTGTTTCGCGAGAATGCGCTGGATCTCGTCGACGTTCGGGGCAATGAACCGGCCGCCCGGCTGGCTCGACATCACCGCCTTGAAGCCCGGCCAACTGGCTCCACCGCCCCATAAAGCGGCCACGCGGCCGTCGAGCACCATCGCGGGCCCGTCCCCGGCGCGCTCGAGATAGACGGGTCGGAAGTCCGTCGCGGCATCGAGGCCGAGCCCTTCCATTACGTAGCGTCCAAGGATCACCAGCCCTGAGCCGCTGGCACCCCACGCGATCGACTTGCCCTTGAGATCGGCGATCGAGCGGTAGGGACTGTCGGCGCGGACGACGAACATCCCGGCGGTGGGATACATTGCCGTCAGCACCTTGGCGGCGGCGGGCGGTCTGCCGATGCCGGTCAGGGCCTCGTGGACGACCTCACCCTGGACCAGCGCGATGTCCAGCCTGCCGGCTTCGAGCATCGGCACGTTCTCGGTACTGCCCTTTGTGTTGACCGCCTCGACTTCGAGCTCTGGGTCCTGCGCCTTTATCGCAGCGACGAAGGCGTCACCGTAGACTGGAAAGCCGCCGCCCGGAGTGGCCGTGCCAAGCCGGATCTTCACCGGCTGCGCCTTAGCGGGAGAACCGATGAAGGCAGTCGGCACCAGCAGCAGGGTCGTGCGTCGCGTAATCACCATGACGCTTCAGCTCCTCTGGCCATAGATTTGCGGCTCAGCTGCGGACGTACGGCTCGACCTTGCCCTTGAGCTT
This sequence comes from Enhydrobacter sp., assembly GCA_026126105.1. Classification (GTDB taxonomy): domain Bacteria; phylum Pseudomonadota; class Alphaproteobacteria; order Reyranellales; family Reyranellaceae; genus Reyranella. The sequence continues at coordinate 64,671 of JAHCJV010000019.1, forward strand.
GATGGTGAGAGGATTGCCCTTGCGGTCGACAGTCTTGCCAACGGCCACGCGAATCCAGCCCTCGCTGACGCAGTATTCCTCGACGTTGGTCTTCTCCTCGCCATCGAACTTGATGCCGACGCCCTTCTGCAGGAGCGCCTCGTCGTAATGCGGGCTCTTAGGATTGGTGGACAGTCGGTCAGGAAGGGATGTGTCGGTCATGCCCCCTTATAGCACCAGCGCGTAGATCGTGCCTGCCGCAGCGCTCGCCAGAAGGACGGGAACCATCCCCAGCCTGAAGCGGAAGACGGCAACAGCCGCGGCCAGCGCCAGGAAGAGCGACGGCAAATCCGCGGAACTCAGGACAGGAACGTCGATCGACGCTCCCAGCGCATGCACTTCGACGACCCGAGCGAAAAGGACATGCAGCGCGAACCAGACGGCGAGGTTAAGGATCACGCCCACGACGGCGGCGGTGATCGCGCCAAGCGCCGCGCCGAGCGCCTTGTTCGCGCGCAACGCTTCGACGAACGGCGCGCCGAAGAAGATCCAGAGGAAGCAGGGTGTGAAGGTCACCCAGGTCGTGAGCATCCCCCCCAAGGTCGCCGCCAGTAGCGGTGGCATCCCGCCCGGCTCGCGCCAGGCGGCGAGGAAGCCTACGAACTGCGTCACCATGATAAGAGGGCCGGGGGTGGTCTCGGCCATGCCGAGGCCGTCGAGCATTTCGCCCGCGGTCACCCAATGATAATGCTCGACCGCCTGCTGCGCGACATAAGCAAGAACTGCGTAGGCGCCGCCGAACGTCACCACGGCCATCTTGCTGAAGAACAACGCAATCTGCGTGAACACGTTTCCGCCGCCCAAGCCGACATAGAGCGCCGCGACCGGCACCAGCCACAGCGCGAAAAATACGGCGGCGATCGAGAGAGACCAGCGAACATTCGGCCGGGCGTGTTCAGGCGTCTCCGCGCCGAGAAGCGAATCGGCATCGGCGAGCTGCCTGTCGCCGAGCTTGCCATGGCCGCCGCCTGCAAGGAACGGCGCAAGCCCTGCCCGCCCGCCGACGAATCCGATCACGCCGGCCGTCAGCACGACGACGGGAAACGGCACGTCGTAGAAGAACAGCGCGATGAAAGCCGCGGCGGCCAATGCGACCATCACGTTGTTCCTGAGCGCGCGCTTGCCCACCCGCAGCACCGCCTCGATCACGATCACCAGAACAGCGGCCTTTAGGCCGAAGAACAACCCCTGCACAATCGTGATTTTGCCGAGCAAAACGTAGATCCAGCTCAGCGCCATGATCGCGAGCAGGCCCGGCAGCACGAACAGCGTGCCTGCCAGCAACCCACCTTTGGTCTTGTGCATCAGCCAGCCGATATAGGTGGCGAGCTGCTGCGCTTCGGGACCGGGCAGCAGGGTGCAATAGTTGAGCGCCTGCAGGAAGCGCTGCTCGCCAATCCACTTTTTCTCCTCGACGATGATGCGGTGCATGACCGCGATCTGTCCCGCCGGGCCGCCGAAAGACAGCGCCGCGACCCGTGCCCAGACACGCATCGCTTCACTGAAGGGAACGCCATGGTCCTTCATCGATCTTCTTCCCTGCCCGAGAACGAACTGTAGAGGTCATCGAGCAGCGCCGCGCCGCGTGCCAGCCGCTGCTCGTCGTCGGTGCTCGACGCGGTGATGCCGGCGATCAGGCTGCGCACGCCGGCGGCTTCCGCGCGACCGTACTTGCCGTCCTTGAGATCGATGTCGTGAATAATCTCGCCGATCGCGCGCAGGGCGGGATCGACGAAGCCGGCATGGCCGAGCATCACCTCGAAGGTGCAGCGGTCGCCGAGATGGGTGAACTCGCCCTCGAACATGTCGAAGCGCAGCTCGCCCGGCTGCGGCTTGTAGCCCGTGCCGCGCACGAACTTGAAGCGCGCGCCGGGATCGATGAAGCGCCGGATCAGCCAGGCCGAGGCGATGCGATCGACCTGCACGCCCTGGCGCGTGACCCACACCTGATCCTTCAAGGGACCGGGTGGAGGCGTCGCCGCCGTCTTGCCGTCCTGCATGGTCTCACCCTCTTGCTTCAATGCTGCTTCCAGTCCCGAAACGAGTCCCTCCGCGGTCGCGCGCCCTTCAGCGCCGAAAAAGTCGATGGCGACAATCGCGTCGAGCTGCTTGCGCAGGCGTGCCGTATGCGTCGTGACCTCGGCCAGCACGTCGTCGGGAGCGTCAGCCGCGAGGCGTGCGCCGGCATCGCGGGTTTCGCCTGCGATACGCGCGTAATCCGCGTCACGCGCCGCGTCGAACAATGCCTGCATTTCGGCGTCGGAAAGCCCTTCGACCAGCGCCGCCTCGCAGACGATCGCCTCGCCGCCGCTTTCGACGATCTCCTTGGCCAGCCAGGCAAAATCCTCGCGGGTCTCGCCAGTTGCAGGCAAGGCATAGACCGAGCCCTTCACCGTGACGGCGCCCAGCGACTGCAAGCGCCGCCATACCTTGACCCGCGCATAGGCGGGCTTGGCGGGCAGTTGGTGGATCAGAAGCAGCCAGCGCCGGGTGGCATCCCTTGACATAGATCATCCGTATCACGTCATTTGAAGTAAAAGCAACACTCGTATCATTTCCCCTTGCGACTTTCTGCGATGAGCGTATCTTCTATGAAACGCTTGTATCAAAAGAGAGAAAAATGCATTTTCACGCTCGGCCGATCCCGTTCAAGCCACCACGACTCAAGGGACTGTCGGCCCGTCTCATCGCCAGCCACTACGAGAACAACTACGGCGGCGCGGTCCGCCGCCTGAACGCCATTCATGACGATTTGGCGGCGAGCGACGCGGCTGCCTTACCCGGCTTCAGCCTGAACGGGCTGAAGCGGGAGGAATTGATCGCGACCAACTCGATGCTGCTGCATGAGGTCTATTTCGACAGCCTGGGCGAAGGTGGCGGCGGCGATCCCGATGGCACGCTGGCCGAGGCGATCGCCCGCGACTTCGGCTCGCTCGCGCGCTGGCGGGCGGAGTTCGTCGCCATGGGCAAGGCGCTCGGTGGCGGCTCGGGCTGGGTGGTGCTGACCCGCTCGCCGCGCGATGGCCGGGTCTGCAACGTCTGGTCGGCCGACCACACGCACAGCCTGGCCGGCGGCACGCCGGTGCTGGCGCTCGACATGTACGAGCACTCCTATCACCTCGACTTCGGCAGCAATGCCGCAGGCTACGTCGACGCCTTCATGGCGAACATCGCCTGGGCGCGAGTGGCCGCGCGGTGGACGGGGACTGGCTTCCAGCCCAAGCCGAACATGGTCGATGCACCGACCGCCCGCGCGATGCTCGAGGCCAATCCCGACTTGCTGGTGATCGATGCGCGCCTCGCCGCCGACGCCCAGACGGTGCCGGTCGGCCTGCGCGGTGCGCGGCGCGCGCCGCCGGAGAGGGTCGACGAGATTGCGGCCTCCCTGCCGCCCGGCGCCAAGGCGCTGGTCTATTGCGCCTGGGGCTTCGAGATCGGCGGCGACTGCGCCGCGAAGCTGCGCGAGCGCGGCATCGATGCCGTCGCCATCGCCGGGGGCATCGGCACCTGGCGCGCCAACGGCCTGCCCACCGAACCACTCAAGGAGAAAGAAGGAGAAGCGTCATGAAATGGGTCACCCGCGAACGTCCCAAGATCGACCGTATCGCCTGCCCGTGGCTGATCATGCACTTCATCGACAAGGCGCCGGAGTTCCTCTACGTCCCGCCCGCCGAGGTGCTGAAAACCGCCGAGAAGACCGGCGCGATTCCCTACGACATTCCCGGCGTAAAGTTCAGTCATGTCGGCGAGAAGTGCAGCTTCGACACCTTCATCGCCGAATATGAGCTGGATGCGCCGGGCCTCGACAAGCTGGCCGACATCGTCCGCGGCGCCGATACCTCGCAGCTCGATCTGACGCCGCAGTCGCATGGCCTGTTCGCGATCTCGCTGGGTTTGAGCCACGTCTATGCCGACGACCACGAGATGTTGAGACACGGCATGGTGTTGTACGACGCGCTCTACGCCTGGTGCCGGCATCTCGTGGGCGAGACCCACGCCTGGCCGCCGAAGATGGGCTGACGTCATCGTCGTCGGCACCAGACCATCAGCTGCTCGCAACAAGACTGCCCTAGCTTGATCCGCATCAAGGTCAGGCCGGTCTTTCACAGGCACAGAAAGGTATGGATATGCACGTCCGGCCTGTCGTCCCACCGCCCGCCGCAGCCTTGCCGCCTGCCCTCGCCGAGCGCGATTCCTACTCCGTCACGGCGTTGGCCGATATCACCGATCGCTCGCTGCACGCCGCGCTGGCCCGCTTCACGCTTGGCCTGTCGCCCGCTGCGCTCGCTGCCGCCTATCTCGATTGGGCGGTGCATCTCGCCGCCGCGCCGGGTAAGCGCATGCAGCTGCTCGACAAGGCGGCGCGCAAGTCGCTCCGCTTCGCCAGCTACGCCTGGCACTACGCTACGGAACGTGGCGAATGCCCCGCCTGCATCGAGCCCCTGCCGCAGGACAAGCGCTTTGCGGGCGCGGCGTGGCAGCAATGGCCGTTCAATTTCTTCTACCAGAGCTTCCTGTTGCAGCAGCAATGGTGGCACAACGCGACGACAGGTGTACGCGGGGTGACCGGCCATCACGAAACGATGGTTCAGTTCAGCGCGCGCCAGCTGCTCGACACGGTTTCGCCCTCGAACTTCGTGGCCACGAATCCCGAGCTTCTGCGCCATACGCTTGAGAAGGGCGGCACGAACTTCATCACGGGTTTCCAGCATCTGATCGAAGATTGGGAACGCGCGATCAGCGGCGGAAGGCCGATTGGCGCCGAGGCATTCCGTGTCGGCCACGAAGTCGCCGCGAGCGCGGGTAAGGTGATTCTGCGCAACCGCCTGATCGAGTTGATCCAGTACGCCCCGACCACGGAGCAGGTGCGTCCCGAACCGGTGCTGATCGTGCCGGCGTGGATCATGAAGTACTACATCCTCGACCTGTCGCAACGGAACTCTCTGGTAAAGTACCTGACCGACCAGGGCTTCACCGTCTTCATGATCTCGTGGAAGAATCCGGGCACGGAGGACCGCGATCTCGGCATGGAGGATTACCGCCGGCTTGGCGTCATGGCCGCGCTCGAACAGATCGGCACGATCCTCCCCGAGAGTCGGGTCCATGCGATGGGCTACTGCCTGGGCGGAACCCTCCTCTCGATCGCCGCCGCCGCCATGGCGCGTGACGGTGATCTTCGGCTCGCCACGCTCACGCTGCTTGCCGCGCAGACCGACTTCACCGAAGCCGGCGAGCTCATGCTGTTCATCGACGACAGCCAGCTCGCCTTCCTCGAGGACATGATGTGGGAGCAGGGCTTCCTCGACGCGCGGCAGATGGCCGGGGCGTTTCAGCTTCTGCGTTCCAACGATCTCATCTGGTCGGAGGGCCTGCGCCGCTACCTGCTGGGCGAACGGCCGCCGATGACGGACCTGATGGCGTGGAACGCCGACGCGACCCGCATGCCGTACCGCATGCATGCGGAATATCTGCGCCGGCTGTTCCTCAACAACGACCTTGCCGAGGGCCGCTACCGGGTCGACGACAGGCCGGTGGCGCTGAGCGACGTCCGTACGCCAATCTTCGCGGTCGGCACCGAATGGGATCACGTCGCCCCTTGGCGTTCGACCTTCAAGATCAACCTCCTGTCCGACACCGACGTGCGCTACGTGCTCACCAGCGGCGGCCACAATGCCGGCATCGTCTCTGAAGTCGGCAACGCCGGCCGGCACTACCGTGCCACGATCAAGAAGGCCGATGACCGCTATGTTGATCCCGAGGCCTGGTTCGCCACCACAGAACCGCAACAAGGCTCTTGGTGGCCCGAGCTCTCGGCCTGGCTCGCCGCGCATTCGGGCGAGCCTTCGAAGCCGCCGGCAATGGGCGCGACCCTAGGCGACGCGCCGGGAACCTACGTGCTCGAATCCTGAGCCAGCCAGCGGGCGATCCTCGCCCAGGCTCCCTGCAGGGTCCGCGCGCCGAGATAGAGGCTGAGGTGGCCACCGGGCTCGGTCATCGTCTGGATATCCGACGTTCGGACCAGGCCTTGGAGAGCGAGCAATTGAGCAGGCGGCACGATCTCATCATCTCGTGCGGCCAGCAGAAACATTGGTTGCCGCATCTCGGCGAGGTCGATCCGCCGGCCAAGCGCGGGAAAGCGGCCCTGCGCCAGGCGATTCTCCTTGAACAACCATTGAACCGTCTGATGGTAGAAGGCGCCCGGCAGATCGACGGTCGCCGCCGACCAGCGGCGGAATCGTTCTTGGACACACTCCTGCTGTGCGTACTCCTCAGGCTGGAGCTGCAGTGTAGCCGCAGCATCCCCGGTCAGCAGCGTCGCAGCCCCAAGATCCACCGAGCGCTGGCCGAGTACCCGGCCGTCGCCGAGGCGAGCGACCTCGTCGAGGAGGGCGAGCGGAACGGCGTGCGCCGCGACCGAGAGCGGCGACTCCGCGGCCTCGGTGTCGACCGGTGCGCCGGCGAGCACGAGCTTGCGCACCTTGTCTGGAAAGCGCGCCGCATAGACCAGCGCGAGCCAGCCACCCTGGCATAGGCCCACGAGATCGACCGGCGCGCCGATCTCGTCGACCGCGACGTTGAGGTCGGCAAGGTAGGTATCGATGGTGAACTGGCGCATGTCGGGCGTCGCCGACCGCCAATCCGTGACGTAGACCCGGGGGCAACCGTGGCGGGCCAGCGCCTCCACGAGGCTGTGGCCCGGCGCCAGGTCGGCAATCGACGCACCATGCAGGCTGAACGGTGCGCAAACGAGCGTCGGCACACCGTCACGGGCGCTGGAAAAGTCGCGCAGGTCCATCGTCGATAGCGCGAGCACCACATGGTTTGGCGCCGACCAATCGAGCTTCGGCGGCCGCTCCTCATCCGGGTGGAGCGGGCTGAAGAGTCGCGCCATCTGGCCGGCCTGCGCCGCCAGCATGTCACCGGCTGCCGCCGCAGCGAGGAAAGGCCAGACGAAAAAGCTGGCGGCAGCGCCAAGCCCGAAATCGTTTCTCCCGTTCGCGTGCTCGTTCATATTGTCCTCGCTCATCTTGGAATGATGCGAGCCGATGGCCGGGCACGACATGATCCTGATCAACGCTGGGCGAGATTAGCCGGAGATCTCCGGCTGCGCCCTGATTCACCGCCTCCCGGATTTCCGCCTCATCGTTACCGCGGCGCCATGCGGATGGCGCCGTCGAGGCGGATGGTCTCGCCGTTCAGCATGTGGTTCTCGACGATGCTCATGGCAAGCTGGGCGTATTCCTTTGGATCGCCCAGCCGCGGCGGGAACGGCACCTGCGCGCCGAGGCTCTTCTGCGCCTCTTCCGACAGGCCCATCATCATCGGCGTCAGGAACAGGCCGGGCGCGATGGTGCAGACGCGGATGCCGAGGCTGGAGAGGTCGCGCGCGATCGGCAGGGTCATGCCGACCACGCCGCCCTTCGATGCCGAGTAGGCTGCCTGCCCGATCTGCCCATCGAATGCAGCCACCGATGCGGTGTTGATGATCACGCCACGCTCGCCATCTTCCATCGGCTCGGCCTTGCTCATGGCAAAGCTCGCGAGGCGGATCACGTTGAAGGTGCCGATCAGGTTGACCTGGATCACTTGAGCAAACATGCCGAGATCGTGCGGACCGTTCTTGGAAATGGTGCGGGCGGCGCGGCCGATGCCGGCGCAGTTTACCGCGACGCGAGGCGCGCCGAGCTTCTCGACCACGGTTTTGACCGCGGCCTCGGTGCTGGCGGCGTCCGCCACATTCGTCTTGACGAAGATGCCGCCGATTTCCTTAGCCTTCTTCTCGCCCAGCTCTTCCTGCAGATCAAAAATCGCGACTTTTGCGCCGGCCGCCGCGAGTGCCGACGCCGTCGCGCCGCCCAATCCCGATGCGCCGCCGGTGACGATCGCAGCCTGCCCCTTGACGTTCATTCAGTGCTCCTTGGTTGCGCCGTTTTTAGCATGCTGCCCCCTCTTGCCAAGCAGGCCGGGGGCCCTCACTTCTTGCAAATGACCGACCAGCAGATCGTCCGGGACGGCTTCTGGACCAAGGCCCGCAGGACCTTGGGACGAATCCCTTTCACCGAGGATGCCGTGGCGGCGTTCCATTGTGCCACTGATTCCGCGACGCCGATGCCGGTGCGAGCCACGCTGTTCGGCGCGCTAGCTTACTTCATCCTGCCGATCGACGTGATTCCCGACATCCTGCTCGGGCTTGGCTACACCGACGATGCCGCGGTATTGCTGACAGCCTTCACGACCTGCAAGACCTACATCAACGAGGATCATCGGGCGAAGGCGCGTGCCTGGCTGCTCAAGGAACAGGCTTCGCGGGGGGCGTAGGCCTCATCGCCGCCAGGCGGCGCTCCTTCGCCAGGGCTGCCTCGCGCTGCGCAATGTAGAGCGCCGAAGCAATCACGATTGCTGCGCCGATATATGTCCAGACCAACGGCATCTCGCCCCATATCAGCCAGCCGACGAACACCGCGAAGGGCAGGCGGAGATACTCGAACGGCGCAACCGCCGACATCTCACCGGCCTTGAATGCCTGCACCCAGAAGTACTGACCGACCGTGGCGGACACGGCCACGCCTACCGCGAGGGTCCAACCCCAAAGATCGGGCCAGCGCCACACCCAGATGGCCGGCACAGCCAGCAACAGAGTCGAGAAGATCGCAAACTGGGTCAGGATCATCAGCGGCGACTCCGAATCGGAAAGCCGTTTCACCAGCAGGATCGAGAAGGCGACCATTGCGGCATTCGCCAAGGCGACCAGTGCGCCGGCCTGCAGCGAACCCGCACCCGGCTGCACCATTACCAGCACTCCCAGGAAACCGACGATCGTCGCCGTCCAGCGTCGCCAGCGTACCTTTTCACCCGCCATTACTGCTCCGACCAGAACGGAGAACAGCGGCTGGGAGAAGGCGATCGCGGTTGCGTCGGCGAGCGGCAGCATCGAAACCGCGTAGAAGCCCAGCACCATGGACACCGTGCCGGCAACGGTGCGCCAGAAATGACCCGCGAGCCTGCTACTTGTCCAAGGCCTTACCTTGCCCGAAGCCATCAGCGGCATCAGCATCACCACCGATAGCACCGCCCGGAAGAACGCGGTCTGCACGCTCTCGATCTGCTCCGACAGCAGCCGGATCATCACGCCGCTCGAGGTGAAGATGAAGCCGCCGCTGACCAGCCAGGCAGCGCCCTGGATGTTCGGCGGCAGGCTGCGAAACCAGGCGACGATCGGCGTCACTAGATCTTTCGCTCGCGGCCGGCCCAGTAGGTTGCGCGCAGGTCTTTTTTCAGCACCTTGCCAACGGGGCTCCGCGGCAGGGTCGCCACGAAGTCGACCGACTTGGGTGCCTTCACGCCGCCGAGCTTTTCCTTTACGAGCTCGATCAACTCGTCGGCGCTTGCCTTGGCTCCAGGCTTGAGTTCCACCACGGCCTTGACCGCTTCGCCCCATTTCTCGTCAGGAACGCCGATCACCGCGCAATCCTGCACCGCAGGATGGCTCCACAGCACCTGCTCGACCTCGCTCGGAAAGACGTTGAAGCCGCCGGAGATGATCATGTCCTTCTTCCGATCGACGATATAGACGAATCCATCCTCGTCGATCACGCCGATATCGCCGGTATGATGCCATCCGAAAGCCGAGGCCTCGGCCGTCGCCTGCGCGTTCTTGTAGTAGCCCGCCATGACGAGCCCGCCGCGGAGCACGATCTCGCCACGCTCGCCGCGCGGCAGGATCTTGCCGTCATCGCTCATCACCTCCAGCCGCATCAATGGCGAGATCTTCCCGCAACTGGCGAGCCGATGGCGCTTGTTGGTCTCCAGCGCTGCAACATGGTCCTCGCGCGAGAAGACCGTGGCGATCATGCACGCTTCGGCCTGTCCGTAGGTCTGGGTGAGAACGGGGCCGAACACCTTTATCGCCTCCACCAGCTTGTCGACCGACATGGGCGCCGATGCATATACGAGCCGCCTCAGCGAGCTGTAGTCGTACCGGCCGATGTCGGGGTGGGCGAGAAGGATGTAGATCAGCGTCGGCGGCATGTAGATGTGCGTCACGCGATGCTTTTCGATCGCCGCCAGGATTGCGCCAGGATCGGCCGTGCCCATGAAGATGTTGGTGCCGCCATAGGGAAGAAGCGGAAACGAGCAGACGCCGGCTGCGTGGGTCATCGGCGCCACCATCAGATGCACCGGCGGCGCGTCGATCGGCATCGTCGCCCAGAAGATCGCGTTCATGGTTTCGACCACGCGGTTGGTGATCTGCACGCCCTTCGGTCGCCCCGTCGTTCCGCCCGAGCTGATCAGGATCGCGACTTCATCGGGCGCGTCGGCCAGATCGGGAGCGGCACCGTCGAAGGCGGCAAGCCAATCCGCGAACTCGGGCGTATCGAGGCAGAGGAACGTCCTGATCTTCGGGCAAGCTTCGCGGAGGCGCGGCAGGTAGTGCTCGAAGCTGGAATGGTAGAAGAGGAAAGCCACGTCGGTGTTGTCGAGGATGTAGAGATTTTCCTCGATCGCATTGCGCGCATTTACCGGCGCCCAGATCAATCCGGCGCGCTGAATACCGAGCAGCGCAGAATAGGCCATCGCGTGGTTCGGACTGTAGACCGCGACCTTGTCGCCGTGCTTCAGCCCGGCAGCGAGCAGTCCATTGGCTATTCGATGTGTGGTGGCGCGAACGTCACAATAGGTCCAGCCGCGCGTGCCGTCGTGGAGGCAGTCCCGCTGCGGAAAAAGATCGGCCCCGCGGTCGAAATAGTCGATCAGGCGCATGTCAGCTCTTCTCCGGTGGTAGCGTGTCACCTGGGCCCAGCGGGCGCTGCATAAGCACACTGTCCAGCCAGCGCCCGAACTTGAAACCGATGCTCTTGAGCGTGCCGACCATTTCGAAGCCGCAGGAAGCGTGGAGGCGGATGGACGGCGTCTGGGCCGAATCGCCGATCACGGCGACCATTTGGCGTTTGCCAAGTATAGCGCACTGCTCGATCAGGACAGGAAGCAGCGCCTTGCCGACACCCTGCCCGACGGCCTCGCTGTCGATGTAGATCGAATCCTCGACCGAGAACGCATAGGCCGGGCGGGGCCGCCACTTGCCGGCATAGGCATAGCCCAGCACGCGCCCGTCGCGTTCGGCGACAAGATGCGGCAGGCCGAGGTCGAGCACGGCAGCACGGCGGCGTTTCATCTCCGCCAGATCCGGCGGATCGACCTCGAAGGAGGCAGTGCCGTAGAGCACATGGTGGCAATAAATCTCGGCGCAACGCGCCACATCGGCCTCGGTCGAGGCCCTCACGAGGAGTCCGCTCATGTGCGGACTATAGGATCAGTTGCGGTTGCCGCCGCGCAAAATCTGACCTGCGTCAGGGCCATCATACTTGAAGAGAGAATCGGCAAGCTGCGTGCCGACCTTGACGTCAGTCAGCGTGACATTGACCCTGTTGCCGCGGTTATCCAGGATCGACCAGCCTCGCAATTGCATTGGGTTTTCCGAGAGGCGGACGATTACCTTGCCCTCCTGCGGCTTGCGCGTTTGCACGAGCGTGAGAACGAGCAGGCCATCCTGACGCTGCACCGACTCGACAGTGAGGTCTCCCGAAAGCTGCAATGGTTCCTTGACGAGGAACGATGCCGCCGTCCAGCCGATCGGCCACTGCCCGAAATCGCGGTTGGCCGGATCCCACATCGTTACCTGTGAGCCGTCGGCGACGATCTTGAGTTGGGAGGGAGCGTCATATTCGAAGCGCATGCGCCCCGGCCGCCGCAAATAGAGCGTCCCCTGGACCACGGCCCCGGTCGGCGTGCTCTGCACGAAGCGCGCCTGAAGGGTCCGGATCGAATTGAAGTAGGTCTCGACCTCCGCCACGCCCGCTTGGGCATGGGCGCCGCCGACGGCAGCAAAGGCAAAGGCCAGAACGGTAGCCGCAGCCGCTAGGAAATTACGCATCGGCAGCATATGACTGCCGATTCTGGCGGAATCAAGTAACGGCCACCCCTTCCCAACCGTGTGAACGGGCGTTTAGCATAGATCATACTACGGAGAGAAATCCATGCATGTCGGAATGGCCACCGTCTTCCAGAACACAGGTCGTGCTGTCTCCGATCGCCAGATCTACCTGAACGAGCTCGCGCTCGCCGACATGGCCGAGCCGCTGGGCTTCGAATCCATATGGTCGGTCGAGCACCATTTCACCGACTACACGATGTGTCCCGACGTCGTGCAGTTCCTGTCCTACATGGCCGGTCGGACCCGCAACCTGAAGCTCGGCTCCATGGTCGTGGTGTTGCCGTGGCACGATCCGATGCGGGTCGCGGAGCAAATCTCCATGCTCGACCAGCTCTCCGGCGGCCGCATGATCCTGGGCCTTGGGCGTGGCGCGGGAAAGGTCGAGTTCGACGGTTTTCGTCTCGATATGGGCGACAGCCGCGAGGTGTTCGTCGAGTACGGCGACGCTTTGCTGAAAGGCCTCGAGACCGGCGTGATGGAGTATCAAGGCAAGCACTACCGGCAGCCACCTACGGCAATCCGCCCGGCGCCGTTCAAGAGCTTCCGCGGCCGCACCTATGCGGCAGCCGTCAGCCCCGAAAGCGCGCGCATCATGGCCCGGCTCGGCGTCGGCCTGCTGATCATCCCGCAGAAGCCGTGGCGCGAGGTCGAGAAGGAGCTGCAAGAATACAATACGCTCTTTCGCGAGATCAACGGCACCGACGCACCACAGCCGGTCTCGGCTGGCTGGGTGTTCATCGACGAGAGCGAAGAGCGCGCCCGTGAAATGGCGATGACCTATATCGGCGGCTATTACCGCACCGTCCTGGACCACTACCAGTTCGCCGGCGAGCACATGAAGAACCAGCGAGGCTACGAGTACTACGCCAAAATGAACGAGAAGCTCGCGGTCTACGGCGACCGCAAGGCGATCGAATTCTTTGCCGACCTGCAGGTCTACGGCACGCCGGAGCAGGTCCACGGCAAGATCATGGAAATCCACCGGCAGACCAACAATTCGTCATTCGTTGGGGTCTTCTCGTACGCGGGCATGGCGCACGAGGAAGCTGCGCGCAATGTTCGATTGTTCGCGCGCACGGTGATGCCGGAGCTACAGAAATTCGACGCCGGCCAGCCGATCGACGTGGCGTATGGGCTTCCGGATCACCGCTTCGCCGTCGCGGCGGAATAATTTTCCGGCTATAGCGTCCCGAAATTTCTTCGGGGGACAGCATGCGTTTCGTGTGGGCGGCGACGATGGCCGCGTTCCTGGCCTTTCCCGTGGCGGCGCAGACGCCGGTGGAGCGCGGCAGGTATCTCGTCGAAAGCATCGCAGGCTGCGGGAATTGCCACACGCCGCAGGGACCGAACGGCCCGATCCTCGGCCGCGCGCTGTCGGGCGGACCGCCGATGGTTGAAGGAAAGCTCTTCACTGCCCAGCCCTCCAACCTCACGCCTGACCGCGAGACGGGTCTTGGTCGTTACACCGATGCCGAACTCAAGGTCATGATTCGGGAGGGAAGGCGGCCGGACGGTTCGTTGATCGGGCCGCCGATGCCATTCAACTTCTATCGCGGCATGGCCGACGCCGATGTCGACGCCATCATTGCTTACCTGCGCACGGTACCGTCGGTGAGGAGCGCCATGCCGAAGTCGGTCTACAACATCCCCTTGCCACCGGCCTGGACGCCGCCGATCACCGAGCCAATCACCGCGCCGCCACGCACCGACAAGGTCGCCTACGGCGGCTATCTCGCCGGCCCGCTCGGTCATTGCCTGGAGTGCCACACGCCGATGGGACCGGACGGCCGCTTCCAGTTCGACACGATGCTCGGCGCCGGCGGCATGAAGTTCGACGGGCCGTGGGGCATCAGCGTGTCCAAGAACATCACCTCCGATGAGGAGACGGGCCTCGGCCGATGGAGCGACGCGGAGATCGAGCGGGCAATCCGGATGGGCGTGGATCGGCATGGGCGGCAACTCATGCCGCCCATGGGCTACGCCTACTACGCCAGGATGTCGGGAGAAGACATGAGCGCGCTGATCGCCTTCCTGCGCACCCTGCCCCCGAGAAAGGCACCTTAGCCTAGGTGGCGAGAGCCTGTGCAAGCCGTCACACTCTCCTTGCCAGATCGTGTCCCATTGCGTGGTGTAACTGGCGGGTCGTCCTGAAGACGATCTCCGGGTTGAGCCGGATCGATCAGCTTGCCGCGATGGGCAAGCCGACGATGGGATCATCGCCGACGGGCGCGATGCTTTCCAGCGTGATGTAGCGGGCGCGCTGGACGGCCCATTCGTCGTTTTGTTCGAGCAGGATGGCGCCGACGAGGCGGGTGATGGCGGCTTCATTGGGGAAGATGCCGACGACTTCGGTGCGGCGCTTGATCTCGCCGTTGAGGCGTTCGAGCGGATTGGTGGAGTGTACCTTTACGCGATGCTGGGACGGGAAGCTCATGTAAGCCAGTACGTCCGGTTCGGCCTGGTCCATCAGGTTGGCGAGCTTTGGCAGCTTTGGCCTGAGCTGGTCGGCAACGCGGCGCCACTGCGCCCGGGCTTGCTCGGCATCGTCCTGGGCGAAGGCAGTTGCGATGAAGGCCGACACGACGCGCCTGCCGCTCCTGCCGGCATGCGCCAGGGCGTTGCGCATGAAGTGGACGCGACAGCGTTGCCAGGTAGCGGTGAAGATCCTGGAGACGGCAGCCTTGATGCCTTCGTGGGCGTCGGAGACGACCAGCTTCACGCCGCGCAGCCCGCGCCGCGCCAGCTTCCGCAGGAAGCTCGTCCAGAAGGTCTCGGCCTCGGAGGGGCCGATATCCATGCCCAAGACCTCGCGACGGCCATCGGCATTGACGCCGACGGCGACGATCACAGCGACCGAGACGATGCGGCCGGCCTGGCGGACCTTCACGTAGGTGGCGTCGACCCACAGGTAGGGCCAGTCCCCTTCTATGGGCCGATCGAGGAAGGCCTTCACCCGCTCGTCGATCTCCTCGCACAACCGGCTCACGTGGCTCTTCGATATGCCGCTCATGCCCATGGCCTTGACCAGCTCGTCGACCGATCGGGTCGAGATACCCTGGATGTAGGCCTCCTGGATCACCGCGGTGAGTGCCTTCTCCGCCATCCGTCGCGGCTCGAGGAAACCCGGGAAGTAGCTACCTTTGCGGAGCCTGGGAATGCGCAGCTCGACGGTGCCGGCTCGCGTCTCCCAGTCGCGATCGCGATAGCCGTTGCGTTGTGCCAGCCGAGCGGCGCTCCTCTCGCCGTGGCCAGCGCCAGTCAGCGCCCCGATCTCGATCTCCATCAGCCGCTCGGCGGCGAACGAGATCATGTCGCGCAGGATGTCGGCGTCAGGGGCCTTTTCCACGAGCGAACGAAGGTTCATCATTTCCTGGGTCATCGGTGGGCTCTCGGTTGCTGGTTGGTCGTCGCAAAACCGACCCTAACCGGAAATCGTCGATGACCCGCCCGAAACGCCGGGCGCCGTGGGGATGACGTCTACGGTCGCCTACGGCTCCCTGCGACGTCATCCCCACCGCCCGTGCCTGCTACACCACGTCCGGGGACCCGACC
>JAHCJV010000190.1 GCA_026126105.1 Enhydrobacter sp.
GGTCCGACTCGTCGTCGGAGTCGTTCGCCAGCACGCCGCTGACGGCCGGTATCGAGAGCGTCGCGTCCTCGCTCACCGGACCGTAGTTGTCGGTCACCGCGTTCGGCGGCAGGTTGGTGACGATGGTCAGGTTGACGGTGGCGACGTCGAGCCCGCCATTGCCGTCGCTCACCTGGTAGACGAAGGAATCGGCCGCGCTGTTGCCGGGGGCGAGGTTGCCGAAGCCGGCCTGCGCGTTGTAGCTGATGGCGTTGTTGCCCGACAGCGTGATGGTGGCGCCGGAGGCCAGCACCACCGTGCCGCCGACCGCCGTCAGGTTGCCCGCGTCGGGACCGAAGGCGACGATGGTGAGCGTGTCGCCGTCGACGTCGGTGTCGGCCACCACGCCCGCGGGCGAGGCGCCGGTCACCACGTTCAGTACCGCGTTGGTCTGCAGGTTGTTCACCGACACCGTGTCGTCGTTGGCGACCGGTGCGTCGTTGCTGCCGGTGACGGTCACCGTGACGGTCTGGTTGCCGGTGCCGCCGGACGAATCGGTCGCACGCACCGTGTAGGCAAGCGTCAGCACCTCGCCCTGGGCGAGGTGGTCGAAGGTCTGCAGCCCGCTGTCGAAGGTCCAGGTGATGGTGCCGGTGGTGCTGGCGCTGCCGATGACGTCGCCGGCGTTGACGCTGAGCAGGCCCTGCAGCGTGGCGTTGCCGATGCCGCCGGCATCCCCGGTCGGCGTCACCGACACCACGCTCGCCGACACCGTGTTGCTGAGGTCCAGATCGGTGACGGTGAGCGTGCCGCTGGTGCTGAGGTTGCCGGCATCGGTCTCGGTGACGTTGCCGCTCGTGCTGTCGCCGCCGCCGATGGTGATGACCGGCGCGTCGTTGGTGCCGGTGACGGTCACGGTCACCGTCTGGTTGGCGGTGCTGTTGCCGGCACCGGAATCGTCGGCCACCTGCACGGTGTAGGTGAGCACCAGCGACTCGCCCTGGGCCAGGTAGTTGAAGTTCTCCGCGCCGCTGTCGAAGGTCCAGGTCAGCGCGCCGCCGGTGGCGGCGTTGCCGATGACCGTCCCGGGGGAAACGCCGAACATCGCCAGCAGGGCGGCGTTGTCGGAGCCGAGACCGGTGGTGGTGCCACTCGCCACCACGCCGGTGACCGAACTGCTGACGATGTCGGTGCGGTCCAGATCGGTGACGGTGAGGGTGTCGCTGACGGCGAGGTTGCCGGCGTTGGTCTCGGCCACGGTGCCGGTCGCGCTGTCACCGCTGCCGATGGAGATGATCGGTGCGTCGTTGGTGCCGGTGACGGTCACGGTGACCGCCTGGTTGGCGGTGTTGTTGCCGGCGCCCGAGTCGTCGGTCACGCGCACGGTGTAGGTGAGCACCAGCGACTCGCCCTGGCCGAGGTAGTTGAAGTTCTCCGTGCCGCTGTTGAAGGTCCAGGTCAGCGTGCCGCTGGTCGCCGCGTTGCCGATGACGGTGCCGGGGGAAACGCCGAGCATCGCCAGCAGGGCGGCATTGTCCGAGCCAAGCCCGGCGGTGACACCGCTCGCGACCACCGAGACCACGCTCGGCGTGACGATGTCGGTGCGGTCCAGATCAGTGACGGTGAGGGTGTCGC
Source organism: Enhydrobacter sp. (assembly GCA_026126105.1). GTDB lineage: Bacteria > Pseudomonadota > Alphaproteobacteria > Reyranellales > Reyranellaceae > Reyranella. The sequence goes on from JAHCJV010000190.1 coordinate 1,615, forward strand.
TGACGGTGAGGTTGCCGGCGTTGGTCTCGGCGACGGTGCCGCTGATGGCATCGCCCGCACCGACGGAGATGACCGGTGCGTCGTTGCTGCCGGTGACGGTGACGGTGACGGTCTGGTTGGCGGTGTTGTTGCCGGCGCCCGAGTCGTCGGTGACGCGCACGGTGTAGGTGAGCACCAGCGACTCGCCCTGGCCGAGGTAGTCGAAGGTCTCGGTGTTGCTGTCGAAGGTCCAGGTCAGGGTGCCGCTGGTGGCGGTGTTGCCGATGACGGTGCCCGGGCTCAGCCCGAGCATGGCACGAAGCGCGGTGTTGTCCGAGGTGAGGCCGGCGGTGACGCCGCTCGCGACCACGCCCTGCACGTCGGCGAGCACGATGTCGGTGCGGTCGATGTCGGTGACGGTGAGCGTGTCGGAGACGGTGAGGTTGCCGGCGTCGGACTCGGTGACGTTGCCGCTGATGGCATCGCCCGCGCCGACGCTGATGACCGGCGCGTCGTTGGCGCCGGTGACGGTGACCTGCACCAGGCCGACGCTCGAACCGGTGGCATCGCTGACGGTGTAGTTGAAGGTGTCGACCAGCGTCTCGCCCTGGCCGAGTTCCTGCAGCGCCGCGGCATTCCTCGGGTCGTAGCTGAAGGCGCCGTTGCCGTTCATCACCACCAGCGCGCCGCCGGTGCTGGTGATGTTGCCGGTGCTGGTGACGCTGAACG
>JAHCJV010000191.1 GCA_026126105.1 Enhydrobacter sp.
AAAAAAAATAATGAAGAGTGTATATGCTGCTTCATTTATATTTTTTTTTAAATTTCATATGAGACAGGATGCACAACGGGCATCCCCCACGATTAATAATAAGAACAACGAGAATTAAGCTTTTAACCTTTTTAAAATAAAGGAAACGAGGGGAAAAGTGGGATGGTATGAGATACAATTCAGCTTCTAGCATCTCAACAAACTTCTTCTAGATCTTTATGTCTCAAAGAGCTTAAAAGAATCTCTTAAAGGCCTTAAAGAACTCAAATTCTAGTCACTTATGCCTTGAAAAAGCCCACTTATTCTCTTTCAATTGAGGTTTTGATTTTATGAAGCTCTACAAGGTCTAAAGGCCTGAGCATGGACTTTTTAAGAGTTTAAAAGCTTTAAAGTCGTTTCAACCTCTTATTTTAATAAGTTTAGAGTAAGATCTAAGGACCTTTTCTGCCTCAAAACTTATGGAAAGAAATAAATTATATTCCATTAGACTCTTTAAGTTCTATTAATAAAGTATAGATGGGCCTTTTCTCGGTTTTAAAACTATAAAGAAGATCCTCATATAGAGAAAAGCCCTTAAAGATATCAGAATAAGCTTGTTTAAGCTTTCTCAGCCCAGAATCCTTTGAGAGTATATAAAACTTACCGTAGTCTAAAAGACTTGAGCGATACTTTGTTTTACTTTAATAAAATTAGACTCAAGGATCCAAAGAGAGAAAATAGACCAGAAAAGCACATAAAAAATCAAATTTAATTAATGAAAACTACTCTTTTCTTGAATAACTCCTCTTTATTATAAGAGTTTTTCTTTAATTTTTTAATCTTCCTTTCACTTTCATGGCTCTTTTGATCTTACCCTTACAGAAATTCCCCATTTCTTCTTCATAAGATCTCTCTATTATTTCTTCTTACTTTATTCGTCCTCAACCCTTAAGGTTTTAAGGTCTTTGTTCAAATTTGATTAGAGACGAAAGGTTTGTGCTCAGATATTTGAGATATTTCGAACGTTAAGAGTTTTTTTTTAATGGTTTATGACTGAAAAGCTTAAAAGGGTTCTTTTAGAGCTTTGGATAGCTAAGAGGACTTGTAATACCATTCTCACAGATTTTCCGAACTTTCATGGGCTTAATGACAAGAAAAACCTTCTAAAAGTCTTAAAAAGCAACAATATGCTTCCGAATTCTTTTGAAAGACTCCATTATCAGACTCAGAGAGTTTATATTCATATCTTATTTGAAAAACTCAAAGTTCTTCAGAAGATGAGGAGGAATTCTAAGCTTTCTTGACCTTTTCACTCAAATTCTTAATTAATTTTAACCTTAACTCTCCCAAGGTTTCCAAATGCGACTGAAATACTGTTTAGGATCTAGTGTTGTACTTTATAACGTAACTTTAATATGATAAAGTTGGGAAAGAAGAAGCTAGATATTCTTGTATTCAGGGCATGGTTTGAGGTCCTTTGAGTCCTTGTTAAAAAAGAGCCCTCAAAAAGGTCCTTTTAGGCCTTCTGGCCCTGGGTCCTCAAAAAGACCCACTTAGCCATGAAGGAAAAAAAAAGACCCTCTCAGGCCTTCAGGGCCTTTTTGAGGACCCTTTTTTCAGAAGGATTCAAAGGGCCTCAAACCATACCCTACTTGTATTATTTAGTATTCTTATAAAAAGTAGACGCTGTCTAATAGCAAAATCATATGAGGAAACCTATTAGTATAGGTAATAAAGTACTATGGTCAAAACTGCATAGGTAATTTATTCCATTTTCCTCTAGGTTATATTTTAAAATTTTAGTTATAGGGTATCTTATAGAGAGGCTATGAGTTTCTGTATACTGTGTCCTATATAAAGGATTATTTTCATCCATCTATTGTCACATTAATCTACAAAACAGGATATATGGTCCTAGACTTAATATGTCATTGAGAGCTATTATAGTAAAAAACCCTTAGAAACCTATGATAGGAGCAAAATAACTACAAAAAGAATTATTATAGTTAAAGAATTTCATCTTAATAATACTATTGTAATAAAGATTTAAAGATAAGATCCTTGTGACCACAAAATTATAGTAAATCTATTACTATAGTAATATTTTTATAGTAATTTTTTTACTATAGTAACATTACTATAGTAATTTTTTTACTATAGTAATATTACTATAGTAATTTTTTTTACTATAGTAATATTACTATAGTAATGTTACTATAGTAATCGGAACACTGCTTAAAAGAGCTATCTATCACAAATAAATTATCTTGCTATC
>JAHCJV010000192.1 GCA_026126105.1 Enhydrobacter sp.
CTCGTCGACCCCGAGCGCCTTGCCCATGCCGGGCGTGACGCCGAGAATTCGCTTGATCGTCGGATTCTCGCTCTTCAGCATCTCGTCGACGTTCTTGGAAGTGATGCCGTATTCCTCGGCTTCCACCATCGCGTACTGCGTCCAGCGCACGATGTCGGCGAACTGGTGGTCGCCTTGGCGCACCGCCGGGGCGAGCGGCTCCTTGGAGATGATCTCGGGCAGGACGATGAAGTCCTCGGGCTTCAGCGGCGGCGGCGGGTTCGCCGCGCGCGTGGCATAGAGACTAGAGGAGTCGTTGGTGTAGACGTCGCATCGGCCGGAGAAGAAGGCCGCGCGTACCTCGTCGACCTTCTCGATGACCACCGGCTTAAAGCTCATCTTGGTGGCCCGGAAGTAGTCGGCAAGGTTGAGCTCGGTGGTGGTGCCAGGGGCGACGCAGATCGTGGCGCCGTTGAGTTCCTTTGCGCTCTTCACGCCGAGCTTCTTGTTCACCAGGAAGCCCTGGCCGTCGTAGTAGGTGACGGCCGTGAAGTCGAGGCCGAGCGCGGTATCGCGCGTCAGGGTGTCCGTCGTGTTGTTCGACAGGATGTCGACCTCGCCCGACTGCAAGGCGGTGAAGCGCTGCTGAGAGGACAGCGGTACAAACTTCACCTTTTCGGCGTCACCGAAGATGGCGGAGGCAACGGCCCGGCAGACATCGACGTCCAGCCCGACCCACTTGCCCTGACTGTCGGCCATCATGAAGCCGGCAGTGCCTTGGCCTACGCCGCAGATCAGCGCGCCGCGCGACCGTATCGAATCGAGATCCTTGCCGGCCATTGCCGTCCCGGACACCAGGATGGCTCCCATGCCCACTACCGCTGCCAATGAAACCCTGCGCATCACTCCCTCCCTCTTGTTAATTGCCCGAAGTGTCGCCTTGCGAGAGCTTGCAATCAACAGGCCAAATGCACGCGGCTGCCGGCGAGGCGGCGCGGTTGGCTTCAGCGGATCGGCGGCGCGTACTGCAGGCCGCCCTGCGTCCACAGCTTGTTGAGGCCGCGGTCGATCTTGAGCGGGCTGTCCTTGCCGACGTTGCGCTCGAAGCTCTCGCCATAGTTCCCGACCTGCTTGACGATGGCATAGACCCACTTCTCGTCGACCCCGAGCGCCTTGCCCATGCCGGGCGTGACGCCGAGGATGCGCCTGATCGTCGGGTTTTCGCTTTTCAGCATCTCGTCGACGTTCTTGGATGTGATGCCGTACTCCTCCGCCTCGACCATGGCGAAGAGGGCCCATCGCACGATGTCGGCAAACTGGTTGTCGCCATGACGTACGACCGGTCCGAGCGGCTCCTTGGAGATGATCTCGGGCAGGATCATGAAGTCGTCGAAGGTTCGCGGCGGCGGCACGTTGGCCGCGCGGGTGGCCGCCAGGCTCGAGGCGTCGGTCGTATAGACGTCGCATCGGCCGGAGAAGAAGGCGGCGCGGATCTCGTCGACTTTTTCGATGACGACCGGCTTGAAGGTCATCCTGTTGGCGCGAAAGTAGTCGGCGAGGTTGAGCTCGGTGGTGGTCCCCGGAGCGACGCAGATCGTGGCGCCGTTCAGCTCCTTTGCGCTCTTCACGCCGAGCGTCTTCGGCACCAGGAAGCTCTGGCCGTCGTAGTAGTAGACGCCGGTGAAATCGAGGCCCAGCGCGCTGTCGCGCGTCAGCGTCCATGTCGCGTTGCCGACCAGCATGTCGACCTCGCCCGACTGCAGGGCGGTGAAACGCTGCTGGGAGGTGAGGGGAGTGTACTTCACCTTGTCTGCATCACCGAAGATCGCCGCGGCGACCGCGCGGCAAACGTCCACCGAGAGTCCTTTCCACTTCCCTTGGCTGTCCGGCATCATATAGCCGGCCGTCCCGGTGCCGGTCCCGCAGACCAGCGCGCCGCGCGCCTTGACGGCGTCGAGGATCGGCCCGGCAGTCGCCGGTCCAAGGAAGCTCGCCATCGCCAAGGCAACCGTCACCAGCCCGGCCATCAGCCGATTTGCTCCACCCATTTTGCTCGCCCCCTTGTTTGGCTAACGGTCTCACGGCCGCAGCTCACATGCAAACCGCCGCCCCGAGGGGGCGGCGGCACGACGTTGTTGAGAACTACGCGTTCAGCGAATCGGAGGGGAGTACTGCAGGCCCCCCTTGGTCCACAGCGCATTGAGGCCGCGCTCGATCTTGAGCGGGCTGCCCATGCCGACATTGCGC
>JAHCJV010000193.1 GCA_026126105.1 Enhydrobacter sp.
CCGCTCGAGCGAGCTGCTCCAGCACTGACCGCTCTCGTCCCATAGCGGCGGCGTGGCGTAGGCGCCGCCCTTGGTGAAGCGGCCCTGCATGCTGAGAAGATGGAAGTTTGCGGTGTCACCCGGATCGAGGCAGCAGATCACGTCGCCTGCGCTCCCGGCCAAGCGCTGGATCTCCTGCAGGCCTTGCAAGACCTCGACGCCTTTCGCCGCCGTGATCTGCAGGCTGAATAGCCGGGGCGCACTTCTGGTGCGACGATCGGTGAAGGTGAAGCCGTAGTCCGTCTCGACCACGGCGTCACGAGGATCGAAGGCGACGGGCGTGCCGCCGACATCGAAGTTGACCGAAGGCTGCCAGAGCCTGCCGAGAATGAGGCGGCCAATGTCGAGGTAGGTAACCGCGCCGCCAATGTCGGTGATCTCGATCTTCCAGTACCGCATCTCGTCGGGGTTCTGGAACCGCACCAGCAGCAGCCAGTTGGGCCAGTCGGGGGCAGCGGGCTGCGCGCCCGCGGGCCAGGGATTCACCCATCCGGTATCGAGATCCGGGGCCGCAACGAGATCGGCGGCGTCGGCCGCGCCTGTGATGCGCACGCGCCGGAAGCTCGTCGGATTGCCGCCAACCATGGCCAGCGCATTCGCCGCGACCGCAGACGCAAAGGTGAGCTTCAGCCATTCGTCGTTGCTCAGGGTCCGCCACACCCGGCGTGGCTGCACGGTCTGCGCGTTGCTCGCCGGCAAGGTCACGATCTCCGACGACGGCACGAGCGTGGCGGCATCGCTGTCGCGGCCCGAGAGCAACAGGACGTTTCTGGACAAGTGGGTCACCGATGGTGGTGGGTTCGGGCCACGCAGGCCGCCGAACGGGGCACTGGCCCAAGGATTGGCGCCAAAGGGCATGGGAGGCTAGAACGCCGCGAGCGCGATACGCTTCCAGCTGTTCGAGGCGGTGCAGATATAGAGGTAGCTCGCGTCCCAGGTCACCATGCCGGGCTGGCCATCGGCGCTCGAGCTGCCGGGCGGAACGCTCGCGATCCCCAGGCGGCCGCTGTCCCAGCCAAGCACCGCGCCATTGGCGTACTTGATATTCTTGTACTCATCGACGATCGGATCGCCATTTGCATTGAGCGGGCGGCTGAGCGCGTCGAAGAACGGCTTGCCGTTGGGATAGCGGACTTGGTCATAGGCGATCGTCAGGAGCTTCCAGCCAGTGGCCGTGAACTCGAAGAGCGCCCTGAAGGCAGCGCCGGCCATGGTCGTCACGATGGAGTACGGCACCGGGTCGGTCTCCCCCGTGTCCGGATCCCGCCCCCCGCCCATCGGCTTCACATCATACGTGGTCACGTCACCGGTCGGCGTCACCACCACGTTCCAGCCGTTGGCGCTCGCGCCATAGCCTGGCGGGGCCTTGATCAGCACGCAGTTCCGGCTCGAGGCAACGGTGAAGCCGTGCGCCTCGTAGTTGTCCATCGCCGCTTCGGCCACCAGGTAGGCCGTCCGGTTGCTGTCGGGCCCCCAGGCGACAGGCGCGGCAAGCAGCTCGACAACGCCGTCGTCCGTGGCGACGGTGATGCTCGCGATGGTGCCAGCGTAGGTCGGCGTGTCCCCCAGGATGAGAAAGGTCGACAAGGCCGTGATCTCGCCGGCACTCCCCGCGTCGTTGCCGCCAATCATGCGGGGAACGAAGCCGTAGGCGAGCAGCAGGCTGCCGGAGGAGACCTGGTCGACGGTGGCGTTGTTGTATTCCTTTCGGGATCCGGCAGGAGCGCGGAGAAACACCAGCTTCTGGCTGGCCGTCGCGATGAAGCCGCTCGCGCCATCGTTGATCGACTGGGCGATCAGAACGGCGGTGTTCTGGTCCGTCTCTGTCCAGGCGATGGGATGCTCCAGCAGTTCCACGCTTTCGGCCACCAGAATGCTGGTCAAGCTTCCACCTGCTTCGCCAGTCACGGAGAACGCGGTGTACGCATCCGTCTGCGGCGGGGGGCTAAAGTTCGGCGCAAGGCCCTGGACATGGAGCGAGTAGGGTCCCGTTG
>JAHCJV010000194.1 GCA_026126105.1 Enhydrobacter sp.
GTTCGCGGTCCACTGATCGGAAGCCACAGCGAAACGGGTAGCTTGGCCCCAGGCCTGGATCTCCGTGGCGGTAAGCCCGAGGGCAAGCTGCGACGGCGACTGGATCGTATAGTTCCGGCCAAAGCCGATGAAGGTCCCGCGCCGCGGCGGCAGAATGGCTTCGACGGTTGGCTCGCCGAGCCGAGCCTCGCCGGATCCTTTCGCGGGATAGGACAGGACGAAGTCCGGCGAGCCAAAGCTTGGATCCTCGACCTGCCCGAGGGCAAAACGGCCATCGATGCGGACCGTCCACCAGCCCAGGCAGCCCTGCATGATCTGGTTCAGCGCGGCTTCCTTGGTAATGGCGGCATCCCACCACCATCCGACCGGGGCCGGCTGGAGGCTCTCGAAGGCGGCCAGAGCGCCGAAGTCGAACTGCGAAGCCTCCGACAGCCGGACGAAGCCCAGGCGGGTCGCGATGCGTCGCGCGATCTGGCCGCGAGTGCGGGGGAAGCCCTGCCCCGCGATGGTGTCGTTGTCGCCCTCGATGTCGGCGGTGATGCCGAACACCGGGGTCGCACCGACCCGGATCAGACCGAAGGCCTTGCAGGTCGCAAAGGTGCCGCCGGCGATCGTCGCGTCAGCCAGCGCCTCGTAGGTCGGATAGTCGACCGTGGGCGTCAGCGGCACGCCGCCGTCGCGCACCGCCGTAATGGCGCGCGCCGACGTATAGGTGGTCTGATAGATCAGCGGCGCGGCCGCGATCAACGGCGGCGAGATGTTCCGGCAGTAGCCGGCACCATAAGGTTTCGACTTGCCTTTCCAGGTCGCATCGCCCTCGAGGCCGCCGGTCCCGGCATACACCTGGCCATGCAGATCCGCGGTGGACATGGCCCAGGCGAGATCCCGGAGATTAAGTTCCTTCTCGCGCATCGTGGCCAGCAGCTGCGACGAGGTCAGAACGGCCACCGTCTGCCAGTCCTTGAAGAGAAGCTGCTCCCTGCCGCGCTTCAAGGAGATGGCCGCTCCATCCCAGCCAAGCTGGAGCAGGTTGTCGAGTTCCCCGCCGGGATCGGCGATGCGCAGCGCGCCGGCCCCGGCCTTGCCCGCTGTCAGCGGATCGCCACGGTCGAAAAAATCGACGGCGAAGTTGATGCGGCCGAACAGGGCGCCGGGGATCGCTATGTTGGCGGGTTCGTCCTCGGGTTCCGACGACCGCGCCAACGTGGAAGCAGGGTAGATCTTGGGGCTGTCGCCCTTGATCGTGAAGCGCACCATGCTGCCGTCGCCGGCGTCGCCAAATGGCAACGGTGGTGCCGGCGTCTCGACGACGAGGTTGGGATCGAACGGGCTCGCGACCAGGAGATAGTGCTGCCCTTCGTGGGCGCCGAGATTGAGAGGATCGGCGCCGCGAAAGAGAACATAGGCGCCGAACGCGCCGATGTCGTCGACGGAGCCGAACGGCAGCGGCGGCGCGCCGTAGCCCAGAACAACCTCGCCCATCAGCGAGCCCCCGAAGACGCAAGTCGGCGGGCTTGAGCCGTAAAGGCGGTCTGTGAATCGGTGAGCGTGTCGACCTTCCTGGTGAGGTCGAGCAACATGGCGCTCAGCCGCGCGATCGTCGCATTGTTCGCCTGATCGGTGGTGCTGACCGGCTGCGCAGTGCCCGTGGTGGATGTGGATGGCGCCAATCGGGCCTTCTCGTCGAGAAGGTCTGCCATGATCTGCCGGCGGACTGCCTCGTAATCCGGCCCGCTCCCCGAATAAAGCTGCTGTGCCCTGGCGTAGTCGGCGGCCAGGGGCGACAGGTCGGTGATGGCCGAGGCGTCGCCCGTCTGCGCCTTGGCCAGCCCGGCTTCATAGGCCGCCTTGGCCCCGCTGAGCTGCAGGGCGGGCGAAGCATTGGCGAGATCGCCGTAGGTCAGCCGGTCGATCATGGTTTGGAGGCTGGTGATACCGCCAGAATAGAAGTCGTCGCGGAGCCTGGCCTCCTTGTCGGTGTAGTACGTCGCGATCTTGTCCATATCGACGTAGATGTCTTTGTAATTGTCGC
>JAHCJV010000195.1 GCA_026126105.1 Enhydrobacter sp.
CGGCCGAGCGCCGTCACCATGCCCAGGCCGAAGGCGCGACGGATTTCCAGCACCGAGCCTTCGTCGCACAGCGTGTCGATCACATCCCGTACGTCGTAGACGCGCAGCCGGTTCTCCGGGATGGCGCGGCGCAGCAGCCGCTGGTCCGCGGCCCGCCACTCCGGTAACGGGCCCTGGAAGTACGAGAGATACTTCTTGGCGACAGCGACGGCCTCCGCCTCGTCCTCGACGGCAATGTCGACCGTGCCGTTGGGCACCTGCACGCTCATCGGTCCGACTTCCTCGGGCGCGAACACGCCGAGGTTGCCACCCTCGATCATCGCCGGCCCGCCCATGCCGATCGTCGAGTTCTTCGTGGCGATCACCACGTCGCAGCAGCCGAGCAACGCGGCATTACCGGCGAAGCAGCGGCCCGAGTTGATGCCGACCAGCGGCGACACGCCGCTAAGCCGCCCGAAGATGTGAAACGCCATCGTGTTCAGTCCGGCGACCGACTGGACGTCGACATCGCCCGGCCGGCCACCGCCGCCTTCAGTGAAGAAGACCAAAGGGATGCGCTGATCCTCGACGATCTCGAACAGCCGATCCTTCTTGTGGTGGTTGGTCTTGCCCTGGGTGCCGGCGAGTACGGTGTAATCGTAATGCGCGACCGCGACACGCGACCTGTCCGGGCCGAACAGGGAGCCGTTGATGCGGCCGATGCCGGTGATCAGCCCGTCGGCTGGCGTCTTCTCGATCAGGTCCTCGATGGTCCGGCGCGTGCGTTGGCTGGCGATGGCGAAAGCACCGTATTCGACGAACGAACCCGGATCGACCAAATCGTCGAGGTTCTGGCGTGCCGTGCGCTGGTTGGTCTTGCGCCGCCGCTCGACGGCATCGGGCCGCCTGTCGTCGAGTGTCAGCGCCCGGCGCTCGAAATACTCGGCGAGATCGGGCCGGACATGGTCGAGGTCGATCATCTCCTCGACGGCCGCTTCCTTCACCTCGACGTCGGCCTCCTCGACGAACAGCAGAGGATGGCCCTCGTAGACCGTCTCGCTCGCCTCGACGGCGATGAGCCGGACGTAACCGCGCACCGGGCTCTTGATCTCATGCTGCATTTTCATGGCGTCCATGATCAGCAGCGGCTGGCCGGCGGCAACGGCATCCCCATCCTTAACCGAGAGGCTGACGATTGTGCCCTGCATCGGCGCGGGCACCGGCACAGTGCCTTCGAGGGTATTGCCGGCCGCGTCCTGCGCGATTGGCTGTGCCGCTGCCTTGCCGAACGACAGCACCGCCAGCGGGTCCACCGCATCGACGCGCGCACCAACCTGTCGGCCGCCGGGCGCGCCCGCCGCGGTCGCCTGGAAATACCGCCCGCTCTCCAGCTTCGTTGCAGCAGCGATCAACTTCTTCGCATGCTCATCGACGAAGCGCGTATGGACCTTGTCTGCGCGCACATCCCTGTCAGCCAGCAACGCGCGCAGAAAGCCAATGTTCGACGGTACACCCTCCAGCCGGAAGGACGCCAGCGCCCGTTCCGCCCGCGCAAGTGCCGCCTCGAAGGTCGGGCTTTTGACGATCACCTTGGCCAGCAGCGAGTCGAAATTCGGATTGGTGCGATACCCGGCATAGCCATAGGTATCGACCCTCACGCCCGGCCCCGCCGGTGGCTCAAACACAGTGAGCATCCCGCCGCCGGGCCTGGCCGAGCCGTCCTCGGTCATTGTCTCCATGTTCACGCGCAGCTGGATGGCAGCGCCTTTCGGCGACGCGCCCTTCGGCAGCTCGCCGCGCAACTGCAGCTGCACCAGATCGACGCCCCAAACCTCCTCGGTGACGGTGTGCTCGACCTGCAGCCGCGGATTGGCCTCGATGAAGAAGAAGTCGTTGCCGTCGACGAGGAATTCGAACGTGCCGAGGCTTCGATATCTTACAGCCTTTGCCATCGCG
>JAHCJV010000196.1 GCA_026126105.1 Enhydrobacter sp.
GCACGCCGTGTGCCGCGACGCCGCGGCCCGCGGTGCAATCCGTGCGGTTCTCCTGCCGGTTTCGGTGCCGTCTCATACGCCCTTCCTCGCCGACGCCGTCGTTCCGTTCGCCGAGGCGCTGCAGGCGGCGGCTCCCCGGACGCCGGGCTTTGGCGTCCGGCTGCTGAGCGGCCTGGATGGCAATGCAGTGCAGGACGTCGAAAGCGGCTCGGCCAAGCTCGCGGGCCAGATTGCCCGCGAGATCGACTGGGCCGCCTGCCTCGACGCCTGCCGTGCGAGCGGCGCACGACTGGTCCTGGAGCTCGGGCCGGGCACGGCCCTGAGCCGAATGGCGGCACGACTCTTTCCGGCGGGCACCGTCCGCGCGGTCGAGGACTTCCGGACGATCGACGGCCTGCGCTCCTGGCTCGCGCACGCCGCCGACTGAGGCGATGCCCGCGCTCGCCCTGCTGCGCCAGGAACTGCGCCTGCCGAGCATCCTGCGCACGCTCGCCGCGCTCGCCCCGAGTGTCGTGGCCTTCGTGGTCACCGGCGACCCGATCTACCTAAAGCTCTGCGTCGTCACCGTCTCCCTGTGGGCCGGCGTCGTCAGGGTAAGCCAGTCGCTGTGGCTCCTGATCGGTCACGCGACGGTGCTGGCGACGATCGTGTCAGTGCTCTACGTCGCCTTGCCCTACCCCTATGTGTTCACCGGTCTGTGTGCGATCGGCGCGTTCTTCCGCGTCTATATCGCGCGCGCCGGCGTCCATCTGCGCAGCCTTGGCGACTTCACCCTGCTGCCGGCGGTCTATCTCGCCTGCGAGATACACGCGACCGACGACGGTGGTCCGGGCTCGACGCTCGCATACCTGCAGACGCTGGAGCACTTTCCGATCTCGGTCGCTTCCGTCGTCTTCACGCTGTTCCTGTGGCAAGGCTGGGTGCACTGGAGCGAGAGTGGCCGGCACCATTCTGCGGCCTATGCCGAGGCAGCCCATCGCGCGCTGGCGCATATCGGCCGCTTCAGCAGCATCACGGTCGGAGCCAAGCCGGTCGAGCCGCCATCCTACGATCCGACGGCCCTGGCATGGCTGCATTTCCTGGCGGTCCTGGTGACAGGTGTATGGGTGACGCTCGCGCAGCTTCCGCACGGCCAATGGGCGATCCTGTCGGCCACCGCGGTGATCACCGGCGACCTGCGTAAGTTGCCTTCCGTGCTGCGCGACCAGATTGTCGGCGTGGTGCTGGGTGTCGCCGCGGCCGTCGCCCTGGTTCCCTTCCTGACGTTCAGCGAAGCGATCTACGGCATGATGATGGTCGGTGCGGCACTTGCCGCGATCGCCTTCAGCCGCACCGTCGTGTCCGGTGCGTTCAAGGCGTTCTTCGCCGTGATGATCGCCCTGGCCATGGGTAGCGGCACGCGCCTCGGCTACGAGCGCGTCGAGGACGTCGTTGCCGGCGTGCTGACCGGCGTGGCGGTGTCGTTGATCGTGCCGCCCGCCATGGCCTTCGTCAGGCGCCGTCTGGTGGGGCAGCCGACGCGGAAGGTCGCCTACTGCGCCGCGATCTTCGACGCTGGCGGCGCAAACGCCAGTTCCATCTCGCGGCGGAGCTTCACCGCGGTCAGGGTCTCGTCCATCGCCACGTCGGCGTAGGTCAACGACTGGCCGGCCTTGATCGGACGCAGGAGCTTCACGTTGTGGGCGAGGCCGAGCGGCAGGCTGCCGAGACCGGTCGACTTCTCGGCCGGGAACAGCTTGCCGTAGACGGTGTAGCCGCCCTCGCCATCGAGCATCTCGCCGGGCTTGAGGTCGCGCTTGGCGGTCGCGATCACGTCGGCATGGAAGCCGATGGGGCAGCCGGTCGGCTCCTTGCGCAGGCCGACCGAGGCGACG
>JAHCJV010000197.1 GCA_026126105.1 Enhydrobacter sp.
CGACCATCGCCCGCCGCCTCGACACGCTGGGCGCGATCACGCGCGGCCAGCGCCAGACCGGCGGCCAGGGCCTGTTCCGTCCCGAAGATAATCTCGAAAGCGCCTATGCCCGCGATGCGCTGCGCCAGCTCTATCTGCTGCTCGTGCGGGGCAAGGTCGAAGGCTGCTCGCTCGAGCGCTTCGAGTCCGCCACCGGCCTGAAGCTGATGGACGCGAACGGCATCAAGGACGAGCTGCCGCCGATCACCACCTTCCTCAACCGGCTGCTGGCCCTGACCATCGAGCTGCAGGGCATCCTGTTCACCGCCTTCGAGCAGCTTCTCACCGCCAAGATAGAGGGCGCCATCGCCGCCGGCATCTACGATGTCGGGCTGGAGACGCTGACGGCGGAAGGCTTCACCGTCACCGGCCGCCAGACCATCTACACCCATCCCGGCACGGGCGCGGAGACGCGCCTGCTGACCATCGCCCAGAGGACTCGCAACCGCCCGGTCACGCTGGACGACGCGCTCGCCTTTCTCGGCGAACCCGGCGCCAGGCTGCTGGTCAACGAACGCTCGGGCCGCGCCGCCCTCCAGATCCCCGCCACCTCGATCATGCTCGACGATGGCGAGATCGAACGCCGCGTCCGGCTGATCCGGCCGATGGAATCGCACACCGTCCCGGTGAAGATGATGGGCGAGACCCATTGGATCGAGGCAGAGCGGAACGACTTCGCCACGACCTGGAACGCCGAGGTCGCGGACGTGCCGGCGTTCTCCGACAGCACGATCCACATCGTCGCCGGCCTGTTGCTGCCGATCTGGAAGCGGCTGCCGAACGAGTCCACCCGTGTCTATCGGCTCCAGACCGACGGGGGCGAACGGATCGTCGGCCGCAAGGTCTCGCCTGCCTGGGCGGCAAATGCGACCACGACCGGCGCAGCCACGCTTGCGCCCGCCGACGCCTTCATGGCGCTGATGGATGGCCGCACCATCCTCGACCTCGCCGAGGGGCTTCAGCTTCGCCGCGTCCGCGTCATGGGCGCCAACCGCATCGAACTGTCGGGCTTCACCGACACGATGCGCGAGCGGCTCACCGCCTACGGACTGTTCCACGAGATCATCTCCTGGAAGCTCAGGATGTTCGTGCCGACCGATAGCGCCGGTCCTGCGGTGCTGGAGCGCGTGCTGGGCCGCTATCCGGTCCAGCGTATCGGCGAGCGCGAGGCGGCATGATGGTCCGACTCGACGCTTCCGATCTGGCGACTCGTCTCGGCCGTGAGGCTGAGGCGGTGTGCCGCCATTATCTCGACGCCGGCCGTCGCCAGGGCAATTACTGGCAGGTCGGCGACGTCCGCAACACGCCGGGCCGCTCGATGTTCGTGCGGCTGAAAGAGACCGCGAAGGGACCAGCCGGCAAATGGACCGACGCACAGAGCGGCGAGCACGGCGATCTTCTCGACGTGATCCGCGAGAGTTGCGGCCTCACCGACTTCGCCGATGTCGTCAAGGAGGCCCGCACCTTCCTCAGCCTGCCACGTCCCGAACCCGCGCCGGCGACGAAGAAGCGAGCGAGCACACCAGCCCCGTCAGGCTCGGCCGAGGCGGCAAAGCGGCTGTTCGCCATGTCCCAGCCGATCAGCGGCACACTCGTAGAGGCGTACCTCCGCAATCGCGGCATTACGGCTTTGCACGGAACCGGAAACCTCCGCTTCCATCCGCGCTGCTATTACCGACCCGA
>JAHCJV010000198.1 GCA_026126105.1 Enhydrobacter sp.
GACGGCTCGAAGGAACTGGCCAAGGACCATCCCGCCTACCGGCTGCTGTCGCGCCGGCCGAACGAGTGGATGACCTCCTTCGAGTTCCGCCAGGTCATGATGTTTCATGCAGCACTGCTGGGGAACGGCTGCGCTTATATCGGCCGCATCCGCGGCGTGCCGCGCGAGTTGATCCCGCTGGTGCCCGGCAGCTACGCGATCGAGCAGGCCCGCGATTACACGCTGACCTATCAGCTTACCGGCCTGAATGGACAGACGTCGGTGCTGCCACGCGAGGACGTGTTCCATCTACGGGGGCCGAGCTGGACCGGCGCGGCCGGCCTCGACGCCCTGCAGGTCGCGCGCGAGGCGGTAGGCTTGGCGATCGCGACGGAAGAGACGCACGCGGCGCTGCACGCCAACGGCACGCAGCCTGGCGGCGTCCTTTCGGTGAAGGGCTCATTGGACGATGCCGCCCGGGCCCGCTTGAAGGAATCCTGGGCGCAGTATCAGGGCGGACTTGCCAACAGATTCAAGACGGCCGTCCTCGACATGGACAGCACCTGGACGCCGCTCGGCATGAAGGGCGTCGATGCCGAGCACCTCGACACGCGGCGTTTCCAGATCGAGGAGATCTGCCGCGACCTGAAAGTCTTCCCCCAGATGGTGGGCTACGCCGACAAGACGGCCACCTTCGCGTCGGCGGAGGCGTTTTTCCTCGCGCATGTCATCCACACGCTGAACCCGTGGATCGAGAACTGGGAGCAGTCGCTCGCCCGCGACCTCTTCCCGGACGAGGACGACATCGTGGCGAAGTTCTCCATGCAGGGCCTGCTGCGCGGCGACAACGCCGCGCGCGCCACCTTCTATGCCAGCGGCATCACCAACGGCTGGCTGACCCGCAACGAGGCGCGGCGGCTGGAAGACCTGAACCCGATCGACGGGCTGGGCGAGCCGCTGCTGCCCCTCAACATGAGCATGCAGGGTGAGCGTTCAGAGCCGCCGCTGCCCGGAGGCGACTGACATGCTGCGCACCACGCGGCCGTTCGAGCTGAAGTTTGCCAGCGACATGAAGCCGGGATCGTTCTCCGGCTACGGCGCGGTGTTCGACAACATCGACGACGGCGGCGACATGATCGTCAAGGGCGCCTTCGCCGATACGCTGGCCGCGTGGAGGGTCAAGGGCAAGATGCCGAAGATGCTGTGGCATCACGGCCTCGGCATGTCGGCGGAGGACCTGCTGCCGATCGGCTACTGGACCGCGATGGACGAGGACGATCACGGCCTGAAGGTCGAGGGGCAGCTCATTGCCCTGGACACCGACCGTGGTCGCACCTTGCACGAGGGCATGATGGCCGAGGCGATCGACGCCATGTCGATCACCTACTCGGTCGTGGAGAGTTCCTACGGCAAGCTGGCCGGGGAGACCTTCCGCTCGATCAGCAAGCTCGACCTGTACGAAGTGGGCCCCGTGTTGTGGGGCATGAACGACCAGGCCGGGATCGAGGACGCCAAGGCGTCGAAGACGATCAAGACCATTCGAGACTTCGAGAATTTCCTGCGGGATGCAGGCGGTTTCTCGATTGCCGCCGCCAAGGCGATTGCCAGCGGCGGCTTCAAAGCC
>JAHCJV010000199.1 GCA_026126105.1 Enhydrobacter sp.
TCCAAGGGCTGGCTCGAGAAGGCGCGGTTGCATCAGGAAGAGGCCTTCACGGCGACCGACCCTGAAAGGCGCCGATGGTCGCTTGTGCTGGCGGCGGCCTGTCTGGAACTTGCAAAGCTCCGCGCCGATACAGAGCAGGCCGAGGCCCCCAGGTCGGAGATAAACTGATCGAAGGATAGTCATTCCTCCGCGCGCTGCCCCCGCCTGTGCCCGCGGCTAGGGCGCGCCTATCGGCCTGCGCGCTGCCGCAGTACGGCGGCGATTGGCGAGCGCGCTAAGAATTCCGCCCGGATTGGAGGGCCCGCCGAAGGGCTGCCACCGCTTCCGGATTGACCAACGCCGTCACCCGGCCGGCGGCGTCGCGCTCGGGCACGAGGCCGAGGGCGGCGGCGGAATAGGGCGCCGGCAGCAGGCCGATCGGCACGAGGGCGGTGGTCAGCAGCAGGCGACGGCGGGTCATGCCGATGAAACGTCCCGCCCGCGGCAGGGCTGCGCCCGGTCAACCAAGTTGACCGGGCGGCACGTTGACCAGCTGTTCGACGCGGTCAATGATGATACATGACAATCGACTACCGGAAGTACGCGGTCCTCTTTGGTACGGACCCTGCGACCAAGACATATGACCGCGGCGGCCAGCTCGCATCCGGGCCACTATCAGGCGTGGTGATCAAAGCTCTCGCGGCTATGGAAAAGGGGTACGTAGGCGTGAGGATACAGTTCGGCGATGGGTCGCTCGATCCATCCCAAATCCGAGACATCGCGGCACGGCCGGACTTCCCAAAACCTTAGTGCGTTTGCGGAACTCTTCACCGGCGCCCGCATTGAGTCGGAGTTCGTGAGGGGTCACAACATGGCGAAGAAACCGCGTCGGCTTGCGGCCGATCGCGCGCGCCGTCTCTGCGAGGCACTCTCGGCCGAGGCGGAGGGGCGCAGCACGGCGCCGTGGTGGAGCTCGATCGGCACCATCGCCGACCGGCTCGGCATGCCGTACGACGAGGCGGCTGCCTTGGCTGACGATTGCGCCCGGGCGGGGCTGGTCTCGCACGACCAGTCGCAACACACGAAGGCCGATAGACGCGCGGCGGTTCAGCCGCATAGCGTGACGCTCGCGGGGCCGGGGTGGGAGCTGGTCACCGCGTCGGCCGCCAGCGCAGCTTCGGCGCCCGGAACTCCCGGCCGGTCCGCCGGGTCTCGTGGGCGTAGCCGGAAGGCGCCTCGGTCGCGTCCCTGATCTCGCCGCGTGTGCCGCAGCGGGCACAGACGAACGGGCAGGGGTCGAACGGCACGTCGAGCGGCGGCATGTCGGTGAAGCGTTGGCAGGGGTGGCAGACGACGATCTGGGGCCCGAACGCGAAGATCAGCGCGCGGCAGGTGCCGGGTTGGTGCGGCCAGTTCTTCATGCCCATGGTGGGCGCAGTGGTAGCGCGCGACGGCATTGAACATCACGCGAACATCCTCCCAGGCTTTCCCAGCGGTTCCTGTCGCGTTCACGGTGATCTCTGTCGCGCGGTGTCGAGTTGCAGATCTTCGCAAATCTGAAAACCGCTGATTTTAAAGACTT
>JAHCJV010000002.1 GCA_026126105.1 Enhydrobacter sp.
GACGCATGGCAATCTCCTCGGGACACTCACAGGAGATAGTAGCCGTTCAGCCCTCTGCCGTGTCCAGCAGCACTTTCCAGTCGGTCAACTTCACACGGGGGCGGCCGATCCTGGCACCGGAGGCAACCTCGGCCTTGTCGATCCGGCGCCAGCCGTCGGCGTCGACCGACAGCGGCAGCGGATCGGGGCCGCTCTTGAGATCCCGATCCTTGAGCCAGGCGATCACCTGCTGCGCCACGGCGTGGCTGTCACCGCGATTGGTCGGGATCGTGCCGGTCGGCCCCCGCTTGGCCCAACCGACGGGGAAGATGCCCTCACCCTTCGGAAGCTCCACACCCTCATAGCCGATACAAGTCAGCACCAAGTCGAACTCGCCGGGCTCAATTCGGGTGATCGGCCGATTGAAGACGAAATGAACCGTGATCGGCTTGCTGCCGGGAACGTTCTTGGAGAACCCCCGGAGGATCTCGAGGTTCTTGGCCTTGCGCAGCCGTTCCGGCGTCGGATCTCCTGTCGGAGCCTCGACCGCAAGCGCCGCCGGGTCCGCCACCGCTACGGCGCGCGACAGGCGCCCCATCTCCGCCAGTTCGTTGCCGGTGAAAGATGCCTGCTCGGGACCGCGCCGGCCGATGATGCAGATGTCGGTCAGCGGGGCAGCAGCGATTGCCTCTCCCGCCTCGGGCACGATGTCGCTCTTGCCCATCTCCTCGGGCGACTTGGCCAGCACGCGGGCAACGTCCAGGGCGACATTGCCATTGCCGATCACGCCGACCTTCCTCACGGCCGAAAGATCCGGACCTTGCCTGAAATCGGGATGACCGTTCAGCCAGGCGACGAACTTCCACGAGCCCCAGACGAACGGGAGATCCTCCCCCGGCACGCCGAGCTTACGGTCGATCACCATGCCGGTAGCGACAATCACCGCGTCGTAGCCGGCCTGCAGCTCGCCCCACGAGAGGTCGCGGCCGATTTCGACATTGCCGGCGAAGCGCACGTCCGGTTGGGTGAGCAAGCGCTCGAACTGCCGCACGACGGCTTTCGTGCCCTGATGGTCCGGAGCCACACCCGCACGTACCAGGCCGAACGGCGTCGGCAGGCGGTCGATCAGATCGATGCGCAGGTCGGGCCGGGTGCGCAGCAGGCCGTCAGCAGCGTAAAATCCCGATGGCCCCGCCCCCACGATGGCAACCCGATGGGTCATGGAGGCGTCGATTAGCATAGGATGGGCGCATGGCTAAATACCCGAAACTCACTCAGCTCGGCCGCCCGGTCGCTCCGCCCGTTTCCCCCGAGGAGGCGGTGATCGAGTCCGTGCCGAACCCCCGGCCGCGCGACCTGTATCTCGTGCGCTTCGCCGCGCCGGAATTCACAAGCCTGTGCGCCGTGACCAGCCAGCCCGACTTCGCCCATCTGGTGATCGATTACGCGCCGCGCGCCAAGCTGGTCGAGAGCAAGTCGCTGAAGCTCTTCCTCGGCAGTTTCCGCAACCATTGCGCCTTCCACGAGGAATGCACGCTGATGATCGGGCAGCGGCTGGCCAAGGAGATCGCGCCCCGCTGGCTGCGCATCGGCGGCTACTGGTATCCGCGCGGTGGCATGCCGATCGACGTGTTCTGGCAGACCGGCGTGCCGCCCAAGGGATTGTGGCTGCCCGACCAGGGCGTGCCCCCGTATCGCGGCCGCTAATGGCCCGCACGCCGCCCGCACCAAAGCGGCCGCCCCGCCGCGCCTCGCCGGCGGAGCTGCGCGATGCCATCCGTGACGAAGCTTTGCGGCTGGGTTTCGACGCGGTCGGGTTCGCTCCCGCTTCGCCCGCGCCCGAGGCGCGGCGCGAGCGGCTGGAGCAGCTGTCGGCCTTCGTCGGGCGGGGTTTTCACGGCGACATGGGCTGGCTCGGTCAGCGCACCGCCGAGCGTGTCGATCCGACGACCTTGTGGCCCGATGCCCGGACCGTCGTCTCGCTCGCGCTGAACTACGGGCCACGGAGCGATCCGCGTGCCGTGCTCGAGCAGTCCGAGCGCGGCTCGATCTCGGTCTATGCCCAGGGGCGCGACTACCATGAGGTAATGAGGAGCAGGCTCAAGGCCCTCGGCCGCTTCATCTGGGACGACTATCGGCACAGCATCAAGGTGTTCGTCGATACCGCCCCTGTGATGGAGAAGCCTGCGGCCCAGATGGCCGGCCAGGGCTGGCAGGGCAAGCACACGAATCTGGTATCGCGGACGTTCGGCTCGTGGCTGTTCTTGGGGGAGTTGCTGCTTTCTGTCGAGCTGCCTTTCGATGCCCCGGAGACCGACCATTGCGGCCGCTGCCAGGCATGCCTCGATGCCTGCCCCACGAACGCTTTTCCCGCACCGCGACAGCTCGATGCCAGGCGCTGTATATCCTACCTCACCATCGAGCACGAGGGACCGGTCGATGCGGAGCTCCGGCCCCTGCTCGGCAACCGCATCTATGGCTGTGACGACTGTCTCGCCGCCTGCCCGTGGAACAAGTTCGCTCAGGAGTCACGCGAAGCGGCCTTCGCGCCGCGCGGCGCGCTCACCGCGCCCTTGCTGGCCGAGCTCGCGACGCTCGATGATGCGGCCTTTCGCCAGCGCTTCGCCGGTACCGCCATCAAGCGCATCGGCCGCGACCGGTTCATCCGCAATGTCGCCTATGCGCTGGGCAACAGCAGGAGCCCCGCGACAGCCTTGCCGGCCCTTGCCCCTTTGCTGACCGACGCTTCTGCCCTGGTACGCGACGCGGCAAGCTGGGCGCATGCACACCTGACGAGATCTGCTTGATCCTTCAATGCAGGATCAGGCGTCGCGCAGATCGAGCCTTTGCTCTATCCGATCGAGCCCGTTCTCGAGCCTGTCGATCCGACCGATTGCGCGGCGAAGTCTCCGTGCAGATGAGCGACAGAAACTTCCACGGACGAGAGTCGCTGCTTTACCTCGCGCATATCATCCAGCAAGCGGTCGACTTTTCCGTCGAGCCTGCGGAGATAGCGCACGATCAAGTTGTCAGGTTCGTCTGCCACGACCGCCTAGGTAATTGTCCCAACGGGCAAGGTCAATGATCCCTGCCGGATCGTTCAGCGCCGCTTGCGAAAGAAAGTGCGCAGAAGCTCTCCCGCTTCCCTCTCGCCGATGCCGGGATAGACCTCCGGGCGATGATGGCATGTCGGCTGGCTGAAGATGCGCGGACCATGCTCGATGCCGCCGCCCTTCGGATCCGAAGCGCCGTAGTAGACGCGACGGAGGCGCGCGAAGGAAATCGCCTGGGCGCACATCGGGCAGGGCTCAAGCGTCACGTGGATATCGCAGCCCACCAGTCGCGAGGTCCCGAGCCGTGATGCGGCGGCGCGGATCGCCAGCATCTCGGCATGCGCCGTCGGATCGTGATCGGCTTCCGTGCGGTTGCCTGCTTCGGTCAGCACCGCGCCGTCAGGGCCGACGATCACCGCGCCGATCGGCACCTCACCCCGCTCTGCGGCTAGACGCGCTTGTCGAAGCGCGCGATCCATTGGAGAGAGCCTTGTCGGGACGGTCATTCCGAGGAAAATAGCCGCAAACCGGTTAGCCTCAAACGAGGTGGGAGGAGAGTCATGCGTTTCAGCTTCTCGGAGGAGCAGGAGGAATTCCGCGCGACCGTGCGGCGCGCTCTGGAGGCGCGCTCGCCGACGAAGGAGGTGCGCCGGCTGATGGCGACCGACGCCGGATTTGAGCGGGAGGGCTGGCAGAAACTCAATCAGGAGCTCGGCCTCACCGCCCTCCACATTCCCGAGGCCTATGGCGGCGGCGGCTTCGGCTATTCCGAGCTGGGCATCGTGCTGGAAGAGATGGGCCGCGGCTTGCTCTGTGCGCCATACTTTTCGACCGCGGCGCTCGCGACCACGGCGATTCTCAATGCCGGCACCGAAGAACAGAAGAAGGCGCTGCTGCCCGGCCTTGCCGAGGGATCGGTAACCGCGACCCTCGCCTTTGCCGAGGAAGGCGGCAGCAGCGATCCGGCGAGCATCGAGCTGGCGGCCTCGCCCTCGGGGGCGACCTGGCGGCTGGATGGCACCAAGAGCTTCGTGCTCGACGGCCACACTGCCGATCTCGTGGTCGTGGTGGCGCGCCGGCCGGGCTCGCACGGTGAAGACGGACTCTCCCTCTTCACGGTCGACGGAAACGCCTCCGGCCTCGTGCGGCGGAAGCTCAAGACGATGGACGAGACGCGCAAGCTCGCGCACCTCACCTTCAAGTCCGTCGAGGCACGGCTGCTGGGCTCGGAGGGTGCGGGGGCCGCAGCCTTTGCCAAAACCATGCAGCAGGCGCTGATCTGCCTCGCCAACGAAATGGTGGGAAGCGCCGAGCGGCTGCGCGAGGACGCGCTCGAATATGTCAAGATGCGCATGCAGTTCGGCCGCTCGATCGCCTCCTTCCAGACGACGAAGAACAAGGCGGCCGACATGCTGGTCGATGTTGAGCTGGCAAAATCGGCTGCCTACTATGCTGCTGCCGCGCTCGACGAAGGCGACGAGGACATCGCCGCCCTCGCCTCATTGGCCAAGGCGTCCGCTGCGGAGGCCTGCGTGCAGACCGCTGTCCATGCGGTTCAGATGCACGGCGGCATCGGCTTCACCTGGGACAACGACACTCACCTCTGGTTCAAGCGCGCGAAGTCGAGCGAGATCCTGTTCGGCGATGCCAACGAGCATCGCGAGAAGATGATGCAGGCCTGGAAGATCTGAAGGCGCAGCGAGGACATGACAATGAGCACCACCGAACCCACCGAAGAGAGTGTCCGTGCCGAGGTCAGCGCCTGGCTGAAGGCCCACTGGAACCCCGACTACGGCCTCGTGGAATGGCGCGAGAAGCTGTGCGAATCGGGTTGGGGCGCGCCGCATTGGCCCAAGGAATGGTACGGCCGCGACCTGCCGGTGAAGTTCAACGCCATCGTCGACGAGGAGTTCGCCAAGGTTGGCGCGGTCGGCGTTGCCAAGGCCGGTATCCGCACGCTCGCCGCAGCGACGATCCTGGCGCACGGCACGGATCTCCATAAGCAGAAGTTCCTCAAGCGTATTCTCACCGGCGAGGATACCTGGTGCCAGCTGTTCAGCGAGCCGGGCAGCGGCTCTGACATGGCGGGCGCTGTCACGCGCGCCGACAAGCGGGGCAACAAGTGGGTGATCAACGGCCAGAAGGTCTGGACCACCTCGGCACACAAGGCGCATTGGGGCCTGCTGCTCGCGCGCGCGAACTGGGACGTCGCCAAGCACAAGGGGCTGGCCTACTTCGTGCTCGACATGAAGCAGCCCGGCGTGCAGGTCCATCCGCTGAAGCAGATGAACGGCCACGCGTCGTTCAACCAGGTATTCTTCACCGACGCCGAGGTCGAGCCGGAGATGATGATCTGCGACGTGGGCGATGGCTGGACGGTGGCGACCACGACGCTGATGCACGAGCGGCGCGGCGCGGACGGCCTGCGCAGCTGGGCGACACCCTCCGACGCAAAGGGCCGCATCTACGACGAGGAGCGGGCCGAGATCGCGACGGTGATGGAGCCCTACAAGTGGTATCCGCAGCGCGCCGGACGCGTCGACCTGGTGATGCAGCGCGCGAAGGAGACAGGCAAGATCAACGACCCGGTGATCCGCCAGGAGATCGCCAAGCTCCTGATCATGTCGAAGTCGGCCGAATGGACGGCGCGCCGCGCCCGTGCCGCCCAGAACCAGGGCAAGCCGCAGGGCCCCGAAGGGTCGCTCGGCAAGCTGGTCGCCAGCCACGTGGCGCGCCAGGCCGCCCGGGTGCACACTTACATCACGGGCGCCGACGCGCTGCTGAGCGGCGAGGACAGCCCGATGAACGGCGTCATCGCCGAGATCCTGGTCTCGGTCCCGGCCTCCTCGATCGCCGGCGGCACCGACGAGATCCAGCGCAACATCATATCCGAACGCGTCCTCAAGATGCCGCGCGAGACCAGCGTCGACACCAACAAGCCCTTCAAGGACGTGCCGAGGAATATCGTGTCTTCGTCGTAGGGCAACGACACTCAAGGACCTGCCGCCCAAAGTGCTCATCGCGCGCATTCCGTCATCCTGAGCGCAGCGAAGGATCTAGCGCCAATCCCAAAGGCGCTCTCTGGGGCAATCGTGAGGTCCTTCGCTTCGCTCAGGACGACAGCACGAAGGATTCGAAGCCGGTCCCCCTCTTCGCTTCGCTCGCAGCGGCATGATATCCTTGCCGCATGCCTCGTCCCCTGATCGGAGTCACGCTGGATGCTGAGAAGCCCGGCGGTTACTCGAAGTTTCCCTGGTATGCGCTGCGCCAGAACTATCTCGACGCGATCGACGCGGCGGGTGGGCTGGCGGTGGCTTTGCCGCACGAGCCCGACCGCGTCGCCGACTATCTCGAGCGGATCGATGCGCTGGTGGTCACCGGCGGTGCGTTCGACGTCGACCCGTCCTACTACGGCGGCGGAGCCAAGCACGCAACGGTGGTCACCAAGGACCGCCGCACCGCCTTCGAGTTCGACGTCACCAAAGGCGCTCTCGCTCAGAACAAGCCGGTGCTCGGCATCTGCGGCGGCCAGCAGCTGCTGCATGTCGTGCTGGGCGGCAAGCTGATCCAGCACATCCCCGACTCGGTAGCCGATGCGCTCGCGCACGAGCAGCCCAACCCGCGCGACGAGCCCGGCCACACGGTGAAGGTCTCACCGGGGACCCTGCTGCACCGGATCGTGGGCACCGAGGAGCTGTCCGTGAACAGCGCACACCACCAGGCGGCGGCGGACGCGCCCGAGGGCATCGTGATCAACGCGCTCGCCTCCGACGGCGTGATCGAGGGCATCGAGGCACCGCAATACCGCTTCTGCATCGGCGTGCAATGGCATCCCGAATTCCACATTTCGGAGGGCGACGCGAAGATCTTCCGCGCCTTCCTCGACGCCGCAAGCCCGTGAGCGAGCCCGAACGCATCGCCAAGCGCTTGGCGCGCGCCGGACTCTGCTCGCGCCGCGACGCCGAGCGCTGGATCGCCGACGGCCGGGTCAAGGTCGATGACGCCGTGCTCACGACCCCCGCCTTCGTCGTCACCGACGCCAGCAGGATCGAGGTCGACGGCAAGCCGTTGCCGCAGGCCGACCGGGCGCGGCTGTGGCGCTATCACAAGCCCCCGGAGGAGATGGTGACGGCGCGCGACCCGCAGGGCCGGCGCACCATCTTCGACTCGCTGCCCAAGGGCATGCCGCGCGTGGTCACGGTCGGCCGGCTCGATTACTTTTCCGAGGGCCTGCTGCTGCTCACCAACGATGGCGGCCTCGCGCGCAAGCTGGAGCTGCCGGCGAACGGCTGGACGCGGCGCTATCGCGCCCGGGTGCACGGCACGGTGGACGTGGCGAAGCTGGCGGCCCTGGCGAACGGCATCACGATCGAGGGCGTTCATTACGGCGCGATCCAGGCGAGCCTCGACCGCCAGCAACGATCCAACGCCTGGCTCGACATCGCGCTGACCGAGGGCAAGAACCGCGAGGTGCGCAAGGTGCTGGCTCATCTCGACCTGCCGGTGATGCGCCTGATCCGAGTCGCCTTCGGCCCGATCCACCTGGGCGAACTGCAGCCCGGCATGGTCGACGAGGTGCCGACTCAAGCCATGGAAACCCTGCTCGGCCTGCCGCGCGCACCACGCAAGGCGGGCTGGGCCAAGCCCAAGCCGCGCCCCGCCCAGCACAAGCGGCGAACGCGCGGATGATCAAGGTCGTGGGCGGCCGGCATCGCGGCCGGTCGATCGCCACGCCCGCGGGCGACACGACGCGGCCGACCTCGAGCCGCGCCCGCGAATCGCTGTTCAACATCCTGACGCATGCCAGCTGGCGCGACGACGGCACCTCGCCGCTGATCTATGCGCGCGTGCTCGACGCCTTCGCCGGATCGGGCGCGCTCGGCATCGAGGCGCTGTCTCGCGGAGCCGCGCACGCCACCTTCCTCGATAGCGACGCGACGGCGATCAAGCTGATCGGTGACAACCTGCGCAAGCTCGGCGAGACGGGCAACGCCAAGGTGATCCGCGCCGACGCTACGCGCCCCCCGTCGTCGCTCGAGGGCTGCGATCTCGCCTTCCTCGATCCACCCTATCGCTCCGGCAAGGCCGCGCCCACGCTGGCGGCGCTCGTCGAAGCAGGCTGGCTGAAGCCCGGTGCGATCGCGACGGTCGAGCTCGCCAACACCGAAGACATGCTGCCGCCCTCCGGTTTCATCCCGATCGACGAACGTCGCTATGGGTTGGCCAAGATCGTGATCCTGCGCCGTACGCCATGACGCTCACCGCCCCGCTCTATCTCTTGCGGCACGGCGAGACGGCGTGGAACCTCGAGCGCCGCATGCAGGGCAGCAAGGATTCCCCCTTGACGGTGCGCGGCCGCGAGCAGGCCGCCGCGATGGGCCGTGCGCTCGCTGCAGAGCTTGCCCGCGAGCCCGGTCCGACACTGTTCCTGCGCAGCCCGCTCGGCCGTGCCCGCGAGACGGCGCTGATCGTCGGCCGCGCCCTCGGCGTCGATCCTGCCGAATGGCGCGACGACATCCGCCTCGCCGAGCTGGGCTACGGACAGTGGGATGGCTTCACCTGGTCCGAGATCGAGGCCGACCACCCCGACGCGCTGGCAAGATGGCGCGCCGATCCAGAAGGCTTCTGCCCGCCCGGAGGCGAGACCCATCACGACCTGCGCCGCCGCTCCGCCGCGTTTCTCGCCGAGATCGCGGCTTCATCCGTGCGCGCCGTCGTGGTCGGCCATGGCGTCAGCGGCGCGGTCGTGCGTGGCCTGCATCTCGGCCTCGATGCGCGTGCCATGTTCGTGCTGGACAAGCCGCAGGACGCCTTCTTCCGCCTGCACGCAGGCCGCGAGGAGCGAATCCTGGCGATGGAGATGGCAAAATTATAGAGCGCGTCACTCAGTGGCGCGTCTTGATCTCGCGGTCCGGGAGACCATGAGAAGCAGGCTACCCCCTCGACAGCCGGGCAGTGCGGCCGCAGCCGCTGCTTTCCGTGACGGTGAGCGTGCTGCCCTGGCTGGTGACGTTCAGCCGGCCCTCACGCCGATCGGTGCCCTTCACGGAGGCCACGGCGATCAGCGAGAAAGACCCGGGCTTCGCCAGGCCGTGTATCTGCCACAGGCCGGGGGTCGGCGCCGGCGGCGGCCCCTTCTTGGTGTTGGGCACGGGGCCGCGCGCGGTGGCATCGGTGGCGGTGCCCTCGACGAGGCCCGACTCGATGTAGATCATGTACTCGAGCGGCGCGTTGCACGAGCCGCCGTCGCTGCGGCCGCGCCATTCGCCGTCGAGCGGCCCGGGCGCCTGAGCCAGCACGGGAGGAGCGACAAGCGCTACACAAAGCGGCAGCAGCAATTTCTTCATCGTCTTCCGAACAGCCGTTCGATGTCGGCCAGCTTGAGTTCGACATAGGTCGGGCGGCCATGATTGCACTGTCCGGAATGCGGTGTCGCTTCCATTTGGCGCAGCAGCGCGTTCATCTCCTCGACAGTGAGCCGCCGGCCAGCCCGCACCGAGGTGTGGCAAGCCAGTGTGCCGCAGACCTCCTCGACCTTCTCCCTGAGCGACAGGTGATCCCCCATGTCGGCCAGCTCGTCGGCGAGATCGCGCACCAGCCCCTGAATGTCGGCCTCGCCCAGCAGCGCTGGTGTCTCGCGCACGACGACGGCGCCCAGTCCGAACGGCTCCAGCACCAGACCCATGTCGGCGAGCTCGGCGGCGCGTTGGGTGAGACGGCGGGCGCCCTCCTCGCCGACATCGACGACCTCGGGCAACAGCAGCGTCTGGCGCTTCACGCCCTCGGCCGCGAGCTGGTTCTTGAGCTTCT
Organism: Enhydrobacter sp.; assembly: GCA_026126105.1. Classification (GTDB taxonomy): domain Bacteria; phylum Pseudomonadota; class Alphaproteobacteria; order Reyranellales; family Reyranellaceae; genus Reyranella. Next base: position 9,843 of record JAHCJV010000002.1, read on the forward strand.
CGTGCAGCAGCCGCTCGTGCGCGGCGTGCTGGTCGACGATCACCACGCCGCCGTCGGTTTGCGCCACGATGTAGGTCTCGTGCAGCTGTGCACGTGCGACGCCGAGCGGATAGTGGCTGGCTTGCGCGTTGGCGGTGGGCTCTTCAGTGCGCGCAGAGAGCGGGGCCAAGGGGGGCGCCATGTACTGCATCGCTGCTTCCGCAAGGCCGCGCGGGATCGAAGAGCCATAGCGATTGCCCATCGGCAGCGACATCGAAAAGCCCGTGTGCGGGCGAAACGCTCCGAGCGCTGCGTCTGAAACCGTCGTGCTGGCACGGTGGCCAGCCGCGGAGAGTGCCGTCCGCAGCGCGCCCACGATCAGCCCGCGCACGATCCCGGCGTCGCGGAAGCGTACCTCGGTCTTGGCCGGGTGGACGTTGACGTCGACCAGCTCCGGCGGCGCCTCGAGGAACAGCGCCACCATAGGATTACGATCGCGCGCCAGGAAATCCTGGTAGGCGCCGCGCACCGCGCCGGCCAGCAGCTTGTCGCGCACCGGGCGGCCGTTGACGAAGAGATACTGGTGCTGGCTGGTCGGCCGGTTGAGCGTCGGCAGGCCGGCGAACCCGGTGAGCCGGAAGCCCTCGCGGTTGGCGTCGATCGCCACCGAGTTGTCGGCAAAATCGCGGCCCATGATCGACGAAAGCCGTTCCAGCCGGGCGGCATCTGGCCTGTCGAGAAGCGCGCGGTTGCACGCCGGCAGGTCGAACAGCGTGCGCTCCTCGCTTTCCAGCCGGAAGCCGATGCCGGGATGTGCCATTGCGAGGCGGCGCATCGCATCGGCGACGTGGCTCGATTCGGTGCGCGGCTCCTTCAGGAACTTAAGCCGCGCGGGCGTGGCGAAAAAAAGCTCGCGCACTTCCACGCGCGTGCCCGGCGGATGCGCGGCGGGCCTGGGCTCGTCCTTGACGCCGCCGTCGATCGCCAGGGACCAGGCACTATCGGCCCCGGCCGGCCGCGAGGTGATGGTGAAGCGGCTGACCGAGGCGATCGACGGCAAGGCCTCGCCGCGGAAGCCAAGCGTGCGGATGTCGGTGAGATCATCCGCCGGCAGCTTGGAGGTGCAGTGCCGCTCGACGGCAAGGGCGAGTTCCTGTCGGTCCATGCCGTTGCCGTCATCGACTACCGAGAGGAAGGTCCTTCCACCTTCCTTGAGGGTCACGGCGATACGCCGGGCGCGGGCGTCGATCGCGTTCTCGACCAGCTCCTTCACAGCGCTGGCCGGCCGCTCGACGACCTCGCCGGCGGCGATCTGGTTGACCAGATTTGAGGGAAGGCGGCGCAGCATCGCGCCGCCAGTCTACGACTTCCGCCGTTGGGAAAGATACTGGCGGGTGAGCACCTTGCCGTCCTCGACCGCCGGCTGGTCGAAAGCGTCGATGCCCCACAGCTCGGCGGCGAACATCGTCTCGAGCATATAGTGCATCATCAGTGCGCCCATCACGCGTTCGTCGATCGCCTTGATGCGAATCACGCGCACCGGCCGGTCATCTTTGACCAGCGTGGCGGCCGTCGCGTCGGCCTCGGCCAGCAACAGATCACCCATCGTATGTCCGGCGAGATAATCGAGCGCCTTGTCACCGCCCAGCGTTGCCGGCGAGAGCGCGGTGCCCTGCCCCGCGGTGTCCTGGATGATGAACGTGTAGAGCTTGTCATGCGGTCCGCCGAGATAGAGCTGGACTTGGCTATGCTGATCGATCGTGCCCATGGCGCGGATCGGCGTCGTGCCCTTGCCCTGCTTGCCCAGGCTCTCCGCCCAGATCTGGCGGTACCAGAAGGCAAAGGTTTCCAGACGATCAACATAGGGCATCAGCACTGTGATGTTCGTACCGCGCTCCCGGGATAGGCCGACCGACAAGGCCGCACCGGTCGCCGGCGCCAGGTCCTTGGTGTCCTTCGCCGCAAGAACGGGATCGAGCACGCTTGCCGCACCCTCGCGCACCGCTGCACCATCGACGCCCGCGATCATCGCCGGCAGCATGCCGACCAGTGACAGCGCCGAGTAGCGGCCGCCGACCTTGGGGTCGTGCTCCAGTATCGTGCAGCCGAGCCCAGTCATCAGCCGACGCAGCGGATTGTCGGATGCCTCGGTGATGGCGAGCATCTGGTTGCTGATCGCCGCCTTGCCGATCTTGGTCTCCAGAGCCCCCAGCGCGGTGAAGGTCGCCGCGAGCGTCTCCGGCGTGCCGCCGGACTTGGAAATCGGCAGGAAGCCGGTCCGGTCGAGCGGCAGGCGGCTGGTCATCGCCGCGAAGGTCGCCGGATCGACGTTATCCATGAAATGGAGCTTGGGCCGGCCGGGGGTCGGGCCGAAGCCCTGATCCTTCAGCGCCACCAGCGTCTTGCCGCTGAGGCTCGAACCGCCACTGCCCATGACGACGACATGCTCGAACTTCGCGAAGCGCTCGACGTGCGGCTTCAGCGCCTCGAGGTCGTCGCGCCGCCCGGGCAGCTTCAGCAGCGGCAAGGTGCCGTCGTCGCGCCAGCGGCGGATCTTGTCGAGTGCAGGCGTGGCGCGCTGAAGCTCGCGGTCGAGCGCCGCCTGCGACAGGCCGCCTTTGACCTTGGCTTCGAGCGCATCGTCGATGATATGCGAATAGAACATCCGTGACCTCTAGGGTTCCGCAATGGCGCCGGCCGGCTTGCCGACGACGACCGTGGTCATTGCCTCCTCGCGCAGGATGCGACGCGCCACGCGTCGTACATCCTCCGCCTTGACCGCGCCGATCAGCGCCGCCCGGCGGTCGAGATAATCGCGCGGCTGACGATCGACCTGCAAGCTGTGCAGCAGGTTCGCGACGGAGCTCGACGAATCGAGCAGCAGCGCCATCGATCCGCTGAGATAGGTCTTGGCCTCGGCGAGCTCCTGATCGGTCACGCCCTCGCGGATGCGCACCAGTTCGGCCTTGATGACCCGGAGCGAGTCGGCAACCCGCTCGCTGGCGCTCCCGGTCGCGACCACGAGCAGCGACGCATTGCGTTGCGTGCGCAGCGCCGAGGAGACACTGTAGGCGAGCCCGCGTTTCTCGCGCACCTCGGTGAACAGCCGCGACTGCTGACCGCCGCCCAGAATGTGCGCCAGCACGACCGCGGCATGCCAGTCCGGGTCGTCGCGCGGAATCGCCGGCAGGGCGATCAGGACGGAGCTCTGCGGAACCGGCCGATCGACATTGACGCTTTGAGGCTTGGTGGGGGGTGTCCAGATCGGTAGTTCGGGCCGGGGCGCGCCCGCGGGCAGGCCGCCGAAGGCACGATCCAGCAGGCGCGACAACTCGGCAGCATCGATGTCACCCACCGCAGTCACGATCAGGCCGTTGCGCGTCAGTACGGATGCCGCCCGATCCCTGATCTGCTGCTGCGTGACCGTCGGCAGGTTCTCGCGCACGCCCGAGGAATTGGCGGCATAGGGATGCCCCGCGAAAACCGCCGCCATCATCGTGCGCTGAGCTACCGAGGCGGGACGCTGGTCCGCCTGGCTCAATCCGACAATGATCTGTGACCGACGCTGCTCGATCCGGTCCGAATCGAAGCGTGGTTCGGTCACTGCCAATCGCAACAGCTCGAACGCCTCGTCGCGATGAGCGGACAGCAGGCGCAGGCTGCCGGTGACATTTTCGAGCGAGGCACCGAAGCCCAGTCCGACAGACGCATCCTCCTGGCGCTGCTTGAAAGCCTGCGCATCGAGCGGCCCTGCACCGTCGGTCAGCAGGCTCGCCGTGAGGCTGGTCAACCCCTGCCCATTCTCGGGATCACTGGAGCTGCCGCTGGCAAAAGAGAAGGACAGCGCCACGACCGGTGTACTGCTGTCCTCGACCAGCCAGGCCTTGATGCCGAGCGGCGTCGTGATTTCCTTGATCTCGATGGCTTCGGCGCGCGACGCCGCCAGCGCGAGCCCAAGCGCCAGCGCCATGCACCGCAGCACTGTCATTTCCAACCCTCGGCCGGCGTGAGCAGCGAGGTGACCGCACCCTCGTCGCGCCAGATATGGCGCGCCGCGGCGACGACGTCGTTCGGTCGAACCGCAGCGATCGCCCGGGGCCAATCGTCGAGCTCCGCAATGCTGCCTCCCGTGGAGAGTGCATTAGCGTAGAGACGCGTTCCGCTCGCGAGCGAGTCCTGCGAATAGATCGCGCTCGCCAGAAGCTGGTTCTGTGCCCGCTCGACCTCTTGCGCCGTGACGTCGCCGTCGAGGACCCTCTTCATCTGGTTGCCGACCGCCGTCTCGACTTCCGCTACGCTGCGCCCGCGCATCGGCTGGACGGTGATCTCGAAACTCGTGAGGCCAAGAGCCGTCGGGCCGTAGCCGGAGTATGCCGACAAGGCGATCTTGTCCTGTGCAACCAAAGCACGCGACAGGCGACTGGTCTCGCTGCCGCCGAACAGCCGCGTCAGCACCTGGAGCGCATGGGCATGGCGCGTTTCTCCCGCTCGATAGGAAGGGGCCAGGAAGTCCCGACTCCAGCGCGGCTCGGGCACCCGCACATCGGCGCGTGTTACGCGCTGAGGAAGCCCGGCGCCGCCTTCCGCCGGCCGTTTCCGCGGCACGATCGCGCGGGCCGGGACCGGTCCATAATGTTTCTCGGCGAGCTTGTGTACCGCCTCCGTCGTGGTGTCACCCGCCACGATCAGCACAGCGTTGTTTGGCGCATAGAAGCGGCGATAGAACGCGCTGAGATCGCCGACGCCGAGTCTCTTCACGTCGTCCGCATAGCCTGCTGTCGGCATTGCATAGGGTTTGTGCAGGCCAAACAGCTGCTCGCGCGCGGCCTCGTCGAGCATCGCGGACGGCACGTTGTCGACCCGCATGCGCCGCTCCTCGAGCACCACTTCGCGCTCGGGCCTGAGCTCGCTCTCGAGAATGCGAAGATTCACCATGCGATCGGCTTCCATGCGCATCACCAGCTCGAGGCGATCGGGCGCGATGGTCTGGTGGTACCCCGTCATGTCGAAGCCGGTGAAGGCATTGTCGCGGCCGCCGTTGCGCGCCACCGTTCGCGAGAATTCGCTCGCCGCCAGCACGCCGGTGCCCTTGAACATCATGTGCTCGAGGAAATGGGCGATGCCGGTACGGCCGTAGGTCTCGTCGGCGCTGCCGACCCTGTATACCAGCAGCTGGGTCACGATCGGGGCGCGGCTCGACGGCAGCACAACGACCTCGAGGCCATTCGGCAGGGTGAAGGTATCGGACGGTCGGCGACTTACGTGCAACAGACTCGCCAGGGCCGAGGCTCGCGGGGTCAGGAGCGTAGCGGCCAAGAGGCCGCCGAGAGCAGCACGGCGGCGCACGGACGGGCTCCCTATCAGAAGATGCCTTCGAGCAAACCGCGCTTGCGGCGCTGAATGGTCGGCGTCGCCGCATTGGACGGCTGTCCGGTCGCCTGCGCGTCGCGCAAGCGCTGCTGTTCCTTTTCAGGATCGACGATCACGCCGGGCGGCGGCTTGTCCTGCCAGAAGATCAGGCTGTCGATGAAGGTATTGTCCTTCTCGGCCAAGGTGCGGGTGTCGCGATTGACTTGGCTGCGGATATTGGGGTCGACGCCGCCGGCCCCGGCCTTGGCGATCAACGACTGTTCCGAAGCGCCGCCCGCCACGGCCGGTGCGGTGCCTCCGCCGCCCCTCTGCTGCACCCGACCAGCCATGACCGGGGAGAGCGCTTCTTTAGCCTGGTCGGACGGCGTGGTCTCCTGCGGACGCGGTTCGCCGGGACGCGGTGGGCGAAGCTCGGCATTCGGCGGCATGGTGAGCGGTGAATGTGAAACGATCTTGAACTCGTCTGGCGAGAATTTCTTGCCACCGCCGAGATTCTCGAACGCGCTGCAGCCGCCGAGCGCAACGGCGCCGATGGCGGCAAAGATCACAGGAAAAAAGATCGTCCGTCGCATCATTTGTCCTTGGAACTTCTGTCCGCCGATCATGGCCTAATCAGGGCGCGCGCTGCTTCTCGCCGATGAGCGAATCGATGAGCATTAGCCCGACTCCTACCACGATCGCGGCATCGGCGACGTTGAATGCAGGCCAGTGCCACTCTCCCACGTGGAAATCGGCGAAATCGAACACCGCTCCCCACCGCGCGCGGTCGATAACATTGCCGATGGCCCCGCCCATGACAAGGCCGATGCCCCAGCCGGTCAGGGGGCGGTCGGTTCGCCGCAGCCACAAAAAAAGCCCGATGCAAACCGCGATGGCGACGCCGGACAGCAGCCAGGCCGGCAGCGCGCGGTCGCCGCCCAGCAGGCCGAAGCTGACACCGCGATTCCAGACGATGACCAGCCGGAAGAAGTCGTCGATCACAGGCACGACGTTGCCCACCTTCAGCAGATAGCCGAGCAGCAGCTGTTTGCTCAGCTGGTCGATCACCAGCGTGGCCGCGACCAGTGCCATGGCCTGACGGTCAATGCGTCTCATGCGAGGCGTCTCATGCGAGGCTTTCCACCGCTCCTTCGCAGCGCTGGCAGATCAGCGGGTGCCTTGGCGACTGGCCGACCTCCTCGAGGACCTGCCAGCAGCGCGCACATTTCTCGCCTGCCGCCGGGGCCGGAACCACGCCGACTCCGGCAATGTCTGGCAAGCTGAAGGCGCCGGCAGGCGGATCACCCTGGACCAGCTCGCCACCCGAGGTGATGCAGATCTCCGCCAGATCGAGGCCTTTCATCGCCGCCAGATACTCGGGCGCCACATGGACCCGCGGCGCTGCCTGCAGGCTCGACCCGATGCGCTTCTCGGCCCGCTCGAGCTCCAGCGCCCCGGTCACGACCCGGCGCAGCGCCCGCACGGTCTTCCATTTCTCCCCCAACCCGGTGTCCAGCCAAGTGTTCGGGATCGCGGGATAAAGCCGCAGGTGCACGCTTTCGGCCGCACCATCCGCCACATCCTTGGGCCGCATTAGCCAAGCCTCTTCGGTGGTGAAGCAGGTGATCGGCGCGAGCCAGGCCGTCAGGAAGGAGAATACCTCCGCCATAACGGTGCGCGCAGCGCGCCGGCGGAGCGCTTTCGGGGCGTCGCAATAAATCGAATCCTTGCGGATGTCGAAATAGAAGGCCGATAGATCGACGGAGCAGAAGGTGTGCAGCTCGGTCGCGATTGTGTGGAAGTCGAAATCGTCGACCGCCTGGCGCATGATAGCATCGAGTTCGGCCAAGCGATGGAGCACCCAGCGCTCCAGTTCCGGCAACTGGGCGAACTCGACCTTCTCCGCTGCGGAAAAGCCATCGAGGCTGCCCAGCAGGTAACGCAAGGTATTGCGCAGACGGCGATAGGCTTCGGCCTGGTGCTTCAGGATCTCAGGACCTATACGCTGGTCCTCGGTGTAGTCAGTCCCTACCACCCAGAGGCGCAGGATGTCGGCACCGTACTGATCGCATACCGCCTGCGGCGCGGTGATGTTGCCCAGTGACTTCGACATCTTGCGGCCCTGCTCGTCGAGCGTGAAGCCGTGCGTCAGAACGCCGTCGTACGGCGCGCGACCGCGGGTGCCGCAGCTCTCGAGCAGCGAGGAATGGAACCAGCCGCGATGCTGGTCCGAGCCCTCGAGATAGAGATCGGCTGGCCATTTCAAATCGGGATTGCCCTCCAGCGTGAAGGCATGCGTGCTGCCCGAGTCGAACCAGACGTCGAGGATGTCGCGCACCTGCTCGTAGTCGGCCGCCTTGTACTTGTTGCCGAGGAACCGCTCGGGCGGGCTTTCGAACCAGGAGTCGGCGCCCTCCGCCTTGAAGGCTTCTACCACGCGGACCATGACCTCGGGATCTCGCAGCGGCTCGCCGGTCGCCTTGTTCACGAACACCGCGATCGGCACGCCCCAGGCGCGCTGGCGCGACACGCACCAGTCGGGGCGCGTCTCGATCATCGAGCGCAGCCGGTTGTAGCCGGCGCGCGGCACGAAGCGCGTCGCGTCGATCGCCGCCAGCGCTTTCTCGCGGAGGGTGCCGCCGATCTCGGCGATCGGCTTGTCCATGGCTATGAACCATTGCGGCGCGTTGCGGAAGATCACCGGCGCCTTGGAACGCCAGGAGTGCGGATAGGAATGGGTGATGCGGCCGGCGCCCAGGAGCTTACCCGTCTTGTCGAGCGCCTCCGTCACGACCTTGTTCGCCGGACCCTTCTTGCCCACCGACGTATAGACCTGCAGCCCCGCGAACAACGGCACGTGCGGATAGTAGCTGCCGTCCTCCGCTACGGTATCTGGCACCTCCACACCGTTCGCGACGCCGAGCTCATAGTCGTCGGCACCATGGCCCGGCGCGATATGCACGAACCCTGTACCGGCGTCGGCGGTCACGAAATCACCCTGCAGCAGGCGCACGTCGAACTCGAAGCCCTGCCCGCGCAGCGGGTGCGCCGCAATCAGCCCTTCGAGATCTTCGGACGAGATTTCGGCCACGACCTTCGGCGTGAACTTGGTAGCCTCCGCGACTGGGCCGACGAGCTCCCGCGCAAGCACCATTCTTTCGCCGACCTTGGCCTTGCTGTCCTCGGCCGCCGCGGCGACCTCGACCAGCGCGTAGCCAATGTCCCTCCCGTAGGCGAGCGCGCGGTTGCCCGGCATGGTCCAGGGGGTGGTTGTCCAGATCACGACCGCCGCACCATCGAGCTTGCCGCCCTTCGACGACACGACCGGGAAACGGACATAGACGGTGTCCGACGTGTGGTCGTGATACTCGATCTCGGCCTCGGCCAGCGCCGTCTTCTCCACGACTGACCACAGCACGGCTTTCGAGCCCTTGTAGAGCCCGCCGTTCATCAGGAACTTGCCGAGCTCGTTGGCGATCACGGCCTCGGACTCGTACTTCATCGTCGAATAGTAGTTGTCCCAGTCGCCCTCGACGCCGAGCCGCTTGAATTCCTCGCGCTGGACACCGATCCAGTGGTCGGCGAACGCGCGGCACTCGCGGCGGAACTCGCCGACCGGCACCTTGTCCTTGTCCTGCTTCTTGGCGCGATACTGCTCCTCGATCTTCCACTCGATCGGCAGGCCGTGGCAGTCCCAGCCGGGAACGTAATGGGAGTCCTTGCCCAGCATCTGCTGGGTCCGCGTGACGAGGTCCTTCAGGATCTTGTTGAGCGCGTGACCGATATGGAGGTTGCCGTTGGCGTACGGAGGGCCGTCATGGAGCACAAACTTGGGACGGCCCTTGCTCTCGGCGCGCAGGCGCTCGAATAGCCTCATCTCGGCCCAACGCTTCAGCAGCTCAGGCTCCTTCTTGGGCAACCCGCCGCGCATCGGGAAGTCGGTTTTCGGGAGGAAAACGCTGGATTTATAGTCGGTTGTCACGATGAACTCTCAGGAACATTACGGGAGGGGCCGGGATTCCGGCATTCAGGCAAGCGCACGCACCCGGCCGCTACATGCGGACCGGGCGGCTAATTCGCTCCCGAGAGGCCCTGATCGTCATGGGGCCGGCAATCTAGGGATGAGGGTGGTGGGGGTCAAGGCACATGCGAGGACCTGTGCCGCCACGAGGATTGCCGGTCTGGAGACGCCGAAGGACGGCGACAGGAAGCGTCACCGTCCTTCCGACGTCGGCATCACTGGGTCGTGATTCTGCCGCTCGGGTCCAAGGCTACACTCACTTCGACACCATTCTTCACGGCACGGCCCATCCAGATCCCATCCGGAGTACGCGAAAGCCCCCTCACGCTCGTGAAGCCTGCTTCCTGGATCTTCGACTGAGCCGCCGCCTGCGCGCCCGATACGCTCGTGGAGTCGAGCGCGCTCGAGCTGGGCGTCCCGGTCGTGGTGCCGGGGAGGACACTCGAACCGCTGTTGTTGCTTGTCGTGCCCGGCGGCGGATTCGTAGCTCCAGGCGGCATCTGTGCGTTCTGGGCAATTGCCGCACCCGAAATGCCGATAGCTGCCAGTGCGACCAAACTCGAAATGACTTTCATATGGTGCCTCCGATTCTCACCGCAGATCGCGGCAGGTGAGTAACCCTCGGCCACCGACCAAGGTTGCGCAGCGCGCCCCCAGAGACACGCGGCTCGCCTTTGCGTGCAAGCTGCCGGCTGCATCTCGCACTGTGTTCCCACTCGGCCTGGACAGGCGGAGACGGGCTACGCCAACGCCGCCAGGATGTCGCGAGCGGCTTGGCCGTCGGTGGCGATCTGCGCCTTCAGCGCATCGAGGCCGGCGAACTTCATCTCGGGGCGGATGAAATCGATCAACGCCACCCTCAGGGTCTGCCCGTAGAGATCGCCCGCGAAATCGAACAGATGGACTTCGAAGTTTTCCTGCAGCTTACCCACAGTCGGGCGTTTACCGAGGTTGGCCACGCCGTTGCGCCAATTGCCGCCAACCAGCGCCCGCACGGCGTAGACGCCGAAGTGCGGACGCAGATGCTCGCCCAGGGCGACGTTCGCCGTCGGAAACCCGATGGTGCGGCCGCGCTGGTCGCCTTGCTCGACCACACCCTCGATCTCCCAGGGATGGCCCAGCAGCTCCGAGGCTTCTGTCGGCCAGCCGGCGCGCAGCGCCTCGCGAATACGGGTCGAGGAATAGATCTCGCCTTCATGCATCACCGGGTCGAGCACCGTGACCCCCAGCGCGCGCTCGGCCGCAAGCTCGCGCAGCCGTTCGACGTTGCCGCTGCGGCGGGCGCCGAAGGTAAAGTCGTACCCACAGACCACATGGCGTGCGCCAAGGCCTTGCAGCAGCACACCGTCCACGAAGGCGTGAGCCGTGATCGCCGCGAACGCCGCATCGAAGCGCTGTGCCAGCACGGCCTGCACGCCATGCTGCTTGAGCAAACGAACCTTGCCCGGCGGCAGGGTGAGGCGGAACGGTCCGGTGTCGAGCACGAAGAAGCGCCGCGGATGCGGCTCGAAGGTGAGTGCCAGGAGCGGAGCGTCGAGCGCGGAGGCCTGCTGCGCTGCAGCTGCCAGCAAGGCCTGATGGCCGCGATGCACGCCATCGAAGTTTCCGAGCGCCACGACGCCGCCCGTCCATTCGGCAGGCACCGACTGCCAGTCGTCGAACACCGGTATCATATCAGGCCGTGCCTCATGCCACATCACGGCGCGGTACGAGGACCGTCGCCTCGCCGTCGATCACGACCTTGTCGCCGTTGAGACACTGGGTCTTGAGGATCACCCGCCGGCGCTTCTCGTCGATCGCGATGATCGTGGCCACTGCTGTTATCGTCTCGCCGATCAAGACCGGCGCCGTGAAGTTCATGGTCTGCGAGATATAGACCGAACCAGGGCCGGGCAGCTTGGTGCCGATTACCGTGGAAATGAAGCTGCCGCTCAACATGCCGTGCGCGATGCGCTGGCCGAAGCGCGTCGAGCGCGCGAAGCCGTCATGCAGGTGGATGGGGTTGGTATCGCCGGAGACTCCGGCAAAAGCCATGATGTCCGCCTCGGTGACGGTCTTGCCGAACATCGCCGACATGCCGACCTTGAGGTCTTCGAGATAGAGGCCGTTCATGGCCGCGAAGGCATTCGCCACGCCGTGTCTCCTGCGTTGGGGTCGCCCTCTTACCACGCGGCGGGGCCTGTGCCACAGTCCGGGTAAATGACCATTCACACCGCAAACGAAGCCGAAATCGTCGCGGCAGGGCTCGCCTCTGCCGCCTCCCGGCATTTTGGCGGGCCGGCCACGATCGAGGGCCTGCGTCGGGAATCGGGCGGGGCCTCGCGTCAAACATGGTGCTTCGACGCCCTCGTCGGCGATCAGAGGCACGAGCTGATCTTGCGCCGCGATCCGCCGACCACCGGGGCCGCCGAGCGGGCGAGTGCCACCGCGCTCGATCGGGCCACCGAATTCGGAGTTCTGCGGGCGGCATTCAGAAGCGGCGTTCGCGCACCGGAGGTGCTCTTCGAGCTTGCCGCGCAAGATGGACTCGGCGAAGGCTTCGTCATGCGCCGCGTCGGCGGCATCGCCATTGCCCGCAAGCTGCTGCGCGACCCTCCCTATGCCGATGCCCGCGGGAAGATCGCGCGCCAGCTCGGCGAGATCGTGGCGCGCATCCACGCCGTCGACACAGCGGGGCTACCGCCGCTCCCGCATCGCGAAGCGGCCGATCAGGTCGCGGCCCTGCGTACTGCCCTGGACTCGCTCGACCAGCCACAGCCGGTCTTCGAGCTGGCGCTCTCCTGGCTCGACCGGCGCCGACCCGCCCCAACCGCCCGACCACTGCTGGTGCACGGCGATTTTCGCACCGGCAACTACCTCGCCGACGAGCACGGCGTGACCGCGATCCTGGACTGGGAGGGCGCCCATCTCGGCGACCCGATCGAGGATCTCGGGTGGCTGTGCGTCAAGAGCTGGCGCTTCGGCTCGATCGACAAGCCGGCCGGCGGCTTCGGCAGCCGCGAGGAACTGTGGTCGGCCTACGAGAACGCCGGCGGCATCGCGGTCGATCCCGCGCGGGCGCATTGGTGGGAGGTGTTCGGCACGGTGCGCTGGGGCGTGATCTGCCTCACCCAGGCGTGGCGCCATCTCTCGGGATCGGTGAAGTCGATGGAGCTGGCGTCGATCGGGCGCCGCGCGGTCGAGACCGAGGTCGACCTGCTTCAGCTCCTGAAGGAGGCAAGCTGATGGCGCAGGACCGTCCGACGACCTCGGAGCTTCTCAGCGCCATCGGCGACTTCCTGCGCGAGGAGGCGACGCCCGCACTGGACCGCGCCGAGCCGCGGCTCGGCTTCCAGATGCGCGTGGCGGTGAACTCGCTCGCCATTCTCGAACGTGAGTCGCGCCTCGGTCCGGCGGCCGATGCGCGCGAGCATGCCCGGCTGGTCGCACTGATCGGCCGCGACGGCACGCTGGCCGAGTTGAACCGCGAGCTCGCGCGCCAATTGCGTGCCGGCGAGCGCGACGAGCGCGACGCCGCGCTGATGACCCATCTCGACGCGACGACCGCCGACAAGATCGCGATCGCCAATCCCAAGTGGCGTTAGCCCAACTGTCGTCCTGAGCGAAGCGAAGGACCTTGCGCCAGATTCAAAGAACTCCGTGGGAGATGGCGTTAGATCCTTCGCTTCGCTCAGGATGACAAGAGGCTGCCGTCTCGTCGGCCGGAGGCAAGACGACACTTCGGCACTTACCGAACTATTGGCCGTGGCGCGTGCGTGAGGACGGACCTAGATTTGATCCATGGTCACGGTCAACGCCCTCTCCGAAGTGGCTGCCCTGATGGGCGATCCGGCGCGCGCGTCCATGCTGCAGCTGCTGATGGATGGTCGCGCGCACACTGCCTCCGATCTCGCCCATGCCGCCGGCGTCACCGCGCAGACGGCGTCGGGCCATCTCGCACGCATGGCCGAGGCCAACCTCCTCGCCGCCCGCGCGCAGGGCCGCAACCGCTTCTATCGCCTCGCCTCCGGCGAGGTGGCGCATGCCATCGAATCGCTCATGGCGCTGGCCGGCGAGCGCGTCCAACCGGCGTCGAAGACCGCGGCGTGGCGGCGCGATCCCGACCTCCGCTTCTGCCGCACCTGCTACGACCATCTCGCCGGCCAGGTCGGCATGGCGGTCACGGATTCCCTGACCCGGCATGGCCATCTCGAGCCCCAGGGGGCGCGCGACTGGTCGCTCACCGATTCGGGAGCGCTGTTCTGCCAGCGGCTGGGCGTCGATCTCGAGGGCGCCAGGCGCGCCGGCACGCGCCACTTCGCGCGCCAATGCCTCGACTGGAGCGAGCGGCGGCCGCACATATCCGGCGCGCTGGGCGCGGCGATCGCCGACACCTTCTTCAAGAAGGGCTGGGCCGAACGCCTGCGTCGCGGCCGCACGGTGCGTCTGACCGACTCAGGCCGGCGGGCTCTTGGCAGCCACTTCGGCGCCTCGGTCTAGCCGGGCGCGCCCGAAGGCCAGGCCGTCGCCCGACGGGATCTTGGCGATCGCCGAGGCGCGCAGGATCTTCTCCTCGCCGACCGTGAGGTAGATGTTGGTGAAGAGCAGCGAGCGCGTCTGGCGCACCAGCTCGGGCCGTCCCTCGACCCAGTCGCCGAGCCGGGCCGGCGCCACGAAATCGCAGGTCACGCTCACCGTCGGCAGGAACTTTCGCAGGCCGGCCAGGGCGCCGCCACCCATCGTACCGACGAGATCGGCCGCCAGCATCATCATGCCGCCATGCAGCCCGCCCGCCGGATTGCACATGTGCTGGGCGACGCGAAAACCGAGCACGAACTCGTCGCGCGTGCCCTTGGCGCCGCGCCGGACATAGAGGTTGCCGACATGGCTGTTGAAGGTGGTCTCGGGCCGGCCGCGATCGAAATCGACGCGCAGGAAGCCTTCGGGCGGATTGTCGTCGGTCGCCAAAATCACAACTATCTCTCCGACACTATCAGCTTACGATGAAACAAATGCGCCTTTGGGTTTCCAGTCAGAAGTCGACTTAGGGTCCTAGACGCTTCGACTTCCTCCTTGAGCAGGCGACATAGCTGATCGCGATCAGATCCTTCCATCGCCTCCGACGACAGCATGAGCATGAAGTCGAAATCGTGACCGTGCCAAAGTAGCTTCGGCAAAAGGCTCTTACGCTTTCCAATAACCAGGCCGTATCGTAGATGTGGGTAAAGGCGCTTGTGGGTAGCAGCTTTGGCCGAATAGGTCAGAACGTCATGCGTGGTAACGCCGTCAAACTTGAACTCAACGACGACGCGCGGCGTCCAACTCGCCGAAGTCGTCTCAGCAATCAACAGGTCGGTCTCATAAGAACGACTATCGAATTCTTCGATGTCTGCAAGCGCAGTGCCGCTCGGCCGCACCTTATGGGATTTGATGGTGAGCGCGTAGGCCAATCTAAACGATGTATCAACTGACAGCTTTGCATCCTGCAAGTCCGCCTCTATGCAAGGTCGGAGTGCCTTAACCCAATCTGTTTCCGCTGACATTCCTCCTCCCAAGGGCTCCCCTAGCCTTACGTAACTTTTCTGGGCCCCGAGCGAAGGCGGCTCAGCAGGGCGAAAGAGCCCAGGGCGGTCAGCGTGTCGTGGCGCGCACCATAAACACGGGCTCTCACCTGGGCCATGTTCTCGTCGTAGCCGACGACCTCGGCTTCGGCCTGCAGCCAGTCGCCGATGCGGCCCGGCATCAGATAGTCGAGCGACAGCCGGACCGTGACGCAGCGGCGCTCCAGGACACGGGAAACGGTCGAGCCCATGGCCGAATCGATGAAGGTCGCGAGCATGCCGCCATGCACGATCCCGTGTGAATTGGCGTGGCGCGGCCCCGGCAGGAAGCCGCGGATCAGGCGGCCATCCTCGATCTTCTCGAACCACGGCCCGTTGGCTTCAGCAAAGCCGGATGCGTTGGCAACGAGGTGGAAGCCTGGAGGTAAGGACACGCCGTATCTTAGGCGATGCCCACCATCAGAACCAAGCCATAGCCGACATAGTAGCTGGCGAGCGCGGTGATCAGCCGGTTCGACCAGATGCGGAACTCCGCATCGGAAAGCTTCTCGAGCAGCAGCTTGCCGAGCGAGGTGCCGATCATCGACGAGGCGACGGCAATGGCGAGAAACCACGGCTCGACCTGGCCGGCCTGCTCGATCAGCGCACCGAAATAGATGAGCTTGAAGCCATGGCCGAACACCTGGCAGGCGGCCTTGGTAGCGATGATCTGCCGCCGCTCGAGCGGCGAGCGCAGGAACATGGTGTCGAGCAACGGGCCTGTAACCCCGGTCAGCAGCATCAGCATCATCGAAAGCACGCCGGTCGCGGCGACCTGCAGCGGGCCGAAGGTTCGCGGCAGGATCCTGTCGGGGATGGCGCGGATGACGAAGGGCGAGAGGCCGAGGAGCAGCAGCGCCATCGCCTTGTCCGGCACATAGAGCGTGATCGACCACAGCCCGACCGAGACGAGGCAGCCGGCGACGTAGAAGGCCATGCTCTTCCAGACGATGTGCTTGAACCACAAGATGGCACGCCAGCCGTTGGAGGCCATCTGCGTGATCGCGTGTAGCACCATGGCGGTGGGCAGGGGGAAGATCACCAGCAGAACGCCGATCAGGATCAGCCCGCCCGCCATGCCGAAGATGCCCGACAGGAACGCCGTCCCGATCATCAGGAGGCTGAGCCCCGCCGCCATCAATGCCGTCATTCTCGCCTCCCCCGAATGGTGAGCGAGGTTTATGGCCGGCTTATCCAGTGTTCAAATATATGGTAGATAGCGGACCGATATCTTCCACCTCTGTCTCCTGAGCGCAGCGAAAGACCTAAGGGTCCGACCGAAGGTCCTGTTGCTATCCTTAGGTCCTTCGCTGCGCTCAGGACGACAGTTTGATGGGAAACTCCATGGAACTGCGCCATCTCCGCTATTTCGTCGCCGTCGCGCACGAAGGGCACGTCACCCGCGCGGCCGAGAAGTTGCACATCCAGCAGCCACCGCTCAGCCAGCAAATCCGCGCGCTCGAGCGAGAGATCGACGCTGCGCTGTTCGTCCGTCATCCGCGCGGCGTCAGCCTGACCGACGCCGGCCGCTCCTTCCTGGTCGACGCCGAGGCGATCCTGGCCCAGGCCGAGCACGCCAAGATCCGCGCCCGACGCACCGCGCGCGGCGAGGTGGGCCGCATCGCCGTCGGCTTCACTACCTCCGCGCCCTTTCATCCGCTGGTCGCGCGCGCCATCCGCGAATTCCGCCAGACGCGGCCCGACGTTTCGTTCGGGCTGGAGGAGAGCAGCTCCGGCGACATGGTGAGCGGTCTGCGCGACGGCCGGCTGGACGTGGCTTTCATTCGCTCGGGCCTGGTCGATCCGCAGGGCATTACAGTTCATCCGCTGCTGCAGGAGGACATGGCCGCCGCCTTCCCCGGGCGGCATCGGCTGACCCGGCTGAAGCAGCTTACCCTCAAGGACCTCGCCGACGAGACCTTCATCCTCTACCGCCGGCCCGACGGACGCGGACTCTACGACGTCATCGTCTCCGCCTGTGCCGAGGCCGGCTTCAGCCCGCATGTCGGGCAGGAGGCACCGCGCATCGTCTCGACCCTCAACCTCGTGGCGGCGGGCCTCGGCATCACCATCGTGCCGGCATCGCTGAGCCGTCTGCCATTGGAAGGTGTAACCTATCGCCCGCTCACCGGGCGGCCGGCGATCAAGGTGCCACTCAATCTCGCCTGCCGCAGCGACGAGCGCTCCGCCGCGACCTTGGGCTTCATCGAGCTGGTGCGACACCTGTCATGAAACCGATCAAGACCATCGGCCATTCCAACCATCCCGTCGAACGCTTCATCGCGCTGCTGAGACAGGGCGGCGTCGAGCGGCTGGTCGACGTGCGCTCCATGCCGTGGTCCCGCCGCTTCCCGCAGTTCGGTCGCGAGCAGCTCGCCAGGAACCTCGCCGAAGCGGGCATCGCGTATGTCTGGGAAGGCGAGACACTCGGCGGCAAGCCGAAGGCGGGCGGCGGCTACGACGATCTGGCCGCGCGGCCCGAATTCAAGGAGGCGATCGGCCGGCTGATTGCCGAGCGCGCGGGCAGGAGCCTTTGCCTGATGTGCGCGGAGAAGGAGCCGCTCGATTGCCATCGCACCGTGCTGGTGTCGCGACGGTTGGCCGAGCGCAAGATACCGGTCGAGCATATTCTGGCGGACGGCACACTGAAGCCGCACGTCGAGATCGAGGAAGCGCTGCTGAAGAAGGCAGGCTGTGATGCCGACCTGTTCGAGGATCGCAACGCACGTCTCGCCCGTGCCTATCGGGCGCGCGAACAGGCGATGAAGGGCAAAGCAGGCTCGCAACAGCATCCCGGCTAACGCGCGCACGGTGAACCCGTCGCAAATTGCGTCGCGCAATTGGAAGAACGCGACGCAATACGCAATCGGTGTCTGCTCCCGAAAGCACTTTCCGGGAGCAGACGAGCGACATCGAATCCCTCCTAGGAAGAGCGCGCGCGGCGACGCCGCCTCGCGACGAGCGCCGCACCGAGCGCCGCGAGCGCCAGAGGGCCGGCGCCGAGCAGCGGCAGCGGAGCATCCGAACTCCCTGAATCTGCGCAGTTATTCAAGAACGACGCCTGACAATTGGCATTCTCATATGCCGTTTCGCTCTGGGCCAGTGCGCCGCCGAAGGCGACAGTCGACAGAATGAGGCCCGACAGAAGGGCCAACTTGACGTTCATTTCAGTCTCTCCGTTCAAGGCGCGAACAGCCGCGCCGCGGCCGAAACAGCAGGGCCCATGCCACCGTCACGCGTGGCATCGCAATTGCTGCTCGCGGCGGATGTTCGGTTCATTGGCGGCGTCCGCCTTCACCCCTCGCACGGCAACGGCCGCGACATCTCTCCTGCTCACCGGCGGCTGCATCAACGGCTGGATGTTCAGGATCATCGAGGCTTGGAAGGCAGACGGCGTTGCCGCTACCGCCGGGCTATTCGCCATCAGCCCCTTCGAGTTGATCGTCATGGCGGTGGCGCTGCGCCTGCTGTGGAACGCACAGAGCAATCCCGATGCGACGTCCTTGACCATGCCGGCCTTGGCCTTCGCCGGCCTGGTATTGTGGCCCAGCAGCCTGGCCGCCTGGGTCGCCATCGTCCTGTTCGGCTTCTGGCTCGCGCTCAAGTACAAGGGTTCAGTCCGCGCAGCGGCTCTTCTCTTCGCCGGGCTTGGCGCCTGTGCCCTGTGGTCGACCATGGTTGAACCGCTCGTAAGTAACGTCCTGCTGCCGCTCGACGCCTCAGCGGCCGCCAGTCTGCTCGGCTGGGTCCGAGCCGACGTCATTCGTACCGGCAACATCGTTAGTGTCGACGGACACAGCATCGTCGTTCTCGCTGGCTGCTCTTCGTTTCATGCCCTGCCGCTGGCGCTGCTTTCCTGGCTTGCGCTACGCCTCGCCTGGGATCGTCCCGTCGATGCCCGCAGCGGATGGATCGCGGTTTCGCTCGCTCTCGCTCTCGTCGCCGGCAACGTCGTACGCCTTGCCGTGATGGGCTGGTCACCCTCTGCCTATGCCGCGGCGCATGGCGCGATGGGCGGCATGCTGTTCGATGGATTGACCACGGTGGCAGTGCTCGCCGCTGCAATCCTGCCGGTGCCGCGCCATGATTAGCCGCACGATCCTGTTCCTCGTGGCGGCGTGGCTTGCAGTCAGCATTACCGTGAAGCTCGCGCGCTATCTGCCGGAGCGGGAGACCGCCGTAGCCCGCGCGGAGAGGATCGTATCGGCCCTCCTCGCCCAAGAGGGTTGGCAAGCAGGCGCACGCATTTCTCTCACCAAGGCAGCAGTCTACCAGGCGCACCTGTTCGTGAAGCCGGGTTGCCCGCGCCCCATCGCAATCGTCGTGCTGGGAAGCTCGGACGAGGCCGAATCCCTGATCTCCCAGCGCCTCGGCTCCAACGTGGCCTACATCGGCGCCGCAGGAGCGAGCGCGCACCAGGACATTCCCGCCTTCGTCGGCCACGCCCTGATGGCCGGTAGCACGTTTCGCCACGCACTACCGACCATCGCGGTGTCGCCGGCGCCGACGATCGAGCCACAACCCTGTGCCCCGCCGGTGCAGGCTGCCTGGACCGCGCTAGGGCGCTGACAACGCACCCATTGTCACCGTCCGGCAAGCCGGAGACACTGGGTCGCAACAGAGGAGGGCCAGTGGACACGATGAGCTTGGCTGCCGGCAGCGCGCTGTCGGACCGGATTTCGGAAGCAGCGCTTGCGATAGAAGACAAGGTCATCGCCTGGCGGCGGGACATCCACGAGCATCCCGAACTCTCCTACCAGGAGACGCGCACCGCCTCGCTCGCGGCCGACCACCTCAAGAAGCTCGGCATCGAGGTCAAGACCGGCGTCGGCCTCACCGGGGTGCTGGGCATCCTGAAGGGCGGCAAGCCGGGCCCGGTCGTGGCCTTGCGCGCGGACATGGATGCGCTGCCGGTCGAGGAGCGGGTCGACGTTCCGTTCAAGTCGAAAGCCAAGGCGACATGGCTCGGCCAGACTGTGCCGGTGATGCATGCTTGCGGGCACGACGCGCATGTCGCGATCCTGATGGGTGTCGCCGAGGTGCTGGCCGGAATGCGCGAGGAGATCACCGGGACGGTGACGTTCCTATTCCAGCCCAACGAGGAAGGCGCCTATGACGGCAGGCCGAGCGGCGCACAGGCGATGATCGACGACGGCGCCCTGTCAGATCCGACGCCTTCGGCGATCTTCGGCCTGCACGTCACGTCGGCCCAGGCCTCGGGCGTCATCGCGCTGCGGCCCGGCGGGCTGATGGCGAGCGCGGACAGCCTCAAGATCAACATTCACGGCCGGCAGACCCACGGCTCCTCGCCGTGGCGCGGCGTCGATCCCGTGGTGACTGCGGCACAGATCATCCTGGCGCTGCAGACCATCCCGAGCCGGCAGCTCGATGCGACACTCACCCCGTCGGTGCTGACGATCTCGACGGTGCATGGCGGCGTGCGCGCCAACATCATTCCCGACACCGTCGAACTGCAGGGCACCATGCGCATCCACGACGAGGGCGTGCGGGCGGACATCTGGAGGCGGATCGAGAAGACCACGACGGCGATCGCCGAATCGCAGGGCGCGCGAGCCGAGGTCAAGGTCCAGGAGGGCGTGCCGGTGACCTATAACGACCCGCCACTCACGGCCTGGGGCACGCGCAGCCTGGGCCGCGGCGTCGGCGAGGAGCGGGTGACCGAATCGCGGCCGGTGATGGGCGCGGAGGATTTCTCGATCCTCGCACAGCAGGTGCCGGGCATGTTCTTCTTCCTCGGCGTCACGCCGCCCGACGAGGATCCCCTGCAAGCGCCGGCCAACCATTCGCCGCTGTTCCATGTCCACGAGCCGGCGCTGAAGTACGGCGTGCGCGCCCTCGCCTATCTCGCGATCGATTACTTGCGCCGCGGCGCGTAGCGTGCCCGGACGAGACGCAACAAGGGGGAAATGCCCATGGGTCCCAAGCTGGTCGACTATCTCACCTATGAGCCGGAAGACAGCGGCATCCTCTGGATCAAGTTCAATCGTCCGGACCGGCTGAACGCGCTCGTCGGGACGGCCGAAGAGAATGGCACCGTCGCCAAGGTTGGCGAATACATGCGAGCGGGCGACGACGATCCGAACATCCGGGTTATAGTCCTGACCGGCGTCGGTCGGGTCTTCTGCGCGGGAGCCGATCTGCGGTCGCGAGCTCCTGCCGACGTCACCGGTCCGGATTTTTCAGGCGCGCGCGGCTCACACGAAGGCCCCGATGCCATGCGTCAGCATTTTTATCACGGACTCACCAAGCTTCACCGGGACATCTCGCTGATCCGCAAGCCGACGATAGCGATGATCAATGGCCCGGCCGTCGGAGCGGGCATGGACATGGCCCTGCATTGCGACATTCGGATGGGCTGCGAGAAAACGCGATTCGTCGCTTATCACAACGCCGGACAGATCATCGAGAACGGCGGCTCGTATTATCTGCCGAAAATGGTCGGGCTGGGTCGCGCCCTGGAGTTTGCCTATACCGGCGAACTGGATGCCGACCGCGCGCTCTCCTGGGGTATTCTCAACCATCTGGTTCCATCGGAACAGCTCGAGGAAGCGACGCGGGCATTGTGCAAGCGCATCGTGGCCGTTCCCCCACTGGTGCAATGGGTCGGCAAGAGGATCATGCGCGCTGCGCTCGACAGTTCGCTGGAGACGACGATGGTCCTGACCTCGAATGCCGGCGGAATCCTGCAAAGCTCCGAGGATGCCAAGGAGGCGCGGCGTGCCTTCGCCGAGAAGCGCCCTCCGGTGTTCAAGGGGCAATAAGGTTCGCAGCAGTCTTTCGCAGCCTATACCGTCCAGAGTGGATCGTCGGGCCGGAAGGCGAAGTGCGTCATGTCTACGACATGGCGGTCGGCGCCGAGCACGACCTGCTTTTCGCCCATCGCCATCTGCGCAAGCACATCGCCCACACCGCCGGAATGCTTGAAGCCGTGGCCGGAACAGGGTGACGCGACGATGATCCTGTTCCGGCCGGGCAGGCGATCGAGGATGAAGCGCGCAGCATTCACCTCGGTGTAAAGACAGACCTTCGCCCTGACGCAATCCGGCGACAGGCCCGGAAAGAATCGGCCGAACGTGCCGACCATCGCCTCGATCTCGCGCCGCGACACGGTGCGATCGACGATCTCAGGATCGACGACGTCGTGGCCCTCCGTGGCGATCTTGACCCCTTCCTCGAACGGCCCCACCGCGGGGAAACCGTAGAACACGCCGCCCGCGTCGGACGGCTGCCAGATGAAGACGGGAAAGCGCTCCGGCGCGAAAGCCTGGTGCTCGGTTGGAGTCTTGGCTCTGAACCAGTAGAGGACTTGGCGCGTGACGCCGAACTGCCGCGCCAGCGCAGGTTCGAGGAAGCGCGGCAGCCAGGCGCCCGCGGCGACGATCAGCTGCGCGGCGCGATAGGTTCCGCTCACGGTCGTCACCACCACCGCGCCAGCGTCCTGCCGGAAAGAAACGACCTTCTCGCCCATCCGCAGCTCGGCGCCGAGCGCCCGGGCCTGCTCGAGTTGCGCTCCGATGCAGGCCTCGGGACGGACGTAGCCACCGAACCGGTCGAGGTAGGCCCGATCGCCGTCGGTGACGGCGAAGGCCGGAAAGCGCCGTTCGATCTCGCGGCCGTCGAGAATCTCGTGGTCGATGCCCCACGCCTCAGCCGCGGCGACGGTTGCTTCGAGGAATTTCGGCACGCCATGGCTCGGCGCGATCTTGCCAGTGCCGGCGATGACCAGAATTCCGTTCTGACGCAGCAGCGACAGGCCGGTTTTCTCTTCCAGGGACTTCCAGATCTCATGCGAGCGTTGGGCGAACGGTGTGTATTGCGGACCCTCGCCGCAGGCCAGGCGGGTGATGCGCGTGTCCCCGTGCGTCGAGCCGTGCTCGTGGGGCGGATGGAATTGGTCCAATCCGAGAACCGACGCGCCACGCATGGCGAGCTGGTAACTGGCCGAGGCGCCCATCGCACCCAGCCCGAGGACGATGACGTCATACCGCGCCATCAAACCACTCTCCCTGCTGCAACAAATAAGGCTTCGCGCCTTGCGCAGCAGCATGGCGTTTCGCCCGCCGCCAAGGCGCTCTCGATGTCGAACTCACGTTGCACCGCAGGTGCGACATTTGGGATGATGAACGAGGACGGCGAATGGGGGAAGCCCTGTCGTGCCGACTCGAGGAATGCAGGGTTGCGAATGCAAAAAATCGCCACGACGGGCAATGCGACGATGATCGTCTATGACGACGCGCCCCTGCTTGCGACCGATCCGTGGATCGGCGACGAGGAGCCGGCTTATTTCGGCAGCTGGGTGCTCTCCCATCGCATCCCGCAGAATCTCAAGGACGATATCGCCGCCTGCCCGTACATCTGGTTCTCGCACGGTCATCCCGACCATCTGAATCCGACCAGCATCGAGCGCTTCAAGGGCAAGAAGATTCTCCTGGCCGACCATGTCGGTAGCCGCATCTACAAGGATATCTCCCCGAACGGCTTCGACGTCACCATCCTGCCGGACCGGCAATGGGTGCCGCTTTCCGACAATGTGAAAATTCACTGCATCACGACCAAGATCCAGGATTCGATCCTGCTCATCGATGTCTGCGGCAAGCTGTTCATCAACTTGAACGACGCCGGCACGCGCGACTGCTCGCGCTACATTCGCCGCATCACCAGGAATTACAAGGACTCCTATGTCCTGCCGCTGTCGGGCTACGGCGATGCCGACATGATTCATCTCTTCAACGAGGACGGCACCTTCATCGTGCCCCGCGCCGCGCGACGGCCGTCGGTCGGCGCCCAGCTCAACAACCTCTGCAAGGCCACCGGCGCGCGGGCGGTCCTCCCCTTCTCCTCGTTCCACCAGTACCAGCGGGAAGATTCGATGTGGGCGCAGGCCTACACGACGCCGTTCGACGCCTTCCAGCACGGGCTGTCACGGGACATCGAGTTCATCCCGCCCTTCTCGTCGATCGATTGCCGCACCGGTGCCGTCGAGACGCCGCACCACGAGGAGCTCGTCGTGGACGCGCCGCGGCCGTCGACCGACTTCGGCGACAATTGGTCGGACCAGCTCGAACCGAAGGACGTCGCCGCCATCGAGGCCTATTTCGCGCGCAAGGAAGCGGTGCGGAAGTTCCTCGGCTTCGTCACCTTCAAGGTGGGCGGCCACGAGCACACGATCAGGATGGAGGGCCGCAAGTCGCGCGGCGTCACCTTTGAGGTGCCGCGCGGCAGCCTGATGACCTGCGTCGACTATCGCATCTTCGACGATCTGCTGATCGGCAATTTCATGAAGACGACCCTGCACGGCATTCAGTCGCTGAACGAGGCGCCGGGCGAGTTCAACTATCACGTCGCCAAATATGCCGATAACGGGCAGGCCGAGACCGAAGCGGAGGTCGAGAGATATCTCGCCGAGTACCGCCGACGCTCGGGTATCGACTATTTCATCAATTCGCTCGAGGACCAGTCGCGCAACTTCCTCACCCGCTTCGCCAAGCAGGACACGCCGATCTACAAGATGATGAAACAGCTCTACGTATCGCTGGTGCGCTGAACGATTTGGGCTGCGCTGGCTGGGGCGCCAGGGATCGAACCTGGGAATGGGGGAATCAAAATCCCCTGCCTTACCGCTTGGCTACGCCCCATCCGGCGGCGGCGGAACATAGTCGGTTGCGGTCCGGCGCGCTAGGCGGCTTGCGCAGCCTTCTTCAGCAACTCACCGTGCACAAAGTTGCCGTCGGCATAGAGCAGGCAATGTGCATCCGGATCGAGGGCGAGGTCGACGATCTCGCCGATATAGATCGTGTGGGTGCCAGCAGCGACCTTCGTCACCAGGCGGCAGTCGAACGACACCGGGCAACCCTTCAGCACCGGCGCCCCGGTCGACAGGCTGGACCATTCACCCATGTCGTTGAAGCGCTCGTCACCCTCCACGCCGTCCATGCCGGCGAAGCGCTCGGCGATCTTGCGGTGGCTGGGGCAGAGGATGTTGACGCAGAAGAAGCCGGCTTCGGCGATCGGATCGTGCGCCGAGGCGGTCTTGTTCACGCACACCAGAATCTGGGGCGGCTCGGCCGAGACCGAGCACACCGCCGTGGCGGTAAGCCCGCCGCGCAGTTCGCGGTGGCGGGTGGTAATCAGGGTCACGCTCGCCGCAAGGTGGCGCATGCCCTTCTTGAAGGCAGCCGCATCGATACTCATTGTCAAACTCTAGGACAGTCGCGTGGCAGGCCGCCACCGGAAAGAGAATGCTACCACCCTGCTGGCCTCTGAAACCGAAATGACATAAAACCTTCATCAAAATGTAGGCGATTGCAGTTGCCCGGTAGCCTTTGGCCGCTAGGGTCCCCCGGCATGCCTCCGCTCGCCCCCGATACCCCGCCCGATACGGCTTTGCGGCAAATCGTTGCGGAATGCCATGCCGACCTGTTGAAGCATCGAATTGCGGTGCTGGCTGGCCGCAGGGCGACGGGTATCCACCAGACACGCGTAGCACTGCGCCGCATGCGCGCAGCGCTTAGCCTGTTCCGAGGCGCGGTCCACGGTCCGGGCGAGGGCCGCATGCTGCGCGCATTGGCGGCCGAGGCGAAATGGCTGGCCAGCGAATGCGGCCCGGCCCGCGACCTGCATGTCTTCGTGACCGAGACTGTCCAGGAGGTCCCGCCGGAGGTGAAGCGCATCGCCTCTCGCCTGGCACGCCTGCACTACGACCGCGCCCGCACGGCCCTGTCGGGCGCGCGCTACAACAGCTTCGACGGCCAGCTCACCGCCTTCGTGCAGGCCGCGCCCGCGGCTTCGCCGACGGAGGCGTCGAACCGGCTGGACGACTTCGGTCGCATCCTGCTCGGGAAGCGGCACGCCAAGGTCCTGCGGCGCGGCCAGCATCTCGGCAGCCTCGACGACGAAGAGCTGCACGAGCTGCGTATCGCCATCAAGAAGCTGCGCTATGCCGCGACATTCCTGCGGCCGGTCTTTGCCTCGGAAGAGGCTAAAGCCTATATCGATGCAACAACGCGCCTGCAGGGCGCGCTCGGTGCCATGAACGACCGCGCGGTGGCCGCCCAGATGCTGGACGACATCGCCGTGGCGGCTCGCCCGACGGAAAACGTCGAGCCGCTGCTGCGCCAGCTCGCCAAGCAGGCCGCGTCCGGCGACAAGCGCCGGCGCGCCAAGGTCCAGCAGGCGTGGAAGCAGTTCAAGGAGGTCCAGCGCTTCTGGCAGGCTTGAATGGAGTAGACATGAGCAATACGCAAACCGCTGCCGAAGAACGCATTCCCGTAACCGTGCTGACGGGCTTCCTGGGTAGCGGCAAGACTACGCTCCTGAACAAGCTGCTGCGCCGGCCGGAGCTTGCCGACACAGCCGTGATCATCAACGAGTTCGGCGAGATCGGGCTCGATCACCTGCTGGTCGAGAAATCCGACGACGAAGGCATGGTCACGCTCAATTCCGGCTGCCTGTGCTGCACCGTGCGCGGCGATCTGGTGCGGACCATGAGCGAGCTGTTCCTCAAGCGCGCCAAGGGCGAGGTTTCCCAGTTCAGGCGCATGGTGGTTGAAACCACCGGCTTGGCCGATCCCGCGCCGATCCTCCACACCTTGATGACCGATCCGCTGCTCGCCACGCGCTACCGCCTCGACGGCGTGGTCACGACGGTCGACGGCGTGAACGGGGGCAGCACGCTCGACAACCACGAGGAGGCGGTGAAGCAGGCCGCGGTTGCCGACCGGCTGCTGCTCACAAAGGTGGACATCGCCGACGCGCCCAAGCTCGACGAACTGAAGCACCGGCTGCAGCATCTCAACCCCGGCGCATCCGCGATGCCGATCGCCGATGGCGAGATCGATCCCAACGCGATCCTCAATGCCGGCCTCTACAATCCCGAGACCAAGACAGCCGACGTGAAGCGCTGGCTGCACGACGAAGCCTACGAAGGCGGCCGCGATCACGGTCATGGGCACCATCATCACGGCCATGACCATCATGGCCACGATCATGGCCACAAGCATGAGCACGGCCATGGTGAGCAGGACCCGCACAACGTCAATCGCCACGACGATCGCATCAAGGCGTTCTGCATGACGTTCGACGAGCCGATGAGCTGGGCGACCGTGGCAGCGGCATTCGATGCCCTGGTGACCTATCGCGGTCCCGACCTGCTGCGCATGAAGGGTATCCTGAACGTCAAGGACACAGACAAGCCGGTCGTGATACACGGCGTGCAACACGTCTTCCATCCGCCCGCCACGCTCGACGCCTGGCCCGAGGGCGACGACCGCAAGAGCCGTGTGGTGTTCATCACCCGCGACATCGCCGAGAGCACCATCCGTAAGGTCTTCGCCTCGTTCTTCGATGCCGAGAAGAAGGGCTGGGGCCAGCAAGAGGCGCCAAAACAGGCATAGCCGCCTGTTCTCGCGCCAAAAGCCGAAAGACTCTCTGTCGCTATGCCACGCGCTGCCGTGTCGGCCAGGACAGAGTGCGGCCGGTGCCACCTGTGCGCATCACGAGGAAGCCGACGATCGCGAGATTGAGCAGGTTGAAAAGGACGCCGAGCCCGAAGGCCCAGGCGTAGAAGCCGAAGTGATCGTAGAGGGTTCCCGCGAACCAGCTGCCGAAGGCCATGCCGCTCATCGCCGTGAACAGGGTGAGCGGCATGCGCCACGATGCTTCCGAGCCCGGAAAGAGATCGCGGATGGCGACGCTGTAGGACGGGATAATTCCGGCGAACCCCAGGCCAAAGGCGGCGGATACGGCGAACAGGCCAGCCTCGTCCTGGGTAAGCAGAAAGCAGGCAATGGCGACGGCCTGGCAGGCCGAGCCGGCCAGCACCGTACGGAGGCCGCCGATCCGGTCGGCCAGCGCACCCCAGGCCTGGCGCGCGATGAAGGCGCACCCGAGCATGACCGACAGCATCGCGGCACCATGGGTCGGCTTGATGCCGATATCGCCGCAGAAGGCCACGATATGCGCCGACGGGATCGCCATGGGGACACAGCAGCAGAAGCCTGCCACGCAGATCAGCGCCTGCGCCACGTTCGGATGAAGCCCTGCCACGCGATGACGTTCGCCAGGAGCCGTATTCGCGCGGCGCGGCGCGGCCGCAACCGGCGCCTTCGGCGGCGGCTTCAGGAATAGAATCGCCGGCAGCATGAACGCGACCACGAGCCCGCCATAGGCGAGCATCAGGATCTGCCAGCCGATTGCGCCCAGCCCCAGCTCGAACAGCGAGGGCCACAATACGCCCGCGACGTACTGGCCCGAGGAAATGAACGCAATCGCCGCGCCTCGACGACGCTCGAACCAGCGGCTGACATAGACCAGCAGCGGCGCATAGACCCCGCCATTGCCGAGCAGCCCGATCATCAGCCCGTGGCCGACATAGAGGGCCCAAATCGAGCCCAGCGACGAGAGCGCCAGGCCGCCGGCGATCATGCAGGCGCCAATGCTGACGGTAGTTCGCAAACCGATCCGGTCGGCCAGCCAGCCCATCAGGATGCCGCCCGAACCCGTGCCGACCCAGACCAAGGCACCGGCGAGCGCCAGCACCGAGCGCTCGGTGCCGAGCGCTTCCTGCATCGGCTTCATGCCGACCACGATCAGCAGCGGCGACCCGTAGGAGACCGTGAGGATGGCGAGCACGAGCCACGCCGTTCTCCACGCGGCGCGGCTGTCTACGCCGCCGCTGCCCGCCGCTCCGTCCATTCACCGTTCCTCCAGCGCCGGGCGGCAGGCTTCTCTGGTACCATCGCCAACCCGATCGAGGAGGCACTATGGCTGAGAACGTGACACGACGCGATACGGCGGCGTTGCAGGCACTGACGCTGGGCGGAACGGTGGTGGTGTCTTCCACGGGCAACGGCGCGTTCGAGCAGGTGCTGTTGAATGGCCGACACACGACGCTGGCCGACGAGCCGAAGGCGGTGGGAGGCAACGATGTCGGCCCCGGCCCCTACGAGTTCCTCCTGATGGCGCTCGGCAGCTGCACCTCGATGACCCTGCAGATGTATGCGGGCCGCAAGAAGTGGCCGCTCGCGCAGGTCGTGGTGCGCCTGCGCCATGCCAAGGTCTATGCCGAGGATTGCGAGAACTGCGAAATGCCTACGGCAAAGATCGACCGGATCGAACGCGAGATCGAGGTGATCGGCGCCCTCGATGCCGAGCAGCGGTCACGTCTGCTGGAGATTGCCAATCAGTGCCCGGTCCATCGCACGCTGTCGTCCAAGATCGACATCAAGACGACGGCCGTCTGACCGACCAGCCCTCCGGGGCACCTCGAAGACCGTCCGGCTCATCGCCCGCGCCCTCAGCTCCATAGCAGCACCACCACGCCGAGCAGGACGAAGGAGATTGCCGCGCAGATGCGCACGAGCGTCAGCGGGATCTTGCGGGCCAACACCTCGCCGAACAGCACCGCCGGGACGTTGGCCAGCATCATACCCGCCGTCGTGCCGGCGGTGACAATCGCAATGGACTGAAAGCGGGCGGCCAGCGCGACGGTGGCCAGCTGGGTCTTGTCGCCCATCTCGACCAGGAAGAAGGCGACCGTAGTGGCGAGGAACGCGCCCATGCTGCCGACCGCCTTCGGCCCCTCGTCCTCCTTGTCGGGAATCAGGCACCAGCCGGCCATGACGATGAACAGTCCACCGATGATCCAGCGCATGGCGTCGGGTCCGAGCCAGGCGGCGACTGCGGCCCCAACGGAGGCGGCAATCGCGTGGTTGGCCATGGTTGCCGCGAAGATGCCGAGGATGATGGGGATCGGCCGCCGATAGCGCGCGGCCAGCAGCATGGCCAGCAGCTGCGTCTTGTCGCCGATCTCCGCGATCGCCACGAGACCGGTGGAAACGAGCAAGGCTTCCATGAAACGTCACATGCGGGGATCGAGCGCGCATACCATTGGCCGTGCGCGCCGCCCGATCCCACGGGTGAAGACGCGAACAAGCCAAAGGTCTCGCCAAGCACGAATGCCGAACCCGCCAAGGTACGATGCGAAGCATCGGGCCTAGTCTGTTGACGGTTCCGCCTCTGGGGTGAGGCCGGCTACTCCCCAATGACGGCGTGGGTATAGGCCCGTCGGAACCCGCGTGCAAGTCGTCTCGCTGCGGCCCTTTGGGCCGTGCTAGACCTAGGGCATGGCGAAGACCAAGGACTCGGCGGCGCCGGCGGCGGCCGCTTCGGACGACAAATCGTTCGGCGACAAGCCGCTCAAGCATCTCTGGCTGATCGACGGCTCGGGCTACCTGTTCCGCGCCTATCACGCCCTGCCGCCCATGACGCGGCCCGACGGCACGCCGATCAACGCGGTCTACGGCTTCTGCCGCATGCTCGCGCTGCACCTCGACGATCCCGAGGTCGATCACATCGCGATGATCCTCGATGCCGGACGCACCACCTTCCGCAACGAGATCTACGACAAGTACAAGGCGAACCGGCCCGAGCCGCCGGAGGATCTGACGCCGCAGTTCCCGCTGATCCGCGAGGCGGCCAAGGCTTTCAACGTCACGGTCTGCGAGCTCGACAATTACGAGGCCGACGACCTGATCGCCACCTATGCTCGTCTCGCTGTGGAAGCCGGTGGCACCTGCACCATCGTGTCGTCCGACAAGGACCTGATGCAGCTGATTCGCCCGGGCGTGGAGATGTTCGATCCCATCAAGCAGAAGCGGCTCGGGCCGGACGCGGTAATGGAGAAGTTCGGCGTCACGCCGGAAAAGGTCGTCGACGTGCAGGCGCTTGCCGGCGATTCGACGGACAATGTGCCCGGCGTGCCGGGCATTGGCGTCAAGACTGCGGCCCAGTTGCTGGGCGAGTACGGCGACCTCGAGACCCTCCTGGCGCGGGCCGGTGAGATCAAGCAGCCCAAGCGGCGGGAAGCGCTGCAGCAGAACGCCGAACTTGCCCGCATCTCCAAGAAGCTCGTGCAGCTGAAGGACGATGTCCCTGCTCCCGCCGACCCCGACTCTTTCGACAAGCGCCGGCCCGACCCGAATGTGCTGCTGCCGTGGCTCGAGCAGCAGGGCTTCAAGAGCCTCGTCGCCAAGTACAGCAAGGAGCTCGGTGAGGCGACCAACCCGGTCGCGCCGGCGCTGACCACGGCGGCGGTGGCGAAGCCCGGACCGGCCGAGACCCGGCCCGCGCCGGCGGCACACGCGAAGCCCAACCGCGCCTTCACCTCGGCCGACTACGAGACGATCCGCACCGAGGCAGCGCTCGACGACTGGATCGCCGAGGCGACCAAGGCCGGTGTGGTCGCCTTCGACTGCGAGACCGACGCGCTCGACTCGAACAATTCAGGCCTGGTCGGCCTGTCCCTCGCCCTGCTCGACGGGCCGTGGGGCAACGTGAACTCCAGCCGCCGGCGCGCGGCCTACCTGCCGATCGGCCATCGGGCGCCCGGCGAACAGCCGCCCAGGGGGACACAAGGTGCGCTCGATCTCGGCGGCGACGCCGAGAAGACGGGCGACGGAAAGCTCCTGCCCGACCAGCTGCCGCTCCGGACGGTGATCGACCGGCTGAAGCCGCTGCTCGAGGACCCCGGCGTGCTCAAGGTTGGCCAGAACATCAAGTACGACATGTGCGTGCTCGAACGGCACGGCATCACGATCGGACCCGTCGACGACACGATGCTGCTCTCCTTCGTGCTCGACGCCGGCAAGCACGGTCACGGCATGGACGAGCTGGCCGAGCGCTATCTCGGCCAGAAGACGATCAAGTTCTCCGATGTGGCGGGCTCAGGCGCAAAGCAGGTGAGCTTCGACAAGGTGCCGATCGAGCGTGCCATGGAGTACGCGGCGGAGGATGCCGATGTGACCCTTCAGCTCTGGGCACGTTTCAAGCCGCGCGTCGTCGCCGAACGCATGGTGACGCTGTACGAGACGATCGAGCGGCCGCTGATCCCCGTCCTTCTCGCGATGGAACAGGCGGGGATCAAGGTCGATGCGCCGGCACTAAAGGCGCTGTCGGCCGACTTCGAGAAGCGGCTGGGCGAGCTGGAGATCGAGATCCACAAGATCGCCGGCCGCGAATTCAATGTCGGCTCGCCCAAGCAGCTCGGGGAGATCCTGTTCGACGAGCAGAAGCTGCCGGGCGGCAAGCGTAACAAGAGCGGCACCTGGGCCACCGACGCCCAGGTGCTCGACGACCTCGCCGCGCAAGGCCATCCGCTGCCAGTCAAGATCCTCGAGCATCGCCAGCTCTCGAAACTCAAGGGAACCTACACCGACGCGCTGGTGCGCGAGCTCGACGCCAGGACCGGCCGCATTCACACGTCGTATCACATGACCGGCGCGGCGACCGGTCGGCTCGCCTCGACCGATCCCAACCTGCAGAACATCCCGGTCCGCACCGAGGAAGGTCGCAAGATCCGCGAAGCCTTCATCGCCGAGAAGGGACACAAGCTGCTGAGCGCCGATTATTCGCAGATCGAGCTGCGGCTGCTGGCGCATGTCGCCGACCTCACCTCGCTCAAGGAGGCCTTCGCGCGGGGCGACGACATCCACGCGATCACCGCCTCGGAGATGTTCGGCGTGCCGGTCAAGGGCATGGACCCATTGGTCCGCCGCCGCGCCAAGGCGATCAACTTCGGCATCATCTACGGCATCTCGGCCTTCGGCCTTGCCAACCAGCTCGGCATCGGCCAGCAGGAAGCGCGCGAGTACATCGCCAGGTATTTCCTGCGCTATCCTGGCATCCGCGACTACATGGAGACGACCAAGAACTACGCGCGCAGGCACGGCTACGTGCGCACGCCGTTCGGGCGCAAGATCCATCTGAAGTACATCAACGAGAAGAACCAGGGCATGCGCGCTTTCTCCGAGCGTGCGGCGATCAACGCGCCGCTGCAGGGCGGCGCGGCCGACATCATCAAGCGCGCGATGATCCGCGTGCCGGGCGCGCTCGCCGCGGCAAGCCTCAAGGCCAGGATGCTGCTGCAGGTCCACGACGAATTGCTGTTCGAGGTTCCCGACGAGGAGATCGACAGGACCAAGGACGTCGCCCGCAAGGTGATGGAAAGCGCCGCGACGCTCTCGGTGCCGCTGGTCGTCGACACCGGCGTCGGCCTCACCTGGGCGGCCGCGCATTGAGGCGTACCCGGCATCCCGACTCGCGCGAAGTAACCTTCGCGCTTTAGCGAAGCGGAGCGGAGAGACCTCGTTTTCGTCGCCGACAAGACGAGGCTCCTCGGCTACCCTCGAGGTGACGGAGCTTGGGAGTAAGTCGAGATGAAAATCTGGGGTCGGGCGAATTCGATCAACGTGATGAAGGTGCTGTGGTGCGCCGACGAATGCGGCGTCGCGTACGAGCGCGAGGATGTCGGCATGGCGTTCGGCGGCAACGACCAGAAATGGTACCTCGACATGAACCCCAACGGCGTGGTGCCGACCATCGACGACGGTGGGCGCGTGATCTGGGAGAGCAATTCGGCGGTCCGCTATCTCGCCGCAAAGTATGCCGCCGGCACGCTGTGGCCCAACGATCCCGGCCAGCGCAGCGAGGCGGACCGCTGGATGGACTGGCAGCTCTCGACCATCTCCGAGCCTATGCGCCAGGTGTTCTGGGGCCTCGTCCGCACGCCCGCCGACAAGCGCGACATGGCAGGGATCAAGAAGGCCGCGGCGGAGGCCGGCAAGCTATGGGGCCGATTGGACCAGAAACTCGAGGGCAAGCTCTACGTTGCAGGCACTCACCTCACGATGGGTGACATCCCGGTAGGCTGCTTCGTCCATCGCTGGTACGCGCTCGATATCGAGCGGCCCGAGCTCAAGAACGTAAAGGCCTGGTACGAACGGCTGAAGACGCGGCCGGCCTATGTCAAATACGTCATGCCGCCGCTGACGTGAGCAGGCCATCGACCAGCTTGCGGAACTGGGTTGGACCGGCATCGAGGCTGGTCGGCAGCATTGCGCGATCGGGCTCGAGGTCGATCAGCTTTTGTTGTGCCTCGATGATGCGCTTGTCCTCGTAGAACGCCGCGGTCGTCACGCCGAACAGGCGATCAAGCTTACCCGGGTCGATATCCTGCGCCCGCGTCCCGACTGCGTAGAAGTAGCGTGAGGTCCGGCGGCTGACCGGCGTCACCGCCTGCTCGTCGATCCTATGGAACAGCGGCGCGATCGCAGGTGCTCTGCCTTCGCTCTGCTCGGCGGTGCCGGCAGGATAAAACCCGGTGCGCTGCAGGAAGACTCCGGGGAACAGGAAATCATAGCTGTTCCAAACGTCGACCCGCTCGCCGAGCTTCCGCATGAAGCCGCGCGGCGGATGGTTGCGCAGCCAGCGCTGGAAGCGCAGTCCGCGCTCGAGCGACACCGTGCGCGGCCGCTCGTCGGCCCATTGCGGCATATCGAGGCCCAGTGTCTTCTCGTGCGTGAAGCTGAGATGCGAGAGGTCGAGCAGGTTGTCGTCGATCAGCAGATAGTGCGCGTCGTAGTCCAGCTGCCCGGCCTGCAACCGGTAGGCCGGATCGTCCAATGCGAGTGACGGCGGGATGATCGCGGCGTCAGCCTTGTCGGCGTCGCCCATCCAGACCCAGACCCAGCTGCCGACGACCCGCAGCGGATAGCGCCGCACGCAGGCGCTTTGCGGGATCAGCTTCTGGCCGGGGATCTCGATGCACCTGCCGTCCGGCGCGAACTTCAGCCCGTGATACATGCAGCGCAGCGCCTCGCCCTCCAGTCGCCCCATCGACAGCGGCGCGAAGCGATGCGGACAGCGATCCTCGAGAGCGACAATCTCGCCGCTGCCCGTGCGATAGATCACCAGAGGCTGGTCGATGATCGTGCGGGCGTGGACGACACCCGGCTCGATTTCGTGAGTCCAGGCGGCGACGTACCAGGCATTGCGAATCCACATGACGCCAGAGTAGCCCAGCCTCAGACCAGCCGGTAGACCTCGACGGGAGCGTCGCGGCCTTTGACCTGGTGCCTCTCGGGCGGCGGCAGGTCGAGACCGAGCGAGCCACTGTCCTTCACCATGCCCAGGGTGGCGCCACTTACCAGCACGACGACCTCGTCATCGGGACCCATGAATTCCTTCCCGAGCTGCTCGAAACGCTGAGCAACGTTCACGGTGTCGCCGACCACTGTAAAATTCACCCGGCCGGGCGCGCCTATATTGCCGACCACGGCCGGTCCCGAATGGAGGCCGATGCGCACGCGGATCGGCGTCTTCCCGGCCACCCGGCGCATCCGGTTGTCTTCGCGGATCACTCGCGCGATCTCGAGTGCCGCGCGTATCGCGGCCGCGGCATGATCGGCCGAGCCGGAAAGCGAGCCCCATACCGCCATCACCGAATCGCCGATGTATTTGTCGATGATGCCATGCTCATGCTCGATGCAGGCTCCGAGCAATGCGAAGTGATGGTTGAGCATTTCGGCCGTCTCTTGCTCGGGCAGGTCCTCCGCCTGGGGCGTGAACTCGACGATGTCGGTGAACATCACCGTCAGGTTGACTCGCCGCGAGGCGATGCCGTCCTCGCCCACTTCCATCAAACGGCGCACCAGCCGCTGCGGCACGTAAGCGCCGAACCACCGCAGCGCGCCACGCGCCTTGTCGAGGCTGCGTGCGGCATCGTCGATCTCCCGCAACCGCGATCGCTGGTTGAGTGGCTGGTCGAATTCGAGCCTCTCGATCGCTTCGGCCGCGGTAGTGATGGTCCGGATCGAGCGCGCCATGCGGATGCCCATCAGGATCGCCAGCGCGAGCGCCACCGCCAGCGTAGTGGCGCCGACGATCGCGCCGTTAGTCAGCCGGTTGAGGTCGGCCGTGGCGTCCTCGATCGGGAAATATTGCCCGACCAGCCAGGGCTGGGGGCCGTAGCCCTCAACCTCGCGGTAGACGAATACCCATCGCCGGCCATCCGCCTCGACGACATGGCCGAGCGTTCCGAGCGCGCGATCGATGCGTGGGCTGTACGCTGGGTTGTCCCAGATGCGGGCGAGCACCGGATCGCCGAGTTCCTTTATCGTCGGCAGCTGGCGATTCTCGTTGAGGTTGAAGCTGTGCGGATCGACCAGGAGGCGGTGCGCCAGCACCTTGTCATGATCGACGAGGATGAAATAGCGGCCGTCGCGGCCGTGGTTCGGATCGCCGATCAGCGCCGACAGGTCGCCGACGGCGACCGTAGCGACCAGGCCGCCGATAAAGGCGTCGTCGATGCGCCGCACCGGTGTCCGCACGTTCAGCACCGGTTGCTTCTGCGATTCACTCCAGAACAGCGCCCCCCAGAAGGTGATGTGGCTCGTCTGCAGCTCACGGAAGCGTTCGAGGCCACGCTGCAGCCCGGTGAGAGGAATCGTATCGCGTGTGATTTCGCCATCGGAATGGCGCACGGCGCGATGGAGCTGAAGGTCGAGCGTCCCGAAGGCAGCCACCGAAATCGCCGGCGCCTGCATCATCATCACCGCCAGCGCCTCGCGCACATCGACCGGAGAATCGACCGCGACCCGACCTGCGGCCATCAGCGCGGCCAGCAGCTCGAGCTTATCCGTCACCGGATCGAGCCGGCCCTTGATCAGCGCGACCTGCCTCTCGATCACGCCGTCGGCACGATCGACGAGCAGCCGCTCGGCAGTGCCGGTGGCGCCGGCCAGCACGGCGATGTAGGCGATCCCGGAGATCAGGGCCAGCGACGCGAACGCCAGCGCCAAGGCAGCGATCAGCGGCAGCCGGAGAGGACCGCGCACAGCCGCGGCCGTCGTAGCGTCAGGGAGCGTGCTCAAGACGGGACATCATATGGTGCCCCGCCGGGACAACGGAAAGCCCCCTCAGGGAGGGTTGTCAGGCAGCGGCGCGGATCGCCGCTTTCTTGACATCGCTGTCGACGTGAGGCTCGAACTGCTGGAAGTTCTTTTCGAAGCGCTGCGCAACGTCTCGCGCGGCGCTTTCGTACGCCTTCTTGTCAGCCCAGGAGTCCTTGGGATTGAGCACGTTGCCCGGTACGTCCGGGCACGCGCTCGGCACCTGCATGCCGAAGTGAGGATCGGTCGAGGACGCGACCGATGCGAGCGTGCCGTCGAGCGCAGCCCGCACCATGGCGCGGGTGTGCCGGATAGACGTGCGCTGGCCGACGCCGAAGCCGCCGCCCGACCAGCCGGTGTTGACCAGCCAGCAGTTGACGTTCTGCCGCGCCATCTTCTCGCCCAGCATCTTGGCATACACCGTCGGATGCCGCGGCATGAACGGCGCACCGAAGCAGGTCGAGAAAGTCGCCTGCGGTTCGGTGACTCCCTTCTCGGTGCCGGCAACGCGCGCGGTATAGCCGGAGAGGAAATGATACATCGCCTGTTCCGGGGACAGCCGCGAGATCGGCGGCAGGACACCGAAGGCATCTGCGGTCAGCATCACGATATTGGTCGGCGTCGCAGCAATGCCGCTCGGCAGCGTATTGGGAATGAAGTCGATCGGATAGCAGGCACGGGTGTTCTCGGTGTACCGGCCGTCATCGAGATCGAGGCCGCCGGTCGCGGGATCGATGACGACGTTTTCCAGCACGGTGCCGAAGCGTTCGGTCGTGGCATAGATCTCGGGTTCCGCTTCGCGCGACAGCTTGATCACCTTGGCGTAGCAACCGCCCTCGAAGTTGAAGAGAGAATCCTCGGCCCAGCCGTGCTCGTCGTCGCCGATCAGCGTGCGCGCCGGATCGGCCGACAGTGTGGTCTTCCCGGTGCCGGAGAGGCCAAAGAAGATCGCGACGTCGCCTTTCGGTCCCATGTTCGCCGACGCATGCATCGGCAGGACGTTCTTCTCCGGCAGGAGGTAGTTCAGGATCGTGAACACCGACTTCTTGATCTCGCCGGCATACCAGGTGCCGCAGATCGCCACGACGCGATCGGTGAAGTTCACGAGGATGGCGCAGTCCGACGCCGTGCCGTCGACCGCCGGATCGGCCTGGAAGCCCGGCAGGTTCAGGATGGTGAAGTCGGGTTTGAAGCCTTCCAGCTCCTCGGGTTTCGGGCGCAGGAACATGTTGCGGGCGAACATGTTGTGCCACGCCGTCTCGGTGACCACGCGGACGCCGATACGATGCGCGGGATCGGCGCCAGCCCAGCAATCGCGCGCGAAGAGATCGCGGCGTTGGGCGTAGCCGATCAACCGATTGTAGAGGGCACGATAGCGCTCCGGAGAGATCGGCTTGTTGGTCTTGCCCCAATCGACGGTGCCGCGGGTTACCGAGTCCTCGACAAAAAACTTGTCGTTCGGCGAACGGCCCGTATGGACGCCGGTGCGCACCACCAACGCTCCGCCCTCGCCGAGCTGTCCCTCGCCGCGCCGGATCGCCTCTTCATACAAGGTCGGTACATTGAGATTCCAATGCACCCTGCCGGGGTTCCTGAGCCCAAGCGCGCCAAGGCCAAGTTTGGGAACGACGAAACCCGCCTGTGTCACAGTACTCTCTCCTGCTTTACCGATTGAACGGCCATTTACCCTATCTGTATCACCGTCGGCAGGCATAAAATCCAGTGCGGCTGCGACAGTTCGCGTCCAACCACCGCAGTACGAATGGGCTTTCGCACATGCGAAAGAATGTTGCGTCGCACACTCAGATGCCGCGGGCCGTCTTTAGCAAGGAAATCAGGGCAGTGCGCGCCTCGACTGCAGATGCCAACGGTGTTTGAAAAGCCAATCGAGCGACTTGGCCTCCCTGCCTGAGGTCGATGCCTTCAGCGTCGATTCCGGTCATGGTCCAGCCCGTGCCGGGCAAGCCCAGGAGCTTTGTGGCATAAAGCTGGATCGCGTCCGAGTGGTCCTCGTTCATATGGCGCACGATGCTCTCCTCGCCTTCCGCCAATTCAGGCAACGGCGCCATGTTCAGCATCTCCGACGCTCCGATCCAATGTATCTTGCCGAAACCGGCCACCAGGTGAGCCCGCTCCGGCGTCACCTTGTAAAAGCGGAAGTCCTTGAAGCCGGCATAAAGCGCCGCGTCGGGATGCCGCGCGAGGAAGCGCTGCTTCAGGCGTCGGTCATGGGTTTCCGCTATCGTCCCCAGCAGGGACAGCCGAGCCCCCGTGAGCGGCTGGGTCAGCCCCACGGTACCGTCGAACAGCAATGAAACTCTGCCGTCGGCGGCGATCCCCTTGCTGTGCTCGGCGAGGTCGCTCAGCAGCAGGATCGGCGACAAATCGTGGTCTACAGCCACGAGCACGAGTGAAACGTACGGCCACGCAGGGTTTCCTGCCGTGGGCAGCAGCGTGGCGAGCGACGCGCGATCGCAGCTCCGGATAAGACCGCGTGCTACTTGGGCGAATTCATCCGTCATTGTCTATCCCGCTCGGGAAGTGAAAGCGCCCAAACTTGGGCGGAGCCATGGCAAAACCGCCCTGAACAAGCAACCGCAAGACTGTGGTAACGTTGCAGACCGACTTTGAGACTGTCAGGAGATACTCCATCGTGCGCAAGAACATCGCCTTGGTCGACGACGACCGCAATATCCTGACCTCCGTCTCGATGCTCCTCGAAGCGGAGGGCTTCCAGGTCAAGACTTACTCCGACGGCGCCGCGGCCCTCGAAGGCCTCAACCAGTCCCCGCCCGACATGGCCATATTCGACATCAAGATGCCGCGCATGGACGGCATGGAGCTGCTGAACCGTATCCGCAAGACGCAGCAGTTTCCGGTGATATTTCTGACCTCCAAGGACGAGGAGATCGACGAGGTCCTCGGTCTACGGATGGGCGCCGACGACTTTATCCGCAAACCGTTCTCCCAGCGATTGCTGCTCGAGCGTATCCGTGCCGTGCTGCGCCGGGCCGACGGTGCGGGCCCGAAGGGAGAGGGCCAGGCCGAACGCATCGTGCGCGGCGAGCTGGTCCTCGATCCGAGCCGCCACCAATGCACCTGGAAGGGCAAGGAGGTGCATCTCACGGTCACCGAGTTCCTGCTGCTGAAGTCGCTCGCCGAGCGGCCCGGCCACGTCAAGAACCGCGACCAGCTGATGGATGCCGCCTACGGCGAGACGATCTACGTCGACGACCGCACGATCGATAGTCATATCAAGCGCGTGCGCCGCAAGTTCCGCGAGGTAGACGGCGAATTCGAGCAGATCGAAACCCTGTATGGCATCGGATATCGATACCGCGACGCCGCCTGACCGGCCGCCCCGCCGGTCGCTCGCTTCCCTGCTGCGACGCCTGTTGCCGACGTTCCGTCGGCGCGTGAGGACCATCACGCGCCGCGAGACGCCATCGATGCTCCGTCGACGACGGAGCCACGGCCGGCGGCACTCGCCGCTCACCCGGCGTATCCTGCTGCTGAACATCGTGCCGGTGGCGCTGCTCGCGCTGGGCGCGGTATATCTCGGCGACTACGAGGATGAGCTGATCGACGCCGAGCTCGCGTCGCTGCTGGTCCAGGGCGAGATGGTTTCGGCCGGTATCGCGGAGGTCGCGGTCGTCGGTGGCGAAACAACGGTCAATCGGCTCGATGCGGAAGCGGCGCGCCAGCTTCTGACACGACTCGTCCGACCGACGGGTGTACGCGCTCGACTGTTCAGTGAGACCGGCGAGGTATTGGGAGACTCCGCGGTGCTTGGCGACACCGGCCGCATCCATGTCTCGCCTCTGCCGCCGCCCGAGGAAGCGGCGCTGCCCCTTCCGCCGCGCTGGGCCGACCGGATCGGTGACTGGATCGCGCACCAGCTCTCGCGCTCCGACCGTTTCCCCGAATACGTCGAGCGGCCAACCCCGACCCTGCGTGACTTCCCCGAGGCGGCCAGCGCGCTACGAGGCTTCAACGCCTCGGCGGTGCGGATTGCGGGCGAAGGACGGCTGTTGCTCAGCGCCGCGGTGCCGGTGCAGCGCTACAAGCAGGTGATCGGCGCGCTTGTGCTGACGCGCGACAATCGCGCGATCGCCGCTTCGCTGCGCGAGGTGCGCTACGACATGCTGACCATCGCGGTGGCAGCGCTCGGCATCACCGTGCTGCTGTCGCTCTACCTCGCCGGCACCATCACCCAGCCCATCGTGCGACTCGCCCGTGCCGCCGACGAAATTCGTCTAGCGCGAGAGAGCCGGCCGGAGATTCCAGATCTCGGAAAACGCGGCGACGAGATTGGCGACCTGAACGACGCGTTACGATCGATGACCGAGGCCCTGTGGCAGCGCATCAACACGATCGAGAGCTTTGCCGCCGATGTGGCCCACGAGCTCAAGAACCCGCTGACTTCGCTGCGGTCGGCGATCGAGGTCGCGGCGCGTCCCGACCTCGCGCCGGAGCGTCGCGCCAAGCTCATGGCCATCGTGGTCGAGGACATCGAGAGGCTGAACCGGCTGATCTCCGACATCTCCGACGCCTCGCGGCTCGATGCCGAATTGATGCGCGGCGAGATCAAGACGGTCGACCTCAAGGTGCTGCTGAGCGATATGGTGCAGCACTACGCCGCCATCTCCGCGCAGAGCGCCGGCGTCGCGGTCGAACTGCGGCTGTCGGCCAACCCGCCATACGACGCGCACGGTCATGACGGCCGCTACGGCCAAGTGTTCCGGAACGTCATCGACAACGCCCTGTCGTTTAGTCCCCCCGGTTCGCGCATCACCATCGAGCTGACCCGGGAGCCGCGCAAGGGACCATTCGTGGTCACCGTCGACGACGAGGGGCCAGGCATTCCCGAGGACAATCTCGAATCGATTTTCCAGCGCTTCTATTCCGAGCGCCCAACCGAGAATTTCGGTCAGCATTCGGGTCTGGGCCTGTCGATCTGCCGCCAGATCATGGAAACTTACGGCGGCTCGATCACCGCCACCAACCGCAAGGCAGCCGACGGCAAGATCGTGGGCGCCCGGTTCACCGTGCGCGTGCCCGCGGCGTCATGAACGCATCGGGAGCACGCCTCTCGCATGGGACACAAGATCACGCGATGAGCGCCAGCAAATCCGCGCGCGCTCTGCTCTGATGTTGGTTCACGCCACCTGCGTCGCTTGGTCTTCCGGCAAGCGCTGGCGCGCCGCGCTGCTGCGCGGCCCATCGGGTGCCGGCAAGTCCGACCTCGCGCTACGCCTGATCGACACCGGCGGCCGGCTCGTGGCGGACGATCAAACCGAGGTTGCCAGGATCGGCCGCACCCTCGTCGCCACATCGCCGCCAACCCTGGCCGGCATGATCGAGGTGCGGGGAATCGGAATCGTCAAGCTCCACCGCGGCCAGCTGCTGGTGCGCGCGCCCGTCGTCCTGCTGGTCGATCTCGTCACCGCCGACCAGATCGAGCGACTTCCGGACCCGGCACAGGAGACGCTGCATGACGTCGAGCTGCCGCGCCTCGACCTCGCTCCGTTCGAAGCCTCGTCTGTAGCGAAGTTGCGTCTTGCCTTGGCCCGAATCGGGATCGCATGATCGGGCCGTTGTGGCCATGCCAGATTGCCCGAGTCCGTCCGCGGCTCCTGCCCCTCCCGAGCGTACGCGTCGACCGTTCGTGGTGGTCACAGGCTTGTCCGGGGCAGGCCGCGGGACAGCCCTGCATGCGCTCGAAGATCTGGGATATGTTGCCGTCGACAACCTGCCGCTGCCGCTGCTCGGCGAACTGGTGCGCTCTACGGCAGGCAGTATTCCCGAAACGGCCGTGCCGCTCGCATTCGGGGTCGACACGAGGACCTACGGTTTCGATGCGCAAGACCTGGTGCGCCGGCTCCAGCAGCTTCGTCAGCGGTCGGATCTGATGGCGCGTCTGCTCTATCTCGATTGCGACACCGAGACCCTGCAGCGCCGCTATACCGAGTCGCGGCGGCCGCATCCGATGGCACCCGACCGGCCAGTCGTCGACGGCATCGTCGATGAACGGCGCCAGATCAGCGGGATGCGGGACTCTGCGGACGTGGTGATCGACACGTCGGCTCTTTCGCCGCATCAGTTCAAGCAGATCCTGGCTGGTCACTTCTCGCTCGGCGACCGCGCGGGTATGCGGATTTCCGTCATGTCGTTCTCCTACCGCCGCGGAGTGCCGCGCGAGGCGGACATCGTGTTCGACGTCAGGTTCCTCAAGAACCCCCACTACGTCTCTGAATTGAAGGTGCTTACCGGGGCCGACGCTGCTGTCGCGGCGTACATCGCCACGGATCCCGAGTACGAGCCGTTCATCTCCCGGCTGGAGGGGTTGATTGGTCCGCTGCTGCCGCGATTCGACGCGGAGGGGAAGAGCTATCTGACCGTCGCGGTGGGCTGCACCGGCGGCCGGCATCGCTCCATCGCGGTCGCCGAACGTCTTGCAGACTGGTTGCGAACCGCGGGCCGCTCGGTCACTGTGATGCACCGCGACACCAATGTCAGGGGGAATTTGGTGGCGAACAACGATTCAGGCAGGGGTGCATGATCGGAATCGTACTGGTTACTCACGGCAATCTGGCACGTGAATTTCTGGCCGCGCTGGAGCATGTCGTCGGTCCGCAAGAATGCATCTCGCCGGTGTGCATCGGCGCGGAAGACGACATGGAAAAGCGCCGCAACGAAATTCTCGAACGGGCGCGCGCCTGCGACACGGGAGATGGCGTGATCGTGCTGACGGACATGTTCGGCGGAACGCCGTCCAATCTTGCGATCTCGATCATGGAGCATGCCCGCATCGAGGTGCTGGCGGGCGTCAACCTGCCGATGCTGGTGAAGCTCGCGTCAGTGCGCAACCGGCCGATCGCTGAGGCCGTGCGCATGGCCCAGGAGGCCGGCCGCAAGTACATTACCGTCGCCTCGCGCATCCTGGCCAAGGAAGCCTCGTGACCGGCGCCGCAGGCGATACGGCCAGCACACTTAAACGGACGCTGCGGATCGGCAACAAACGCGGTCTGCACGCCCGGGCCGCGGCCAAGTTCGTTCGCACCGCCGGCCAGTTCGACGCCATCATCCGGGTCAGCTTCAAGGGCCAGGACGTTTCGGGCCTGTCGATCATGGGCCTGATGATGCTGGCCGCCGGTATCGGCAGCTCGATCGAGCTCTCCTGCTCCGGCCGGCAAGCCGTGGAAGCCATGACGGCGTTATCGACCCTCGTCGAAGGCAAGTTCGGCGAGGACTGACCGGCCCGCACGCATAAAGCCTCCTGCATATCGCGATAAAATCTTGCTTATATGTTGATCCCGCAAGTTGAGGCGGGTCAGGGCCGCTGTTAAACACGGCGCGCATTCTATCCCACCAGATTTGCCGGGAGCGACGCATGGCCGACTACATCGTCAAGGATATCGGGCTCGCCGATTGGGGCCGCAAGGAACTCGATATGGCCGAGACCGAGATGCCGGGCCTGATGGCGATTCGCAAGGAA
This sequence comes from Enhydrobacter sp., assembly GCA_026126105.1. Lineage (GTDB taxonomy): Bacteria > Pseudomonadota > Alphaproteobacteria > Reyranellales > Reyranellaceae > Reyranella. Next base: position 54,015 of record JAHCJV010000002.1, read on the forward strand.
TACGGCCCCAGCAAGCCGCTCAAGGGTGCCCGCATCGCGGGTTCGCTGCACATGACGATCCAGACCGGTGTGCTGATCGAGACGCTGAAGGCGCTGGGCGCGGACGTGCGCTGGGCCTCGTGCAACATCTACTCGACGCAGGATCATGCCGCCGCGGCAATCGCCAAGGGCGGCACGCCGGTGTTCGCGATCAAGGGGGAGAGTCTCGAGGAATACTGGGACTACACTCACAAGATCTTCGAATGGGGCGACGGCGGCGCGCCCAATATGATCCTCGACGACGGCGGCGACGCAACGCTGCTGGTCCATCTCGGCATTCGCGCGGAAAAGGATCCATCCTTGGTATCCAAGCCGACCAACGAGGAGGAGGAAGTCCTCTACAAGGCGATCCTCAAGACCAACAGGGAGAAGCCCGGCTGGTACGCCAAGCTCGGCGCCTCCATCCGCGGCGTCACCGAGGAGACGACTACGGGCGTACATCGCCTCTACCAGATGGAGAAGGAGGGCAAGCTGCTGTGGCCCGCCATCAACGTCAACGATTCGGTCACCAAGTCGAAGTTCGACAATCTCTACGGTTGCCGTGAATCGCTGGTCGACGGCATCCGCCGCGGCACCGACGTCATGATGTCGGGCAAGGTCGCGATGGTCGCGGGCTTCGGCGACGTCGGCAAGGGCTCGGCCGCCTCGCTGCGCCAGGCCGGCTGCCGCGTGATGGTCTCCGAGATCGATCCGATCTGCGCCCTGCAGGCGGCGATGGAAGGCTACGAGGTCGTTACGATGGAAGAGGCCGCACCCAAGGCCGACATCTTCGTCACGGCAACCGGCAACGTCGACGTGCTGACGCTCGACCACATGAAGGCGATGAAGCATCGCGCGATCGTCTGCAACATCGGCCACTTCGATTCCGAGATCCAGATCGCCAACCTGCGTAACTTCAGGTGGCACAACGTGAAGCCGCAGGTCGACGAGGTCGAGTTCCCGGACGGCAAGCGGATCATCGTCCTGTCGGAAGGCCGTCTCGTGAACCTCGGCAACGCCACGGGCCATCCGAGCTTCGTAATGTCGGCCTCGTTCTCGAACCAGACGCTCGCCCAGATCGAGATCTGGACCAACCCGGGCAAGTACGAGAAGAAGGTCTACACGCTGCCGAAGTTCCTCGACGAGAAGGTCGCCGCGTTCCACCTCGAGAAGGTCGGCGCCAAGCTGACCAAGCTGCGCCCCGACCAGGCAAAGTATATCGGCGTGCCCGAGGCGGGCCCATTCAAGGGCGACCTCTACCGCTACTAATGACCCACAGGGCACGTAACTGCCCACAGGCACCCGCGTGCTAGAAAGCCGGCATCGAAAGATGTCGGCTTTTTCCATCTCCCTGCCCGACGAACGCGCGACCGACCAGCTCGGCGCCACGCTCGCCGCGCGCCTGCGGATCGGCGACGTCGTCGGGCTGAAGGGCGAGCTCGGCGCGGGCAAGACGACGCTGGCCCGGGCGATCCTGCGTGCGGCGGCGGAGGACGCGCAGCTGATCGTGCCCAGTCCAACCTTCACCCTGGTCGAGGTCTACGAGACGCCGCGCGGCAGCTTCTGGCATTTCGATCTCTATCGTCTCGAGACGCCCGAGCAGGTCTTCGAACTCGGCTGGGAAGAGGCTCTGGCCGAGGGCATCTCGCTCATCGAATGGCCGGAGCGACTGGGTCCGCTCCTACCCAGGCATCTCAGCGTCACGTTGGAAGTGGATGGTGATGGACGGCGCGCGCTCCTCGACGTCTGATCGCAGCGCCCTGCGCGCCGCCTTCATCGACCGCGCCGGCTGGAGCGATGCCGACGAGCGGCCGCTGGCGGTCGATGCGTCGTTCCGGAAGTATTTCAGGCTGACGCGTTCAGGTGGAACTGCCGTCGTTATGGATGCGCCACCTCCGCAGGAGGATATCCGGCCTTTCGTACGCATCGGCCGGCATCTCTTGGCGATGAAACTCAGTGCGCCGGAAATCTTTGCCGAGGACCCAGCCAACGGCTTCCTGCTGCTGGAGGACCTCGGCGACGACACCTTCGCCCGGGTTCTTGCGGCGGGAGGCGACGAAGCCGAGCTTTATGGGCGTGCCACCGACGTGCTGGTCGCCGCCCATGCCGCGCCCGATCACGGGCTCCTCCCGGAGCTTAGTAGATACGAGGGGGAAGCGCTGATCGACGCGGCGATGCTGCTCGCCGAATGGTACCTGCCCGAGGCGACCGGCCGCGCAGCGACGATGGAAGAGATCGAGGAGTATCGCGCCGCCTGGCGCTCGGCCCTGGCCGCTCTGCCGCCCAGCGCCAGCACCTTGATGCTGCGCGACTACCACAAGGACAATCTGATGTGGCTGCCGAAGCGGCCGGGGGTGCGCGCCTGCGGCCTGCTCGATTTCCAGGACGCACAGCGCGGCCATCCGGCGTACGACCTGGTCTCGCTGATCGAGGATGCGCGGCGCGACGTGGCGCCGGCTGTCCAGGCGGCCTGCACCCAACGTTATCTCGCCACCACCGGCCTCGACGCCAAGGATTTCCGCACCGGCTTCGCACTGATGGCCGCGCAGCGCCACGCCCGCATCATCGGCCTGTTCGTCCGCCTGCTCAGGCGCGACGGCAAGCCCGAATACCTGCAACACCTGCCGCGGGTCTGGAGGCTGTTCGAGCGGTCGCTCGAGCATCCGGCGCTCGAGCCTCTGCGTCTTTGGGTCGACCGGCATCTGCCGCCGCCGCTGCGGCGCATCGGGGCGCCGTGATCCGCACCGCCATGATCTTGGCCGCGGGCCGTGGCGAGCGCATGCGGCCGCTGACCGATTCGGTACCCAAGCCGCTGATCCCCGTGGCCGGTACATCGATGCTCGACCGCGCGATGGAACGCCTCCGGGCGCATGGTGTCGACAACGTCGTGGTGAACGTCCATCACCTCGGCGAGCAGATCGCGGCGCACCTCGATGGCCGGGCCCGGATCGTGCGCGAGGACAGGCTGCTCGAGACGGGTGGCAGCGTGAAGAATGCCCTGCCGCTGCTGGGAAAGGGTCCGTATTTCATCCTGAACGGCGACGGCTTGTGGCGGGACGGTCCGACGCCGATGTTGTCGCGTATGGAAGCGCTCTGGGATCCTGCCCGCATGGACGCGTTGCTGCTGCTCCATCCGCTTGACGCGGCGATCGGCCGGGAAGCCAAGGATCGCGGCGACTATTTCCTCGACGCCGACAACCGTGCACGCCATCGCGCTACAGCAGACCGCGCGCCGTTTCTCTTCGCCAGCGTCTCGGTATGCGACGCCCGCCTGTTGCACGACTCGCCTGACGGCCCGTTTTCGCTGCTGAAGCTCTGGAGCCGTGCCGAAGCCGCAGGCCGTCTTTTCGGCCTCGTCCATGACGGACAATGGTTTCATGTCGGCACGCCGCAGGCGCTCGCCGAAGCCGAGCGGGCGCTGCGGTGAAGGGCGTTTTTTCAATCGGCATCGATCGCCGCTTCGCCGACGAACTGGCAGCCGGCGTGCTGGCTGAATTCGGCCGCGATCCGCTCACGCTGTCGGACACGCTGATCCTGGTGCCGACGCGCCGGTCTGTGCGTGCCTTGCGCGAGGCCTTCCTGCGCGCCACCGGCGGGAAGCCCACCCTGCTGCCCCGCATGGCGCCCCTCGGGGATCTGGACGAGAGCGACTGGGAGGGGCTGTCGGGCAATGACGCACTCTCCCTGCCGCCCGCCATCGACGGCTCCGAGCGCGAGGCGCTGCTCACCGAGCTGGTCGCCGCCTTCAAGGGCGACGATGGCCAGCCGATCGCGCAGTCGCCCGCTCAGGCGTTGAAGCTGGCGCGCGAGCTGGCGAGCCTGCTCGACGAGCTGGCGATCGATGGTGTGCCGTTCGACCGCCTCGAGGCGCTGGTGGAAGGCAATTTCGCCAGCCACTGGCGCCGCACTCTCGAATTCCTCGCCATCGTCGGCGAGCATTGGCCGAACATCCTGAACTCGCGCGGTCAGATCGACGCCCTCGATCGGCGCACCCGCTCGATCCGCGCGCAGGCCGCGCGCTGGCGCGAGCGGCCGCCCGCTACGCCGGTGATCGCGGCCGGCTCGACCGGCTCCCAGCCTGCGACGCGCGATCTGCTGGCCGCCGTCGCCGGCTTGCCGCAGGGCGTCGTCATCCTGCCCGGCCTCGATCGCGAGATCGACGAGGAGAGCTGGACGAAGCTCGATCCCACTCATCCTCAGTTCGGCCTGCGCGACCTGCTGCTCGCGCTGGACTGCGCCCGCGAGGACGTTGGCGACTGGCCGGGGGGATCGGGCGATCTCGCCCGCCGCCAGCTGATCGCCGAGCTGATGCGACCTGCCGAGACGACCGACGCCTGGCAGCGCCCCGAACCCGCCGCGCTCGATCACGTGACTCGCGCCGACTGCGCAACGCCGCACCAGGAGGCGCTGGTGATCGCGCTCGCGCTGCGCGAGGCGCTGGAGACCCCCGGGCGCACGGCCGCGCTGGTGACGCCCGACCGCGACCTCGCCCGCCGCGTCGCCGCCGAGCTGCGGCGCTGGAACGTCGATATCGACGACTCCGCCGGCCAGAGCCTCGCCGACACGGCGCCGGCGACGTTGCTTCGCGCGGTGGTCGCCGCCGTCGACTCGGGCTTCGCGCCGATCGACCTGCTGGCGCTGCTCAAGCATCCGCTGTGCACGCTGGGCTTGCCGCGCGCCGAGTTGCTCGACGCGGCCCGCCGCCTCGACCGCAAGTGCCTGCGCGGCCTCAAGCCCGAAACCGGAGCGGAGGCGCTGCGGCTCCGTGTGGCGGACTGCAAGTTCGGCAACGAAGACGATCGGCGCAGGGTCATCGATCTGGTCGAGCGGATTCACGCAGCGACCGCTCAGCTCGTGATTGCCATGTCCAAGGGCGCATCGCCGCACGCGCTGCTGGGGGAGAGCATCGCGTCGGCGCAAGCCTGCGCCTCCGGCGATGCGCTCTGGACTGGTGAGGCCGGCGAGGCACTTGCCGACGCTTTGGCACGACTGCGAGCGGCATGGACGGGCCGCACGCCGATCGAAGGCGGCGAATGGCCGGCGCTGCTCGCGACGATGCTGGCGACCGAAACCATCCGGCCGCGTTTCGGCCGCCATCCTCGGCTCGCGATCTGGGGACCGCTGGAGGCGCGGTTGCAGCGCGCCGACCTCCTGGTGCTCGGAGGGCTCAATGAAGGCAGCTGGCCGCCTGCGGTGGAGACCGGCCCTTGGATCAACCGGCCGATGCGCGCCGCGCTCGGCCTGCCTCAACCCGAGCGGCGCATCGGCCTGTCGGCGCACGACTTCGCGGCGGCACTGGCTGCGGAACGCGTGCTGCTGACCCGCGCCGAACGCGAAGGCGGCGCGCCGACCGTGCCGTCTCGCTGGCTGGCGCGGCTGGATGCCTTGTTCGGATACGATCCGGAAAGCCCCGCTGCCCCGCCCGAATACATCCAGCGCGGCCGACGCACCTATGTTGCCTGGGCGGAGACGTTCGACGATGCGGACTACCGGCCGTGGCCGCGGCCCGAGCCGCGACCGCCGCTCGCGGCACGGCCGAAGAAGCTGTCGTTGTCGAACATCGAGCAGTGGCGGCGTGATCCCTACGGCCTTTATGCGCGCAAGATACTCGAGCTCAAGGTCCTCGATCCTCTTGAGCAGGAGCTAGGCGCGGCCGAACGCGGCTCTCACCTGCATGATGCGCTCGATGAGTTCCTGAAGGCCTACCCCAGCGGCGCCCTGCCATCCGACGCCTTGTCGCAGTTTGAACGCATGGCTGAGAGGCATCTCGCATCGGTGCTGGCGGCCCCCGCCGAGCGCGCCTTCTGGTGGCCGCGCTTCCAGCGGCTGGCGCGCTGGTTCATCGCCACCGAGACGGCGCGCCGCAGCGCGGGCACCAAGCTGCTCGCGAGCGAGACCACAGGTGCAGTCACGCTCGGCCAACTGACGGTCGAGGCGCGCGCCGACCGTATCGACGAGATCGAGCCGGGCGGCTGGGAGATCATCGACTACAAGACCGGCCGCGTGCCGTCGCCCAAGGAGCTCGAAGGCCTGTTTGCGCCACAGCTCCTGCTGGAAGCGGCGATCGCCCTGCACGGTCGCTTCGAGAACATCGATGGGCCGGCGCGCGCCGTGCATCTCTCCTATTGGCAGGCAAACGGGCTGGGCGACGGCGGCACGGTCAAGGAAATCGAGGATGGCGAGGCGTTGGTGCCGGCGATGATCGCGCTGCTGCACAAGATGATCGAGCATTTCGGCAACCCAGCGACGCCCTACACCGCCCTCCCCTGGCCCGAGTTCATCCCCCACTTCAACGACTACGCGCATCTCGAGCGCGTCGCCGAATGGTCGACAACGGGGGGCGAGGAATGAGCGACGTGCTCGACGCACTCCGCATGGCTGGTGAGGCACAACGCCTGGCCACCACACCCGGCCATTCCGCCTGGGTGGAGGCCAATGCCGGCACCGGCAAGACCAAGGTGCTGACCGACCGGGTGACGCGCCTGCTGCTCAACGGTGTGCGGCCCGAGCGCATCCTCTGCCTCACTTTCACCAAGGCCGCGGCAGCGGAAATGCGCAACCGGCTGGCCGGCCAGCTCGGCCGCTGGGCGATGGCCGACGATGCGACGCTTGGCAAGGAGATCACCGCGCTGATCGACGAGGTCCCGCAAGCCGAGGAGCGCAGCTTGGCGCGTCGGCTGTTCGCGCGCGTGCTCGACGCGCCCGGCGGCATCAACATCCTCACCATCCATGCCTTCTGCCAAGCGCTGCTGAAGCGCTTCCCACTGGAGGGAGGTGTCACGCCGGGCTTCGAGGTGCTGGACGAGGCCGAAGCGACGACGCTGCTGCGGGCGGCACAGGACGAGCAGATCGAGGCGCTGGCGCGGACCGACGCCCCGCAAGAATTGCGAACGGCGCTGGACACCGTCGCCCGCCGGATCTCGATCTCCGAGTATGCCGAGCTGATGAAGCGCCTGCTGGGCGAACGGGCCTGGCTGCTCGCCCGCTTGGGCAACGAGGCCGGCCTCAAGCGCCTCGCGCGCCGGCTGCGTCGGCGGCTGCAGTGTGAGCTCGAACCCGCCATTGACGAGCCGAGCCTGCGTGCCGCGGCGCGTGCGCTGATCGAGGCGGGCGGCAAGAGCGACGGCGCGCGCGGCGAGGCAATGGCCGCGTGGCTGGCGGCTGACAGCGATCGCGACGCATTGCTGCCGGCCTATCGTGCCGTGTTTTTCACGACCCAAGGCCAGGTTCGCAAGACTCTGGCCACCAAGCCCGCAATCAAGCGCCTGCCCGGAATCGAGGCGATCCTGACAGCCGAGGCCCAGCGGCTGGAATGCGCACGCGGTGTGGCGCTGGTCGAGCTCACGGTGGCGCTGCTGCGGCTCGGCCTCGACATCACCCAGCGCTATGCCGCGGCCAAGCGGCGCCGCGGCCGGCTCGACTACGATGACCTGATCGTCGCCACGCGCCGCTTGCTGGAAAGCGCCGAGAGCGCCTCTTGGGTGCTCTACAAGCTCGATGGCGGCATCGACCATGTGCTGGTCGACGAGGCGCAAGACACCAACCCGGACCAGTGGGAGGTGATCCGCCGTTTGACGGAGGAGTTCTTCGCCGGCGAAGGCTCGGTCGATCGAGATCGCACGATCTTCGTGGTCGGCGACACCAAGCAATCGATCTTCGGCTTCCAGCGTGCCGATCCGGCGAAGCTCGCCGAGATGCGCGATCTGTTCGGGGACAGGATCAGGGTCGCACGCAAGGGCTTCGAGCCGGTCAACCTTACTGTCTCCTTCCGCTCGACGCCCGCCGTACTCGACGCGGTCGATTGGGTGTTCGGCGAGGAAGCGGCCGCGAGCGGCCTCGCGCCCCCCGGCGACGTGAGCCACCAGCACAGCCGCAAGCAGGATCCCGGTCGGGTCGAGCTCTGGCCGCTGGTCGCCGCCGAGAAGGTCGAGACCGACACGACCGCCGTCGAGCCGGCGGGCGGCGTGCTGACGCCGCCGCACCAGCGGCTGGCCCGGCTGATTGCCGTGCATGCCAAGGGCCTGATCGGCAAGGAACGGCGCGCCCGCAAGGGCGAGCTGCTGCATGAAGGCCACTTCATGGTGCTGGTGCGCCGGCGCAACGCGTTCGTGAATGCGCTGGTCCGCGAACTCAAGCGCGAGCAACTCCAGGTGGCCGGTGTCGACCGGCTGAATCTGGGCGAGGAGCTCGCCATCCAGGACCTGCTGGCGATGGCACGCTTCGCGCTGCTGCCGCAGGACGATCTCAACCTCGCCTGCCTCCTGAAGTCGCCGCTGGTCGGGCTCGACGAGGACAAGCTCTTTACCCTGGCGTGGAATCGCTCCGGCCATCTCTGGAGTGCGCTACGCCGCCGTGCGCACGAGCCGGACTTCGCCGCGGCGAACGCGCAGCTGTCGCGCTGGCTCGCCCGTGCGGACTTCACAACGCCGTTCGACTTCTTCGCCGAAGCGCTGGGGCCCGAGCACGGCCGGCGGCGGCTGCTCGAACGGCTGGGCCGCGAGGCGTCCGATCCGATCGACGAGCTGCTGGCCCGCGCGCTGCAGTACCAGCGGGCCGAGGCGGGCTCGCTGCAGGGCTTCCTGCGCTGGTTCGAAGCGGGAGGCGGCGAGATCAAGCGCGACCTCGACGCAAACCGGCGGCAGGAAGTCCGCATTCTGACCGTGCATGCCTCGAAAGGCCTGCAGGCACCCATCGTCTACCTGCCGGACACCACCCGGGTGCCGCGCGACACCGACCGCTTGTTGGCCGCACGAGACGGCGAGACGCGGCTATGGCTGCCGCGCAGCGACGATGCGAACGAAGCCGCCCGTGCCTGGCGCGCCGAGGCGCGCGACCGTTCGTTGCAGGAGCAGAACCGCCTGCTTTATGTCGCCATGACGCGCGCCGAAGATCGCCTGTATGTCGGCGGCTGGATTGGCACGAAGAAGCAGGACGCCGGCTGCTGGTACGATCGCATCGCCGCCGGGCTCGCCGCCAGCATCGAAGGCGACAGTCTCGAGCCGCGGGTGCGGGCGGTTCCCAAGGTCTTCGACTTCACCGCGCAGCTTGGCGCCGCCGGCTGGGCGGGCGACGGCTATGAGCTGGTCAATGCCGGTCGCATCGTCGTGCCCGAGCAGCAGGAGCTGGCGCTGGAACCAATGGCGCGGCTCGAGTCCTGGGCGCGCGCCGCAGCACCCGGCGAGCCAAATCCACCCACGCCGCTGGCACCGTCACGACCGTTGCCTGACGAAGCGGTCCACGAGCCCCGGGCCTTCAGTCCGCTTGCCTCGGACGACCACAAGCGCTGGCAGCGCGGCCGACTTATGCATGAGCTGCTGCGCCACCTTCCGACGCTTCCGGCAGCGGATCGAGCTGCCGCCGCGCGTCGCTACCTTGGCCAAGCCGCCCATGGTCTTGACGAGCAGGAGATCGCGTCCTGGTCGGCCGAGGCTTTGGCCGTCATCCAGGCGCCTGCTTACCAGGCCTTGTTCGCGGAAGGCTCGAGCGCCGAGGTGCCGCTGATAGGTTCGATCCGGACGCCCGGGGGCGTTTTCACGGTGAGTGGTCAGGTCGACCGGCTCGCCGTCACAAGCCGCGACGTGATGATCGTCGACTACAAGACCAATCGTCCACCGCCGGCTGACGCGAAAGACGTGGCGCTCACCTATCGTCGTCAGCTTGCGCTTTACCGCGCGCTGCTCGCCGAAATCTATCCATCGCACACGGTGCGAGCTTTTCTGCTTTGGACGGCAACGCCGAAGTTGATGGAAGTCGATGCAGAAACGCTCGACAGTTCAATGCCTTACACAGGGTGACCTTGACTTGGCCCCACTCCGTTCCTAGCTTTTGCCACAAGGGCGGCGCCGGTCCATCGACCGGCTCAACTGTTTTTTTGGAGACCCACGATGACCGTCAAAGCGACCGACGCCTCCTTCGAGCAGGAAGTCCTGAAGTCCGACACGCCGGTGCTGGTCGATTTCTGGGCCGAGTGGTGCGGCCCCTGCCGCATGATCGGCCCCTCGCTCGAGGACATCGCCAAGGACATGGACGGCAAGCTCAAGGTGGTGAAGGTCAACATCGACGAGAACCCGATGGTGCCGACGCGCTACGGCGTCCGTTCGATCCCCACGCTGCTGCTGTTCAAGAACGGTCAGGTCGCCGCGACAAAGATCGGCGCCGAGCCGAAGCAGAAGCTGGTGAGCTGGATCAACAGCAACGTCGCCTGATACGTCAGCCGTTGCGGGCCAACACGGCGCCCGCAAGGTAGAGCGACCCGCAGATCAGAATGCGCATCGGCGCGCGCTGGGTGGCCAGCAGGTCTTCCAGCGCCGCACCGATGTCGTTTGCAGGCACGCAGTCGAGCCCGACCTCGGCCGCCTTGGCGCACGCCTCGCCGGGGCTATAGGCGCTGTGGCCCTCCGGGAAGGGGACCGCACGGGCGGCCCGCGCATGACGGGCGAGCGGCCGCAGGAAGCCCGAGGCGTCCTTGGTCGTCAGCATGCCGAACACGAGATAGAGCGGCAGGGGCGCCGGCTCCTTCGCCCAATCGCTGGCCATACGCGCGAGCGCAACGCCGCAATCCTCGTTGTGGCCCCCGTCCAGCCAGAGTTCGCAGCCCGGCGGCAGCGCCTCGACGAGAGGCCCGCGCGTGAGCTTCTGCAGGCGGGCCGGCCAGTCCACCGAGCCGAGCCCCTTGCAAATCGCCTCGTCGTCGATCGCGAATCTCGCCGCCCGCAGCCGCTCGACACACGCCACTGCCGTGGCGGCATTATCGAGCTGATGAGCGCCCACGAGTGCGGGAGCCGGCAGATCGAGCGTGACGAGGTCGCTCTCGTAACGGAAACCCGCCTCCGTCGGCACCATCTTCCATTCGCGCCCCATGCGGAACAACGGCACGCCGAGCTGCGCAGCCCGGGCCGCGATGACCTCGGCGCTTACCTCGCGCTGGCGGCCAATCACGGCGGGCGCACCGTGCTTCAGGATGCCGGCTTTCTCGGCCGCGATACCGTCGAGCCTGTCACCGAGGAAACCGGTGTGGTCATAGCCGATCGGCGTGATCGCGCAGAGCGCGGGATCGACCACGTTGGTGGTGTCGCGCCGGCCGCCCATCCCGACTTCAAGTATGGCGATGTCGGCCGGCACGCGAGCAAAGGCGACGAACGCGGCCACGGTCGTGATCTCGAAGAAGGTGATCGGCTTGCCGGCATTGACCTCCTCGCATTCGGTCAGCACGGCAGCGAGCTCGTCGTCGTCAATCAGTCGTCCTGCGACTCGAATGCGTTCGTTGAAGCGCACCAGATGCGGCGAGGTATAGACATGCGCGCGATAGCCCGCGGCTTCCGACATGGCGCGCAGGTAGGCGACCAGCGAGCCCTTGCCATTGGTACCCGCAATGTGGACGACCGGCGGCAACTTCTTGTGGGGCGAGCCCATGTCGGCCAGCAACCGCTCGATCCGCTCCAGCCCCAGATCGATGGCGCGGGGATAAAGCGCCATCAGCCGCTGCAGAATCGCTTCGGTCACGGGGGGCCTGAGAATACCTCACCCTGAGGAGTGGCCCGCAGGGCCGCGTCTCGAAGGGTGGAAACGCGCACCTCGCCCGTTGCCCATGCTTCGAGACGCTCGCTGCGCTCGCTCCTCAGCATGAGGTGGGAAGGTCGCGACGCAAGATTCACCGGCGGGATCCTATTGGCCGGCAACAGCCAGGCTGCGATTGTCGACGACCAGTGGATCCATCAGCAGGCTCACCATCCGGATCAGGGTCTCGCGCAGCTTGTTGCGGGCGACGACTGCATCGACCATGCCGTGCTCGAGCAGATATTCCGAGCGCTGGAATCCTGCTGGCAGCTCCTGACGGATCGTATCCTGGATCACGCGCGGTCCGGCAAAGCCGATGATGGCATCGGGCTCGGCGACGTGGATGTCGCCCAGCATTGCGAAGGAGGCCGACACCCCGCCCGTCGTGGGATCGGTCAGCACCACGATGTAAGGCAGGCCCGCTTCCTTGACCATGCGCACCGCGATCGTGGTCCGCGTCAGCTGCATCAAAGAGAGAATGCCCTCCTGCATGCGCGCGCCGCCCGAGGCGGAGAAGACGATCAGCGGCGCCTTGCGGGCGACGGCAAGCTCGGCCGCCATGACCAGGCCTTCGCCGACCGCCGTGCCCATCGAGCCGCCCATGAAGCCGAAATCGAGCGCCGCCACGATCGTCGTCCGACTGCCCATCAAGCCGCTCGCCACGACCAGCGCATCGGTCGTGCCGCCTTCGGCCTTCGCCTGCGCCTTCTTCAGGCGCGCGTCGTAGCGCTCGGTGTCCCGGAACTTCAGCGGGTCGAGCGTGACCTTGGGCAGCGGATGAAGCTCGAATTTGCCGTCATCGAACAGAAACGGCAGTCGCTTCAGCGGCCGGATGCGCATGTGGTGGCCGCAATGGCTGCAGACCTCCTGGTTGGCCTCCCAGTCGCGCACGAACAGCATCTGCTCGCATTTGGGGCATTTCAGCCAGAGGTTCTCCGGCGTTTCCTTGCGGGTGACAAGGGCGCGCAACTTCGGACGGACGAAATTGGTCAGCCAGTTCATGGGCGCGGTATCGCACGAAAGGGATGGAGGGCCAAGCTCGCCGGACCGGGCCTGTTTAACGCCAGAAGCCGCTGAAGGGTGCCATGAAGTCCTGCGGCTTCCTGATCTCGCAGAACAGCTTCTTAGCCTTGTACTGAGCGCAGAGCGTCTGGGCGGCAGCGGGCTCGAGGTCGGCGATGATCGCGGCCTGCCGGGTCGCCTTGTTCACCGTGACCGGCAGAATGTATTCCTTGCCCAGCCGGGCACCGAGCGCGCCGAGCGCGGCCTGGCCGGCATCGTAGGCATTGCGCGCCGTGCGCCAGTCGCCGTAAGTGCCGAGCCACGCTGCATCACCCGGCATGTCGTAGCGGATCTGCCCGCACTCCCCCTGGCTCAGCACGGTGGTCGGATGCCCCGCAGCGTTGGGCACCTGCCAGATCTTTGGCCGGCTGCCGGCTGTCTTCAGCGCGAAGGCCTGGTCGAACAGACGCACCAGAAACTCGTCGCGCAAGTCGGCACGACGGAACCCTAGGGCGACAGCGATCAGCCGCCGGCCATCGCGCACCGCGCTGCCGACGATATTGAAGCCGGAGGAGCAGATGAAGCCGGTCTTCAGCCCGTCGGCGTAGGGCGCGTACAGCTCGACGAACTTCACGCCGGGGCCGATCCTCTGCTTGCCGAGCATGAACTCGCGCGTCTGGAAATAGGGGTAATACTCGCCGACATCGCGCATCAGCGCGAGAGTGAGGATGGCGAGATCACGCGCGGTCGTGACCTGGCCCGGATCCGGCCAGCCGTGCGGGTTGCGGAACTCGGTCGCCGTCATGCCGAGCCGCTTGGCCGTCTGGGTCATCCGCTGGGCAAAAGCCGCTTCCGAACCGGACAGCTTCTCCGCGACAGCCGCAGCCACATCGTTTGCCGATCGGGCGACCAGAGACTGAATGGCCTGCTCTACCGTGATCGAACCTCCAGGCGCGATGCCAAGCTTGGAGGGCGGCATGCTTGCTGCATGCTGCGAGAACGGAACCGGCGTGGCCGAGGTGAGCCGTCCCGCCTTCAGGTCCTCGAAGACGAGGTAAAGCGTCATCAGCTTGGTGAGAGAGGCGGGATACCAGGCGGCGCCGGGATCGCGTTGCAGCAACGCCTCGCCGGTCGCGGCATCGACAACGAGATAGGGCCCGGCGACCACGGGTCCCGACGGCGAGGCAACCGGCGCGAGTTGCGCGTCAGCCGGTACGGTGGACGCAGCCATGAGAGCCACGAAGAGGGCGAGGAGGCGCACCGAAATTCGCTGTTTCATTCCATCCGATTCATGCCATTACCTTGGCTCCATGCTCAAGGTCATGATCGCACCCGTCACGCCGTTCCAGCAGAACTGCTCGATCGTCTGGGACGACGAGACCATGGAAGGCACCGCCGTCGATCCGGGCGGCGACTTCGACATGCTGAAACAGGCGATCGACGAGCAGGGTATCAAGATCACCAAGGTGCTTCTGACTCACGGGCATGTCGACCATGCCTCGGCCGCCGGAACGATGGCCGAGCACTATGGCGTGAAGATCGAGGGTCCGCACCGCGACGACCTGTTCCTGATCGAGGCGCTGCCGGCATCGGGCGCGAAGTACAATTTTCCCGCCTACAAGCCGTTCGTGCCCGACCGCTGGCTGGAGAACGGCGAGACGGTGTCCCTCGGAAATCTCACCTTCGACGTCGTGCACTGTCCCGGTCACACGCCGGGGCACGTGGTGTTCGTGCACAGGCCATCCAGGATCGCCTTCGTCGGCGACGTGTTGTTCCGAGGCTCGGTCGGCCGCAGCGATCTTCCCCGCGGCAATCACGACCAGCTCGTGAACTCGATTCGCACAGGTCTGTGGCCGCTCGGCGACGATATCCAGTTCGTGCCGGGTCATGGCCAGACCTCGACCTTCGGCTGGGAGCGCAAAACCAATCCCTACGTCGCCGACCTGCTGTTCGACGACTGAGCGACGTGGAGATGGTCGAGTGGGAGCGGCGCGCCGGCCTTCAGGGTGTTGATCGCGATGCTGCTCTGGACCTCGCGCACCATCGACAAAGCGAGCAGCTTGCCGATCAGGAATTCCTGGTAGTGCGCCAAGTCGGGCACGACGACCTCGAGCAGATAATCGACGGTGCCGGAAACCATGTGGCAGGCGATCACCTCGCTCATGCCGAGCACGGCATCCTCGAAGCTGCCAGCGCGGTCGTTTGCATGGCCCTCGATCCGAACACCGACGAAGACGGTGAAGCCGAGACCAATCCGCACGCGGTCGAGGCTGGCTCTATAGGAGGCAATGTAGCCCTCGCGCTCCAAACGTTTCACGCGGCGCAGACAGGGCGACGGAGATAAACCAATCTTCTGCGCCAGATCGACATTGGCGAGCCGGCCGTCCGACTGAAGGGCGGCGATGATCTTGCGGTCGAAGGTATCCAGTAGCAGAGTTGCCAAGTTTTCGTTCTCCGATTGGCATTGTGTGCCCAGATCACTTGCGATCTTGGCTCAATCCGCAAGGACTCGCCATAACATGTCGTGCGATTGGGTCTCCCTGTTGAACAGGAGTGACGCATGGACGAGCAGATCGAACAGGCCATCGGGAAGTATGTCGAGGCCGCACGAACCGGAGATTGCGAATTGATGCGCAAAGCCTTCCTTGCAGAGGCAACGGTGCGCGGCAGCTATGGCGGCGCCCCGGTCGATTGGCCGCTGCAGGAGTTCTGCGACCTCATCGCCAAGGGCGGTCCTGCACCGGACCTCGAAGCACGCATCGCCGCAGTCGAAATTTCGGGAACCGCGGCGATGGCGCGTCTCGAAGCGGTGAATTGGCGCGGCACGCGCTATACGGATTTCTTCCTGCTGCTCAGGCGCAATGACGAATGGCGGATCGCGAGCAAGGCGTTCTTCGCCCACGATCGCGCATAGCGTCTCGTCAGAGCGACGCGCCGAGGAAACTCCTTACCGCGAGATGGCTCGACGCGGGCATCGGCGCCTGATTGTTGCGGTTCAAGACGTAGACGAGTCCGTGCCGCAGCATCGCCTTGGTGAAGCGGCGCGGCTTGCCTTCGAGCAATACGAGTTCTTCCGGCGAGCGCTGCGCCACAGGACGCGCGAATGCCGCGAGCTCCACTTCCGCCGCGGGGTAGAGTCCACACGCCATCGCACCGAGCGCGTAGGAGAGGCATTCCTCTTCCCAGCGATCCGGCTCACGCCCTTGAGCATCGAGAAAGTCCAGCGCGTCGATGAAAATCCGGTGAAGCCTGTCCAACTGTTCTGTGGACCTGTCCATTACGCATCTCCTGTTTCACCGAACGACGGGGCGCATATGGGCGCGAGAACCCGGCGAGACAATGGCTCGCCAAGCTCATCTACCGTTTGATCACAGACGTTTGCGTTACACTTTTCGGACGTTCCGTACGCCCTCTGCGAGCGACTTCACGAAGGCCAGAACGCCCGCCACGAGGTCGCCTTTGGGCCTGCCCTCGTCATCGAGCGCGACCTTGACGCGGTCGACGATCGCCGAGCCGACGACCACCGCATCAGCGTGCCGCGCGACGATGGCCGCCTGCTCCGGTGTCTTGATGCCGAAGCCAACGCCCACCGGCAGGCTGGTGTGACGCTTGATGCGCTCGACATGCATACGCACCGAATCTTCAGTCGCTGCCTTGGTGCCGGTAATGCCGAGCACGGAGACGAAATAGACGAAGCCCGCTGAGTGCTTCAGGACCGCGGGCAACCGCTTGTCGTCGGTCGTCGGCGCTGTCAGCAGCACCGTGTCGATTCCAGCGGCAGCGGCATAGGGCTTCAGCGCCTCGACTTCCTCCGGCGGCAGGTCGACGAGGATGAAGCCATCGACCCCTGCAGCGGCGGCTTCCTTGCAGAACTTCTCCGGCCCGCGCTGGTAGACGAGATTGTAGTAGCCCATCAGCAGGATCGGCGTGTCGTCGTCGCCGGTCTCCTTGCGGAAGCGCTTGACCATGTCGAAGGTGGCATCGACCGTGATACCCGCCTTCAGCGCGCGCTGGCCCGCGAGCTGCACCGACGGGCCGTCGGCCATCGGATCGGTGAACGGCATGCCGAGCTCGATCAGATCGGCACCGACGCCCGGCAGGCCCTTCAGGATCTGGTAGCCAAGAGCAGCATCTGGATCTCCGGCACTGATGTAGGCCACCAGACCTGCGCGCTTGTCCGCCGCGAGCTTGGCGAAACGCCTCTCGATGCGGCTCATACCTTCATGCCCAGGCGTGCGGCGATCTGCGGAACATCCTTGTCGCCGCGACCGGAGAGATTCATCACCAGCAAATTGTCCTTCGGCAGGGTCGGCGCGAGCTTCATCACATGCGCCACGGCATGCGCCGACTCGAGCGCGGGAATGATGCCTTCGAGCTTGCACAGCAGCTGGAACGCCTCGACCGCCTCGTCATCGGTCGCCGAGACATATTCGACGCGGCCATTTTCCTTGAGCCACGAGTGCTCAGGTCCGATGCCGGGATAGTCGAGGCCGGCCGAGATCGAATGCGCCTCGGTGATCTGGCCTTCCTTGTCCTGCAGCAGGTAGGTGAGGTTGCCGTGCAGCACGCCCGGGCGGCCGCCGGTCAGCGATGCCGCATGCTGGCCAGTCTCGATGCCATGGCCCGCCGCCTCGACGCCGATGATGCGCACGCCGGGATCGTCGAGGAAGGGATGGAACAGGCCCATCGCATTGGAACCGCCGCCGATGCAGGCGACCAGCGTGTCGGGCAGGCGGCCCTCGGCCTCCATCATCTGCTCGCGGGTCTCCTCGCCGATCACGCACTGGAAGTCGCGCACCATCGTCGGATAGGGATGCGGGCCCGCGACCGTGCCGATGCAGTAGAACGTCGTCTCGCAGGTCGCGACCCAGTCGCGCAGCGCCTCGTTCATCGCGTCCTTGAGCGTTGCCGCGCCCGCCCTCACCGGCCGCACTTCGGCGCCGAGCATGTTCATGCGCGCCACGTTGGGTGCCTGGCGGTCGACGTCGAGCGCGCCCATGAAGACCACGCACGGAATGTCGAACAGCGCGCAGGCGGTCGCCGTCGCCACCCCGTGCTGGCCGGCACCGGTCTCGGCGATCACCCGAGTCTTGCCCATGCGCTTGGCCAGCAGCACCTGCCCCAAAACGTTGTTGATCTTGTGCGAGCCGGTGTGATTCAGCTCCTCGCGCTTCAAATAGACCTTGGCGCCGCCGAGGTGAGTCGTGAACCGTTTGGCATAATAGAGCGGGCTCGGCCGGCCGGCATAGTGCGTCGCCAGAGATTTGAGCTCGCCTTGAAACTCCGGATCGACCTTGGCCTCGTTGTAGGCCTTCTCCAGATCGAGGATCAGCGGCATCAGGGTCTCGGCGACGTAGCGTCCGCCGAAAATGCCGAAATGTCCGCGCTCGTCCGCGCCGGTGCGGAAACTATTGGGAGTGTTCGGCATCGACTAGCTCTTCTTCTTTTTGGCGGCTTTCTTCTTCGCCGCCTTGGGAGCGACCTTCGGTGCGGGCTTCGGCACCGACGCGCGCTTGGGCGAGCTCGGCTTCGACGCGGCAGACGCTCTCGCAGCAGCTTTCGGCTTCGCCAACGGGGTGGCGGACTGCGGCTCGTCGGCCTCGATTTCGACGATCACCTCGATCTCGACCGGGATGCCACGCGGCAGCGAGCCCATGCCGACCGCCGAGCGGGCGTGCCGGCCGCGATCGCCGAACACCTCGACGAACAGATCGGAGCAGCCGTTGATCACTTCGGGCTGATTGCCGAATTCGGGAATCGCATTGACCATGCCCAGCACCTTGACGATCCGTTTCACGCGATCGAGGTCGCCGAGCTCGGCCTTCATCACCGCGATCAGGCTGAGACCCGTCTCGCGCGCGTGCACATAGGCCTGCTCGACGGTAAGGTCGCGCCCGACCTTGCCGGTCGGCAGCTTCTTGCCCGGCAGGCCCGGCCCCTTGCCGGCGAGATAGAGCAGGTTTCCGGTGCGCACGGCGTTGACGTAGTTCGCCACCGGGGACGTCGGCGTGGAGAGCTCGATGCCGAGCTCCTGCAGCCGCTGTTCGATCTTCATGAATTTCCTTTCAGAGCGCCTTTACGCGGTCGAGGAAGGCGCGGATCAACGCGACTGATTTCACACCGCGACTCTCCTCGACGCCAGAGGAAACATCGACGATGGACGCGCCGGTAACGCGCACGGCCTCGGCGACATTGCCGGGCGTGAGCCCACCGGCCAGACACCACGGGACAGGCACCGTGCGCCCCGACAGAAAGGTCCAGTCGAACGCCGTCGCGTTGCCGCCCGGCAAGGTGCCTTCGGCCGTATCGAACATCAGGCGATCGACGACGCCGGCATAGGTAGCGATGCCTTGCTCGATGTCGCTCGCGGCGCCGACCTTGATCGCCTTCATGACCGGCTTTCCGGTGCGCTGCCGGATCGCCGCCACCCGCTCGGGCGTCTCGCGGCCGTGGAGCTGCAGCATGTCGAGCGCGCGGGTGGCAAGTTTCTCGTCGAGCAGCGCATCGTCGGGATCGACGAACAGGCCGACCCGCGTAACCGCCTTCGGCACGAGAGCGCCGAGCGCACGCATCGTCTCGGTCGAGATATGTCGCGGCGACTTCGGGAACGTCACGAAGCCGACGAAGCGCGCACCGAAGCGCACGGCGGCTTCGACCGTTTCGGGCGTCGACAGGCCGCAGATCTTGGCTTCGACGGTCATAGATCGTTGACGCCGGCTTCGCGGGCGATGGCCTCGGCCGCCGCGCGCGGGTCGGCTGCCGTATAGATAGGTCGGCCGACGACGAGATTGGTGGCACCGAGATCGACCGCCTGGCGCGGTGTCATCGCACGCTTCTGGTCGTCGGCCGCGCTGCCCACCGGCCGGATGCCGGGCACCATCAGCACGAAATCGGGCCCGCACTGCTTGCGCAGCGCGGCGATCTCGAGCGGCGAGCAGATTACGCCGTCGAGCCCGCTGTCGTGCGCCAGCGCCGCCAGCCGCAGCACCTGGTCCGACGGGTCGGCATTGATGCCAGTCGCTTCGAGGTCGGAGCGGTCGAGCGAGGTGAGCACCGTCACGCCCAACAGCTTCGGCCGCGCCACGTTGAGCTTGGCCGCCTGCGATGCCGCCTCGTCGACCGCGGCCTTCAACATCTCCCGTCCACCGCTGGCATGGATCGTGATGAAGGTCGGCGCCAGCTCGACGACGGCGCGGATGCCGCCCGCGACGGTGTTGGGAATGTCGTGCAGCTTGAGGTCGAGGAAGAATCCCACCCCGGTCGCCCGCACCGGCGTCGGAAAGGCGTAGCGCACGCCGGGTGCGCCATGGGCCAAGAAGAACTCGAGACCGAGCTTGATCCCGCCAACAGCCGGCTTGGGCCCGCCGGCGATCGACTGGATCAGCCTGGTGGCACGGGAGAGATCGGTGGTGTCGACACCGCAATAGACAGGATTGGAACGGGTCCGCATGGCGCCGGCAACCTAGTGGCGCCGCCGGTGCGCAGCAAGCTTTCCGACTCGTTCGCCAAGGGTCTGAAAACGACACGAGCAGTGATTGGAATAGCAAACAGCAAGTCCGCTACGAACTGCGCACGCGCCTGACGGCGGCCTGCCAGCCGGCGTAGCGACGGTCGCGCGAAGGCGTGTCTTCGGCGGGCTCGAAGGCGCGGTCGAGCGACCAGGTCGCGGACAGGGCCTCGAGCGAGGGCCACAGGCCTGCCTGCAGGCCGGCCAGGAACGCGGCGCCCAGGGCCGTGGTTTCGATGACCTGCGGGCGCTCGACGGGAGCGCCAACGGTGTCAGCCAGGCGCTGCATCAACGGATCGTTGACCACCATGCCGCCGTCGACGCGCAGCTCGTCAATCTGCGCGCCGTCGCCGCGCATCGCTTCGATCAGGTCACGGGTCTGGTAGCAGACCGAGTCGAGGGTGGCGGCCGCGATCTCGGCCGGACCGGTGTCGCGCGTCAGGCCGAGCAGCGCACCGCGCGCCTCGGCGTCCCAATAAGGGGCACCCAGGCCGACGAAGGCCGGCACCATGTAGACGCCGTGTCCTGGCTTGGCGCTTTCGGCCACGCTCTCGACCTCCGACGACGTCTTGATGAGGCGCAGGCCGTCGCGCAGCCACTGGACGGCGGCGCCGGCGATGAAGATGCTGCCTTCGAGCGCATAAGTGCGCCGGCCGCCGAACTGGTAGGCGATGGTCGTCAGCAACCTATGGCTCGAGCGCATCGCGATGCTGCCGGTGTTCAGGATCGCAAAGCAGCCGGTACCGTAAGTCGCCTTGACCATGCCGGGCTTGATGCAGGCCTGGCCAACGGTCGCCGCCTGCTGGTCACCCGCCATGCCGAGCACCGGGACCGGAGATCCGAGGATGTCGGCAGTCGTGACGCCGAGTTCGCCGGCATTGTCGACCACCGTCGGCAGCATCGATCGCGGCACGCCCAGCAGCTTCGCCAGCTCCGGATCCCAGGCGCCCTTGCGTATGTCCAGCAGCATCGTCCGACTGGCATTGGTCGCGTCGCTCGCATGCACCCTGCCGCCGGTCAGGCGCCACAGCAGGAAGCTCTCGATAGTGCCGGCGGCAAGCGCCCCCTTGTCCGCCGCGGCCTGAGCGCCCGCGACGTTCTGCAGAATCCAGGCGATCTTGGTGCCCGAGAAGTAAGGATCGAGCAGCAGGCCGGTCTTGTCCGAGATCGCTTTCTCGTGGCCGCCGCGCTTCATCTTGCCGCACATCTCCGAGGTGCGGCGATCCTGCCAGACGATGGCATTGTGGACCGGCTTGCCGGTCGCGCGGTCCCACACCACGGTGGTCTCGCGCTGGTTGGTGATGCCGATACCGGCCAGCGCCGTCGCATCGATCCTGGCTTCGAGCAACGCCCCGCGGCACACTTCGAGCGTCGCGCGCCAGATCTCTTCGGGATCATGCTCGACCCATCCGGGCCGGGGAAATATCTGCGGCAGTTCCTTCTGCGCCGAGGCCAGGGGCCGACCGGAGGAATCGAACACGATCGCGCGCGTGCTGGTCGTGCCCTGATCGATGGCGAGGATGTGCTTGGCAGCCATGAGGCCGCGATTAGTGCGCCCGGTCGATCGCGAAGTCCACGGCTTCGAGCAACGCCGATTTCAGCGGAGAGCCACTGAACAGGCCCATCGCGTCGCGTGCCATCGCGCCATAGTGCCGCGCGCGTTCGAGCGTATCGGCCAAGGCATTGTGCCGCTCGATCAAGGTCTGTGCCTGAAGCAGATCGCCGTCGCGCTGGTCCAGCTTCTCGATGGTCCGCTTCCAGAACTCGCGATCGACCGCGCCGCCGCGCAGGAACGACAGGATCACCGGCAAGGTGATCTTGCCCTCGCGGAAGTCGTCGCCGACCGTCTTGCCGAGCTTGGCCTCGCGCCCGGCGTAATCGAGCGCGTCGTCGACCAGCTGGAAGGCTATCCCCAGATTCATGCCGAAGCTTTCGAGCGCCACCCGCTCCGGCCCGTTGCGACCAGCGACCATGGCACCGACCTCGGCCGCCGCCGCAAACAGCTTGGCGGTCTTTGCCTTGATGACCTCAAGATAGGTCGCCTCGGGCGTGCTGATGTCGCGCTGCGTGACGAGCTGCAGCACCTCGCCCTCGGCGATCGTCGACGAGGCGCGGGACAGCACGCCCAGGATATCGATCGAGCCGACGTCGACCATCAGCTCGAACGATCGCGTGAACAGGAAGTCCCCGACCAGTACCGAGGCTTTGTCGCCCCACACCGAGTTGGCCGTCGGCTTGCCTCGACGCAGTGCGCTGACATCGACCACATCGTCGTGCAGGAGAGTCGCCGAATGGATGAATTCTACACAGGTCGCAAGCTTGATATGCCGGTCGTCCTCGGCCGCGTAGCCGCACAGCCGGGCCGCCGCCACGGTCAGCAGCGGCCGCATCCGCTTGCCGCCGGCGCCGACCAGATGGTTGGCGAGCTCGGGGATCAGGGCGACGGGCGACCGCATGCGGTGCAGGATCTCGCGATCGACTCTCGCCATGTCGTCGGCGCAAAGCGCCAGCAACGGCTCGAGACTGGGAGCCTTGCGCTTGCCTTCGAGGGAGACGACCTTTGCCATGATCGAACGATAATCCGTTAGCACTGCAATATGTTGCGACACGATGTCATGAAGCTGCTCTGGTGCGTAGCATGGAAACGGGTCTGACCGAAAACGCACTGTTGGGCGGACGACTTCGCTTGCTCCAGCGGCGACGCGGTTATCGCGTTGCCGTCGATGCCGTGCTGCTGGCCGCTGCCGTTAATTCGGCCGCCGGCGAGCGTGTCCTCGACCTCGGCGCGGGCATCGGCTCTGTTGGGCTTTGCCTTGCCACGCGCCTGCCGGACTGCACGATCGTCGGCATCGAGCTGCAGCCTGCCCTTGCCCACCTCGCCGAGCTCAACGCGGCTCGCAATGGTTTGGCAGACAGGGTCTGCACGATCGTCCACGATATTGCCAATCCACTGCCCCCGGCTTGCTCCCTGTTCGACCAGGTCGTCACAAACCCGCCCTATCTCGCGGCGGCGGTGGCGGATCCCTCGCCCGATCGGAGCAAAGCGCTGGCGACCGTCGAATCGAGTGCCGATCTGGCGCGCTGGCTGGAGGTCGCGACCGCCGCGCTCAAACGTGGAGGGATCCTGACGATGATTCACCGCAGCGACCGCCTGGAGGAGATCGTCGCCCACCTGGTGCGGCTCGGATTCGGTCATCTCATTGTCAAGCGGCTGCCCCCGGCTTCGCGCGTCCTGGTTCGTGCCCGGCGGGCCGAGGCGCGATCGGTCATCGAATCTCTACCGCTGGTGCTGCACAAGCCCGAAGGTGGCTACACCGAGGCGGCCGAGGCGATCCTTCGCCACGCGGCGCCGCTAGACTTCTAAGCGGCGCGCCGCGACAGTGCCGGCCATGTTCACATGGTTGAGGAATCGTTTTCGTCGCGGCCCGGTCGTGCCGGTCGTGCGTCTTTCGGGCGTCATCGCCAGTGGCGGGCTGCTCGGCTCGCGTGGCTTGTCGATCGAATCTGTGGCGCCCCTGCTTGCCCGCGCCTTCGGCCAGCGCGGCGCCACGGCAGTGGCGATCGTCATCAATTCGCCGGGCGGTTCCCCGGTCCAATCTGCACTGATCGCCAAGCGCATCCGCCTGCTGGCCGCCGAAAAGAAGCTGCCGGTGATCGCCTTCGTCGAGGACGTCGCGGCGTCGGGCGGCTACTGGCTGGCCTGCGCAGCGGACGAGATCATCGCCGACGGCGCCTCGATCGTCGGCTCGATTGGCGTGGTCTCAGCCGGCTTCGGCTTCCAGGACCTGATCGCCAAGCTCGGCATAGAGCGGAGGGTGCACACGTCGGGTGAGAACAAGTCGATGCTCGACCCCTTTCGCGACGAGAAGCCCGAGGACGTCGAGCGCCTCAAGCGCCTGCAGGCCGAGATCCATGAGGGCTTCAAGGCTTGGGTGCGCGAGCGCCGCGGCCCCAGGCTGCAGGGCAGCGATTCACTGCTCTTCACCGGCGAGTTCTGGACGGCCACGCGCGGGCTCGAGCTGGGGCTGGTCGACAGCCTGGGTGAGCTGCGCACGGTGCTGCAGGCACGCTATGGCGCCAAAGTGCATCTGCCGGTCATCGCCGCGCGACGGAGATTGCTGTCGCGTTTCGGCCTCGGCGGCAGCATGGAACTGATCGGATTCTCGACGCTTGCCGCACTGGAAGAACGCACGCACTGGCAACGCTTCGGACTATAGGATCGCCAACATGAATTTCCTGACGCCGGTCGACCCCGCCGACCTCGTTGCGGTGCGCACCTGGTTCGACACGCTGTCGAAGCACTGTCGCGCTGTCGACTACGGGGGCGCGCGGCCGATCTTCGCCGACGACATGATCGCCTTTGGCACCTTCACGGATTTCATGCATGGGCGCGAGCTGGCCGAGCAGAAGCAGTGGCGCAACGTCTGGGGCACGATCCGCAATTTCCGCTACGATCTCGACAAGGTCGAGGCGATCGTCTCGGCCGACCGGCTGACCGCGGTCGGCATGGGCGTGTGGCAGTCTGACGGCTTTCATCCCAATGGTGACAAATTCGACCGGCCCGGGCGCACGACTGTCGTGCTTGGCCGCCGCAAGATCGGCGATCCCTTCGTCGCCACCCATACCCATATGTCGCTGTTCCGCGGCACGCCCGACCAGAGCTACGGAAAGTTCTCTGGTCCCTAGACCGCTGCTCAGGCCGGTTCCACCGCGCCCTTCTGGTCGACGATGCGGCGATACTGGTCCGGCTGGCGGTGGACCGCGAAGTTGAAGGTCGTAGTCTTGTAGCTCTTGCCGGCGTCGAGATCGCAGCGATGCACCACAAGCTCGTCGTCGATTCCGGCAGCGCGCGCCACCACCTTGCCCGACGGCGCCACGATCATCGAATCGGCGAGCGAGGGCACGCCCTCCTCGGTACCGCCCTTGGCGACGCCCACCACCCAGGTGCCGTTCTGGTAGGCGCCGGCCTGCATCGAGAGCTGGTTGTGGAACCAGGAGTGCTCGTCATGGTCGGGCGACGGCGCGTTGTGCAGCGGCGTGTTGTAGCCCAGCATCACCATCTCGACGTTCTGCAGGCCCATCACGCGATAGGTCTCGGGCCAGCGCCGGTCGTTGCAGATGCACATGCCCATGTTGCCGCCGAAGGCCTTGAAGACCGGAAATCCGAGATTGCCGACCTCGAAATAGCGCTTCTCGAGATGCTGGAAGGGCCGCTCCGGCTCGTGCTCCGCATGGCCCGGCAGATGCACCTTGCGGTACTTGCCGACGATGCGGCCGTCCTTCTCGACGACGATTGACGTATTGAAATGCCGCGTCCGACCGCCCTCGTTGGCGAGTTCGGCATAGCCCAGGCAAAAGCCAATCCCGAGTCGCTTCGCCTCGGTGAAAAGCGGAGCCGTCTCGTTCGACGGCATCTCCCGCTCGAAGAAGGCATCGATCTCCGACTGGTCGGTCATCCACCAACGGGGAAAGAAGGTCGTCAGCGTGAGCTCCGGGAATACCACCACATCGCAACCCATGCGCCGGGCTTCACGAAGATGCGCGATCAAGCGTTCCACCACGTCGCGTCGAGTGTCGCTGCGCTGGATCGGGCCCATTTGCGCAGCCCCAACCGTCAAATATCTGTTCATTTCGCCCTTCAGCCCCTCGTGTGGCGGTGAGATCGAGCCTCTCCCATACTTTCTTTTGGGGGATCGTCTCAAGGGCGCGGCATCATGCTTCCGAGCAGCAGCGATGGCCGCTCGGAAGTAGTATCGTACGGCAAGAATTTTAGAACCTGATCTCCACGCGACGGTCGATCGGGTCGCTGAGGCCATCGGCAGGCTGCGGGATTGGGGCTCGCGCTTCCTGCTGCACCACAATGGCCTGCGGGGCGACGCCATGCCGGATCAGTTCCTTTTTCACCGGCGCAATGTTCTCCGGCCGGCCAACCAGGGTTACCTGTCGTGCACCGGTGGCCTCAGTGGCGGCAGTGCGAACGGTAGCCGCAGCGGTGGGGGAAAGCGCGCTGCCGCGTTCGGCGAACACGACAAAATCGTTCTTGGGAGCGGGAACTGCGGACGCCATTTCTTGCGCCATTGCACCGCCAGCCGCACCCGCCAAAAGCCCACCCGCCAGGATCGCCATGCTCAAGCTACGCATCGGAACATCTCCTTTCATTGAACGAAAGCAACTGTTGTACTTTAGCAACGCCGCACGCGCGAAAAGGAGACGGGCGATTGTCAAGATTTTTCTCGCCTCTTCTTGCAACCCTTTTTAAGGGCCGCAACGTTCTACGTCGTTGGTGAACTCGGCCGAAGCAAAGGCACCGCCCTGAAACACGTCCCCGACGGGATCAGGCGCGAGCTTTACCTGCTCTGCCTCGGCTTCTGCCCGGTAATCCTCGCCCCTGCCGGTCGGCCGATATCCTAGCTGCCAAGCTCGCGAATTGTCCCACCAGGACGCCGCATTGTCGGAAGCGCCGTACAGAATATCGAAGTGGACCTCCGGATGCTCGAGCCCGATGCGGAAAAGCTGCACGAGATCGTCCGGGGAGATCCAGATCGAGAGCCGGCGCAAATCTATAGGCTTCGGTCCGACGTTGCCGATGCGCAGGCAGGTGACGGCGATGCCGTGCTTGTCGGCATAGAGGGCGCCGAGCGCCTCGCCGAACGCCTTGCTGACGCCATAGCGGCTGTCGGGTCGGACCGTAACGTCGGTGCCGATCTTGCGCTTGCGTGGATAGAATCCGACGGCGTGGTTGGACGAGGCGAACACGATGCGCTTCACGCCCGCCTTCCGGGCCTCCTCGAAAAGGTTGTAGCAGCCGACGATGTTGGCGTTGAGGATCTGGTCCCAGCTGCCTTCGACCGAGTGGCCGCCGAGATGGATCACGTCATGGGCACCCCTCACCACTGCCGCAATCTCGTCGGGCTTCGTGAGATCGGCTTTCACGAATGTCTCGCCCGGCCGGAGGTCCTTCGGCGCGACCCGGTCGCTGAGCACCAGCCCGGGATAAAACGCTTCGAGAAGCGGCCGCGTCATGGTGCCGACGCCGCCGGCGGCGCCGGTTAGGACGATGCGGCGCGACTGATCGCTGCGTGTAGCGTCGTTGGTCATGGCTTTGATCCTTCTCCAAGCTTGCGGTAGCGCCCGAGCGATAGCCTGAGATGTCGCGTCACCCGCCGAGGTTCGGCCGGATCGCCGGAGGCAATACCCGCCAGAATGGTGCCGTCAGACCACTTTTGAAAAGGCTCGATGCCGCTTGCTCCACGGCACCTCCTGAGCCTAAAGGGCGGCATGCAAGGCTTCATCCGTCGCGCCCGCCCCGAAGACCACGCGCGCATCACCGAAATCCGCAATGCCGTGACCGAGAACGTCCTGCGCGATCCCAGCCGCGTGACAGTCGAGGACTACACGTGGTTCGAGCAGAATCCCGGCGTCTGGGTTTGGGACGAAGACGGCCTTATCCTCGGCTTCTCCGCAGCCGACACGCGCGACGGCTCGATTTGGGCACTGTTCATGGCGAACGACCACCAGCGCCGCGGCATCGGGCGCGCGCTGTTCGAGCAAGCGTGCGACGTGCTCCGCCAGGACGGCCATCGCACCGCCTGGTTGACGACCGACCCGGGTAGTCGTGCCGCCGGCTTCTACCGCGCTGCGGGCTGGCGCGAGATCGGCACCACCGCGCGCGGCGAGACGATCTTCCACGGTGTGCTCTGACCGGACCGACGTAGCGATGCAACACCAGCGACGATCTCTGATACGGTGACGGCGATGCCCGCTGGCCCCTCTCATGCCGCCGATCGCCCGATTCGCTGGGGTCTCACCGTCAAGGTTTTCGGAGCTCTCCTGCTACTCGGCGGGCTCGCGGTCTTGGCGACCAGCATCCTCGGCTACGTCCGCGCCCGCGATGCGCTCGAGGTGAGCATCTATCATCAACTGACCGTGGCGAGGCAGACCAAGGCTCGCCAGATCGAGGAACACTTCCGAACGGTACGGAAGGATCTGATGCTCCTTGCCCAATCGAGGATGGTGGTCGAGGCCACGCGAGGCTTCCGCACAGCCGTGGAGCAGCTCGACCGGGAGCCGGTAGCAGACGGTCTGCGGCGAGCGGTCGAGGCTTGGTACGAAGCACACTACATGCCCAACGTACGCCGCCTGCTCGGCAAGGACGTGCCGGCTATCGACTATGTGCCCACAGCTCCGAGCGGACTATACCTGCAGCAACATTACATCGTTGAAAATCCCCATCCGCCCGGACGACGCGACCTGCTCGACGACGCCCATGACGGCAGCGATTACAGTCGCGTCCATGCAATTGACCATCCGCTGCTGCGCGGCGCGGCAGTCCTGATCGGCTTCGACGACTTCCTGATCGTCGATGCCAAGTCGGGTAACGTAATCTACGGCACGGACAAGGACGCCGAATTCGGAACCTCTCTGCAGCGCGGGCCCTATCGCGGCACCAACCTCGCAGCCGCCGTCGCCCGTTGCGCCGGACGCGCCGACGCGTCGGCGACCTGCCTGGAGGACTTCGCGCCGTACCTGCCCTCGAACGGCGAGCCGAATGCCTTCATGGCCGCGCCCGTGATCGACGAGGGCGCCGTGATCGGCGTGCTGGTCGCGCAATTGTCGATAGCGGCGATCGACCGCGTGGTCACCGGCGGCCGGCGTTGGCGCCAGGAAGGCTTCGGCGCCACAGGGGAGGCCTATCTCGTCGGCCCGGACTTCCTCCTGCGGTCGGGTGGGCGGCTGTTTCACGAGGATCGCGAACGCTATTTCGCCGCGCTCCAGGCCGAGGGCGAGCCCGCCGAGGAGATCGCCGCCATCAAGCGCTATGGCTCGCCGGTTCTGCACCAGCGAATCGACACGCAGGCCACGCGCGCCGCACTGGCTGGCCTCGAAGGCACCGGCCGGGTGATCGGCAACTACGGCAAGCCGACCTTGGCGTCCTGGGGACCACTCGAGATTCCGGGCGTGCGTTGGGGCCTCGTCGCGAAGATCGAAGCCGCGGAAGCATTCGCGCCGATCCGGCAGCTCGAGCGCGATCTTTTGATCGTGGGCGGCCTTACCTTGGTGGCGGTGATCGCGATCGGCGGCTGGCTGTCGCGGTCCCTGACCGGCCCGTTGCGGGATCTCACGGCGGGCGCACGCCGCTTCGCGGCGGGCGACGGCAGCGTACGCGTTGCCGCGCGATCGCGCGACGAGATCGGCCAGCTCTGCCTCGCCTTCAACAGCATGGTCGAGGACATCAGCACCAAGAACGTGGTGATAGAGGACAAGAACCGCGAGAACGAGGCGCTGCTCCTCAACGTCCTGCCGGCGCCGATCGCCAACCGGCTGCGCGGCGGCGAGCAGGGGATAGCCGACGGTTTCGCCAACGTCACCGTCCTGTTCGCCGACCTGGTCGGATTCACCGAACTGACTTCCGAGATGCCGCCGCAGGAAGTCGTCACACTGCTCAACGGCCTTTTTACCCGCTTCGATACGGCGGCCCAGGAACTCGGGATCGAGAAGATCAAGACGGTCGGCGACGCCTATATGGCGGTGTGCGGCATGCCGAACGTCGTCGACGACCACGCCGAACGCATGGTGCGCATGGCGATCCGCATGGTGCACATCGCGCGCGAGCATGCCCTCGAGCACCGCGTGTCGATGCAGGTGAGGGTCGGCATCAACAGCGGCCCGGTGGTCGCGGGCGTGATAGGCAAGAGCAAGTACATCTACGACCTGTGGGGCGACACGGTGAACCTGGCCAGCCGGATGGAATCGACCGGCGTCCCCGGCGCCATCCAGGTCACACGCTCGGTCTACGACCAGCTCAAGCGAAAGTTCGCCTTCGAGCCGCGCGGTGCAATCGAGGTCAAGGGCAAAGGCAAGGTCGAGGCCTGGCTGCTCAAGCTCTGACAGGAGACGGTTCGATCGCTCCGGGGCGGATTCAGCTTTCGGCCAGCTCCACCATCAGGTTGAGCAGCACCTGCGCACCGGCAATGAGGTCGGCCGGTTCGGTGTGTTCCTTGACGTTGTGGCTCAGTCCCGCGACGGAGGGGACGAAGATCATCGCCGTAGGGCAAAGGCGTTGCATCATCTGGGCGTCATGGCCTGCGCCGGAGGGCATGCGACGCGTGGAGAGCGACAGGGCCATGGCATGGTGTTCCACCCGGTCGACCAGGCTGGCGTCGAAGATCACCGGCTCGAAGCGCGCCAGCACCTTGGACTTGACCTCGACCCTTTCGGCAGCCGCGACGTCCGCGATATGCGCGGCGACCGCGGCCTCCGCCTCCTTGAGCTTCGCCTCGTCGGTGTTGCGCAGATCGACGGTGAATACGGCACGATTGGGCACGACGTTGATCAGGTTGGGGCGTAGCGCGAGCGAGCCGACTGTCGCGACCTGGTTACCGCCCATGTCCCAGGCGAGCTTGCGCACGAACAGGTTGACAGACGCGGCGAGGTAGCCTGCGTCACGCCGCAGCCGCATCGGTGTGGTGCCGGCATGGTTCGAGACGCCGGTCACGGTGTACTCCGTCCAGGAAATGCCCTGCACGCTCTCGACGACGCCGATCCGCACCTTCTCCTCGTCGAGGATGGGACCCTGCTCGATATGCAGCTCGAGAAAGGCGTGCGGCTTCAGTGCCCCGGGCATGGTAGCGCCGAGATAACCGATGCGGCGCAGTGCATCGCCGGCCGCGACGCCGTCCTGGTCGACGGCGGCATAGGCTTCGTTCAGACCCAGGCCGCCGGCATAGACCAGGCTGCCCATCATGTCGGGCTGGAAGCGCGCGCCCTCCTCGTTGGTGAAGAAGGCGACCGCGACCGGCCGCCGCGTGACGACGTTCGCCGCGTTGAGCGCGCGCACCACCTCGAGCCCGGCCAGCACGCCGTAATTGCCGTCATAGCGGCCGCCGGTGCGCACCGTGTCGATGTGGCTGCCGGTCATGATCGGCGGCAGGTTCTCGCGTCCGGCGCGCAGGCCGATCACGTTGCCGATGGCGTCTACCCGGACATCGAGGTCCAGTTCTTTCATCCAGCCGACCACCAGGTCCCGGCCGAGCCGGTCCTCGTCGGTGAGCGCCAGCCGGGCACAGCCGCCGCCTTCGATGGCACCGATCCGGGCAAGGGCGTCGAGATTGTCCAAAAGATGGCGGTCGGCAAATTTGAGTGTCATCGGACGAACATCTTATCACGCTGCGGTGATCCAGTTTGCCTTGCCAGAATGCGAGGGCGGGGTCACTTAAGACCGTGACCATGCACCGTTTGCTCGCCCTTTTGCTGGCCCTTTGCCTCGCAGGACCTGCCTTCGCGCAACAGGCTGTGGTGAAAACCGACAATGTGCGCGCCGAGCTCGTGTCCGAGGTTTCCGAAGTGAAGCCGGGCGAGCCGTTCTGGGTCGCCCTGCGCCAGACCATCAAGCCGCACTGGCACACTTACTGGAAGAACCCGGGCGATTCGGGCCTGCCGACCGAGATCAGTTGGATGCTACCTCCGGGCGCCACGGCCGACCCGATCGTCTGGCCGGCGCCGACGCTGATCGATGTCAGCGGGATCATCAATTACGGCTTCGAGGACGACATCCTGCTGCTGGTGAGGATCACGCCACCGGCCGATCTCGCCGGGACGCTTGCCCTCAGGGCCGACGCCAACTGGCTGGTGTGCGACGACGTCTGCATCCCCGAGGAAGGCAAGTTTGCGCTCGACCTGCCGGTCGGGGTCTCGGCCAAGCCTGCGGACCCGGCCACACGTGCCCTGTTCGACAAGGCCCGCCGGGCCGTGCCGACCGACAGCCCGTGGCCCGCGCGGTTCGGTCTCGCCAAGTCGGGCGATCCGACCCTCGTGGTCGAGGCCAGGGGGCTGAAGCCCGAGACGATCCGCGACGTGTATTTCTTTCCCGCCGAATGGGGCGCGGTCGCCAGCATGGCCAAGCAGACGGCGAGCGTAACTGCCGAGGGCATCCGCATCCCCCTCAAGAAGGGTGACGCCAAGGCGGCTCCCCCGCAGTCGCTCGCCGGCACGCTCGTGCTGACCGAGAAGACGGGCGACGGCGAGCAGCGCCAAGCGTTCGATATCGTCGCCAAGCTAGATCCCGCCCTGGTGCCGAGCGCTGCCCCGCTCACCGCGTCGAATGCTGGCGAGAGCCTCACGCTCGTTAAGGCACTGCTGTTCGCGCTGCTGGGCGGGCTGATCCTGAACCTGATGCCCTGCGTGTTCCCGGTGCTGGCGATGAAGGCGGCCGCGTTCGCGCAGCTCGCCGGACATGAGCGCAGCGCGATGCGGCGCGACGGAATTGCCTATACTGCAGGCGTGCTGGTGGCGTTCGGGCTGATGGCGGCCGCCGTGATCGCGATCCGTGCCAGCATCGGCGAGGTCAACTGGGGTTTCCAGTTCCAATCGCCGATCTTCTCCCTGCTGGTCGCCTATCTGTTCTTCGTGGTCGGGCTCAATCTTGCCGGCGTGTTCGAGATCGGCGGCGGCTTCGTTGGCGTGGGCCAGGCACTGACGGCCAGGAACGGCGCCACCGGCGCCTTCTTCACGGGTGTCCTCGCGGTCCTCGTGGCGACCCCCTGCACCGCGCCCTTCATGGCGGCGGCGCTTGGCTTTGCCCTCAGCCAGCCGGCGCCGCAGACCGTGGCGGTGCTGCTGGCGATGGGGCTTGGCCTCGCTCTGCCCTACCTCGCGCTGTCGATGACGCCTGCCCTGCAGCGCCTTATGCCGCGGCCAGGCGCCTGGATGGCCCGGCTGCGCCAATTCCTCGCCTTCCCCATGTGGGCCTCGGCGGTCTGGATGATCTGGGTGTTGACCCAGCAGACCGGCCCCGACGGGGTGATCTACGCCTTGGGAGGCATGATCCTGATCGCCTTCGCGATCTGGCTGCTGCGGCTCGGCAGCGCCGGCACGCTCGGCGCCTGGCTGCGGCGCGGCGTCGCGGCGGCAGCGGTGCTGCTGGCCTTTGCCGCCGTGCTGAAGCTGCAGGACGGCCCGGCCACGGCGGCTTCCGCTTCGGGAGGCCCGTCGACGGGCGTGAGCTTCGAGGGCTGGGAGCGCTTCTCGCGTGCGCGCATGACGGAGGCAGCCGCGGCCGGCCAGCCGGTGTTCGTCGATTTCACAGCCGCATGGTGCATCACCTGCCTGGTCAATGAGCGAGTGGCGCTCGAAACGCCCGCCGCCCGCCGTGCATTCGAACAGACCGCCACCGTGAAACTCAAAGGTGATTGGACGAATCGCGACCCCGAGATTACAGCCGTGCTGAAGGAGCTGGGGCGCGCCGGCGTGCCGTTGTACCTTTACTGGCCTCCGGGCGCCGAGCGCCCCAAGATTTTGCCGCAGGTGCTGACAGAAGCGGCGATCATCTCGGAACTGCAACACAAGCGTTAGGAGACAAGGCATGTCGAAGACCGTCGTTCAACGTCGTGCAATGTTGCTGGGCAGCGCCGCCGTGGCGTTGGCGCCAATGTCCGCCTTCGCGGCGACCGATGTCGGTAAGCCGGCGCCTGCGTTCAGCGCCACCGACAGCAACGGCAAGACGTGGTCGCTGGCCGATCTCAAGGGCAAGGTCGTGGTGCTCGAGACCTCGAACCAGGACTGCCCGTACGTCCGCAAGCACTACAGCTCGGCCAACATGCAGACCCAGCAGCGCGAAGCGGCGGCCAAGGGTGTCGTATGGCTGACCGTCGCCTCTTCCGCGCCGGGCGAGCAGGGCTTCGTCACGGCGGCGGAGGCCAACGAGATCACCCGCACGCGCAACGCCGCGCCCGCGGCCTTCCTTCTCGATCCGCAAAGCAAGATCGCGCGCGCCTATGGCGCCACGGTGACGCCGCACATGTACATCATCGATGCCTCGGGCATGCTGGTCTACAAGGGCGGCATCGATTCGATCCCATCCTCGAACCCGGCCGACATCCCGAAAGCGAACCAGTATGTCCGCGTGGCGCTGGACGAGGTGCTCGCCGGCAAGCCGGTCACCGAGGCATCGACCCGGCCCTACGGCTGCTCGCTGAAGTACGGCAACAACGCCGCCTGATGAGATCGCGCGATGCCGCATGACGGCTGGCATCCGCACGATCTACCGCATCACGACCACGCGCCGCGCCATCCGAGACGCCGGATGGTGCTCGCTGCCGCGAGCTTCCTGCCGTTCGGCGGCGCCAGCGCTCAGACGGTCGACTCCGCCCAACGCATCGCCACGGCAGCCAGCCAGTTTCTTGCCGGCCTGGATGATGCGCAACGCAAGAGGGCGACGATTGCGTTCGACTCGAACAACCGGTTCGACTGGCATTACATCCCGCGCAGCAGACAAGGTCTGGCGCTGTCCGAGATGAAGCCGGCGCAGCGCCAGACGGCGCAGGCGCTGTTCGCGTCGGTGCTGAACGACCGCGGGCTGCAGGCAATCGAAAACGTGCGCATCCTCGAAGGGGTGTTGCGCGAGCAACAGGGCTCGTTCCGCGATCCCGACCGCTACTATGTATCGATTTTCGGCACGCCGGGCCGCTTTCCGTGGGGTTGGCGGCTGGAGGGTCATCACCTGTCGCTTAACGTGGCGCTACCAACGGCAGGGCACATCACCGCGACGCCGTTCTTCATCGGCTCGAATCCCGCCACCGTGCGCGAGGGTCCGCACAGAGGCCTGCGCCCGCTTGGCGCCGCGGAAGATCTGGCACGGCAGCTCATGAACGCGCTCACCGGGGAGCAGCGACGCACCGCGATCATCGCGGAGCGCTCGTTCGGCGAGATCGTCGCCAGCCCCGGCCGCGAGCGAGACCTCGGCCAGCCGACCGGTCTCGCGCTGTCGGCGATGGACGGCACGGCACGCAATCTCGTCGAGGCGCTGATCGATCGCTTCGTCGGCACGCTGGCTCCCGATCTCGCCACGGCGCAGAAGCAGCGCGTGATCGAGCAGGAGCTTGGCCGTTTCCGCTTTGCCTGGGCAGGCCCACTGACACCCGGCCAAGCGCATTACTTCCGCGTGCACGGGCCGGTCACGTTGATCGAGCACGACAACACGCAGAACAACGCCAATCACATCCACTCGGTGTGGCGCGACCTCGCCGCGGACTTCGGCAACGACGTGCTGGCCGATCACTACCGCCGCGAACGGCACCGTTAACGATCAGGAGAACTCGACGAATACCGGCCAATGATCCGAGGCAGTGGTACCGCGATCGATCCACGCGCGCTCGATCCTGGGCGCGAGATCGGGTGTGACGAAGACATGGTCGATGCGGCCCTCGCCCGGAAAGCTCTCGACACCCGCCTCGCTATTGCCGGCCGCCCGCCAGGCGTCGACCAGGCCGTAGGCCGCCATCCGTGGATATTCAGGATGCACGGGCGTGAAATTGAGATCGCCGGCGACGATTGCCGAGGCAGGCACGGCGAGCGCGGGCTCATGGAACAGAAAGCCGCCGGAGCCCGCACCATCCCAGGTCGCACCGACCGTCTCGCAGTTCTGAACGGCTTCGACCAACGCCCTAACCTGCGGCAGGCGCTGCGACGGGCCGACATGGCTCAGATGCGTGCAGTAGACCCGCAGCGGCCCTGACGGCACCATGACGACAGCCTCGATATAGCCACGCTGCAGGTCGAAGCCGGCGGCGAGCCGCGTCTTCGGCAACATGACACCGCGCGACCAGGCGATCGGCCAGCGCGAGACAATCGCGTTGCCGAAGCTGCGACGACGGTTGGTGATCCGACCCTGCGCGTCGACCGAGCTCGCATCGGCTTCCATCGGACCATGGAATCGATAGTAGCGATTGAGTCGTGTGGCGATCTCCGCGGCCTGGTCGGCATGGCCGTTTTCCGGCCAGCCGCGCACGACCTCCTGCAGGCAGAAGATGTCGACGTCGGCGAGCAGGTCGGCAATACGCGGCACGTCATAGGCCTCGTCTGCCCCGACGCCGTAGTGAATGTTGTAGGTAGCGAAAAGCACGTTGAACCCTAGTTTACGAACCACAGCTTCGACGCAGCGGTCACATCGGCTGCTCTGCAGCGAAGAATTGAAGCCAAACGAATGCGGCAGCAGCGATAACCGCCCCGATCAACAACACCTTTTTCTTCCAATCCATTCAAAGCTCCCCCGAGCCCGGCACTATGAAGCAGTTCGGGCGGCTGCGACATGAACAATGGGCGCCGCGCCGCTGCGATCAGGCGTCGGCGATCCGCCGCCCGGTCTGCGCGTCGAAAAGATGCAGTCGCGTCGCTCCGATCGAAAAGCGGCGCTTCTCGCCGGGCTGCGCCCTGACGTGCCCGCCCTCGCGCACCGTGACCAGCTCGCGCGCATGGCCGAAGCGCCCGTGCAGGAGCGTATCGGCCCCGAGAGGTTCGGCCACTTCGATCTCGAACTCGAGCGGCCCGTCTCTGGAGGCCAGCAGGTGCTCGGGACGCAGCCCCAGCACCACGGGCGTACCCGGCGTCGCGCTGACTGGCGTGGCGAGCGGCAGGGTCACGGGCTGCGGGCCGGTACTCGCCAGCTCCACGCTCCGGCTGCCGGGGGCAACCTTGGCTGCGAGGAAGTTCATCGCCGGCGAGCCGATGAAGCCCGCCACGAACACCGAGGCAGGCCGGTCGTAGACGTCCATCGGCGTGCCGATCTGGTCGGCGACGCCGGCGTTCATGACGATCAGGCGGTCGGCCAAGGTCATCGCCTCCACCTGATCGTGGGTGACATAGATCGAGGTGACGGCAAGCTCGCGCTGCAGACGCTTGATCTCGAGCCGCATCTGGACACGTAGCTTCGCGTCGAGATTGGAAAGCGGCTCGTCGAAGAGGAAGACTGCCGGCTCGCGCACGATGGCGCGGCCCATCGCCACGCGCTGGCGTTGCCCGCCGGAGAGCTGGCGCGGCAGGCGATCGAGCAGCTGCTCGAGCTCGAGGGTCTTGGCTGCCTTGCGCACGCGCCGGTCGATGTCGTCCTTGGCCAGCTTACGGATCTTCAGCCCGTAGGCCATGTTGCGGTATACGCTCATGTGGGGATAGAGCGCGTAGTTCTGGAACACCATGGCGATGTCGCGATCCTTGGGTTCCAGTTCGTTCACGACACGATCGCCGATGGCAATCTCCCCGCCGGTGATGCGCTCGAGCCCAGCCACCATCCGCAGCAGGGTCGACTTGCCACAGCCGGAGGGTCCGACGATGACGATGAACTCGCCGTCGGCGATTTCCATGTCGATGCCATGGATGACGTCGACCTTGTTGTCGTAGGTCTTCTTCACGCCGCGCATGTGGACTTGCGCCATGGCCCTGCTTCTCCGTCTCGCCTACTTCTCGGTTTCGACCAGGCCGCGCACGAACTGGCGCTGCATGAAAGCGACGACCAGCACCGGCGGAAGCATGGCGAGCAGCGCCATCGCCATCAGCAGGTTCCACGCCGGCACTGCATCGACCACGTTGGCCTGACGCGAGACCGTCATCACGACGGTGTAGAAGCTCTCCTTGGTCGTGATCAGCAGGGGCCAGAGATACTGGTTCCAGCCGTAGATGAACTGAATCACGAACAGCGCCGCGATCGAGGTCCGGCTCATCGGCAGCAGAATGTCCCAGAAGAAGCGCATCGGCGAGGCACCGTCGACCCGCGCGGCCTCGGCCAGCTCGTCCGGAACGCTGAGGAAGAACTGCCGGAACAGGAAGGTCGCGGTCGCAGAGGCGATCAGCGGAATGATCAGGCCCGAGTAGGAGTCGAGCATGCCGAGACTGGCAACGACGCCGTAGGTCGGCACGATGCGCACCTCGACCGGCAGCATGAGCGTCACGAAGATCGCCCAGAAGAAGATCATGCGCAGCGGAAACCTGAAATAGACGATGGCAAAGGCCGAGATGATCGAGATGATGATCTTGCCAATCGCCACGCCAAGCGCCATCACCATGCTGTTCGTCAGCGTGACGATAAGCGGCACGCTGCCGGGTCGGCTCTTGTAGCCCTCGGTCAGGACGGTCGAGATGTTCTCGAACAGGTGGGGGCCGGGCCAGATCGGAACCGGCTGCCGCAGCATGGTGTCCTGGTCGTGGGTTGCAGCGACGAAAGTCATCCACACCGGAAAAGCAATGATGATGACACCCACGAGAACGACCAGGTGGCTGAGGAAGGTCACGAAGGGCCGGTTCTCGACCATCAGTAATGGACCCGTCGTTCAATGTATTTGAACTGGATGATGGTCAGCAGGATCACGATGACCATCAGGATGACCGACTGGGCCGAGGAGCCGCCGAGATCCTGGCCGCGAAAGCCGTCGTTGTAGACCTTGTAGACGAGGATATTGGTGGCTTGGCCCGGCCCGCCCTGGGTGAGCGAGGCGATCACGCCGAAGGTGCCGAAGAAGGCATAGTTGACGTTTATCACCAGGAGGAAAAAGCCGGTGGGCGAGAGAAGCGGAAAGGCGATGTCCCAGAACCGACGGCCGGGGCCCGCGCCGTCGATCGCCGCCGCCTCGATCAGCGATTTGGGAATGGACTGAAGGCCGGCGAGAAAGAACAGGAAATTGTAGCTGACCTGGCTCCAGATCGCGACGATGACGACAAGGATAAGCGCCTGATTTCCGTTGGTGACGTAATTGAAGTCGATGCCGACGCCCTTGAGCATCCACGATACCGTGCCGACCGAGGGGTTGAACAGAAAGCCGAACAGCACGCCGGCGACGGCCGGTGCCACCGCATAAGGCCATACCAGGATAGACTTGTAGGCCGACGCGCCCCGGATGATGCGATCGGCCATCACCGCCAGCAGCAGCGAGATCGCCAGACCCACCGTCGCCACCAGGAAGCTGAACACCACGGTGATGCGGACCGACTCGTAGTAGGAAGAGTCGTTCAACAGGTGGGTGAAGTTGTCGAACCAGACGAACTTGGTGTTGCCGCCAAACGCGTCCTCGGTGATCACCGACTGGAAGATCGCCTGACCGGTCGGCCAAAAGAAGAAGACTACCGTGATGACGATTTGAGGCGCCACAAGGAGATAGGGGAGCCAACGTTCGTTGAAGGTGACGCGCTTTTCCATACGTCAGCAGGCCGAAGGCTTCGTCAGGCTCCTCTCCCCCGGTAGGCGGAGAGGCGGGATGAGGGGGATGCGCATGATCGCCGAGGCCCCCTCACCCAACCTCTCCCCCTGACGGAGGAGAGGACGATGAGGAGACGCTCGATGCTCTACTTGTTGGCCGCTTCGAACTTCTTCAGCAGCTCGTTGCCGCGCTTCACCGCCTCGTCGAGAGCGGCCTTCGCGTCCTTCTTGCCGGACCACACGTTTTCCAGCTCCTCGTCGACCACGTCGCGGATCTGCACGAAGTTGCCGATGCGCAGGCCCTTCGAATTCTCGGTCGGCTCGTGAAGCGTGAGCTCCTTCACGGCGATGTCGCGGCCCGGGTTGTTCTTGTAGAAGCCCGAATCCTCGGTGAGCTTGGCGGCGGCAAGCGTGATCGGCACGTAGCCGGTCTGCTGATGCCATTGTGCCTGGACCTCAGGGCTCGACAGGAAGGTCAGGAACTTCGCGACTCCCTTGTACTCATCCTTCGGTCGGCCTTGCAGCACCCAAAGGGTTGCGCCGCCGATGATCGAATTCTGCGGCTCCGCCTTCACTTCGGGCGAGTACGGCATCATGGCGATGCCGACCTTGTCCTTGCCGAGCGCCTTTTCGATCGCCGAGGCCGAGCCCGACGAGGCGATGTGCATGGCGCACTCGCCGCCGGTCACCAGCGCCGTCGACTTGCCTTCACGGCCGCCATAGACGAAGCGCTTGTCCTTGCTCCAGTCGGCCAGCATCTGGATGAACTTGATCCGCGGCTCGTCGTTGAACTTGAGCTCGATGTCGGTGCCGCCGAAGCCGTTGGCCTTGGTCGCGTACGGCAGGTTGTGCCAGGCGCCGTAGTTCTCGATCATCGTCCAGGTCTGCCACTGCGGGGTGAAGCCGCACTTGCCTCCGGACGCCACGATCTTCGCGGCCGCCTCGCCCACTTCCTTCCAGGTCTTGGGTGGCGTGTTCGGATCGAGGCCCGCCTTCTGAAACATCTCCTTGTTCCAATAGAAGACCGGCGTCGAGGAATTGAACGGCATCGACAGCAGCTTGCCATCGGTCGTCGAGTAGTAGCCATAGACCGGACCGATGAACGCCTTGGGATCGAACGGCTCCTTGGCGTCCGCCATCACCTGGTAGACCGGATAGACTGCGCCCTTGGCGGCCATCATGTTGGCGGTGCCGACTTCGAAGACCTGCACGATGTGCGGCGCCTGCTTGGCACGGAAGGCGGCGATCGCCGCTGTCAGGGTCTCTGTGTAGGAGCCCTTGTAGACAGGCGCGACTTTGTAATCTTTCTGCGACTTGTTGAACTGGTCGGCCAACGCATTGACAGCATCGCCGAGGTTGCCGCCCATCGCGTGCCACCATTGGATCTCGGTCTGCGCAGCGGCTCCGTGGACGCTGGCGAGCATTGCCACCGCAGCGACGGACGAAAGCAGGATACGTGACATGATCTGAAGACCTCCCAAAAGAACCCCGGATATATCCGTGGGCCGCACGACTTCACTGTGTCTGTTTTATTTCATTCCGGTTACAGTCCATCAAGACCGTCCCCGTACGCAATCCCTAAATCTGCGGCGCTCAGGCGCCGAGTGCCTGCAGGATGACGTCGGGCGCATCGGTGATGACGCAGTCGACCCCCATCCCGACCAGCGCCCGCGCGACATCGCCGTCATTGATCGTGTAGACGCTCAACGCGTAGCCGCTCCTGCGCACCTCGACAGCTCGCGGTGCCGTCAGCCGCTTGCCGTTCGTGTTGATGCCCGCCGCCCCGACGGCCTCGGCGCGGGCGCGCCAGTCGTCGCCCAGCACATCAATCAGCAGTGCCCGCGCGAATTCAGGTGCCGCGTGGTACGCCGCCGCCAGCGAGGCGTCCTCGAAGCTCGACAGCAGCGGCGCCGGCAATGCGGACGGCCAGCAGCGCCGCAACGTTTCGACCGTAGCCCGCGCGGTCTCGGCCGCGCGCCCCGCGCACGGCTTGATTTCCACGTTGCAGCCCAGCCCCAGCTCGCGGAAGCAATCGATCGCCTCCTCGAAGGTCGGTACTTCCCGGGGAAGCTCGGCCCGCGGCATCTCGGCGACGAGCCGGTCGATCCCCATCGTGCGCGCGAGCGTGGAATCGTGCATCAAGACAGGCACGCCATCGGCCGTCAGCTTGACGTCGATCTCGACCCAGCTCGCCCCGCGGCGCTTGGCTTCGCGGAAGGAGCCGAGGGTGTTTTCCGGGGCGTAGGCCATCGCCCCCCGATGACCGATGACCCTGGGCAGTTGAAGCATTTGCCAATCCAACGCTTACTCGGGCGGTTAAGATGACGGTGCAATAGACGAGCGGGCTGCCTCATGTCGACTTTTCCCGATCAATTCCGGCTCGTGGGCCGAACCGCTCTCGTGACCGGCTCCGGACGCGGGCTCGGTTGGGAGATGGTCAAGGCCCTGGCCGAGGCTGGCGCCCGGGTCCTGCTGCACGGGCGCTTGGCCGAGCGCCTGGCTCCCCGGGTCGCCGAGCTGCGCCGATCAGGATATGCCGCCGATGCAGTGGTGTTCGAAATGGCGGATCGCCCGGCGATGCGTGAGGCGCTAACCGGTGCCGGGCCGGTCGACGTGCTGATCCACAATGTCGGCGAACGCGACCGCCGGCCGTTCGCCGAAATCGAACCGGAAGACTTCGCCCGGCTGATCGATGTCGACCTTTCCGCCGCCCATGCCCTGATCCGGCTGGTGGTACCGGGCATGATCAAGCAAGGCTGGGGTCGCCTGATCCTGGTGAGCTCGATCGCCGGCCAGCTCGCGGTCCCCGGCGCGTCCTCCTATATTGCCGCAAAGGCAGGCTTGGCGGCACTGGCCCGGGCTCTGGCAGCCGAACTCGGAGCATCCGGGATCACCACCAACGCCTTGTCGCCGGGCTTCTTCGGCACCGAGACAAATGCCGACTTGATGGTGTCGCCAATGGGAGAGCGACAGCGCCAACGCTGCCCGGCAAAGCGTTGGGCACGGCCGGAAGAAATCGCCGGAGCAGCGTTGTTCCTGGCTTCCCCTGCCGCCTCCTACGTCAACGGCCATACGCTGGTCGTGGACGGTGGCGTCTCGGCGACCTATCTCGCCTGAGGCGAACGGCGAAGGCACCGCCCAGCAACGAATCAATCTAGGTCGCGAAGCGGCCATCACTGGCTCCACCACTGCACGGAGTGTTGCCAGCGC
Source organism: Enhydrobacter sp. (assembly GCA_026126105.1). Classification (GTDB taxonomy): domain Bacteria; phylum Pseudomonadota; class Alphaproteobacteria; order Reyranellales; family Reyranellaceae; genus Reyranella. The sequence goes on from JAHCJV010000002.1 coordinate 96,266, forward strand.
GTGCCGTGGGGAATCCGCTCTTGGAACTACGAGGGCCGCAGGAAAGCGGCCCTCGTGCAGCAGTTGATCAGGCAGCAGTTGCGTTCGATCAGGAAGGCGCGGCAAGAGTCAAGTGGTGTTCCGGCTCGGCAAAGCTTGAAGGCGCAGTGCTGCCCACGCCAGCACTCGGGTCGAAGCTCGCCATCGCAGAGCTGAAGGCGAGTTCGGTCGACGGCGGATCGCCGATGAGAACCTCGAAGTTGAAACCTTGGCCGATGCTCGTCGTATTCAAAGTCAGTTCGAGGTCGAGGTCGAGCGCGGCACCGAACTGGGTGATGTCTCCCAGGTCGAGCGTGTTGTTGGTGAAGAACGCCACGGCCGCGTTGGCGTCGGTGAAGGTCTGCTTGAACAGCGAGTCGCCGTCGCCCTCCACCTCGAACGTCATGCTGGCAAAGCCGCTGCCGAGCTTCACCCCGTCGTAGAGGCCGAGGATCAGGTTGCCGGGGTTGGCGAGCTGCGTCAGGTCGATGTCGATGTGGATGCTGCTGGTCGACACCTGAGCGTCCGAGGCCGACTTCGAGTAGCCGCCGCCCATCTCGGCGATGCCGAAGAATGACGGGGAGGCCTTGGGATCGAACGCCGCCTTGATGTTGGCGTTGGCGTCCAGCACCTCCTCGACGGCGGAGACGTCGGGCAGAAGAGTGAGATGGGCGACCGCCTGCTGTTTGGTGGCGATGTCGGTAACGTGGAAGTTGCTGACCTGCGCCAGTGCCGTCGCCTTGCCGCCGACGTCGCCCTCGGCCTCGGCGCCTGCCGAGATGATGCCAAGCCGACCGGGAGCGGTGAAGGCGGAGGCCTTTACGTCACCGTCGATCCCGGTGCCCACTGCCGTCGCCGTGGCTGCCGTGTTGCCGCCTGGTCCGCCGGCTGCGTCGGCTTCCGAGGTGACGAGGTGGCCGACCACGCTGCTGGTGGCGATCGCATTGCCCTTCGTGCCGTCGCCGCCGCCGCCCACCGCGATCGCCTTGCCATTGGCGTCGCCCGCGCTCTCCAGAGTGAGTTTCGCGGTCGCCGCTCCACCCTTGCTGGTCAGAACGCCGCCGTGGCCGCCCCGGCCGCCGTGCGCCTCGACGACGGCGTCGATCGACTTCGCCGGCAAGTCGCTGTCGGCGTCCTTGATCGTCAGCTTCGACACCGCGGCGCCGCCGTCGCCGCCGTGAATGCTGCCGTCTCCCAGGCTCGCGCCACCGTCGCCGCCGTAGGCTTCCTGAACCAGCGACACATGGCTGCCGCCGCCGGACGACGAGACGGCGTTGCTCAGCGTGACGCCCGCCCCCGCGCCACCTGCCGCGCCGGAGAAGCCGGTGCCGCCATTGCCGCCGGTCGCCTCGGCCTTCGCCGAAACCTCCTCGGCGGCGCCAACCGTGGTCGCCCTTGCCTGCGCATTGGCGCCGCCGCCAGCGCCGCCGCTATGCCCGACTCCCCACCCGTCGCCGCCCCGGCCGCCGGTCGCTTCCGCATGCACTGTCGGAGAGGCCGGGTGCGAGTTGCCTTTCGACGCCGAAAGGGCGGCAGACGCGCTGGCCGCACCGCCGGCGCCGCCGTTCCCGTCACCGATCGCGCGTCCGCCATTGCCGCCGGTCGCCTCGGCGCCGCCCTCCATGGTGCCGAAGCCGATCAAGGTCAGGCGCGCCGTCGCCTGCCCGCCGGCCCCGGCGGCCGCATTCTGGCCAGCGCCGCCGTTGCCGCCGACCGCGATCGAATGCGCAGTGAGTCCCAGGCTGTCGTGGGCGATGGTGTCACCGAAAGTGAGTGACGACTTCGCCTTGCCACCAGCCCCGGCGGCCGTCGATTCACCGGAGCCGCCGCGACCGCCGCGCGCCGTCTGCGTCAGTTCCAGCGTGCCCGCGTGCGCGGCCACGCCGGTCACCGCATCGGTCAGGCTGACACTGCCGCCCAGGCCACCGCCCGCGCCACCGTCACCCGCCTGCGCCGTCGCGGCGACCTTGACCGAGGCACCGACAGCGCTGCTGCTGCCGGCAGCCGAGGCTTTGGCGCTGCCGCCCGAGCCACCACCGGCGCCGCCCTCGCCGCCCCGGGCGACCGCCGAGGATTCCACGCTACCTCTTGCGCCGGAGACATAGGAGAAGGCGTTGGACGAGCCGCCGTTGGCTGCGGCCTGGCCGTTGCCGCCGGCACCACCCGCCCCGCCGATCGCCGTCGCGGTGCCCTTGACCAGCAGGCTCTCCTGCGCGAGCGGATGGGCCGCGTCGTCGAATGCAAGGCTGCTGGTCGCCGCGCCGGCCGCACCGCCGTTATTGCCGCCCTTGCCGCCGATCGCCGTCTGGTTGAGCTGCAAGGTACCGCCGCCCGACGAGCCGCCCACCATGTTGGTCAGCGAAACCGAGGCGCCACTGCCGCCATTGTCGCCGCCGGCACCGCCGGTTGCAGTCGCACTCGCGGTGACGATCCCGTCGCCGGTGCTGTTGGCGGTCGCACCGGCGCTGGCACTGCCGCCATCGCCGCCCTTGCCGGTGGTGGCCCGCCCGCCGGCGCCGCCCGTGGCGGTGGCGATGGCCGTTACCGCATCGGTATGCACGGTCGTCGTGCTGCTGGCCGACGCCTGCGCCACGGCGCCGCCGCCCTTGCCGCCGCCTGTCTCGAGACGATTGATCGCGGCATCGCCGCCGGTGGCGACGCTGGACATCGAGACGCCCCGGGTGCCCTTCACGGTGCCTAGAGCCGTGGCGGCACCGCCGTTGCCGGCCACGAGGCCAGTCGCCGGCCCGCCGAACGACTCGCCGGCGGCACCGCCCTTGGCCGCTACCGTGGCGACGATCGACTTGCTCTTCGTAGCGTTGCTCGCATCGTCGAAGATCAGGCTCGAGGACGCCGCGCCGCCGGAACCTGTGCGGTCGAAGAAGGCGACGCCGCCCGCGCCGCCGACTGCCGTCTGCGACAGGATGAGCTGGCCACCTTCGGTCGATCCGGTGACGGCGTTCGTTAACGTGCTGGCCGCACCGTCGGCCCCGCCGCCGGAATGGCCGGCCCCAGTGAAACGTGAGCCGCCGTCGCCGCCCTTGCCGCCGGTCTGCAGCACGCTGGCGGTGGCACTGCTCTGCGCGTGGGCCACCGCGGTTGTGTTGCTGGCAACGCCGCCCGCGCCGCCTAGCGCGCCGATCAAGGTCGACAAACCGCCGGTGCCACCCTGCGAGATCGCCGTCGCCACGGTGGTGGCGCCGCCTCCGGTGCTGCGGGCCGAAGCCGTCGCGGCACCGCCGGTGCCGCCGAGATTTCCCTGTCCGTCGAGCTGGGGATTGAAGGCGCCGCCCGGATTACCGGCACTGCCGCCGGCGCCGCCGATCGCCTCGGCCTTGGCAGAGGTGTCGAACGAGAACCGTGTGGTGACCGCGCTCGCCGACGCATCGCCACCCTCGCCGCCGGCGCCACCGTTGCCGGCCTTTTGGTTCCCGGGCGGATTTGATCCGCCATCGCCACCCTTGCCACCCTTGCCGCCAGTCGCCTTGGCGCTGTTGGTTTCGTCATTAGGCGTCGTGGTCGCGGCGACGGCCGGACCGCCCGGGCCGCCATCCGTCCCCGAGCCGCTTCCCGTTCCATCCGTTCCGGCGGTACCAGCGATGCCCGTTTCAGTGACTGTGCTCATCTCGGCTCTCCCTCGCTTCGACTTCCACCCGCGTGCCGACAGTTGCCCTGCCAGACGTTCCCAGGTTGGCTAAAGGCTACCAGCCGATGGCGGGATGAGGTTGAGCCGAGAATTATGCGCGAGGGGCGATCAATTATTCGCGGCCGCCATTGGGCGGCGGCATGGCAGGATCGAGACTCGATCGAAGGGCGGGGGCTGCTTTACCGACGGGCATCGAGCCTGCGGCAAGGCACGCTCGCGCGGCCGGACCGTATCGTGCTCGACGACGAGCGCCGGCGGAAGCGGGGTCCGTCGCGACGTTGTCGTCGAGAGTGACAGCACCTCGGGGTTCAGCGTGGATCGGCGCCATGTGACCCTGGCGGGCCGCTTGGGCTTACCCAGCGGGGCTGCGCGCATTCTTCTCTCGAGACCGGGTTATCCTTTTCCGTCAGCGAGGGGCCCGCCGAGATACACGGTGGACGGCACGTCTCTGCAAGCGGCCGGTAGGCTGCGCTGTGCTCGACCTCGCTATCTGGGCGCCGAACGCCGCGCGAGGCCGGCGCGCAGTTCCGATAGCACGGCAAGGATCACGCTCAGCACCAGGCCGAGCACGAAGCCGATGGCGAGATTGACGCTCCATCGCGGGCGTGTCGGCTCGCGCACGTCTGGCATGGACGGCGCCTGGATGATCGAGATGTTGCCGATTCGATTTTCATTCAGAGCATCCGACAGACGCGCCTGCTCGAGCCGGACCGTGATCTGCTTCACCTCGGCCCGGGCGGTGTCGACGGCGCGCTCGAGCGACCAGCGCTCGGGATCCTGCTTGGAGACGATCGCGATCTGGCCATCGAGCTTTGCCAGTTCCTGGCGCAACGTTGCCGTTCGCGCCGCGAGAGATGCCCGATCTGCCTCGGTGCGCACCAGCTCCTGTTCGATCGCCATCAGTTCAGGATTGCGCGCCTGGCGCACGGTGCCGGAGAATTCCGTGTTCAGCTGACGCAGGAATTGCTCGGCAAGCCTGATCTCGGCGCGAACCTGACGGAGCGGCGGGCTGTCGTCGGCGAACTGGACCAGAAGCTCCTGCTCGCGCAGCCGGAGGTTCAGCAGCTTGCTGCGCGCGTCGTCGACGACACGGCTCGGTTCCTTGTCGACATGCGCGGTGATCTCCGCCGGCGTCGCCGCCGCCTGTTTGCGCAGATTGGCCACACGATCGGTCACCGCCGCGAGATCGGCGTTGCTGCGCGCCACGAGGGCCGCAAAGTCGGTCCATTGCTGCAGCAGCAGGGGCAGGCCGGAGTCGTAGGCGAGCGCCCCGTACCGCACGCGGAAGTCCGCCAGCTTGTCGGCGGCAGCGACCATCCTGCTCTGCGCCTGCTCGCTTTGCTGCTCGAAGAACGCGGTCTGGGAGTTGGCGTAGATGCTGAGGGAGCGGTCTCGAAAGATCTGGATCAAGGTCGCGAGAGTGCTTTCCGCGAGTGCCGGGTCGGAATGCTGGAAGGACAGCTGCACGACGTTCGAGCTGCGCAGAGGTCGCGCGGAAAATGCCCTGCCAAATCGTTCCAGCGCCTTGGTCAGGTCCGGCTTTCCATCCGGCAGGAGCAGGTCCGGATAAAGCCGCTCGGCGCCGACGGCTGCCAAGGTCGCGCGGGCAATATCGCGGCTCTGCAGCAGTTGCACCAGGGTATTCAGCAGCTCTTCGGTGCTGGCGGAGGTCGGGATCGGCTGGTTGGCGGCCTCGCCCACTTCGGACCGATAGATGAATTCGCGGCCGAACTTGACGACGATGACCGAATCCGACTGATAGACCGGCTTCATCAGCAGCGTGACGGCCACGGCGAGCAGAAGGCTTGCGGCAATCGTCACCAGCATGAGAACGTGATGCCGGCGAACGATTCGAAGGATGTCGCGGAAAGACAGGGCGCTGTAGGAGACTCCCATTCGATGGGAGGCGGTGCTTGACGCGGAACTGTTCGTATCTACCAATTCGTCGACTCTTGAGTCAGAGCGCTATGGACTCTCGAAATTCAAGGCCCGGTCGTGGAATTCTACCCCAATACTCTCAAGAGCGCACCTAACGCTGGCTCACCTGTGATGCATCAGGCAAATTGACCGCGCATTCAGACATGAACCGGATGAATCGAAAGCAATACTTCGAGGCCCTCCTGCTCCTGTTCCTCTCCAGCCTGCTGCTCGCGGGGTGCGGACAGACCTCGATGCAGGCAGGCAAGACCACCCCCGCCTCCTTCAGCCCCTGGGTCGAGGAGAAGACCGAGTACACCATCGGTGTGGGCGACGAGATCGAGGTGAAGCTGCCGTTCAATGCCGAGTTCAGCGATCGGGTGACGGTCGGCCCCGACGGCCGCTTCACCCTGCCGTTGATCGGCGAGGTTCGTGCCGAAGGGCGCACCGTCCCGGATCTGACGGCCGAGCTGGAGAGCCGCTTCAGCCAGGACCTTCGCTCGCCACGAGTCCAGGTCGCGATCCGCAATTACGTATCGCAGCGTATCTTCGTCGGCGGGGAGGTCAGCAAGCCCGGCGTCTATACCCTTCAGGGCCGTATCGGACTCATGGAGGCGGTCATCACCGCCAATGGAAACGGTTCGCTGGATACGGCGCGAATGAGCCAGATCGTGCTTATCCGACGCAACAGGGATGGCCTGCCGATGATGCGAACCGTCGATCTCACCGGCTTCATCCGCGGATCCGAGAACGACGTGCCGCTGCAGCCCTCGGACGTGGTGTTCGTGCCGAAGTCGACGATCGCCGAGCTGAACCAGTTCATGGATCAGTTCGTGACGCGGATGATCCCGTTCCAGCGCAGCTTCATCTACACGCTGGGCAAGCAGCAGAACTATTTCTGAGCGACCGAAGCCGTCTCAGTAGGGCGCGCGGCACTCGTCCGGCAGCTTGTAGCCGCCGGCGACGTCGACAACCGCAGTCCGCTCGATCGCCGCGAAGGTTGCCCCCGACTGGCGCGGACAGTCGCGCGCAAAGCCCCGCCTCACGAGGTCCGCCGCAAGATCGCGGCCGCCGGCGACGCGGCATTGCGCCGTCTGAAGCGCACCCCGGAAAATGTTCTTCTTCGGGGCGCAAATGACCGTTTGGCTGCCGATCAGCGCCGCCAGCCCCTGCATGGCGGTGTAGCCGCCGAATTCGTTCATCGGCGGCGCCGCGATGCCCCAGAGGCGGTAGGTCGTCTGCCTGATCCGCAACGTGTCGCCGCTCATGACCTGCGCCCGGCCGGCGATCTCGCCGGGGTTGACGATAACCTTCTCGGTGACCTTCGGAGACGGCGTTTCGTCAGGTTTCTGAACCATTGGTGCCGGGACATTGAGCGTCGGCGCGTAGATCGCCGGGGACTGCGCCATGCCCTCCTTTTGCCATCCGGCAGTCACACCGATCACCATTAGCAAGGTCCGGAGAGCGCGCCGCATCCTCAAACCCCCGCCAAGTGCCGTATCCACGGATTGACGTGCGGATGGAGCAGCCAGCTGAAAGGCAGGGCTACAATCAGCGAACCCGCCACCCAGAGCCGATCGATCCTGCCGGTCGTTTCCCAAGCCCATGTATTCCCCGCCGCCGTCAGCCCGCCGACGCCGACAGCGAAGCCGCCGACCACATCCATCCAGCCATGCTCCGTCAGGGCCACGCGCGAGATCCCCTCGGCCAACGCGATGACGCCAAGTATCGCAAGGAAGAGCAACGGCCGCCATGGCGTCGCCCGCAATTCATCCCGGACCAGGAGGAGCGCCAATCCGCCGTAAAACGTCACCGCGAGGGCGACGTGGCCGCTCGGAAAATGCCACCAATCCGGATCGTGCGTCATCGACCGCTTGATGATCAGGACGGCGGCGAGGCCCAGCAACATGCCACCACCCCAGCACAGCGCCATACGCAAGTGCCCACGCAGCGTCAGCATGACCAGAGCAAGCATGATCAGCGGTCCGACAAAGCCGATATCGGCCGCCAAGCTGAGCAATCTCAGCGTCGGACAGTCCGATGCAGAAGGCACTGAACTACACATGCAGCCGCCCGGGCGTCACCACCGACGGGCGGCGATCGAAAGCGACGCTACTATGCACCTCTACGAAGCGTGACCGCTCATTTCCGCACTTCTGACCGTGATGTCAGGAGGTCGTCATAAACTGCCAAGGTAGCGTCGATCATGCGCTGACGCCCGTCCACGGAACCCATCCCTTCGCGCGCCGCTCGACCCATGGCGGCGAGACGGTGCGGATCTGCGGCGAGGGCGACAAGGGCCGCAGCGAATGCGTCCGGTGCCCCCGCCGGCACGATCAGGCCGCTGACGCCGTCGGCGATGGCTTCCCGGCTGCCGCCCACGTCGGTCGTCAGCACGGCAACGCCGTGGCTGGCCGCTTCCAGCACGGCGTAGCTGAATCCTTCATAGCGGCTCGGCTGCGCAAACAGATCGAAGGCCGGATAACGCGGACGGGCATCCACTGCCCCCAGCCAAATTACCTGCCGGGAACAGCCCAGGTGCTCGGCCTGCTGGCGTGCCACCGCGCTCTCTTCTCCATCGCCGATCACCACCAGCCGTGCCTTTGCATTGGCTTGGGCGACCGGAGCGAAGGCCGCGATCAGGACGTCCAGGGCCTTCTGACGACTGAGCCGGCCGACGAAGCCGATAGCCAGTTCATCCTCGGCAAGTCCCAGGGCCATGCGCGCCTCCCGGCGAGTCGGTCCTGTCGCGGGCGCGACCCCATTCGGGATCACGACAAGCTTCTCGCGCGGTATGCCGAGGCCAACAATGTGCTCGCACTCGGCCGACGAGACCGCGATGATCCGATCGGTGAGCCATGCCAGCGCCCTCTCTCCGGCGCCGAAGACCAGACGTTTCGCAGGCCCCAGCATCGGATCCTGGGTCGAAATGGCATGGGGGGTGTAGACGATGGCGCTGTTGTTGCCGATCCCGGCGAGCCGCGCCAGCATGCCGCCCTTCGACGAATGCCCATGGATCACGTCGAATGGCCCCGTCTGCTTTACCAGCTTGCGAACTTGAAGGGTGGCAGCGATGTCCCAGGGACCAGGCGCGCGCCGCATCGGCACGGCATGGAAGTTGACGTCCTTCAGCCGGGCACGACCTGACCGGCACACCTCGTCTTCGCGCGTCGGGGAATAGATGACCGCTGGCGCGTGGCCGGCCTGCAGCCCGCCCTCCGACAAGTCGAGGACATGCCGGCCAACCCCGGTTGCCATCGCTTCCACAACGTGGAGGATGCGCATCGGCCGCTCCGGCCCGCTCATGCAAGTCGCCTGCTCAATTGCGCCATGAGTTGCCCCAGGAGAAGCCAGCCGACGATGATGTAGACGCCAAAGAAGGCCGGGGTGAATACGAAGGCATCGATGATCTGCAGCATCAGGAATCCGGTCCAGACGACCGCCTCGGGCACCGGACGGTGCTCCACCGGCTGCCGTAGCGATTCAGAGATCCAGCGCATGACGCGCCCAACCGCCAGGCCGTAGATGAATCCGCCGATCAGCAGGCCCGGAAGGCCGAAGTTGACGTACATCTCGCCGAAGATCGGAGGGCGCAGCCCGCTGTGCTGCGTCGGATCGAGCCCGGCCAGCAGCGGACTCACGCGGCCGAAGGCGTAGGTTTCCCGGAACGGCATCAGGTACGAGGGAATGAAAGAGAGATAGCCCGCGATGTAGGTCTTGCCCAGCATCCAGTCGCCATCCTGCATTCCGCTCAGGATCCAGGCAAAGTCGCGCATGTCGGTCAGTTCGTTGCCGAAGAAGAAGGTGCCGAGCGCATTGCTCGATCGCGCGACGTCGCCGCGCAACAGGCTGGTGAACACTGCCGCCGACGCCAGCGCGAGACCGCCGGCGCCCACGATCAGCAGGTTCCGAAAGCGGCGCGGCATCGCGAGGATGACGGCTACCTGGATCAAGGTGAGGATCGCCACCGTGCGATTGCCGCCAATGATGCCCAGCGATGCAGCACCCAGGCCGAGCGCCACGAAACCCGGCCGATTCCAGCCAGCGCCATAGACGACGAGCCCGGCGGCGCACAGCGGTACGATCTGGCTCCAGAGATTGTAGAACGGCCTCAGCTCGGGCCTTTCGAACACCAGCGAGCGCGCCACGAACGGCTGAAAGCCAAGGGCGAACAGCAGCCCCGTCAGGCCGAGCACGATACCCAGCGAGACCATGGCGGCGCCGCTGCCGCACCATCCCTGGACGATGCTGCGATAGACCAGGCTGCACAGCAGAGGGGGTCGCGACAGCATCGCCGCGCCCAGCCCCAATCCGCACAGCATCGCCACCACGCCTCCTGCAGTCAGATAGAGGGCGAGATCGAGGTGCTCCAGAATGCGGCCGAAGTATTGACCCGTGGCGACGATGTTGTTGTCCGACCAGGCAAACGGAAACAGCACCACGATCTTGAGGAAGTAGTTGAAGCCGAACAGGTAGCTCGCGAACGACAGGGCGCCCCAGCGCCGGTAGTCGAGGCACCAGAAGACGAGGAAGCCGACCGCGCCGATCGCAAGGATCACCCAGTCCAGCGCGCCGATGCGCTCGAGCGGCAACCAGGGTGCGTCGTACATTCGCCCCCCTGCCGCTCAGCCCTGTGGCCGCTTCCCAGCGAGCGGAAAGCGGGCGGCCAGGAAGACGTAGAGAACGGCTCCCAGTACGTACGCGGCGGCGTAAAGCGCCGCGAAGCCCAGAAGACTTAGCTGGAGCACCGCATCGAGGGCTGCGACGAGCGTCATGAGCAGCGCCATACCAGTCGCCAAGCGGCCAATCGGCAGGAAGAAGCCCGTATGGACCAGGACGAAGTTCGAAACCGTCTGCACCAGATTGGCGAATACGAGCACAATCAGGATGTAGTTGAAGGCAGGCGGCACCTGCGCCGCGCCGCCCAACAGAATCGCGAACAGCCGCTCGCCGGCACCGCCCAGAATCAAGCCGAGACCGATCGCCGGCACCAGCGCCACAAGAAAGGCCTGCACCGTGCGCCGCCGCAAATCGGCCGTATCGCCGGCGGCGAAGGCCCGGGTCTGCAGGGGCACCAACAGATCGCAGGCGGCGGAAAAGACCACCGTCGCGCCGCGAAACACCTTGAAGACAGTGTCGAATACGATCGTCGGCCCGCCCAGCCCGTGCAGGGCCGGCACGAGCAGCGACGGGAAAGTATAGACGTACATCTCGCCCAGCGCATAACGGCCGCTGCTCCAGAGGGCCGAGCGATGACGACGAAAAAAGACTGTCGATATCTCGGCCATGCGTCCCGCTTGCCACCGGAGAAGTCCCAGGCGCCCGAGACGGGCAAGCAGCACGACGAACAGCACGGCCCAAAGCAGGTTGCTCCAGAGCATGAAAGACATGAAGGAGATCGGAATGAAGAGACAGAAGATCAGGCCGATATGGCCGATCCTGCGCACGGCATCGAGGCTTTCGAAAAAGATGAACTGGTCGCCTGCAACGCTCACGTTACGCAAGACGAACCAGACCAGATTGAGGGCGGTATAGATGAAGAACAGAGCCTCGTGGGTTGCCTCGAGAGAACCCCGGCTCGTCGCGGTCGCGACGAACGCGAAGCACAGCAGCGCCCCCATTGCGACGATGATGGCGTAGATCAGCGCAACGCCCGCCGCCTGCGCGGGCAACATTTCCCCGGTCGCACCGGGGCCGAGGCGATCCTTCAGGAACCCGTCGCGGAGATGGACGAAGAGCACCTTCGCCACCCCGAGATCGAACAGCCACAGGGACACGCCGAGGCTGGCGATCACGATGTAGATCGAGAACTGCTCGGGGCTGAGCACTCGGGCGAAAACGTAGGTCTGGACGAAGCCGCTCGCCAGCGCGCCGCCGGCGGTCGCGGCCCGCAACGCCGCGTAGACCGGCACCCGCCCGCGCAATCTCATGGTCACGCTGCTTCCCTGCAGAGCTTCAGCAGGCCGGCGGCCGTGCTCGCCCAAGTGAAGCGTGCCGCATGCGCACGACCATGATCGGACAAGCGGCGGCGCAGACCGGCGTCCTGCGCCAGCTGAACCATCTTCCCCGCCAGGCCAACGACGTCATCCATGCCAGTGACCAGCACCGCCTCGCTGCCGCCGGCGATTTCCAGCAGGGCAGGTTGATCGCTGATCACCACTGGGCAGCCGCAGGTCATGGCTTCGAGCGGCGGGAGGCCGAAGCCTTCGTAGCGTGACGGATAGACGAGCGCGAGCGCGTGCTCGTACAGGGCCCGCAACCCGGCATCGGAGACATGGCCGACATAGTGGATGACGTTCGAGGCGAAGGTCCGATCGTCCGCGCCCTGGTGCACGCGACCCTCGCGTTTTCCGGTCATCACGAGATGGACATCGGCGAGCCCGGCTCGCTCGAAGGCCGCCGCTACCAGCTCGGTGTTCTTGTTGCGGCTGCCTACGCCAACCGCCAGGAAGAAGCGCCGCCCCTCGAGCCCGTACTCCCGCAGAACGCCCTGATCGGCCGGCTGGCGCAGGATATGCTCGCCGCCTTCGGCGCAGATCGCGAGCCGATCGCCGGGAATGCCATACCACCGGGTAATCTCCCGGCGAGAAAATTCGGAGATCGTGACCAGCCGGGCGGCGATCACGCCAAGCAGCGGCACCAGCACACGATAGGTCAGCCGGAACGCAAGCGAGAACGCCTCCGGCATGACTCGTGGCGTCGCATCGTGCACGACGACGACCTGCCTATGCTTGAGGACCGGACCCAGATTGCAGAGGTTCAGCAGAACGCCGCCGAGGGCGAGACGGGGCAGATCGCACTGCTCCCAGGCGTAGCCGCCGTTGAACAGGCCGCCGTTGCGTACGGCGATGTTCTCGAAGGCCGGAACGGTCGCGCCGCCCGGCGCGAGCAACGTCACTTCCAGTCCCCGGCCGACCTCCGTGCCGAGCAAGCCGTCCATGGCCCGGACGGTCTCCAGGGCCATGCGCTGAACACCCGTTTGTCGCTGGGTGAGGAAGCGTCCGTTGATGAAGACCCGCATCGTCAGGAATTGCCGGCAGAGGGGAACAGCATTGCCGGCAGAGTACTGAACAGGATCTTGAGATCGAGGCGCCAGGACCAGTGCGAGATATAGTAGAAATCGAACTCGACGCGCTTGCGCAGCTTCTCTTCGGTGTCCGTCTCGCCACGCCAGCCGTTGACCTGTGCCCACCCGGTCATGCCCGGCTTGACGCGATAGCGCAGTGCGTAATTGGGCACGACATCGCCGTAGAGCTTACCGTCTGCCTTGGCCATGATGGCGTGCGGCCGCGGCCCGACCAGCGACATGTCACCCTTCAGCACGTTGATGATCTGCGGCAGCTCGTCGATCGAGTATTTGCGGATGAAGCGACCGACCCGCGTCACCCGCGAATCGCCTTTGGTAACCAGCGTGTCGGCATTCGCATCCGCTTTTGCCGTGTACAGCGAGCGGAACTTGTAGACGGTGAACAGCCGGCCGAACTGGCCGCGCCGGGGCTGGCGGAAGATCACCGGCCCCGGGCTGTCGAGCTTTATCGCGATAGCCGTGCCGACCAGGATCGGGGACAGGAGAATGAGGACGATCGTTCCCAGGCCAAGGTCCGTCGCCGTCTTGATCACCCGCTGGTAAGGGGGCAGCGGCGGCGTATGCAGGATCGGCGTCAGCTTGGCCGCCGCCGCAGCGGCGGTCGTCGTCAGAGCGGCGAACGCCGGCAAGTCCGGAATCAGACGGATGGTGGCCGGCATGAAGCGGAGCTGCTCGACGAGTTGGAGGATACGCGAGCCGGCGGTCCAGGGGACGGCCAGGAAGATGTCCAGCTCGTCATAGGTCTCGGAGAAGGCGGACACCGCGTCGAGAGTACCGATGTAGGGAAGAACTTCAGCCAAGGGGCCGTCGCGGCCTTGGCCGTCATCGAAGTACCCGACCAGGCGATACGGGCTCGACTCGTCCGACGCGACGCCTCGCACCAAAGCAAGGGCGGCGTCGTTATTCCCCACGACGACGGTCGGACGTTGAAGGTAGGCCGCCCCTACATTGTGGCGAACGACCCTGGCAACGAGGAGCCGGCACGTTTTGGCGATGGCGGCCGTGGCAAGCAACCAAGCCATCCACACAGCGATTTCGAGAAACGAGAGCCCGTGTTCGCCGAATTTGGCCGCGAGCACCCCCGCGAAGAGCCCCCCGAGGAGGCGCACGGGCGGCCCGATCTCACCGCCCTCGAGAGCGGCGCGGCGGCGCGGGTAGATTCTCAGAATCCAGGCCAGGATCAGAAAGGCGGTCGCCAGTCCGACCACGACGGGCCTGGTAATCCAGCTGCCGAAGCCAAGGTGATCGGCGAGCGCTGCCGCTGCCAAGCCGGCGCCGAACAACGCCGCCGTATCGATGAGGCAGAACAGGACGCCGAACACGAGCACAAAGACGTAGGGTGAAAAATGGCCAGCCCTCGGCACGCCACCGAAATCGTGCGCTACGCCGATGTCCTCGGCGTCATCGTGGATCGCCGAACGATCAGAAACACTCATGCTCGCCCACAGTCCCCCTCCCGTTCCGACAAAGCGAGCGCTAGCGGGGCATCTTGCGGCGCCAGCGCAGGGTATCTTCGATCTGCACGGCGAGATCGCGCGTCGGCTGCCATCCAAGCTCGCGCCTGGACTTCGTGATATCTCCCACCAGTCGCGGTGAATCGCCGGGCCGTCGCGGGCCGATGCTGTGCGGCACCGGCTTGCCGGCAATGCGCCCCGTCTCGGCCACCGCCTGCCGGACGCTGTAGCCGGAGCCGCTGCCGACGTTGAAGGCTTCGTGCACGCCCTCGCCGGGCTGCTTCTTGAGCCAGCCGATCGCGCGGACATGGGCGTCAGCGAGGTCGGTCACATGGATGTAGTCCCGCACGCAGGAGCCATCCGGCGTCGGATAGTCGTCGCCCAGCAGGGTGAGCGGCGGACCGAAGCCCAGCACGGCATCGGCCGCAAGCGGCAGCAGATGCGATTCCGGTGAATGCGCCTCGCCGATTTCGCCTCCGGCGTCCGCACCCGCGGCATTGAAATAGCGCAGTGACGCCGCGCGCAGTCCTCGCGCCGCAGCCGCCGCAAGGGTGACCTCGACCCTCGCCTTCGACTCGGCGTAGGGACTGAGCGGCGCGATCGGGTGCTTCTCGTCCAGCAGGTCGTATTGCGGCAGGCCGTAGACGGCGCAGGTGCTGGAGAAGACGAACGCCTCGATGCCGTGGCGCAGCGCCGCCTCGACCAGTACCGCGGACTTGGTGGCATTGTTGTGCAGATAGCGCTCGGGCTCGCGCACCGATTCGCCGACCTCGATGTAGCCTGCCATGTGAATGATCGCGCGCGGCTTGTGGCGGGAAAAAACCTCGTCGAGCCGCGCGGCATCGCCGATGTCGCCGTGCTCGAGCGGTCCCCAGCGGACGGCCCACTCGTGCCCCTTCTCCATCGTGTCGTAGCACACCGGCGTCAGGCCTGCGTCGGCCAGCGCCTTGCTGACGTGACTGCCAATATAGCCGGCGCCGCCAGTGACCAGGACGGCGTCGCTCATGTCGTATTCCCACGCATGTGGTCGAGGATGAGTAGCTTCGAGCGGGAAGTCCAGACCTCGACCCTTCAACAGTATGCCGAGGGGTGGTCGAGCACCGGTAGGCGGACTGAAGGGCCCAGCGATGAGCAAATGACGAATTGCCCGATCGCGTCGACAAGCGGACAGCCTTGGCTCTGTATGGCGGCCGGCCGCGGGAGCAATATTGTCCCTATGGCTCGGCTGGATACGGGAGCACGCTGACACGCTGCGCCCGGTGGCCCCATCTTTTGCTGGCGCGGTCGGCGGCGGCAGCGGCGCCCGCCCGTGTGTCGACCTCAGTATTTCGGCTGACACGATAGGGTAGTGGAGGACCATCGGGTCGCTGACTTGAGAGGCAATGCGGAGGGGGAACTGACAATGGTTGGTCGAAAAATCCGGGGAGCCATCCTGGCGATGGGCATCGGTTGGCTCGGGTCAGAAGCGGCAGCGCAGACGACATGGACGAACGACCATGCGGTTCTTGTCATCAACTCGATCGACGCCGAAGGCAAGCTGACAGGAACTTATCAGAACAGCGGCAGCCAGTTTCCTTGCGCCGGTATAGCCTATCCGGTCACCGGCTGGATCGACGGCAATGTGATCAGCTTCTCGACTCTCAGGAAGAACCCCCGCAATTGCACGGCGGTGGAGACATGGGCAGGCTTCATCAAGGGCGATGAACTCATCGTTGACTTCATCGCCCTCGCCCGGGACGGCAGCGAGACTGCCGCGCTGCGCGGGACGGATCGCTACCGCAGACGGTGAGCGCACCCCTCCCGGCCACCCCCGTTCACATCACCCGGAAGTTGGTGAACTGCCAGGGATCGTCGGTGTCGAGGTCCTCGTAGAAAAGCCGGCCGCGATCCTGGAGCGGGGTCCAGTCGCCGTACTTGCCCACGACCGGGCCGAGATAGGGCATGCAGATCTCGAGGTTGCGCTCGAAATCCATCTCGTCGGCTTCGACGATGCCGCGCTCCGGGTTCTCGATCGCCCAGATGATGCCCGAGAGCACCGGCGCGCAGACCTGGAGCGAGGTCGCGTTGTTGTACGGCGCGAGCTCGCGCGCCTCGTCGATGTCGAGCTGGCTGCCGTACCAGTAGATGCCCTTGGCATGGCCCATCAGCAGAACGCCCAGCTCGTCGCGACCCTCGGTGATCTCGTCGACGATCAGGCGCTGGTTCTTCTGCTGGTGCAGGTTCTTGCCCGCGCATTCGTGCATCGACATGATCGCCTGGTCGCACGGATGGTAGGCATAGTGCACGGTCGGCCGGTAGGTGACCTGGCCGCCGTCCCGCAGCGTGTAGTAGTCGGCCATCGAGATCGACTCGTTGTGCGTGATGATGAATCCGTGGAACGGACCTTCGAGCGGCGTCCAGGTCCGCACCCGCGTGATCAGGCCCGGGCGATTGAGGTAGATCGCCGCCCCGCAGCCGAAGTCGTGATGCGCGCCATCGTACGGCAGCAGCTTCTCGTGCGTTCCCCAGCCCATCTCGGCCGGCTGGCTGCCTTCCGAGACGAAGCCGTCGATCGACCAGGTGTTGACGAACTCGCCGACCCTCTTGGGCTTCTTGGAGACCTGCGTGTCACGCTCGGCGACATGGATCACCTTGACCCCGAGGTCGCGCGCAAGCTGGCCCCAGCCCTCGCGTGTCGTGGGGGTCGCCGCGTCATGGCCGATGTCCTTGGCGAGATTGACCAGCGCCTGCTTCACGAAATGCGAAACCAGGCCGGGATTGGCGCCGTGCGCGATCACTGCCGTCGGGCCGCCCTCGTACTTGGGCTTGAGCGCCAGCATCGTCTCGCGCAACGCATAGTTGGAGCGCCGCGAGACCGACAGGTTCGGATCGGTGTAACCGCCCGGCCACGGCTCGATGCAGGTGTCGATATAGAGCGCGCCCTTTTCCTGGCAGAACTCGACCAGCGCCGTCGAGGCGACCTCGACCGACAGGTTGACCAGGAAGTCGCCCTTGCGCACCCGCTTGTCGAGGACCTGCCGAAGATTCTCCTGCGTCAGCCGCTTCTTGATGAACCTGACGCCGTAGCGCTCGGTCTCCTTCAGGCCTCCGCGATCCTCGGCAGAAATGATGGTGATCTGCTCGGGCTTGATGTCGATGTGCCGGAAGATCAGCGGCAGCACGCCCTGGCCGATCGAGCCGAAGCCGATCATCACCATGCGGCCGCCGAACGCGACATGCTTCTTGAATGCTTTCTTCTTGGATTTCTTGGCCATGATGCCCCCTCGTCTTGCTGCTTGAGTCTCAACGTCTGAGTTTTGTCCTAGAACGGCAACGGGGCCTTAGATAAGGCCCCGTTGTGTCGTCTCCGTGAGGGAGAGAGGGCTAGATGCAGACCGCTTTCAAGGGCGCGAAGCCGTTGAATGCGACCGACGAATAGGTCGTCGTGTAGGCGCCGGTCGAGAGGATCTCGACCTTGTCTCCAGGCTTCAGCGACAGCGGCATCTTGTACTCGGTCTTTTCGTAGAGAATGTCAGCCGAGTCGCAGGTCGGACCGGCTAGAACGACCGGGCCGGCGCGCGTGCCGTCGCGCGAGGTACGCACACGGTACTTGATGCTCTCGTCCATCGTCTCGGCGAGACCCGAGAACTTGCCGATGTCGAGATAGACCCAGCGCTTGCGGTCGCTGGCCGCCTTGCGGGAGACCAGCACGACCTCGCTTTGGATCACCCCGGCGTCGCCCACCATGGAGCGGCCCGGCTCGATGATCACCTCCGGCATATGGTTGCCGAAGTGCCGCACCAGCGCGCGGGTCACTGCATCGCAATAGGCCTCGATGCCGTTGACCTCGGCGCGGTAGCGCGCCGGAAAGCCGCCGCCCAGGTTGACCATGCGCAGGTCGACGCCCTGCTCGGCGAGCGCAAAGAACATCTGCGACACCTGCCCGAGCGCACGATCCCACTGGTCGAGATCGGTCTGCTGGCTGCCGACGTGGAAGGAGATGCCGTAGGCGTCGAGCCCCCAGTCCTTCGCCTTCCGCAGCAGGTCCTTGGCCATGTCAGGCGTGCAGCCGAACTTCTTGCTGAGCGGCCACTCGGCGCCTCCGCAATCGACCAGCACGCGGCAGAAGACCTTCGCTCCCGGCGCGACGCGGACGAGCTTCTGCAGCTCCGCCTCGCTGTCGAAGGCAAACAGGCGGACGCCCTGCTGGTAGGCCCAGGCGATGTCCTTCTCCTTCTTGATCGTGTTGCCGAAGGAGATGCGATCGGCCGCGACCCCAGCAGCCTGCACCATCTCGATCTCGCCGCGCGAGGCCGTATCGAACTTGGATCCGGCAGTCGCCAGGCGCGACAGGACCTGCGCCGCCGGATTGGCCTTCACGGCGTAAAAGATGTGCGCCGTCGGCAACAGCTCGCGCATCCGGCGGAAGTTGCTCTCGACAACGTCGAGATCGACTACCAGGACAGGAGTCTCAGGCTGCTGCTCGCGCAGGTAACGGAAAATGCGCTCGGTCATTGCTGGGGGGTTCCCCGTCTAAAACGTCAAATTGTTCGAGAGGCGAGTAGATGACGCCGGTGCCGTGAGGCAGCGCGCGTCAGCCCATACTCGACGGGGACAGAAACCGCTTGGGCGGAAGCTCGAACGATGCGGCCCGGCTCAGTGCCAGGCCAATGACATAATAGCGGGGACAACGCCCCGCGCGGCAAGCAATCATCAGAAGCTCCTTCCCGGACCCGGCTTTCGCCGGCACTGCCAAAAAGAACACTTTCCGTCGTTGCGTAACCACTAAGGGCCAGCGGCACGTGCGTGGGCGTCTCGGAGTGGTATCTACAACTAATGGCCGACGTTACAAGCGGATTCTTCCCCACCGGGGAAATTTCTGAGGCTCTTGTGGTGAAGACAACTAGCGACGTGTTGGGAAGTTGCGCTCAGGCGCGCGGCATCGACGAGCCGGGCAGTCGAATGAATGCGGCGAGCACCGTGAGCGGCGCAAGAGCGAGCGACGAGGCGATGAGCGCGGCCTGCACGCTCCACAGATCGGCGACGTTGCCCCAAAGCAGCGAGCCCGCGACCATGGCGCCGAAGAAAACCATCTGATGCACCGCCATGCCGCGTGCTCGCATGAAGTTGGGCAGGATCATTTGCACAGCCGCGCCGTTGTTGGCGATCACGGTCATCCAGCAGGCACCGTTCAAGGCGACGACGATGCCGACCACGAGCGGCGTCATCACCAGCGCCGCCACGAGCGTGGCGACAGCGGTGGTTCCCATCGCCCAGACATTGGCACGATCGGCGCCCAGCAGCCGATTGACCGTCGGCATCGACAGGGCGCCAGCGACAGCGCCCACGCCGAACACGGCGTAGAGGACGCCGAAGGTGAATTCGTCGAGCTCGAGCTCGAAGCGGCCGATCACCGGAAGCAGGGTGCCCATCGCGATCCCCGGCACGAAGAAGCACAGCCCTCGAGCGAAGATCGCCTTGAGCTCGGCCGAGCCGCGCACGAAAGCGATGCCGGTAATGGCTGCCTCCAGAAAACCTTCACGGCGCTGCGAAGCGCGCGCCTCCGCAGGCCGCTTCCAGGCGCGTAGCGCGAAGATGACACCGATATACGTCACGGTGTTGATGGCGAAGAGCAGGAAGACACCGACCAGCCCGAGCAGGATCTGGCCGACCACGGGGCCGATGGTGCGAGCCAGATTGAAGCCGGCCGAGTTGAGAGCGATCGCCGGCCGGAGCTGCGGGCCGGAGACGATCTCCGGGACGACGGCGTGCCAGGCCGGCGCATTCATCGCGTTCCCCAGCCCCATGCAGAAGCTCAACACCAGCAGGTTCGTCGCGGTGAGCTGCCCGAAATACGCCAGCACCGCGAGCACGCCGGCGACTCCCATCATCCAGAATTGGCACACGATGATGTAGCGCCGCCGCTCGAAACGATCGGCGAGGATGCCGGCGAAGAAGCAGAACAGGAACATCGGCAGCGTGCCGGCCGCCGCCAGCAGCGCCACGTAGATGGGCTCGGTCGTCAGGCTCGTCATTTCCCACGCCGCGCCAGTGGTCTGCATCCAGCCGCCAATGTTGGACAACAGGTTGGCGATCCAGAGGCCGAGGAAGGCCCGGTTGGCAAGCGGAGAGAAGGCGGAAGGGTGCCGAGCCGCGCCGGCCGGCTCGCTCACGCCAGCGCCTTCTCGTAGATCCGATGGGTCTTGTAATGGACGCCGCCGACCGCGCGGATGATGTTGTTGGTCGCCTTGTTGTCCTCGAGAATCCAGCCCAGCTCGGCGGTCGTCTTGCCCAGCCGCTTGCCGTTCTGGCGCAGCTGGTCGATGGCCATCATGGCCAGCCCCGCCCCCATCAGCGGATGATTCCGGAACTTCTTCTTCACGCCCATCAACGGCACGCGCGTGCTGCCGACACCGGCGACCTTGAGCCGCCACAAAAGCTTCAGCAGATTGATCGGCCCGAGCCTGCCGCCGAAATCCTCGGTTGCCTCGTTCAGGTTGGTGAGCGCCACGATGAAGGCGACAGCCTCGTCGTCGACCTCCACGAAGACGGCGAGTTCCGGCACGATCACCGGCCCGAACGCCTTGGCGGCGTGGTCGATCTCGGCCTGGGTGAAGGGCACGAACCCCCAATTGTCGCTCCAGGCGTCGTTGAAGATACCGACAAGCGTGCGCACCTCGGCGTCGAACATCTTCATGTTGGCGCTGCGCACCTTCACCCGTTCGCCCATGCCCGCGCGCGCCATGAGCTTCTTGCCGATCGTCTCGGGTGCGTTCTGGACATCGTAGTTGTAGGAGAACAAATCCTTGATCTTGGCGTAGCCGTTGGCCTCCACCCGAGGACCCGAGTAGGGCGGATCGTAGGGCACCAGCAGCATCGGAGTGCTGTCGAAGCCGCTCACGAGCAGGCCGACCTCCTCGTTGACCGACAGGCTGAATGGACCCGTGCTGCGCTTCATGCCCTTCTGCCGCAGCCAGTTCTCGGCGGCCGCGAACAACGCCATGAAGATCGCCGGATCGTCCTCGGCCACCAGGCAGCCGAAGTGGCCGGTGTCGTCGGCATAGCGCTCCAGATAGGCGCGATCGATCTGCGCCGAAATGCGGCCCACCACGCGGCCACCGCGCCGGGCGAGGAAGAGCTGGACCTCGACATGCTGAAACAACGGATTCTTCTTGGGCGAGAAGGCTTCCTTCCGCTCCACGTTGAGGTGGGCAGTGTAGCCCTTGTGCCCGGCATAGAGCCGCACCGGGAGCTGTATGAAAGCCTTGAGGTCGGCCTTGCCCTCGACCGGTGCAACGACGATTTCCGGATTGTCCATTGTCTGCTCAGGCTACCATGGCCGTCGTGTCACCACTGTGGAACACAAGGTCGCCATCCGGTTCACAGCCACTGTCGTCGTCGGTGAGCGCCCGCATTTGAACCCGGAGTCGCCAGCCGTTGCCCTCGCGCGAGAGGTGCAGGAGATGGTAGCGCGCGCGACCGTACTTGCTGTCCCGTGCCGCCGATGCCGAGCTGACGCCCAGCACCGGCACTGCGCCGTTCGGGCCGGCGATGCGCGCGATCTCGCTGCGGTGGTTGTGGCCGTGCAGGATGGCCTCGCAGCCGACCCGGCGGATCATCGCCTGGAAGGCACCGGCATCGGTGAGGTGCTTCCAGCGTGACTGGTCGGTGAGCGGCGGATGATGGATCAGAACGATGCGGCACAAACCCTCGCGGCCCGTCTCGGCAAGCAGGCGCTCGGCACGTGCGATCTGCGTCTCGCCGAGATCTCCGGTCGCCAGCAGCGGCGGCTTGGGTACACCGGTCGACAGACCGATCAGTGCGATGCCGTCACGCCGGCGCAGGGTCGGAAAAACATCGACATTTGCGGCTGGCGGCTGGCCATCGCTCGCGATGTAGGCGCCCCACTGTCCCATGCCCTCGGCCCATGGGACCGGCACGTAGGCGTCGTGGTTGCCCGGAATGACGGTGATGCGGTCCGGCGTATCGAAGGCCGCAAGCCACTCGGCGGCGCGGCGGAATTCCTGCGGCAGGGAGACGTTCACGAGGTCGCCGGTCAACGCGATGTGATCCGGTCTCTGCGCCTTGATGTCGGCGACGATGCCGGCCAGCGCCTCCGGCAGATGAAGATGGGTGCGATGGTGCCACCAATTGTAATAGCCGGTGGCCCGCTTGTTCAGCAACTGCATCAGCCGTGCGTGCGGCATCGGCAGGTGCGGGTCGGAGAGGTGGGCGAGCGTGAACATCGACTTTGTTGCCCTCGGCCGAACCGGCGTCTCGTGTCGTCGCGAACGCCGGCTCGCCGGTAAAGCGTCGGCTAGCTGGCTGCCTGCAGCTTGGGCGCCAGCACGCCCATCTGGCGGCCGATGCCGGTCATGACCTCGATCATATGCTCCAGCTGCTCTTTCGTATGAACCGCGCAAAGCGAGCAGCGCAGCAGCGACACGCCGTTGGGCGTTGCGGGCGGCACGGCGACGTTGACGTAGATGCCGGCATCGAGCATGGCGCGCCAGAAGCCGATCGCGGTCATGCGATCGGGCAGATGGACTCCGACAACGGGGCCATGCTCGGGCCCGAGCTTGAAGCCCTGCGCCGCCAGCCCATCATAGAGCGTCGCGACGTTGTCCCAGAGCTGCTTGCGCAGCTCGGGCCGCGCCTTGACGACCTTCAGAGCCTGTCGCACGGAAGCGACGATCGACGGTGGCAGCGAGGCGGTGAACATGTAGGAGCGCACGGTGACGCGCAGGATGTCGAAGTCCGGGTCGTTCGAGACGCAGTAGCCGCCGATCGCGCCCAACGTCTTGGAGAAGGTGCCGACGATGAAGTGGCAGTCGTCGAGCACACCCGCCGATTCGCACAGGCCGCGGCCGTTCTCGCCCAAAGCACCGAGGGAATGGGCCTCGTCGACCAGGACGTAGGCGCCGTACTTCTTGCAGACCTCGATGAATTCCTTCAGCGGGGCCGAATCGCCCAGCATCGAGTAGATGCCCTCGAGCACGACCAGCCGGTTACCCGGCTTGTCTCCAAGCCGGCGCAAGCGGGCATCGAGGCTCGCCGGGTCGTTGTGCTTGAAGCGCACGACCTCGGCCTGGGTCTGCTTGCAGGCGTCATAGATCGACGCGTGGCTGTCGGCGTCGATCAGCAGGAAGTCTTCCGGCCCGGCCAGGGTGGAGATCACCCCGAGATTGGCCTGATAGCCGGTCGTGAAGACCATGCAGTGCTGCTTGCCATAGAACGCGGCGATCTCCTCCTCGAGCGCGACGTGCTCGGAGTAGCTGCCGTTGGCGATGCGCGAACCGGTCGTCCCGGTGCCCTCAGCCTTGATGGCGTCGATCGCCGCCTGCATGCACGACGGATCGAACGTCAGGCCGAAATAATTGTTGGTGCCGACCGTCAGGCACTTCTTGCCGTCGATGATCGCCTCGGTCGGCGACAAGACCCGTTCCATGCGAATCTGGAATGGGTCCGCACCGGTGGTGCGGACGTCGCGATACGCGTCCAGCAGCCCGGCATGCCGGTCAAACAGCCCCATGGCGGACTAGCGCCGGGCGGTGAGCTTCAGAATCGTATCGGCGAGTTCGTCGACGGTGTGGATCTCGGCCACCGCGTTCATCGGAATGGACACGTCGAACCGGTCCTCGAGTTCCATGATCATGTCCATGACGGCCAGTGAATCGATGTTGAGATCCTTGGAAATGACGGTGGCGCCACGAATGACTTGTGCGTCATCGCTGCGGAACGCATCGAGCTGGGTGCAGATCTCGGAAATCACTTCGCCGCGCGTGGGCTGGCGGCGATATGAAAGCGGGGCGTCGTCGTTTTCGACGATCACATTATGGGCGATGCTCAAAACCATTCTCCGGTGCCGGGGGGCGGACGGCCGCTATGTGACAGAAACACCGATTAGTAGTGAAATAACAAATTGTTACGGCGTGTTTCACACCTAACTAGAGCCAACCTCGAGAGCGATACCACAAAATCGTGTGGCGGAAGCCTTCTTGCAGGTCGTAACGCGCGGTGAACGCGGTAGCTGCGGCCAAGGTGCGGTCGTGGACCACCCAGTCGGGATGAAACAGTTCGCGCACCTTTGCGGGAGTCAGGATCTGGGCCGAGGGTCGGAGGCCGTTCAAGGCCGCGACTGTTCCGATCAGCATCCGCGGGACTCGCAAACGGTTAACCCGCCGGCCGAAGGCCCCCGCAGCCGCAGCCGCCATATCCGCATGGCTGTAGCCTCCCGGCTGGCCATCGTCGATTTCACACACCATCGAAGGTAATGGCCTGCCAAGGGCGAGTGCCACGGCCTCGGCCAGATCCTCGACATGGATCAGGGAGAGCCGGGCGTCGGGCTGATCGGGCTGAAGAGCGAAACCACGGGCAGCCATCCTGAAATAGGCGAGGGTCTCGCGGTCGCCCGGCCCGTAGACGGCCGGTGCCCGGACCGCGAGCCAGCGCCCCTCCCGCTGCTCGATGACCTCCTCCGCCGCCCGCTTGCTGGCGGCATAGGGCGACAGCTGGGGTTCACGAGCGGCCAGCGACGACAGGAGAAGGAAGGGAATTGTCGGCGCCTGCCCGGCAAGTCGCGCCGTTCCGTCGCGATTGGTCGCCTCGAAATCCTCCGGCCGCCGTGCCTTGATCGCGCCGGCGGCATGGACCACCGCGTCCACACCCTCTACCAGCCGACCCAGGCTCGCCTCGTCCGACAGATCGCCCCAGACGATCTCGGCATCGACTCCTGGGAGCGAGGGCAAGGGCGTCCAGCGCCGGATCAGGAGTCGCAGCTTCCAGCCGTGCCGCGCGAGGGCGGCGATGAGATGGGGCCCGACGAAGCCGGTCGCACCGGTGACCGCCGCCAGCGGCACGTCAGGCTGCAGCGGGTTTGGGTTGGTAGTGGCCCGCCAGATAGTTGGCCCTGGTGCGCGAGCGCGAGAGCTTTCCGGAGGACGTCATGGGCAGGCCGACGGTCGGCGGCACCAGCACCACCTCGCAATCGACGACGACCGCCTCGCGCACCGCGCCCGCCACATCGCGCGCCAGCGACGCCCGCCCCTCTTCACCGGCAACCCGCGCCAGCACCGCGACGACGACCCGCTCGCCCTCGCCGGTATCGACCGAAAACGCCGCCGAATCGCCGCTCTTGACGATTCTCCGGGCCTCGAGCGCCCATTCGATGTCCTGTGGCCAGACATTGCGGCCGTTGACGATGATCAGGTCCTTGGCCCGGCCGGTGACGACGATCTCGCCGTCCAGCAGGTAGCCGAGGTCACCGGTGTCGAGCCAACCGTCGGGCGACAGCACCTCGCGACTGGCCTCGGGCTCACCGAAATAGCCCGGCATCACGCTCGGCCCCTTGACGAAGATGCGGCCCACCGCGCGGTCCGACAGCAGTCTGCCCGCGTCGTCGCGGACCTCGAGCTCATGGCCCGGGAGCACCCTGCCGCAGATCACGAAGCGCCGGGCATGCAGCGGATCGTCGGGATCGGGCGCCGGCTGCGCCCGCTGCGCTTCCGAGAGCACGACGCGGTCGACCGTGTCCGTGCGCACGCCCGTGCCGCCCTTGCTGAAGGTGATGGCGAGGCAGACTTCCGCCATCCCGTAGCTCGGAATGAACGCGGACCGATCGAAGCCGTTGGCTTCGAACGTCTCCGCGAAGCGCTCCAGCACCCCGGCGCGCACCATGTCGCCCCCAATTCCGGCATGGCGCCAGCAGGACAGATCGAGATCGGCCGGCACCTGCGCCGCACCCCGTCGCACCGCCAGGTCGTAACCGAAGCTCGGGCTGTAGGACACGGTGGCCTTGTTGCGCGCGATGATATTGAGCCATTGCATCGGGCGTCGGGCGAAGTCGCGCGGCGTCAGATAGTCGATCGAGAGCTGGGCCGAAAGCGGCGCCAGGGTGAAGCCGATCAGGCCCATGTCGTGATAGAGCGGCAGCCAGCTCGCCGCCCGATCGCCTTGGACGATGTCGAGACCGGCCGGTCCTACCATGCCGGCCAGATTGGCCATCAGCGCGGCCTGCGTGATCTGCACGCCATGCGGATGGCGCGTGCTGCCCGACGAAAACTGGATATAGCAGAGCTCGTCGGGCTGGAGCGGGCGCAGCTCGACCGGCTTCTCGGGCAACGCCTCGAGCACGTCCATGCCGCCATGCAGGCGCACCGCAGGAAATTCGGCAGCGGCATCCGCCAGGAAACCGGCGAGATCGTCGATACCGACCGCCGCGACCGCCCCCGACGCCGCGAACTGGCGGCGCAGCTGGTCGAGATAGGCGTCCTTGCCGCCGATACCGACTGGAATCGAGACCGGCACCGGCAGCAGGCCGGCATACTGGGCGCCAAAGAAGGCATCAAAGAAACCGGGCCAGGTATCGGCAGTGATCAGCAGGCGCTCGCCGCGAGCAAATCCCGCTCCGATCAGCTTGCGCGCCACGATATGGGCGCGCTCGCGCACGTCTTTCCAGGGGAGGTCGGAGAGCGCCTCGCCGCGTGCGCTATAGAAGGTGACGCCGGTTTCCCCTCGGGCCGCATAGTCGAGCATCTCCGGCACCGACCGGAAGCCGGCGCGGCGCAAGGCAAGCTGGCGGTTGCGGGAGGGAAGCGGGCTCATGACCTATTCAGTGGGGAAAGCCGGGTCTCGTAGCAGAGGGGTCCGGTGCTCTCAAGGCGCCCGTCCGGGCCGGTACGGCCATGTGTGGGTAGCCCATCACATTGTCCGGTTTGGTTGCACAACAATTGTCCGCTTCCTTGGACTGGCCCTCTGGCTTGCAACCGATGAACGGACCCGCCGAGTTTTGCACGGCTGCAGGACGGAGAGCACGATGTTGCGCTGACGTAAATCGGCCAAGCACCGCCGAGTGGCGAAGCAGCTATAGGGGCGTGGCGGGTGGACCTGCCGAATCGGCTCCGGACGACCTCGCGTCTGCGGCGAGAAGGCGACACCGGCCAGGATGGCTGGTTGCCGACGAAGCGGCTACGCCCGATACTGCGACGAGGCTGGATGTCGCACCTGCCCGGGGTGCCCGGTATGCCTGCAAAAGGGGCAATGCTGCTTGTCGATGCGGGAACTGATCGGTTGTCATCTTCGCTCCTTGACGGCAAAGCTGCACCGTCCCACCGGCCAGGATGGCGACTTGGCCTGGCTCGCCAAGTCCCGCGTGCGTGAGGCAGGCGAGGTCAATCAAATCGACACCTATGACAGCTACAGGGCGGTCGACACGCTGCAGGACGTGCTGGGAGAAGGCGACAGGATCTACCAGTCGGCACGGGTGGCCCGGACGCTGCCCGAGGCCAGCATCCTGTCTGGCGCGCCCGGCCTGCCTCTTCTGGGACGGCGGAAGAATCCCGGAGTGCCCGTGAGACTGGTCAGGATCGAAGACGCACTCGTCCTCAGGAAGAAGCAGATCGTCAATCTGCGAACGGGAAAGCTTATCCTCGACAGCTTTCGCAGACCGGCGAACGGCGGTCGCGAAAACAGGATCTCGCGTCCCGATCAGTTGCAGTATGAGAAGATCGACCTGATCATCAGCGACAAGGCCACGCCGGTTCTCTCGGACGCGTTCTGCGCGATATCGGAGATCGGTGGGTTTGGTCATATTCTCCGGGAGGGCATCAGCCAGCTCTGGCCGCTGACGGAAGGTTTGCGCCCGCCAGCCGGGATGTCCTTCCTCGTCAATCGCTCGCGCCTCGGCACGTTTCACCATGCTTACCTCGAGGCCCTGGCCGTAGGCTTTACGCGCCTGGTGCCGGTCGAAGGACCGCTGCGCGTGAAGGGCCTGGTAGTGGCCTACCAATCTTTTGTTCTCGACCACGGCGTTGGGGATCACTTCTTCACGCTAGCAGCGAAAATCGCCGATCACTTCGGCGACCCGCCAGCTTCCTGCGCACGCCTGTATGTTTCCCGACGCCATGCTGGCAAACGCCGGCTCGTCAACGAGCTTGCAGTCGAAACCCTGTTCGAGCGCCACGGCTTCCGTGTGGTCTACCCGGAGCAGCTGCCGGTTTCGGAGCAGTGCCGGCTATTCGCGGGCGCGAAGTGGGTCGCCGGTCCCGTTGGGAGTGGCTTGTACGGCGCGATGTTCTGTCGACCCGACACGAGGCGTATCATCCTGGCGCCCTCTCACTTCTTCACGGTGAACGATCTGCTGCTGAGCCGAATGCATGCGCCGATGTACCTGTTCGGCAACAGCCGGAACGCGGATCGAAAGGAGGCGATGAGCGATGATTGGGAGATCGACGAAGCCAGTGTCGCGCGCAACCTCGGCTCACTGTTCAGGGGGAACACGAGCGCCTGAGGCTGGTGGCCGGTCGAGCCTCGGCGTCGCGCCGATTAGATCATGACCCGTCCCATGGCAGAGACACTGTGGCGCTGGCTTGGGAGACCTTTCGCCAGCCGGATGGCCGCCACGCCAGCCATCTCGCCAGCCCTGGGCGGGGCCGCGATCCGCTGTCGCGAAGCCGCACGAAAGTCGCCCAAGCGCTTCGTCGTGCTCGCCATGCAGCGTACCGGCTCCACCATGGTCGTCTCCGCGCTCAACAGCCACCCCGCGATCTACTGCCACCGAGAACTGTTCCGCAACGACCTTGGTGCGACGGCCGGGTTGCACGGCCTCGATCCGCGGTTCCATGAGCCAGCCTTCCGGAACGCGCACCCGCAGGAGTATCTCGAGGCGATCTACGGCATGGACTACGCCGCGGACTTCGTGGGATTCAAGCTTCTGCTCTCGCAGCACCGGCCAATTCGCGACCGGCTGATCGAGGATTGCCGTTATAGCAAAGTCCTCCTCCGGCGCGACAATCTGCTGGCGCGCTACGCGTCGGAGAGCCTCCTGAGCGCCGCGCGCAGCGGTACCATGCGGGAGGACGGCAAGATCGAGTTCGTCGAACGCGATTTTCGGAGGTATTGCCGCCGTTATCGTCGGCTGTACGACGAGACGCGGCGCCGGCTGATGGAAACCGGGCAGCCCAGTCTCGAGGTCTCCTACATCGAGGCCCTCACGCCGCCTGGTCTTCGCCGAATCGCCGCTGCCATCGGCGCCGATGCGTCGGTCGAACTCAGTGCCAAAACTACCAAACGTGGGTCACCGCACATCGTCAGTCGTTTCTCCAATTCCGACCAGGTCGAGGATTACCTGACACGGCACCATCTCGAGCACTGGCGTTCCGAAGAGTCGGCCCAAATACCGGCGTGAGAAAAGTCACTTCATGGGAGTCGGAGATTACGACCTGACCGGAGGGCCATCCACCTGCCAGGTGTGCTTGCGACACGGACCCGTGCAGTCAAGTTGACACCCCCTGCCCCCGGTCCGATAGTGCCGGGCCCTCGCCAAACGCCGGTACTTCCGTCCCGGAAGCGCCGGTCGCGGCGGGGTTTTCCTTTTGGAGGAGGACTATCGTGATTACGGCTGTGATGCCGACGTACGGTCGCAAGGACGTCGTGTTCGAACGCGGAGAGGGCAACTATCTCTACGCGACGGACGGCCGACGTTACTTGGACTTTACCTCCGGCATCGCCGTGAACGCGCTGGGCCACTGCCATCCCACGCTGGTCAAGGCGCTGACCGAGCAGGGTCAGAAGCTGTGGCACACCTCCAACCTGTTCCGGATCGGCAACGGCGAGAAGCTGGCCAAGCGGCTGACAGAGGTGTCGTTCGCCGACACGATGTTCTTCTGCAACTCGGGGGCGGAAGCGATCGAGGGCGGCATCAAGCTGATCCGCAAGTACCAGTACATGAACGGCAAGCCCGGCCGTTACAAGATCATCGCCTTCCAGGCGGCGTTCCACGGCCGGCTGCTGAACGCTCTCGCCGCGACGGGCAACGAGAAGTACCTCGAAGGCTTCGGTCCGCCCGCGCCCGGCTACAAGCACGCGCCGCTCAACAACACCAACGTCGTGCGCGACTTGATCGACGACGAGACCGCCGGCATCCTGGTCGAGCCGATCCAGGGCGAAGGCGGCATCCGAGCCACGACCACGCAGTTCCTCAAGGACCTGCGCGCGATCTGCGACGAGTTCGGCCTGCTGCTGTTCTACGACGAGATCCATACGGGTTTCGGCCGGACCGGCAAGATGTGGGGCTACGACTGGTCCGGCGTGAAGCCCGACGTCGCGGCGATCGCCAAGGGCATGGGCGGCGGCTTCCCGATCGGCGCCTTCATGGCGACCGAGAAGGCGGCGGTCGGCATGGTGCCGGGCACGCACGGCTCGACTTATGGCGGCAATCCGCTGGCCACCGGCGTCGCCAACGCGGTGCTCGACGAGCTGCTGAAGCCTGGCTTCATCGACGGCGTGCGCGAGCGCGGCGAGTACCTGAAGGGCCAGCTCGAGGGACTCGTGAAGAAGCACCCGACGGTCTATGTCGAGCAGCGCGGCATGGGCTTCCTGCAGGGCCTGCAGTGCACCCCGGCGGTGCCCGCGGGCGACATGGTGAACCGTCTGCAGTCGCTCGGCATGCTGGTGCCACCGGCCGGCGAGAACGTTATCCGCGTTTTTCCGGCGCTGATCGCCGACAAGGCGGCGCTCGACGAGGGCATCGATCTCCTGAGCCAGGCTGCGCAGTCGTTCGAGGCGGACGCCCAAGGTGCAAACAAGGCCGCCGAGTAGGCAGCCGTGGCGACACCCAAGCATTTCCTCGACCTCGACCAGGTCGATCCCAAGACGCTTCGCCAGATCCTCGATCACGGCAAGGCGATGAAAAAGGCGCGAGCCAACGGCGGTCACGACAAGCCGTTGGGCGGCAAGACGCTCGCCATGATCTTCGAGAAGCCCTCGACCCGCACCCGCGTGTCGTTCGAGGTCGGCATGCGCGAGCTCGGCGGCCAGACCATCATGCTGGGCCGCAGCGACACCCAGCTCGGGCGCGGCGAGACGATCGCCGATACCGCCCGCGTGCTGTCGCGCTACGTCGACATCATCATGATGCGCACGACGGTCGAGGAGAAGCTCCTCGAAATGGCGAAGCACGCCACGGTGCCGGTGATCAACGGGCTCACCGACAAGACCCATCCCTGCCAGCTGATGGCAGATGTCATGACCTACGAGGAGCATCGCGGCTCCATCCGGGGCAAGTCGGTGGCCTGGTCGGGCGACGGCAACAACATGGCGACCTCGTGGATCCATGCCGCCGTGCAGTTCGACTTCGAATTGCGCGTTGCCTGCCCGCCTGAGCTCGTGCCCCCGCAGGACGTCGTGCAATGGGCCGAGCGGTCCAACGGCCGCATCACCATCGGCCACGATCCGGAGGCGATCGTGCGCGATGCCGATTGCGTCGTCACCGACACCTGGGTGTCGATGGGCGACGAGGATCCGCAAAGTGCCGGCGCCACCCGCCGGCACAATCTCCTGCGCGGCTACCAGGTCGACAAGCGCCTGATGGCGGCGGCAAAGCCGGACGCCATCTTCATGCACTGCCTGCCTGCCCATCGCGGCGAGGAGGTCACCGCCGAGGTGATCGACGGGCCGCAGTCCGTCGTCTTCGACGAAGCCGAAAACCGCCTGCACGCGCAGAAGAGCATCCTGGCCTGGTGCCTATCGTGACGCCGCCGTCGGAAGGCCAGGCCGCTTCCGACGACCACGTCCTTCCCTTCCAGCTCGACGCGCTGGGCGTCCGCGGACGCCTGGTTCGGCTCGGCCCCGCGCTCGACGCCATCATCGAGCGCCACGGCTATCCGCTCGCCGTGGCCCGGCCGCTCGCGGAAGCGATGGTGCTGTGCGCCTGCCTCGCCACGTCGCTCAAGTACGATGGGATCTTCACCCTGCAGATCACGGGGGACGGGCCGATCCGCCTGCTGGTCACCGACCTCACGACCGACGGCGCTCTGCGCGGCTACGCCCTGTTCGATTCTTGGAAGCTCGCGATCGCGCTCGGCGCCGGCAGGACCGAGGCACCCGACGGCTACGTGCCCAAGCTGTTCGGCCAGGGTCGCCTCACCTTCACCGTCGACCAGGGCCAGCACACCGAGCGCTACCAGGGCGTCGTGCCGCTCGAAGGCGCGACTCTGGCCGACTGCGCCCATACTTACTTCCGCCAGTCCGAGCAGCTTCCGACCGGCATCAAGATCGTGGCCAGGCGCAGCGTCGCAGACGGCGCCCCCCATTGGCGCGGCGCGGCCCTGATGGTGCAGCAGATGCCCGAGTTCGACGCCGGCCGCGTGGATATCGACCAGGAGCAGCGCGAGGACGATTGGCGCAAGGCGGTGATCCTGATGGCTTCGGCGACAGAGGCCGAGATGCTGGATCCCGACCTTTCGGGCTCGACGCTGCTCTACCGGCTGTTCCATCTCGAACGGCCGCGCCAATTCGAACGGCGGCCGTTCGCGGCGCGCTGCCGCTGCAGCCGGGAACGGATCGACCGCGTCCTGCGCTCGATCAAGCGCGAGGAGCTCGACGACCTGCGCGACGCGAGTGGCCACGTTTCCGTGAAGTGCGAGTTCTGCTCGACCGAATACACCTACGACGACAGCGACCTCGACAAAATCTACGTCCCGGAAGGCTGAGGTCCTCAAGAGCCTGTGCGGATCGCCGGATCGTCCAAAAGGATGCTTCACCGCCCATCACATTTTTCCCGGACCATGCTTTTTTGCTCTCACTGGACGTAAATTCCTGCCAAGCTACACCCGTGGGAAAGGCTGAGCGAGCGGCTGGGTGGTCGGCGCGCTCGCAGGGAGGGCACTATGGCGGTCATCAATGGCACGTCTGGCAACAACACCCTGACGGGTACGAACTTTGCCGACACAATCAACGGCTTGGAAGGCAACGATACGATCGACGCGCGCGCACGCTCGCAGGAATCGTCGTCCGCAGCGCGCGACACTGTAGATGGCGGTGACGGCATCGACACGCTCGTGGTGGATGCGTCGACCGAAACCGATGGCGTCACTCTGGCCACGGGCCTGACGCCGCGCTTCGTCGTCACCTCTGCGACGAACAAATACTTCATCGAAGCCTACAACATGGAGCTGGTGAAGTTCACCGGCGGCTCCGGCAACGACTTCATCGATACCGGCGATGGCGGGGGCACCGTTCAGGGCAACGGCGGCATCGACACCTGGCAGGCCGACCTCAGCGCTCTCACGGTGAACGTCAACTTCACCCTTGGAGCGACGACGAGCATATCTGCTGCAGGGCTCACGTCGATCCTGGGCATCGAGGCCATCCGTCTGACGACCGGCCTCGGCAACGACAAGATCACCGGTGGCGCGCGGGCCGATTTCATCTCGACCGGCGACGGAGACGATCAACTCGATGCCAAGACCCGCCCGCTGATCGCCGGTCAGATCGACGTACTCGATGGCGGAGCCGGAACGGACACGCTGATCGTCGATGCATCGGCCGAGACGACAGGCGTGACCCTCTCGGCCGGCTTCAACCCCAGCTATGCGGTCAATTCCGTCTCGGGCAACTTCCTCCTCGAGGCCTACCGGATCGAAAAGGTCAAGTTCACCGGCGGGTCGGGCAACGATTCGATCAACACCGGATCGGGCGCTCTGACCGTCAATGGCGGCGGCGGCATCGACCTCTGGCGGGCCGACTACAGCGAGGCCACCAGCAACCTGACCTTCGTCGTCGGGACGACCACGTCACTGAGCGCGGTCGGGTTGTCGTCGATCCTGAACGTCGAACAGATCAACCTCACCACCGGCCTCGGCGACGACAAGATCACCGGTGGCGCGCGGGCCGATTTCATCTCGACCGGCGACGGAGACGATCAGCTCGATGCCAAGACCCGCCCGCTGATCGACGGCCAGATCGATGTACTCGATGGCGGTGCCGGAACGGACACGCTGATCGTCGATGCATCGGCCGAGACGACAGGCGTGTCCCTCGCCGCCGGCTTCAACCCCAGCTACTCGGTCAGTTCCGTCTCGGGCAACTTCCTCCTCGAGGCCTACCGGATCGAAAAGGTCAAGTTCACCGGCGGGTCGGGCAACGATTCGATCAACACTGGGTCGGGCGGCATCGTCGTAGATGGCGGTGCCGGCACCGACTTCTGGCAGGCCGACCTGAGCAGCGTTAGAAAGAACATCACGTTCATGCTCGGCACGACGACCGCGATTGCACCTGCCGGGCTGACCTCGATCATGGGCATCGAGCAGATCAATCTGAAACTGGGAAGCGGCGCGGACACCATCACGGGCGGGGCGCTCGCCGATACCATCTCGGGCGGCGCCGGCAACGATACGATCGATATGAAGACCACGTCCGGCGGCGGGGTCGACATTGCTGACGGCGGGGCCGGCGTGGACACCCTGATCGTCGACGCCTCGGCGGAAACCCAAGCGGTGACACTCGGCAGCGGCCTGTCGCCGAGCTACTCGGTCGACTCGGTTTCCGGAAACTTCGACATCGACGCCTATGGCATCGAGAAGATCAGGTTTACCGGCGGGGCCGGCAACGATTCGATCAACACCGGGGCCGGCGGCGTCACCGTCGATGGCGGGGCCGGCATCGACACCTGGATCGCCAACCTCAGCCAAGTGTCGGCGAGCATAACCTTCACGCTCGGATCCACCACTTCGATCGCCGCCGCCGGCCTGACCTCAATCTTGCGGCTCGAGCGCCTGAACCTCACGTCCGGAAGTGGCAACGACACCATCACCGGCGGCGCGCTCGACGATGTCATCTTGGGCGGCGCCGGCAACGACACGATCGATGCCAAGACCCGAACCGCTGGAGTAGATATCGTCGATGGCGGCCTCGGCATCGACACTCTTATCGTCGATGCGTCCGCCGAAACGCAGAGCGTCAACATGTTCTCCGGCCTCAGCCCGGTGCTCGCCGTGGATTCGGTTTCCGGCCGGTTCGACCTGGACGCCTACGGCGTGGAGCGGGCGGTCTTCACGGGCGGCCGCGGAAATGACACGGCGGTCGGGCTGGACCGGGACGACACGCTGGCCGGCGGCCGCGGAGATGACATGCTGTCTGGCGGCGACGGCGACGACACGCTGGATGGCGGGCTGCAGGACGACCTGTTGCGCGGCGGCCGCGGCGCCGACGTGCTGACGGGCGGAGACGGAAAGGACGTCTTCGACTACGACCTGATCACCGACTCGAACGCCGTCAACGGCAAGATCGACTCTATCGGCGACTTCGTCGCCGGCTTCGACAAGATTGA
Organism: Enhydrobacter sp.; assembly: GCA_026126105.1. Lineage (GTDB taxonomy): Bacteria > Pseudomonadota > Alphaproteobacteria > Reyranellales > Reyranellaceae > Reyranella. Next base: position 131,473 of record JAHCJV010000002.1, read on the forward strand.
CCTTGCGGACATTGATGCCAACGGCCGCGCCGTCGATGGCAACCAGGCTTTCGCCTTTATCGGAGCCGCCGCCTTCACCAATGTGCGGGGCCAGCTCCGCTCCGCCGGAGGCCTGATCGAGGCCGACTTCAACGGCGATGGCACCGCCGATTTTCGTATCACTCTTGCCAATGGAGCAACGGCAGGCGCCGGAGACTTCATCCTGTAGGATCTGGGCATCGGGCCGGAGTGCGATCTTCCTGGCTCGGTGCGCAATACTCTATATGCACTCTATATGCCGCCGCTCGCGGCGGTCGGCGGGCGTGCCCGCACTGCGGCTTCATTGACCTCGACGCCCCAGCCTGGCCCGGTCGGCAGGACGTAGTCGCCGTTCTCAAACACGGGCGACAGGGTGAAGAACTCGTCGCGCCATTTCACGCTGTCGATGTCGATCTCCATGATGCGGAAGTTCGGCACGGCGGCGCAGAAGTGTGCGCTGATGGCCGACGCGAGATGGCCGTAGAAATTGTGGGGCGCCACGTTCACTTCGTAGACCTCGGCCATCGCCGCAATCTTCAGCGACTCGTAGAAGCCGTTCCAGACCACGTCGACGATCGCGGTGTCGAAGGCATAGGCTTCGAGATAGGGGCGGAAGTCGCGACGCTCCAGCAGCGTCTCGCCCGAGGCGATCGGACAGGGCGACTCTCGCCGGATCAAGGCGATCGACTTTGGATCGTGCGCATCGAGCTCGAGCCAGGTGAGCCCGGTCGGTCCGACCGCCTCGGCGATGCGCCGGAACCCCTCGGTTCGGAAATGAAAGTTCGTGTCGAGCATGATGCCGACGTCGGGGCCGCAGCCCTTGCGGAAGGCTTCGACCGTCTTTGCCGCGCTGCGCGCGATGAAGGCGTCCCAGTTGCGCTCGGGAAAGCCGCGACCGACGACGAAGCCCGGCCGGTAGGCCTGGATGAGCCCGTCGATCTCGATCGCGATATTGGTCTTCAGCGCAGCGAAGCCCTTGGCCTTCACCTCGGCGCCGACCCTGGTCATGTCGTCGTAGGTGCGCACGACGGGCTCGCCGACCAGCTCCGCGTTGCGCATGCGGTAGGAGCCGCAATGCGACCAGTAGACGGGGATGCGATCGCGCAGCTTGCCGCCGAACAGCTGGTAGACCGGCACGCCGAGCGCCTTGCCCTTGATGTCGAGCAGCGCGTTCTCGATCGCCGCGATCGCCTGCCGCACCACGCCGCCGCGGGACTGGGTCGAGCGGGTGGCCAGCACGGCGTTGATCAGCTCCAGCGCCATCGGGTCCCGGCCGATCACGTGCGGCATCAGCGCGTCGATCACCCCCGAGAGCCCGGGACTGCCGAAGCTTTCGTTGTACTCGGACCAGCCGACGATCCCCGAGTCGGTGACCAGCTTCAGGAACGAGAAGGTCCGCCAGCCGGCATCGCACTTGAACGTCTCGTAGGTCTTGATCTTCACTGGCTTGCCCACTCCACCATACGCCTCATGAAGCCCTCGCAAGCCGTGATCTGGGAGGCGAGGATGTATTCGTTGGGCTGGTGCGCCTGGGCGATGTCACCGGGTCCGCAGACCACCGTCGGGACCCCGAGCGTCTTGCGGAAGATGCCCGCTTCGGTGCCGTAGACAACGCTGCCGACGGTGTTCGAGCCGGACCAGTTGGCGGCCAGCGCCTTGGCGTCCTCATTGCCTTCCGGCGAGAAGCCCACCGTCGAGGAGCGCACGACCGTGTCGATCGCCGCGGCGGGATGCTTGGCCTTCATCCTGGGCAGAAGCTCGTCCTGCAGCCATGCGATCGCGCGTTCGCCCAACGCCTCGAGCGGCCGGTCGGGCAGCTCGCGATAGCCCCACAGCACCTCGCATTCGCGCGCCAAGATATTGCCGGCCGTGCCGCCGACGATGGTCCCGACATTGAAGGTCGGCGCTGGCGGCATGAACTCGCTGGTCGGCGGGAACTGCTGGTCGAGCTCGTCCTGCACGGTGTTGAGATAGTGCACGAACTCGCCGGCGAAGTGGATCGCGCTGACCCCGAGATGGGTCATCGAGGAATGCGCCTCGAAGCCGGTGAACCTGGTGACGTAGATCTGCGCGCCCTTGTGGGCATGGACCACGGTCATCATGGTCGGCTCGCCGATGATGATGGCACGCGGCTTGGGGACCTCGCGGGCCATAGCGGCGGCGAGCGAATGCGCGCCGATGCAGCCCACCTCCTCGTCATACGACAGCGCGAAGTGGATCGGCTTCTTCAGCCTGGCGCTCTGGAACTGCGGCACCATCGCCAGCGCGATGGCGTAGAACGCCTTCATGTCGCAGGTGCCACGACCGTAGTACTTCCCGTCGGACTTGAGCGTCAGGGTCCAGGGATCGGTGTCCCACGGCTGGCCGTCGACCGGGACGACGTCGGTGTGGCCCGACAGCACCACGCCGCCCGCCACGTTCGGTCCGACGGTCGCGAACATGTTGGCCTTCTTGCCGTCCTCGCTCGGCACCAGCTTCGATTCGATGCCGTGGCCTTTGAGATAGTCCTGAACGTAGTCGATCAGGGCGAGGTTGGAATTGCGCGAGGTGGTGTCGAACGCCACCAGGCGACGCAGCATTTCGACTGGGTCGACGATCTCTCCGGCCAATGAAAACTCCAGGCGCTGATTATGCGGACGAACGTCCGATCATAGTCAGGAACTCGCGACGCGTCTCGCCGTTGTCGCGGAAAGCACCGAGCATGCGGCTGGTCACCATGTCGACGCCCGACTTGTGCACGCCGCGCGTGGTCATGCACTGATGGGCCGCTTCCATCACGACGGCAACGCCGCGCGGCTGGAGGACTTCCTGCAGCGTGTTGGCGATCTGGGCGGTGAGCTTCTCCTGGATCTGCAGTCGCTTGGCGAAGGCATCTACCACGCGCGCCAGCTTGCTGATGCCGACAACGCGCTTGTCCGGCAGGTAACCGACATGGACCTTGCCGATGATCGGCACCATGTGGTGCTCGCAATAGGACTCGACGCGAATATCGCGGAGCACGACGACCTCGTCGTAACCCTCGACCTCCTCGAAGGTCCGCTTGAGGATCTCGGCCGGATCTTCTTCATATCCCGCAAAGAACTCCAGGTAGGAGCGCACGACCCGGTCGGGCGTGCCGAGCAGGCCCTCGCGCTCCGGATTATCGCCGGCCCAGCGGATCAGCGTGCGGACGGCCTCTTCGGCCTCCTGGCGGGTCGGCCGCACGACAACGGTGGGAGGCGAGCCGATCTCGCCCTTCTTCAGCATCTTGTTCATCCGTCTCTCCCCTGCCGTCTCGGCGGGCTAGTTGAGCTGTCGTGAGCCGCCGGGTGTATCGAGCGAGAACGTCGGAATCTCGATGTCGAAACTCTCGCCTGTCTCACTCACCATTTGGTACGTCCCTCCCATGAAGCCGGATGGCGTCGAGAGCGGCGTTCCGGAAGTATACTCGAAGACCTCGCCCGGTTTCAGCCGGGGGGTCTTGCCAATCACGCCGGCGCCTTTGACGTCCTGCTTGCGACCGAGACCGTCCGTGATCTTCCAGTGCCGGCTGCGCAGTTGCACCGCGACATCGCCCTTGTTCTCGATTCGGACATTGTAGGCCCAGACATACTGGGACTTCGCCGGGTCCGACTGCTCGGGCAGATATTGCGGCTTCACGGTCACGCAGATGGCACGGGTAGTGGCGCTGTACATGTCGACATATCCTCGGCCCCTGACATGGGATTTTCCCGCGAAAAGGTCAAATCCGACGTCGACCGGGTCAGACGTGAATATGCTCATGATCGTGTGCGCCATCGCCATGCGAATGGCGGGCATTGGCACGCTCGGCCGGGATGACGTGCAACTCGCCGTGGCGCACCCCCCGCTGGCTCACGGTTTCATCGGCCAGCGCCTGAACTGCCCTGACCGGGCCACGGAGCACCGACACCTCGAGGCAGGAGTGGTGGTCGAGATGGACGTGCAGGGTCGCCACCTGGAGATCGTGATGGCGGTGTTGCGCCTGGGTGAGCCGCCGGCCGAGATCGCGCGTCTCGTGATCGTAGACGTAGGCCAGGGTGGCGACGCAAAAGCGGTCGCAGTCATCCGCCGCCGGCGACTCCAGCCGCTCGCGCGCCTGCACCTCGCGCAGGATATCGCGCAACGCCTCGGATCGGCTGGCGTAACGACGGGCCTTCATGTGGCGATCGAGTGTGGCGACGAGGTCGTCGTCGACCGAGAGGGTGATACGCTGCATGTCGTTCGCTCCTCGCAGGGTCAGTCGGCAGCCGCGTCAGCCGGGTCCCGTCGCCTGTATCGATAGAAGGCGATGGCGCCAATCCATATTGCAATGAAGACGCCGATGATCATGAAGCCCAGTCCGTCAGCATTGTCGTTCAATCCGGCGATCATATCCCAGATTGCGCCCGACGGCCCCAGCCGTTCGCCGAGCAGTCCCAGCACCTGAATGCTTCCGACCGCAACGGCGACGACCACCGACACGGACGTGATGGCGAGATTGTAATGCAGCCTGCGAACCGGCTTCACGAATGCCCAGCCATAGGCGCGCGCCATCAGAACGCCGTCCGCCGTGTCGACAAGTGCCATGCCGGCGGCGAACAGGGCGGGAAACACCAGGACCGACCAGATCGGCAGCCCGTTCGCGGCCTGGCTCGCCGCGAGGCCGAGCAGCGCCACTTCCGTCGCGGTGTCGAATCCCAGCCCGAACAGGAAGCCGAGCAACAACATGTGCCACGGCCTCGTGATCAAGCCGAACAACGGGCGACATAGCCGGACCAGGAACCCGCTCCTGCGCAGCACGGCGTCGAGATCCTCCTCGACATAGTCACCGCCGTTCTGCACCCGGCGAAAAATGCGCCAGAGCGACCGCAATATGACGAGATTGACGAGGGCTATGGCAAACAGAAACAGCGACGACGCCAGGGCGCCGATCAGCCCGCCGACTTCCTTGAATTCCTCGAGGCGGCCGCCCAGCAGCGGAGCCGCGCTCGCGAGGCCGATCACGGCCAGCGCCACCACCGCGGAATGGCCCAAGGCGAAGAACAGCCCTACCGCGACGGACGGGCGCCCCGCCTGGATCAGCTTGCGCGTGACATTGTCGATTGCCGCGATGTGATCGGCATCGACGGCGTGCCGCAGTCCCAGGCTCCAGGCAAGCAGGGCCGTGCCCAGCAGGAACGGCTGATCCTGAAAGGCCACGAATGCCCACGCCCACGCCCCGACATTGGCCAGGACCAAAGAAGTGAGAAGGCCCCAGATGGGCTGCATACCGAGTCCCGCACGAGCATCGCAGTTGTTCATCAGGGTGATGTATGCATAATTATAAAGAAGTGCATACAAGGTTCTTCCTGTGCGTTTGCTTGCTCGCCGGCGGCGCGGCAGAAGCCCAGACGCCCAACCAGCCGCTCGACCCTCCGACCGGCGCCTCCGTCGTTCTTCCTGCCGTCACCGTCACATCGCCGCGGGCCCTCGAAGCCGAGCCGACCGACGCGGCGTCCGAGCAACGGTTTTCGGGCGAAACTCTCAACACGCGACCGATCGAGCGGCCCGGCGAAATGCTCGAGGCGGTCCCCGGCCTGATCGTCACCCAGCACTCGGGCGAGGGCAAAGCCAACCAGTACTTCCTGCGCGGCATGAATCTCGACCACGGCACGGATCTCGCCATCTGGCTCGACGGCATGCCGCTCAACATGCGAACCCACGGCCACGGGCAGGGGTATGCCGACGTCAATTTCCTGATTCCCGAGCTCGTCGAAAGCATGCTGGTTCGCAAGGGGCCTTACTGGGCCTCGGAATACGATTTCGCCTCGGCCGGCTCGCTCCACATGGCCTATGCCAACCGGCTGGAGACCAATCTCGTCTCCGCGACCGGCGGCAGCTTCGGCTACTGGCGCGGGCTGGCGGCCGGCTCGATCAACGTCGGCGCCGGCACATTGACGGGTGCAGGCGAGATCGTGCGCTACGACGGCGCGTGGCAGGTGCCCGACGCCACCCGCAAGTACAACGGCTTCCTGCGCTACAGCGAAGGCACGGCGGACAACGGCCTGGCAATTACCGCGCTCGCCTACACGAACTCCTGGCACTCCACCGACCAGATTCCGCAGCGTGCCGTGCTCGACGGATCATTGAATCGGTTCGGCGCCATCGACCAGACTGACGGCGGCGATGCCCAGCGCTATTCGCTGTCGGCGCGCTGGTCCAGGGCGGACGAGAAATCCTCCAGCAAGGTCGAAGGCTACTTCGTCTATCAGACGCTGAACCTCTACAACAATTTCACCTACTTCCTCGACAACCCCACCGGCGGCGACCAGTTCCAGCAGACCGACAAGCGCAAGATCCTGGGGCTGAACGCGAGCCATACGCAGAACCATTCCTTCCTCGGCTTCGAGTCGGCGACCACGCTCGGCACCCAGGTCCGCTACGACGACATAGCGGTCGGCCTGTTCAACACCGTTCAGCGCGTGCCCACCGGCACGGTGCGCAGCGATAAGGTCAGCGAGACCAGCATCGGCCTCTACGCCGAGAGCAAGGTGAAGTGGGCCGACTGGCTGCGCTCGACGGTCGGCGTGCGCGGCGACATCTACTGGGCCTCGGTCGATTCCGACACGGCGGCGAACTCGGGCCAGGCGAGCGCCTTCCTCGCCAGCCCCAAGGCCGGGCTGGTGTTCGGGCCGTTCGCGAAGACCGAGCTGTACTTGAACGGGGGCCTGGGCTTCCACAGCAACGACGTGCGCGGGGTCACCATTGCCGTCGATCCGACCGACAAGGTCACGACGCTGCAGCCGGTCCCGCTACTCGTGCGCTCGCGCGGCGCCGAAGTCGGGGCACGCACGCAAGTCATCAAGGGGCTCGATTCGACGGTGGCGCTGTTCGTGCTCGAATTCGATTCCGAGCTGGTGTTCGTGGGCGACGCCGGCACGACGGAGGCGAGCCGGCCGAGCCGCCGGATCGGCGTCGAATGGACCAACCGCTACCGGCCATTCTCCTGGGCCGCGCTCGATTTCGACCTCGCCTACACGCAGGCGCGTTTTACCGACTACGATCCGGTGGGCAGCTTCATCCCGGGGTCGCCCGCCACGATCGCCTCGGCAGGGATCGTCCTGGGCGAGCCGACGGGCTGGTTCGGCGCTCTGCGCTGGCGCTATTTCGGCGCCCGCCCGCTGGTCGAGGACGGCAGCGTGACCTCCAACCCGACCTCGATCTTCAACGCGCGGCTGGGCTATGTCTTCGACAACGGGCTGAAGCTGCAGGTCGACGGCTTCAACATCTTCAACGCCCAGGCCAGCCAGATCGACTACTACTACGAGTCGCAGCTTCGTAACGAGGCGGGGCCGGTTAACGACAGGCACTTCCACCCGCTTGAGCCGCTCGCTTTCCGCTTCACCATCGCCAAGGCATTCTAGGCTCTACAGCCAGCGCGGGTCCGCGGTGAAGTCGATCGTCAGCCAGCGCTGCGGGCCCTCGCCGCCGATCGCATCGCCGATCTCGCGCCGGATCGAGTCGGCGGCGGCGACGCTGCTGAGCGGCCAGTCGGGGGTGACGGCAACATGGATCTCGATGAATTGCGCGCGGCCGACCTTGGCGACGTAGCTTGTGTATGAGCGAAAGTCGTACTTGGCGACGATCCTCTCCATCACCTTGCGCACCTTCCGGTCGAGCTCGGGCGGCGTGATCAGCAGGATCTCCTGCAGCGCCTTGCGCACGGTGCGGACCGGCACGAAGGCCAGGCCGAGCGTCAGCACCGCCAGGATGACCGGGTCGACATAGGGTGTCAGCCGCTCCCACTCGGTCCCCTGGACGGCGATCGCCGCCCCGAAGGCGATCAGCAGCGCCGACGTGATGGTTGCCGACATCAGCCAGCTCTGGGCATCGAGCCGCACGAAGTCCGAACCGATGCTCCGGTTGCGGCGCTGCTCGTAGAAGAACATGCCGAAGCAGGTGACACAGACGATCACGGCATAGGCAATCGCCCAGTCGAAGGCGAGCGCGCGGCCGCCCGCCAGGAGACTGTCTACGGCATTGAGGAACGCATAGAAGCAGAGCAGCATCAGCGTGCCGCCGTTGAAGGCGAGCACCATCGGCTCGATGTGCCAGTAGCCAAACTGGAAGCGGCGATTGTCACCGGTCGTCACCAGCCGCGACACGAGCAGCGCCAGCCCCGACATCGCCGCGTCGATCGCGGAGAACACGCCGTCGAACACGATCGACAGCGAGCCCGACAACAGGCCGAACACCACGCCGAACAGGGAGACGATCACCGTCACAGCGATCGACTGGCGGAGGAGACGTTGTTCGCCGGCGGCATCGAGCATGCCGGCCACCTTAGACTAGATCGGGAACATCAGGCAGGTGGTGGTGCCGTGCGCCAGCAGCTTGCCGGCGGCGTCGACCAGCCGGCCTTCCGACGTGGCAATGCGCGAGCCTACGTTGATCACTTTGCCCTCGGCCCGAACCTCGCCGGTCTTGTCTGTCATGGCCCGCACGTAGTTCACCTTGATCTCGACGGTCGTGTAACCGGTGCCCGCCTTGAGCATGGTGTGGATGCAGCAGCCCATCACCGAATCGAGAAGGGTGGCCGCGACGCCGCCATGAACGCTGCCAAGCGGATTGTAGTGATCGATTACCGGTGTATAGCCGAATACCACCCGCCCCAGCTCGACCTCCGCAATCCAGAATCCCAAGGCCTTCGCCATCGGCGGTGCGGGCAGGCGGCCGGCCATGATCTCGCCGAACAGCGTCAGACCGTCCATCGTGCGGGCCTGCTCGACCGGCACGACACCGTATCCACCCGAGGGAACCTTCATCGTTTGACGTCTCCATCCGCTAATACGTGCATATACACATTAGGCGATTGCCCGGGCAAGATGCCCGCGGTACTCTGGCCGCCATGTCGGTTCCTGCCCCGCCGCGCCTCTCGCCCGCCGAGTGCACCTGCTTCCGCATCCGCAGCGCCGCCCGTCGGGTGACCGCGATCTACAGCCAGCACATGGCGCCGACCGGCCTCAAGATCTCTCAATTCTCGCTGCTGGGCTTCATCGCCGCCAAGGGCCCGGTCTCGATCGGCCGGCTGTCGGAGCTGCTGGCGACGGATCGCACCACCCTCACCCGCAACCTGAAGCCGTTGTTGACCGACGGCCTGGTCGAGCGGGCGAGTTCCGGCGACAAGCGACGGCACGAGCTGGTCGCGACCCCGGCCGGCCGCGCGCTGTTCAAGCGCGCGCTCCCGTTGTGGGCCGCCGCCGAGCAGGAAGTACGAACGGCGATGGGCAGCAAGCTGACCGCCGACCTGCACGGCGCGCTCGACCGATCTATGGAGAAGCTGGCGGCGCTGTAGCCGAGCTCGTCAGCGATTTGCGTCGAAGAAGCCGTATTCCAGCTCCATCGCGCGGCGGTAGTTCGCGCGAACGGCAGGGCTGTCGACGGCGTGCAGGTCGAGCAGGCCTTCCAGCCGGACGGCCAGCGCCTCGAACCCAGGGTCGGCATAGGTCTTCACCCAATCGGCATAGGCGGGCGCCACGTCTTTCTTCGCCAACGTCTGACCGAGGAACGCGTAGAGCCGCATGCAGGGCGTCATGCCGGCGATGGTCTCTCCGAGCTCGCCACGGCGGGCCGTGCCGAGCAGGAAGTCGACATAGGCCTGCGTCGCGGCCAGTGGCGTCACGCCATCGAGCGATATCTTCAGGCTTTCGGTGTAGCTCCTGTGCAGCTTCAGCTCGTCGAGCACGCCGCCGATCAGCTCAGCGAAGCCGAACAGATCGTCGCGCGAGGTGCCGTGCGCCAGGCAGAAGGCGTAGGCGCGGGCGAAGGCCTCGAGGAAGTAGGCATCCTGCGCCACGTAGCTCTTGAACGCCGCCACGGGCAACGAGCCGTCGCCCAGCCCCTGGACGAAGGGATGGGCGAGGATCCTGCCGGTCCAGTCGACGTTGGCCTGCCAGAGTTGCCGTGCGAGCGACACGGGACGATCAGCCGCCCAGCGCCTGGACGAGATCGCCGACGATGTCGTCGGCGTCCTCGAGGCCGACCGAGATGCGCACCGTGCCGTCGCCGATGCCGAGCTTCGCGCGCTCCTCGGCGCCGATGCGCATGTGCGTCGTCGTGGCGGGATGGGTGACCATGCTCTTGGCATCGCCGAGATTGTTGGAGATGTCGATCAGCTGCAGGCGATTGAGCGCTTCGAACGTCGCATGCTTGCCGCCCTTGATGTCGAAGGTGACGACACCGCCGAAGTTCGACATCTGCTTCGCCGCGAGCCCGTGCTGCGGATGGTCTTCCCGGCCGGGATAGAGCACACGGCCGATCTTGGGATGCGTGGCCAGCGCATCCGCGACCTTGCGCGCATTGGCGCAGTGCCGGTCGACGCGCAGGCCGAGCGTCTCCATGCCCTTCACCAGCACCCAGGCGTTGAACGGGCTGAGCGACGGGCCGGTATTGCGGATGATCGGCTGCAGCTTGTCGATGATGAACGCGCGGCTGCCGAGGATCGCGCCGCCCAGCGTGCGGCCCTGCCCGTCGATATACTTGGTCGCCGAATGCACGACCACGTCGGCACCGAACTCGAGCGGACGCTGCAGCATGGGCGTGGCGAAGGCGTTGTCGAGCACGACCGTGGCGCCGGCCTTGTGGGCGAGGTCGCACACCGCCTGGATGTCGACGATGTCGAGCATCGGGTTGGAGGGCGATTCGAACAGCACGGCGTTGGCCGGCGTCGACAGCGCCTTCTCCCACTGCGCGAGGTCCCCGCCGTCGACGAACTCGCCCTTGATGCCGTATTTCGGCAGCAGCTCGTTGATGATGTAGTGACAGGAGCCGAACAGCTGGCGCGCCGCGACGATCCGGTCGCCGCTCTTCAGCAGGGCCAGGAGCGAATAGAAAACCGCCGCCATGCCGGTCGACGTGGCGCGGCAGGCCTCCGCACCTTCGAGCGCGGCGAGGCGGTTCTCGAACATCGACACGGTCGGGTTGCCGAAGCGCGAATACTGGAAGTGCGTGCTTTCGCCCTTGAAGGTCGCCTCGGCTTCCTCGGCGCTGTTGTAGGCATAGCCCGAGGTCAGGAAGAGCGCCTCCGACGTCTCGTCGAAGTTGCTGCGCACCTGTCCGGCGCGCACGGCGCGGGTCTGCGGCTTCCAGCTCTTGATATTGGGCGCAGCCTTCTTGCGCTGGATCGTCCCGTCCATGTTCTACTCCACAACGAAAAAGCCCCCGACCGAGAAGGGCGGGGGGCTTTTTCGAGCACTCCGACCTTTTAGCGAGGATTAACGTGGCCGCAAGCCGGTCGGCTCAAATTCCACGATAGTGGGGTCTCTATAGGCGCGAAGCCGAAATCCTGCAACCCCGATTTCCGACCTGCAGGCACGCGCCATCGACCGGCTTTCCGCCGGCCGATACGATGGCAGGATTCGGCACAGGAGTATCCGCATGTCGTCTCCCAGCCTCGTGATCCGCAACGGCGCCCTTGTCGATGCCGCGAACGGAGACCCGCATGACGCCGACCGTGCCAACACCGTTTTGCCCGGCCGCCCGAATCGCGGCGTGGGCTCAGCCTGAGCGCCCAGCTCGCGCGCAAAGCCGGCAGCGGAGCGGCAACGCCGCTCCGTCTGGAACTGGTCGACCTCGAAACTTTCGTCGCGGTCGCCGCGCTCGGCAGCTTCAGCGCGGCCGCGCGTCAGCTCAACGTCACCCAGCCGTCCGTCACCAGCCGGATCCAGCGGCTCGAGTCGTCGCTTGGCACGAAGCTGCTCGTCCGCACCACGCGAAAGGTCGAGCTGACGCGACGCGGCAGCCTGTTGCGTGGCGAAGCCGACAAGACGCTCGCCGGCCTGCGCCGGCTGGCCGACCGCTTCCGGCTCGATGCGGCCGCCGCGCGCAGCCGCGTCGTCGTCGCGGCGACGCCGATGGTCGCCGCAACGATGCTGCCCGACGTCATCCGCAGCCACGGCCAGCGCTATCCGGGCATCGAGATCCAGGTGCGCGACCTGCGTCACGGCGATGCTTTGCAGGCGATCGTCGGAGGTGACGCGGAGGTCGCCGTGCTCGCCTTCGACGGCAAGGATAGGCGCTTCCGCTCACAGGACCTGCGTGTCGAGGACATGGTGCTGATCGTGCCGCCGAATCACCCACTGGCCCGGAGCGGACGAGCCACCCTCGACGAAATCGCCGCGTTTCCCCTGATGATGCTGGAGCAGTACGAGATCCTGAAGGCGCGGATCGCCGCCGAGGTCGCCCGGCACGGCCTGACGCTCAAGCCCGCGGCATCGGCGGGCAACCTCAACACGCTGATGGGCATGCTCGATGCAGGGATGGGCGTGCTTCTGCTGCCGCGGGTAATGGCGCGGCGCAGCCTGCAGGCAGGGCATGTCATGGTCGAGATCGACGGGATAAAGCTCCACCGCCGGTTCTGCATCGTCATGCTGCGAGACGCCAAGCCCAGCACCGCGCTGAAGCGGTTCTGCCGGCACCTGAAGCTCGAAATGGCGGAGGACGCTCGGCGGCAAGGCTCTCATTAATAGTCGGTGTCTATAAATATATACGCACAAGCGATTTGTTTCCCACGCCATTCCCTCGTTAGATGTCCTCAACAAGACTGGTGGAGGAACGATGACCACGCGGCGTGCTTTCGCCAACGCCCTCGCCTTGGGCCCCCTTGCGGCGCCTTTTGTCTCGCGGGCCTTCGCCCAGGACCGGGACTACCCCAACCGAACCGTCCAGCTCGTCGTTGGCTTTCCCGCGGGCCAGGCGTCCGACATTGGCGCCCGCCTCCTCGCCAAAGGCATGGCGGACGATCTGAAGCAGGCGGTCTATGTCGACAACAAGCCGGGCGCGACCGGCATCATCGCCCATCAATTCGTGAAGAATGCGCCACCCGATGGCTACACGATCCTGTTCGGGTCGACCGCGACGCTCGCGATCAACCCCAGCCTGTTCCGCAAGCTGCCCTACGACCCGCTGAAGGACTTCGTGCCCGTCGCGATGCTTTACGCCAGCCCGATGTTCCTGGTGGCGGCACCGAACCTGCGGGTGGGCACACTGGCGGAGATGATCGCCTATGCCAAAGCCAATCCCGGCAAGGCGACCTACGGTTCCGGCGGCAGCGGCTCGACCCAGCATATCGCGATGGAGCTGCTGAAGCGCGAAGCGGGTATCGACATCCTGCATGTGCCCTACAAGGGCACGCCAGGAATGCTGAATGACCTTCTGGCGGGACGGGTGGATTTCGCCTTCGAATCGGCAAGCGCGATCATGCCGTACATCCAGGCCAAGACGGTCAAGGTGCTGGGCACGAGCGTGGCGGCGCGGCTGGCGAGCATGCCGGATATCCCGACCGTCGCCGAGCAAGGCTTTCCCGGCTTCGAGGCGATGACCTGGGCTGCGCTCGTGGCGCCCGCGGGAACGCCTGCTTCGATCGTCGACCGTCTCAACCAGGCAGCCAACAAGACGCTGGTGTCAAAGGAACTGACCGAGCACTTCGGCCGCACTTTTGCAATCCCGCGGCCCGGGACGCCGGCCGCGCTGGCGGCTTTCCTGCGCGACGAGAACGGCAAATGGAGCAAGGCGGTCGCCATCTCCGGCGCCCAGGTCGACTAACCAGGGAGGTGCGCGTCATGACGCGACCATCGAGACAGATGAGCCTGATCGCCTTCATGCAGGCGCAGAATTGCTCCAACTATGTGGGCTCGTGGCGGCATCCGTCCTCGATGTCGGATTTCCTGTCACCCGAGTACTACCAGCGCATCGCCCGCACGCTCGAGGACGCCAAGTTCGACCTCGCCTTCTTCGACGACCGCCTCGCCATGCCGGACATCTACGGCGACGACCACCGCGAGACCGTGGCCAACGGTATCCGCGCCGTGAAGCTCGATCCGACCATCGTGCTGATGACCATGGCCGCGGCCACGTCGCGGCTCGGGCTCGGATCGACCTACTCGACCACCTACTACGAGCCGTTTCATGTCGCGCGCCTGTTCGCGACCATGGACTTGATGACCGGCGGACGCGTCGCCTGGAACGTCGTCACCTCGCTCAACAATTCGGAGGCGGAGAATTTCGGGCACGAGGAACACCTCGAGCACGATCTGCGCTACGATCGGGCCGACGAATTCATGGAAGTCGTCACCGGCCTGTGGGACAGCTGGGAAGACGACGCGCTGATCGTCGACAAGCAGAGCGGCCGGTTCGCCGATCCCGAGAAGGTCCACCGCCTGGACTTCAAGGGCAAGTACTTCAAGTCGAAAGGCCCGCTCACCGTCCCGCGCTCGGCTCAGGGCCATCCGGTGCTTCTGCAGGCCGGGCAGAGCGGCCGCGGCATGGCGTTCGCCGCCTGCTGGGCGGAGCTGGTGTTCGCCTCCTATCCGTCGTTGGAGATTGGCCGAAAGAACTACGCCTACCTCAAGGGCGAGGTGGCAAAAGCGGGGCGCGATCCGTCCGCGGTGAAGATCGCGCCGGCGGTCAAGGTCGTGGTCGCCGAGACGAGGTCGCAGGCGGAGGAGCAGCGCGCCATGGCGGCGGCAATGGCCAGGTCGATCGACTCGATGGCATTGCTCTGCGAGGTGCTGAACGTCGACTTCGCCAAGTGGAAGTACGACCAGCCGTTCACCGACGAGGAGCTGGCATCGGTCTCCTGGCACAGCCTGCGCGACAAGGTGATCGCCAAGACCGGCAAGAAGAACCCGTCGGTGCGCGACTTCGTCGAGGCCTCGGGGCGCGGCCAGTTCAACGATGGACCGGTGTTCTGCGGCACCCCTACGCAAGTCGCGGACGAGATGGAAGAATGGTTCGAGACGGCGTGCGACGGCTTCGTGCTGACGGCGGCGAAGATCCCCGGCACCTACGAGGACGTTGCGCGGTTGGTCGTGCCCGAGCTCCAGCGCCGCGGCCTGTTCCGAACAGAGTATCCCGGCACGACGCTGCGCGAGACGCTGGGCCTCGAGCGGCCGCCGATCGGCAACTGGCGCAGGAACACAGACAAGGATGTCGAACGGAGGCAGGCATGACACAGGAACTTCGCATTCTCACGCCGCAGGGCATGCTGGGTTACGGCGTGCCCGCCGAGCATTTCTGGCGCGGCATCGAGAGCGGTGTCGATGCCATGATAGTCGACTCCGGTTCGACTGATCCCGGCCCGTACCTGCTGGGTCTCGGCAAGACGATCGTGACGCGCGAGGCCTATGCGCGCGACGTGTCGCTGATGCTCAAGGCGGCCTGGGAGCGCAAGATTCCGCTGATCATCAGCTCGGCCGGCGGCGCCGGCACCGATGCCCAGGTCGACTTCATGATCGACCTGATCCGCGAGCTGTCGGCGGCGAACGGCTACAGGTTCAAGCTGGCAGCGATCTATTCCAGCGTCGATCGCGCCATGATCCACACGCGGCTGCGCGAGGGCCGCATCACCGAATGCGGTCCGGCCGGCGATCTCAGCCCCTCGGCGATCGACGACGCGGTCGAGATCGTGGCGCAGATCGGCGCCGAGCCCTTCGCCAAGGTGCTGACCGACCGGCCCGACATCGACATAATCGTGAGCGGCCGCTCCTACGATCCGGCGCCGCACGCCGCGCTTTGCATGACCAAGGGCTTCGAGCCAGGCGTGTACTGGCACATGGGCAAGATCGTCGAGTGCGGCGCCGCCTGCGCCGAACCAAAGGGCCGCGTGATCAAGGCGACGATCCGCAAGGACAGCTTCGATCTCGAGCCGATGAATCCGGCCGAGAGCTGCACGCCGCTTTCGGTGGCCGCGCATACGCTCTACGAGAAGGGCAGGCCGGACATCCTGCCGGGGCCGGGCGGCGCGCTGCATCTCGCCAACGCCAAGTACGAAGCGCTCGACAGCCGCCGCACGCGGGTAAGCGGCGGCGTGTTCGTGCCGACCAACAAATACAGCGTGAAGCTCGAAGGTGCCTCGATCGTCGGCTACCGCACGATCTTCATCGGCGGCATCCGCGATCCGATCCTGATCGGCCAGCTCGACTCGTACCTTGCCAATGTGCGCAAACGCGCCGAGGGCATTTTCCCGCAGCTCGTCTCGGGCGAGGCGAGCATGATGTTCCACGTCTACGGGCGCGACGCGGTGATGGGCGAGATGGAGCCGCTTCGCCACGTCGTGCCGCACGAGGTCGGGCTGATGGGCGAGGTGACCGCGCCGACGCAGGAGCTCGCCAACGACATCTGCAACAGCACCCGCATCGCCGTGCTGCACTCGGCCTATCCCGGCCAGATGGCGACGGCCGGCAACTTCGCCATCCCGCTCAACCCGCCGGAGACGCCGACCGGCCCGGTCTGCAAGTTCAGCGTCTATCACCTGATGGAAGTCGATTCGCCGACCGACATGTTCCCCGTGCGCTATATGGAGATCTGACTGTGAGCGACGTTCCCCTGCGTGAGCTGGCCCAGGTCATCCGCAGCAAGAATGCCGGACCGTTCGAGCTGACATTCGACATCATCTTCAACCGCAAGGCAGCCTACGAGGAGGTCAAGGCCAGCGGCGCGCTGACGGCCGAGAAGCTCGCCGCGCTTTACAACATCCCGCTCGACGACATCCTGGTCGCGATGTTCTTCGATCCCGCCATGGCCTTCAAGATGACGGTGAAGCGGCGTTGGCAGCAGGGATCGAGCGGCGAGCGCGACACGTTCGGCGCAGCCCAGCATGCGCCCCTGATGGACATCATGATCCCCTCGCGCTCGAATCTCAGGACCTCGGACCCCGCGTCATGACCTCGACGGAATCCGAAAAGCTCGGGCGGTTCGCGCTCGACCTGACGCTCGATGCCATCCCGGCCGACGTGCTGACGCTCGCCAAGGAACACTTCCTCGATGCGCTCGGCATCGCGCTGGCGTCCTCGACGTTCGATTTCGGCGAGGCGATCCTGAACGGCGCCCGCGCGCTGGGCGAAGGCACGCAGGCGACCGCGATCGGCAGCGGCGTCCGGCTGCCCGCGCCGTCGGCGGCCCTCGTGAACGGCGTTCTCGCCCACGGCCTCGATTTCGACGACACCCATATCGGCGCCGTCTATCACGCCACCTCGCCGGCGCTCGCGGCGGCGCTTGCCGCCGGCGAAGCGAACGGCTCGAGCGGCGCCGAAGTGCTGATCGCCTTCACCAGCGCGCTGGAGATCGGCTGCCGTCTTGCGACGGTCGGTGCCGGCGCCTTCCATGACCGCGCCTTCCACCCGACCTCCCTGTGCGGCACCTTCGCCGCCGCCGCGGTCGCGGGACGCCTCGCCACGGTCGACCACGAGACGATGACCTGGGCGCTCGGCCTCTGCGGCAGCCAGGCGTCGGGCATCCTCGAACGCGGCACGTCGTGGCTGAAGCGCCTGCATCCAGGTTGGGCCGCCCATTGTGGCCTGTCGGCAATGGCCCTCGCCCGCGCCGGCTTCACCGGGCCGAACACCGTGTTCGAAGGCGGCCGCGGCTTCTATGCCTCGCACATCCAGCGCATCCCGACAGGTGGCGATCTGCCGTCGCACGATCTCGGCCAGACCTGGCAGACGCGCGGCATCGCGCTCAAGCCCTATCCGTGCTGCCACTTCATTCATGGTTTCGTCGACGCAGCGCTCGAGCTGCGCGGCAAGTTCGACCTCGCCGACGTCGAGCGCATCGAATGTCCGCTCACGCCCGGCCTGCACAAGATGGTCGCGGAGCCTCGGGCGCGCTGCATCCGGCCCACGACGCCCTACCAGGCGATGTTCAGCGTCCAGTATGTGACTGCCGCCGCGCTGGTGCAGGGAAGGGTGGATCTCGCGACCTTCTTCGACGAGCCACTCGACGCGCCGTCGGTGCTCGCAGTGGCCGACAAGACCTATTGCGTGCCCGATCCGGCGAGCGACTATCCGGTGCACTTTCCCGGCGAGGTCGTCGTCCACCTGAAGGACGGGCGCGAGCTCCGCGTGCGCAAGCCGGCGAGCTTAGGGACACAAGAGGTTCCGCTGTCGCGCAGCGGGCTCGAGGAGAAGTTCCTGAAGAACGCCACACGTGCGATCCCGCTCCGGACTGCAGAGACGCTGACCGCGCGGATCTACGCCTTGGAAGAAGCGCCCTCCCTTTCGGAGGTGATGGCGCTCTGCACGACCGATCCCTTGAAGAAGGAGGCCATGTTAGCTAAGTTAGCTAACCATGAAGTACGTCAACACGCATGAGGCGAAGAGCCAGCTTTCAAAGCTGATCGCGGCCGTTCGCGACGGCGAGGAAGTCGTGATCTGTCAGGCCGGCAAGCCGGTCGCACGCTTGATGGCTTTCGACGGCGAGCAAAGAGTGCCGCAGTTTGGCATCTGGGAGGGCAAGGTTAAGTTTGCACCAGATTGGGATTCGCCGGAAACCAACGCGGAAATCGCAAGGATGTTCGAAGAATCGGTGATCGAGCCCGAACGAAAGTGAGGCTACTGATCGACTCGCATGCGCTGCTCTGGATCCTCAGCAATCCGCGGCAGTTGTCGACGGATGCGCGATCGGCGCTCGGCGATCCCGTCAACGAACGGTTCGTGAGTGTTGCAGCGCTCTGGGAGATCGCCATCAAGGTTTCGGCCGGCAAGCTATCCATCCCGACGGCAGTGGATGCCGCGGTCGTCCATTTGGCAGCGATACCGCTTGCGATCACGATCGGCCACGTCAAGCGTGTTCAGACCCTGCCTTTCCATCACCGCGATCCATTTGACCGTATGATGATCGCGCAGGCGCTTGAGGATGGGCTGACGATCGTCACACGCGACTGGCACTTCCCGGCTTATGGAGTGCCGATCCTGGCGGCGTGATCGTCAGTCCGGCTTCACGTCGGCGGCCTTCGCGACCTCGGTCCATTTCTTCAGCTCGGCTGCGGTGCGGACGGCAAGCTCGGCGGGTGAGGACGGCGAGCTCTCGTAGCCCAGCCCGCTGATCTTGCGCGCATCCTCAGGATCCTCGAGCGACTTCAGCAGCTCGGCTTCAACCGGTCGACGATCGCCGCCGATGTGCCGGGCGGCGCGTGGAGGCCGGCCCCAGGTATAGGCTTCGACGCCGGCCACGCCCTGCTCGCCGATGGTCTTCAGGTTGGGCAGGGCCGGAGTGCGTCGCGCCATCGCCAGGCCCAGCGCCCGCAGCCCGCGCGGGTCGGCTGGGCCTTGGCCATTTGGTTTGTGCCGCGGCTGACGTAGCCAAGGCCACGAGAGGAGCAGCCAGAGCGGCACGCCGTGAGAGGACTACGTGAGCTTCTGCCGCGCCAGCGACTGTTCGCGCAGCTGCGTCAGCGTGATGCGCGAGGTCAAGGCCTCCGCGTCGGTCTTCACGTGGATGATCGCAGGCTTGCCGGCCGCGAGCGCGCGTTCGAAAGCCGGCGCGAAATCAGCGGTCTTCTCGACCGTCTCGCCATGGCCGCCGAAGGCGCGGGCATAGGCGGCGAAATCCGGATTCTTGAGCTCGGTGCCATGAACGCGGGTCGGATACTCGCGCTCCTGATGCATGCGGATCGTGCCGTACATGCCGTTGTCGATCACGGCGATCACGATATTGGCGCCGTGCTGAACCGCGGTCGCGAACTCCTGGCCGTTCATCAGGAAGCAGCCGTCGCCCGCCAGCGACACGACCATGCGGCCGGGTTCGGCGATCTTGGCTGCGACCGCCGCCGGCACGCCGTAGCCCATCGCGCCGCTGGTCGGCGCGAGCTGGGTCTTGAAGCCGCGATACTGGAAGAAGCGGTGCAGGAATGCCGCGTAGTTGCCCGCCCCGTTGGTGACGATCGCATCGTCGGGCAGCCGCTTGTTCAGCCAGGCGATCACCTCGCCCATGTTCACCGAACCGGGCAACGGGCCGGGCTTGATGTTGTCGAGATACTCGGCGTGGCCCTGGGTGACGGACTCCTTCCAGCGCGTGCCGTCGACCGGCTTCATCGCCTTCGCGGCCGCGGCGAAGGCCTGCATGCCCGAATTGATCGGAAGGGTCGCCTGATAGACGCGGCCGAGTTCCTCGGCGCTGGCGTGAACATGCACCAGCTTCTGCTTCGGAACCGGCAGTTCGAACAATGTGTAGCCGCCGGTCGTCGCTTCGCCGAGCCGCGGGCCGACGGCGATGATAAGATCGCAGGCCTTCAAACGCTTGCCGAGCGCCGGTCCGACACCGACGCCGAGATCGCCGACATAGTTGGGGTGGCGATTGTCGAACAAATCCTGATTGCGGAACGAGGCGCAGACCGGGAGCCCGTTGGCTTCGACAAAGGCGCGAATGTCCTTGCACGCGCCGGCAGTCCAGCCGCCGCCGCCGACGATGACCATCGGCCGCTCGGCCTGCTCGAGCAGTGTGCGCAAGGTCGCCATGTCGTCGGCCGACGGCGCGCCGCGCGCAATCTTGTAGGGGCCGGCATCGGGCACTTCGACCTCGTCGACCAGCATGTCTTCCGGCAGCGCGACCACGACCGGGCCGGGCCGGCCGTTCATCGCACGATGGAAGGCCTGGCTGATCAGTTCGGGGATGCGACGGGCATCCTCGATCTGGGTCACCCACTTGGCCATCTGACCGAACATGTGGCGGTAGTCGATCTCCTGGAACGCCTCACGATCGGTCGTCTCGCGTGCCACCTGGCCAACCAGCAGGATCATCGGCGTGGAATCCTGGAAACCGGTATGCAGACCGATGCTGGCGTTCGTCGCGCCCGGACCGCGTGTCACGAAGGCGATGCCCGGCTTGCCCATCAGCTTGCCGTAAGCCTCGGCCATGTTGGCCGCACCACCTTCCTGGCGGCAGATGACGTAGCGGATAGAGTTGCGCTGGGCGTAGAGCGCGTCGAGTGCCGCGAGATAGCTTTCGCCGGGAACGCCGAAAATGGTGTCGGTGCCGTGGATGCGCAGCTGGTCGATCAGAACTTGCGCGCCACTGCGGCGCGGAGAGGTCGTAGTCATCTGTTTCCCTTACTTCGTGGGTGAGAACGAGGTCGGCACCAACATCTTGTTGTTCATCTTCTTCACGAACTTGCAACACTTCTCGTGCCGACGAGGAGTTCGCGCCGGTGCTGGGCTGCAACCCGAAAGTGCGGATCGTTCATCATGGCAGCGCCCTCAATTCACAGTCGAGAATGATTGTCCGACGGGGGCTTCTCGATCTCAAGCCTTGTGGACTCAGCACTCGAATCAGCGCATAAGTGCGGCATAGCGACACTGGCCGAAGAGTATCCAGCAAGGGAGTCTTCGTTTAAGACGCAAGGGCGCGATATACCGGTCAACGTCTTCCCGTGAGCTTCTTGGTCATCATCGTCAAAGGTCTACGAAACGCTGGGACTGAAATGGTCCAGCAAGCGCGCGCCGGACTCCGCTCCTTCTTCTTACCTCCAGCCCCGAGCCTTGAATGAGTCGTAAATTGTTTGTGGGCAATCTGCCCTATTCGGTCACGTCCGAGCGCCTGCAAGAAGCTTTCTCCCAGTTCGGCAACGTTACCTCTTCGAAAGTGATCGTGGATCGCGAGACCGGCCGCAGCCGCGGCTTCGCCTTCCTCGAGATGGAGACTGATGACCAGGGGGCTGCAGCAATGCAGGCCATGAATGGCGCACTCCTCGACGGCCGGTCGATCGCTGTCCGTGAAGCCGTCGAGCGTCAACCCGGCGGCGGTGGCGGCGGTGGATTTGGCGGCGGCGGTGGCGGCGGTGGTCGCGGCCCGCGTCCGCCCTACGGCGGTGGCGGCGGCGGCGGTGGCTATCGCGGCGGCGGCGGTGGTGGCGGCTATGGCGGCGGTGGCGGTGGCGGTGGCTACCGCGGCGGCGGTGGTGGCGGCTATGGCGGCGGTGGCGGCGGCTACCGCGGGGCCCCTCCGAGCGGCGACGGCGGTCCGATGCGGGATCGACGTGCCGACTTCTCGGGCGCACCGACTCCAGCTCCCGGCGGCTTTGAACCCGGGGCCGATGCCGGTCGTCCCGTGCGGCGGCGTGATGCTGGTCCGCCGCGGCGGGAGCGCGATTACGAGCCGCGCAAGCGCGGCTTCGACGACGACCAGTAAGCTTCCGAGCTTGCCGGTGGGCGCCGAGTTCGCTGCTGGTTCACCTGTCGAGGTCGGGACTTCACAGACGAAACGCCGGAGGAAAACCTCCGGCGTTCTCGTTTTTGTGCGGTGCTAATCTTGCATGGACTTGCCGCGGAGGCGACATGAAGCGACGAACCGCACTTGCAGGCTCTCTCGCGGCACTGGCCGCTCCGTCGGCGGCACGCGCGGCAACGCCGGTCGACCTTCAGCTCGTGCTCGCGGTGGACGTCTCACGCTCCATCGACGAGGTCGAAGCCGAGCTGCAGCGCCGCGGCTACGTCGAGGCGCTGACCAACGAGCGGGTGATCGATGCCATCTTGTCCGGCGAGCACAAGCGGATCGCGCTTTGCTACACCGAGTGGGCCGGCACGCATTACCAGGTCGTGATCGTCGACTGGTCGGTGATAGACAGTCCCTCTGCCGCGCGCCGCTTCTCCGAAAGGCTCGCGGAAGCGCCACGCATCTCACAGAGCTGGACAGCGGTCGGCGCAGCGATAGCCTTCGCCGCGCAGCGTTTCGACATGTCGGGTTTCGACTCCAAGCGGCGCGTAATCGACATCTCAGGAGACGGCCGGACAAATGACGGTCCTGCTGCCGAGCTGGTGCGCGACAAGGTCGTAGCGCAGGGCATCGTGATCAACGGCCTGCCCGTGATGATGAACCGGACCAACTTCGGCCGGCCGCCCGACACCGGCCTCGACAGGTACTACGAGGAGAATGTGATCGGCGGCCCCGGCTCTTTCATGATTGCGGCGGCGAGCTTCGACGATTTTGGACGCGCCGTGCGCAGCAAGCTGATCCGGGAGATTTCCGAGCCCTCTACGCTTCGCGCAATACCTGCCTGAGGCGCTCGAACGGGGCGGGGTCGCGCGCGAGCTGCACGGGCATTCCGAGATGGCCGAGCGGATAACGGAAGATGTTGGCCTCCGGCAGCTGCCATCCCCTTGCCACGGCCAAACCGTCGCCATAGGGCACCCAGCGGTCCGTCTCGCCGAGCACCGACACGATCCTCGACGGCGCGAGCGCTGGCGCTTCGGCGGGGTCGATCGCAGACGACAGTAGCGCCAGTGCCGCGCGCGACCAGCCCGCCTCGCGCAAGGCCCGATCGATGCCGAAGCTCGCGGCAAGCTCGCCGCCGAATGTCACGTCCTCGATGCGGCCGGAGTGACTGATCAGCAGGACGGCATCGGGCCGCGCTTCGGCCGGCCAAAGCCGGCAATGGCTGGCGACCTGCTGCGCGACGAACGACGACATCGAAATGCCGCCGACGGCAATGCGCCCGCCGTAGCGCCTGCGCGCCCAGGCCGTTAGCAGCCCCGTCTCGAGAGCCTGCCCGGCGATCAGGTCGAGCGCGCCGGTCGGCGCCAGGGCGAAAAACGGCTCGCCGCCATAGAAGCCCGGCATGGCGCGGAGCCCGTGATACGGCGAGATCGGCTGGATCACGCGCCAGCCCATTGCGGCCAGCCTTTTGCCAGGATCGTGCGCCACGGGAAGCAGCTCGAACTCGAGGCAGAGACCGCTGCCAATGATCAGCGTCTCCGGCGCAGCCGGCTCGACCGGCTCGACGACGCGGGCATACATCGTCTCGCTGCCGCGCCGCGCGCGCAGCGGTGCGGACGGCGTCGGCGCGCGCAGCCAGAACTCGCGCACCCCGTTCCGCTCGAACGGCCGCGACATCGCGATCGATCCGGCATCGAGCGGTACCTCGTAGAGCGTCGCGGCATCCGGCATCGACACGCCGTCGGGCGGATCGATCTGCCAGGGGATGGCGGAGGGCGGGCGCGGGAACAGCAGCGGATAGAAGGCGGCGCGCGTCATGAGGTGGCGCGTTGCAGCACCCCGCCGCCGATCATCGAGCGTACGGGGATCGGCGACGTCCCGATCATCGAAGATCCCGGCCTCCCATCTCATGCGGGTGGCCTCGGCGGCCTGCCGCCTTCGCTCGTTGCAGCCGAGCAATCGGCGCAAGCGCACGTCGGTCCAGAAAGCCGGCAAGGCGTCGGTCTGCGCGCGGAACAGTGCCGTGTCGGTGCCGGCGTGATTGGCGGCGGCCCAGAGCCGCGACAGCGGCCTGTACCAGCGCCGGAGCCCGAACAATCCGGCCTGGTCGACCCAGGGCTTCGCCAGCAAAGCGCCCAAAGGCGACCGGAACAGGACATTCATCGACAGAACTCTCCGCAGACGGCATCATCGCCGCCCGCAACGCCTATCAGCAACGGAGCGCAGACGATGTTGGCCAACGATCCGGTAACCCAGGCTCGTCTCGACCTGACGACGGCGCTGCGGGCCGCCGCGCGCCACGGCCTGAACGAGGGCGTCTGCAACCATTTCAGCATGGCGGTGCCCGGCCGGCCGGACCATTTCCTCGTCAATCCGCAGGGGCTGCACTGGTCGGAGATCACGCCCGCCGATCTGGTGATGGCAGACGGCGAGGGCAACGTCATCGAGGGCAAGTACCAGGTCGAGGCAACGGCTTTTTTCATCCATGCGCGCATCCACCAGGGCAATCAGCGCGCCCAGGTGGTGCTGCATACGCACATGCCCTACGCCACCGCACTGACATCGATCAGGGACGGGCGCATCGAGATGTGCACCCAGAACGCCTTCCGCTACTGGAACCGCATCGCCTACGACGAGGAGTATGCCGGCGTGGCACTCAGCAACGACGAGGGCGACCGGATGTGCCGAGCGATGGGCGACAAGGACATCCTGTTCCTGCGCAATCACGGCGTGATAGTGAGCGGCCCCACGGTCGCGCAAGCCTACGACGATCTCTACTATCTCGAGCGCACCGCCATGGTGCAGGTGCTGGCGATGCAGACCGGCCGGCCGCTGCACAATATCGATGACGCGCTGGCCGAGCATACGGCACGCCAGATCGCGGGGGAGGCGCAGCAGGCGTTCCTGCATTTCGAATCGTTGAAGCGCCTGCTCGATCGCGACGAGCCGGGCTGGCGACGGATGGCGGCCTGAGCAAAGGAAAGACGGGGAGATGACATGCGTATTGCCGCTGGTGTGATCGCGCTGCTGGCGCTGGGAACGGCACTGCCCGCAGCGGCGCAGGCGCCCAAGATCGGGCAGCTCGAGATCAGGGCCTACCAGCCCATTCCGAAGACCAAGACGGCGGTTCAGCTCACTTCCGACAGCGCGCTGGCCCGCAATCTGCGGCGCGAAGTGATGATCCGGCTTGCACGCCGAGGCAACGAGGTCGGCTTCTCCGGCGGCAACGTCATGCGCATGGATGTGCAGTACATCGACCTTCTCGGCGGCAGCGGCGTCACGCGCGGCCCGGTCGGAGGCCGCGACCAGAATTTCGACGGGCCCGGCGCCAATCCGCGACCCGAAGTCCCCGGCATTCGCATCGAGCGCGGCGGCCCGCCGCCGATCTCGGGCGGCCCGACCTTGCGAATCACCTTGACGCTCTACTCCACCGACGGCGGCAAGGTGCTGTGGTCCGCTGCTGCGTCCTGCTATACGCAGGCCAACGTGGCCGAGACCGCCGGCACGCTCATGATCGACAGCATCTTCGCCGAGGCCGACAAGAATCGCATCGCCGACGCCGGCTGCCCGCTCTGACTTACTAGTCCTGCCTCACGAAGGAACCGCCTCATGCCGCGTCTGGTCCCGCTCGACCTCAACAATCTCACGCCCGAGCAGAAGGAGGTGGCCGACGCCATCGTCGCAGGGCCGCGTGGCGGCCTTCGCGGGCCGTTCGACCCGTGGCTGCGCCGGCCGGAGCTTGCCGACCGCGCCCAGAAGCTCGGCGAGTACTGTCGCTTCAACAATTCCATGCCGAGAGACCTCTCGGAGCTGGCAATCTGCCTGGTCGGCCGGCATTTCAAGGCGCAGTACGAGTTCTATGCCCATGCGCGCCTCGCACGGGAAGCCGGCCTTCCGGCCGAAATCGTAGAAGCCGTGCGCACGCGCCAGACGCCGCCTTTCACGCGCGACGTCGAGCGCGTCGTCTACGATTTCGTCACCGAGTATCTCGAGACCAACCGCGTCTCGGCCCCCAACTACAAGCGCGCGGTCGATGCCTTCGGCGAGCCGGGCGTGGTCGACCTCGTCGGCGTGTGCGGCTACTACATGCTGGTCTCGATGACCCTCAACGTCTTCGAGATGCCGCTGCCGCCGGGCGAGCCGGATCCAATCGCGTAGGGCCGATCTCCAAAGCGTGACCCTCCTTCTTTTCCTGGCTGCCGCGTCTGTGGTCGCGCTGACTCCCGGACCCGGCATTTTCTACGTCGCCGCGCGTACTCTTGCCGGCGGTCGTGGCGAAGGGCTCGCGTCGAGCCTCGGAACGGCGATCGGGGGCCTGTTCCACGTTGCCGCCGGCGCAGTCGGTATCTCGGCGCTGGTCATGGCAAGTGCCGAGGCCTTCCTGCTGCTGAAGATCGCCGGCGCGCTCTATCTCGTCTGGCTCGGCATCAAGACCCTGCGCGAGAGCCGCATCGACATCCCCGTCCCGGCGGCCAGCGTCGGCAGCGCCCGTGCCTTCCGGGAGGGCATCGTGGTCGAGGCGCTGAACCCGAAGACCGCAGCCTTCTTCCTGGCGTTCCTGCCGCAGTTCGTCGACCCCCCGGCCGGCGCGGTGTGGCTGCAGTTCCTAGGTCTTGGGCTGATCTCCGTGATCCTCAACACCGCTGTCGATGTCGCAATCGTCACCTTGGCAGCCCGAGCACGATCTGTGGCGCTCGGTCGCCCGTTGCTGCTGCGTCGACTGCGCGCCAGTGCCGGACTGGTCATCGCGAGCCTCGGCGTGACCTTGCTGCTCACGCGGCGGCCGGCATAGCGCCTATTCCTCGAAGATCGCGACCGCGCGGGTCCAGCCGGCCGAAGCACCGCGGATCTTGTGCGGGAAGCAGGAGATGATGAAGCCGTCGGGCGGCAGCGATTCGAGATTGTGCAGTTTCTCGATGTGGCAGTAACCGATGTCGCGGCCGGCCTTGTGGCCTTCCCAGATGATGGAGGGATCGTGGTCCTTCGCCCATTTCTGGGCGGTGAAGTAGAACGGCGCGTCCCAGCTCCAGGCGTCGGTGCCCGTCAGGCGCACGCCCTTCTCCAGCAGGTACATGGTGGCGTCGTAGCCCATGCCGCAACCCGAGTTCACATAGTCGTCGTTGCCATAGCGCGAGCCGGCCCGTGTGTTCACTACGACGATCTCGAGCGGCTTGAGCTCGTGACCGATCCGCTTCAACTCGTTCTCGACCTCCTTCGCGGTGATCACGTGCCCGTCCTCCATGGCGCGGAAGTCGAGCTTCACGCCGGGCTGGAAGCACCAGTCGAGCGGCACCTCGTCGATCGTGATCGCGCGCTCGCCCTTGTTCATCGTCGGATGGAAGTGATAGGGCGCGTCGAGATGGGTGCCGTTATGGGTCGAGAGATTGACGTTCTCGACCGCCCAACCGGCACCGTCAGGAAGGTCTTCCTTCTTCAGGCCGGGAAAGAAGCCCGCGATCTGGGCCGCCGTGTTCTCATGCTTGTGGTACTGGATCTTCGGACCGAACGGTGCGGGATCCGAGATCACGTCGTTCTCGAGATAGATCGACAAGTCGACGAACCGGCGCTTCTTCATGGGGCCTCCCGAATCGGAAAGCCTCAGTGTGCGGACTTTGTCGCACCCGTCAATTGGCGAGGGTTGATCGCCTCGAGGATCGACATCGACAGCAGCTTGCCGATGCATTTCTGGCCGAAGTCGTTGAGATGCAGGCCGTCATTGGTGACGAACTGCGCGTAGGGCATTCCGTCATTGTACCAGGACCGCATGATCTCGAAGCGGCGGAACAGGCCGGCGCCCTTCTCCCGGGCGACCTCCGCCATCACCCGCGCATAGTCCTCCTCGTCGGGCAACGCCACGACGGCCGGAACATACTGAAGGTTCATCAGCACGAAATTGGCCCCCAGCGACCGGCCAATGTCGATTCCGGCCCGCAGCTTTTCAGCGAACTTCGGCAGCGGGTCGCGCCGGATCGCTGAGTTGGTGCCAACCTGCCAGACGACGAGATGCGCCTGCTCCGGTTTCACGTCGGCGCGCATGCGGTCGACCATCTCGCTTGCGTCCTGGCCGCCCACGCCCCTGTTGTAGACATGGACGTCGACACCGGGCAATGCCGCGTCGAGCTTGATCTGGAGCTGGGCCGGGTAGGAGTATTTCGGATTGGACGCGCCGTAGCCTTGCGTCGAGGAAGACCCCATGGCGACGATGCGCAGCTGCCGCTCCTCGGCAACGGCTGCCCGGGCAATCTCCAGCGGATTCTTCAAGTCGAGGAGTTCGCGCGACGCGCGGCACTGTTGCTGAGCCCCCGCAGTGCTCGCCGACAAGGCAATCAATCCGAGAGCGGCGGCGAAAACCCGGCGGCTCATGAGCGGCTGCCCCGCGACTCAGCCTTGAACCAGTTCGCTGCATAGGCTGCGAGGGACATGGCCGCAATACCGGCAAGGCTGACAACTAGCTGGGACACTGTGGAATTTTCGTAGTGGGCTACAATCACCTGGGCCGTTACGGCGAGGAACGTACCCAGGCAGAATATCTGCAAGGAATGCTCTCCGCACCTGCGAATCGGCTCAAAAACCGGCCAACTCAGGAAACGGGCGTTTGGCCGCACGAACAGTCTGACCAGCCAGGCCATGGCGATGAAATGCACCAGGCGCAGGACATCCAGATTCGTCTTGTCGATTGGATAGATCTGGCGGGCGACCCAGTCCGGAATGAGGCGCGACAGGGGATTATAGTGCCAGGACAATGCAATAAAGGCGGCAAAGGCCAGGTACGCGACGGCGAGGGCGGCGATGGTCCACTTCCAGCGATCCAGTATCGCGAGCCGGTGGGCCACCACGGCAAGCACCGCGCCGCTATAGAAGATGACCTGCCAAGCCATTGGATTGAAGAACCAGACCTTTCCCTCGGGGTAGCCGGGAAGATTCCAGTTGAAGCGGCTGGTGACGGCGTAAAGCGCGACGGAGGCCAGGATCACGGCGTACGGCCACCGCAGCAGCCCCGGCAGGGCAAACGGAAAGGCCGCCAGCAGCACGATATAGAGCGGCAGAACGTCCAGATTCACCGGCCGGAACTTGAGGAGAACAGCCTCGACGATCGCCCTGTAAGGGTTCTCGCCGAGACCCATGAGCTGCATTTCCTCGATCAGCTGAGGTGTATCGCGGGCGATCGAGAAGTAGGCGATCTGGGCGGAGAACGCGACGAACAAAAGGATGTGGGCGACATAGAGCTGCCAGACGCGGCGGTAGATGCGGATCGCGGCGCGTGGCCAGCCGTCGCGCAGCATCATGCGGCTGTAGGCGATCACCGCCGTGTAGCCCGAGATGAAGACGAATATTTCGGTGGCATCGCTGAAACCGTAATTGCGCACGGTGATCCAGCTCACGACGTTGTCGGGCACGTGGTCGAGGTAGATGAACCAGAGCGCCAGGCCGCGGAAGAAATCGAGCCGCAGATCGCGGCCGGGCGCGAGATAGGGGGGCACGGCTTCAGTCATGCAGGCCATTGGTATCGCAGCCGCATGGCCTAGGCTACGCTTTGGCAACGGAGGAAACATGACCAAGACGCCGCTGCTGCTCGTGCCGGGGCTGCTCTGCTCGCCGCGACTTTTCGCGCCGCAACTGGCCGCGCTGAGCGACGCGGCGGAGATCGTCGTGCCCGACTGGCGCCAGGCGCCGCTCTCGATCTTCGACAGCTGGGAGCAGACGGCGCGTTGGGTGATCGACCAGATGCCATCGGATGAATTCGCCCTTGCCGGCCTGTCGCTCGGCGGCATGATCGCGGTGGAGATCATGCAGATCGCCGCCGAGAGGGTCACGAAGCTGGCGCTGCTCGACACCGGCATGCGGGCGCAGAACGCGACCGAGCAGGCGATCCGCCGGGCCCGCATCAGGCTTGCCGATGAAGGGCGCTTCGAGCTGGTGCTGGGGCTGCAGATGTCGCGCTTCATCCCGGCCTATCGCCTGCCCGACAAGGCGCTGGTGGACGAGGTGATGGCGATGTGCACCGAGACGGGTGTCGAGATCTACAAGCGCCAGGAGGAGCTGGCCGCCAGACGCGTCGACCGTCGTCCCGACCTGCCGAAGATCGCCTGCCCCACGATCGTGGTGTGCGGGCGCGACGACTCGGCGACGCCGCTTTTCCTGTCGGAGGAGATCGCTGCGGCGATCAAGGAAAGCGAGCTGGTCGTCATCGAACAGTGCGGGCACCTGATCACGATGGAAAAGCCCGACGAGACGAACGCAATCTTGCGGCGGTGGCTCGCGGCACCGGTGGTCGCGCCGTAACGATTTGCCCGCCGGCGGCATATGGCTTTTGCTCCCCGACCACGGAGTCGCGATTCTTGAATGCGAACCTGATTACGAGGACGACCGTTGCCCTCGGCGCGCGCTGGAATCGCATTCCGAGATTTTGGCGGATGCAGGCCGTCGGGTGGGGCCTGTTCACTCTGGTCGACCTGATCGACCGCGGGATCACCTTTCATAGCCTCGGAACATCGCTGCTGCTTACAATGCTGGTGGCGCCCTGCTGCGTCCTGCTGTCCTCGGCCATGGGGGCTGCGTATGCGCGGCAGAGCCCGACCAACGAGCTGGCGCCGCGAACCCTCGTACTGATCGCCCTGCTCTCGCTCGGCTCGGCGGCGACGGCAGTAGCTCTCCTGTTCACGGTTCGCCATCTTGTCGGACTCACCGTGCCCGAGTGGTCCACGGCTCAGGAGATCGGCCTTCCGCTGATCCACTACTCTCTCGCGTTCGTCGGGTGGAGTCTCTGCTATTTCTGGATTCGCGCCGAGATCGCCGAGCGTGCCGAGCATCGCCACGCCGTGAAAGCGGAGGCCGAGGCGCTGCGTGCCGAGCTCGAGGAACTGCGTCTGCAGCTCGACCCGCATTTCCTGTTCAATGCGCTGAACGGCGTCGCCGAGGAAATCCCCGAACATCCCGAAGCGGCGCTCGCCATGCTGCGCGATCTGACCGCTTATCTGCGGCATTCGCTGGCCGGCATCCACCAGCCCGTCGTCGCCGCCTCTGTCGAGGCCGAGGCGCTCGCCGCCTATTTGCGTATCCAGCAGGCCCGCTTCGGCCCGCGGCTGGCCACGCGCATCCAGGTCGAGCCCGCGGCAGCCAGCTGTCGTATCGCCAGCTTCCTGCTGCAGCCGCTCGTCGAGAACGCGGTGAAGCACGGCAAGCGTGACGACGTCCTGCAGGTCGCCGTCGAGATTTGCCTGGCGCGCGGCGCGCTCCAGATCGAGATAACCAACAGCGGTGCGTTGGCGGGCACCAAACCGCCGCGAAACCGCTCGCCGATCGGCCTCGAGAACGTTCGACGGCGCCTGGCGCTTTACTATCCGGATCGACACCATTTCACACTAGCGGAACGCGGCAACCAGGTCGTTGCGTCGCTCGTGCTTCAGGGCCCGCCGTGCGAGTCCTGATCGTCGACGACGAACCCCTCGCCCGGTCGGCGATGCGTCGCCTGCTGGCACCCCATCGGTCGATCGAGATCGTGGGAGAAGCGGACAGCACGGCGTCCGCTCGCACCGCAATCATGACGATGAAGCCGGACCTGGTGTTCCTCGATATCGAGCTGGGCGGCGACGACGGCTTCGATCTGCTCGCCAGCCTGGACAGCCCGCCGATCGTGATCTTCGTCACCGCCTACGCCGAGCACGCTGTGGCGGCATTCGCCGTCGATGCGATCGACTACCTTCTGAAGCCGGTCGATCCGGAGCGCCTTGCCGAATCGCTCGCCCGAGCCGAACGCCAGCGTGCGACCCGCCCGCAGGCTATCCCCGCCATCGAGCTGCGGACCCCGCGTCGGACGGTATTCGCCCAGCCCGGCGAGATCGTGCTCCTGCGCGCGGACGGCGACTTCACCCGGGTTCATCTCGCGGGCCAGCCGCCGGTGATGATCTGGCGTACGCTGGCTCATTTCGAGAGCCTTTTGCCCGCACCACCCTTCCTGCGCCTCGGCCGCTCGCTCATCGTGAACCGCGACCGCCTGCGCTCTGTCGAGACGCTGTCTCGCACCAGCACGCGTTTGACCCTGGAGGGCCTCGCCGAGCCGATCGAGATCGGTCGCAGCGCTGCCGCCCGCCTGCGTGACGCAATGGAAGCGGCAGCCGCGCGGCCGATCTCTCGCGCTAGCTAGACGCGCGCCGCATAGGCGCTGGCTATAGTTTCCTCCCTCATGCTCCTCGCCCCCGATAGATGGAGAAAAGCACGACGTCTTCGGGACTTTCCTCCAAACCAGGTCAGCGCCTCCGGGCGCGCCGCTCCAGTGGCGCGCCCATAAGGAGATCGTGCTACGCGGCGGCCTTTTGCGTGCTGCCCAGCCGGGCCTCGATCCAGGCCCACATGTCGGCCAGCACCTGCTCCTTGCCGACATCGGCGAGCAGGTCGTGGAAGTGTCCCTCATACAGCTTCAGGGACTTGTCGGACGCGCCGGCGGTATCGAAGAAGGGCTGGCTGCCGCTCGGGCGCGTGGCGTTGTCGGCCGTGCCGTGCATGATCAGCAGCGGCAGGGTGATCCGGGGGAACTCCCTCTCGAGCCTCTCGTCCGCCCGCACGAGGGCGGCAACAGTGCTGGTCGGTTGAGTTTCGTTGGGGGTCAGCGGATCGGCATTGAGCGCCGCCACCACCGCCGGATCGCGCGAGAAGTCCTCGTTCTTGAGATGAAGGATCGGCGTGTGCGGCAGCAGATGGCTGACGCCCTTGATGAGCGCCAGCGCGACGTCGGGCGCGTACACCTGAAAGGCGAAGCTCTCGCAGATCAGGCCGGCGAGCTCGACCTGATTGTCGAGCGCGTAGGTGCAGGACACCACGCCGCCGGCGCTGTGCCCGAGCAGGTAGAGCGGCAGGCCAGGATGGCGCTGCTTGGCGAGTCGAATCGTCATCGCCAGGTCAGCGACATATTCGTCGACTGAGTCGATGTAGAAGCGCTCGCCTTCCGAGCGGCCGCGGCCGCGCAGGTCGAGGGCATAGACCACGAGCCCATGCTCGGCGAAGCGCTCGATCGCCCATCCATACTGCCCGCTGTGGGAATTGACGCCATGGCAGATCACCAGGATCGCCTTCGGCGCCGCGGCTGGACGCAAGGACCTTACGAATATCTTCAGGCCCGCCTCGTTGGCGATCATTTCCTCGCTCGACAGGCCTCTCGGCATGGTGGTCATGGCAGGTTCCTCTCAGATGGCAGGACGTGCTGGATCAGCCTTTGACGAAGGCCAGGAGGTCGTTATTGATGATTTCAGGGTGAGTCGTGCACATGCCGTGGGGCAGGCCGGCATAGGTCTTGAGCGTGCCCTTGGCGAGCAGCTTGACCGACAGCGGCGCCGAGTCGGCATAGGGCACGATCTGGTCGTCGTCGCCATGCATGACGAGCGTAGGCACCGAGATCTTCTTGAGGTCCTCGGTGAAGTCCGTCTCCGAGAATGCCTTGATGCAATCGTAGTGCGCCTTGGCGCCGCCCATCATGCCCTGCCGCCACCAGTTGGCGATGACGCCTTCGGATACCTTCGCGCCGGACCTGTTGAAGCCGTAGAAGGGCCCGGCCGGCACGTCGCGATAAAACTGTGCCCGGTTGGCGACCAGCGCGGCACGGAAGCCGTCGAAAACCTCGATCGGGAGGCCACCTGGATTCTTGTCCGACTTCACCATGACCGGCGGCACCGCGCCGATCAGCACGGCCTTCGACACGCGGCCGTCACCGCCATGCTGCGCCACGTAGCGCGCGACTTCGCCGCCGCCTGTCGAATGGCCGACATGGACCGCGCCCTTGAGATCGAGATGCCGGGCGAGCGCTGCCATGTCGGCGGCATAGGTATCCATCTCGTTGCCGGCCGCGGTCTGCGTCGAGCGTCCATGACCGCGCCGGTCGTGCGCAATCACGCGATAGCCGCGTTCGACGAAGAACATCATCTGGGCGTCCCAGTCGTCGGCACTTAGCGGCCAGCCATGGTGGAACACGATCGGCTGGCCCGTGCCCCAATCCTTGTAGAAGATCTCGGTTCCGTCCTGGGTGGTGATCGTCGGCATCGGTCGCCTCTCCTTGCACGTGGTCGATGCAAGGAGAGTGAGGCAATCCTTCCGGGGCGGAAATCATACGTAGGTTTAGATGACGTGAATTCTTGAAGGTGTGCGGGCGGACTAGAGACCGGCACGAGCCAGGCAAACCATCAACTCGTTATTGCCGAAGGGCTTCCTCAGCAAGCCGACGGCGCCCAGCCGAGAGGTGCGCGCAAGCACCGCGTCGCTGGCGAAGGCCGTCATGAGAATGACCGGCGTCGAGATGGCCTGCTTGAGCTCGATGCCGCTCATGCCGCCGGGCAATTGGATGTCGCAGACCACGCAGCGAGCGCTGTGGCGTGCCGCGGACGCCAGAAAGGCCTCTGCCGTCGCGAAAGTCTCGACCCGGTAATCGTGGCTGCGCAAAAGGCCGCTCAAGGCGGTGCGCACCGACGAATCGTCGTCGATGACGGCAAGAAGAAGAGTGTCAGTCACGCCTTTGTTTGCCGCGGGCGCGACCACGGCGGAATCATACTTAGGTTTAGGGAGCTGCTGGAGAGCGTCGGAGTGTCAGGGCTTTAGCCTGAGCATCTCGGCCATCTTCACGAGATCGGCCAGGGATTTAGCGTCCATCTTCCGCATCGCATTGCCGCGATGGATCTTCACCGTGATCTCGCTGAGCCCGAGCCCGTGCGCAACCTGCTTGTTCATCAAGCCGTTCGTGACCAGCGCCACCACCTGTCGCTCGCGCGGGCTGAGAGTCTCGAGACGGGCGTGCAGGTCGGCACTACCGCGCCGTTCGGCCCGTTGCGCGCGGTCCCGCTCCAGAGCCGCGGCGACGGCGTCGAGCATGTCCTGGTCGCGGAACGGTTTGGGCAGGAAATCGATCGCGCCAGCCTTCATGCCGCGCACGGACATCGGAATGTCGCCGTGCCCGGTCATCAGGATCACCGGCATGGCGATACCTGCATCGCTGAGCTGACGCTGGAAATCGAGGCCGCTGATGTCGGGCAGGCGCACATCGAGCACGAGACAGCCCGCCGCTTCCGTCGCATTCGACGCCATGAATTCGGCGGCGCTGCCGAACAGGCGTGTCCTGTAGCCGACGGAGCGGAACAGGCCGTCCAGAGCCACGCGCAACCCGGCATCGTCGTCGACGATGTGAATGGCGGCCTGCGTATCGGTCGGGGAAGCGGACGCGGTCATCGAACCGGCGGCATGCTGGACCGCGGTCCGATGGCCCGTCAATAATCCGTAAGTCATGGACGAATCCGACGAAGAACGAGGGTTGATCCGCCCGCTGCCGGCGTTCGACGACCTGCGAGCCATCACCAACGCGGTGCCGACGCTGATCTCCTTCTACGACAGCCAGCATGTCTGCCGCTTCGCCAACGACTTCCATGAGGAATGGTATGGACTGAAACCCACGGAGGTCGTCGGGCGACACATGCGCGAGATGATCGGCGAGGAGCGTTACGCCCTGCGCCAGGCATATCTCGCACGCGTCGCCGCGGGCCGCACGGCATCGTTCGACACCGAAGTCCGCTATCGCGACGGGGAGATGCGGCCGGCTGCGATACGCTACGTGCCCAAGATGGGTGTCGCAGGCTTCGAAGGCTTCTACGTCCTGGTGTTCGATACCTCCCGCCAGCAGCGCCGCTTCCGCAGCGTCTACGACGCCACGGCCGTGGCGTTCTGGGAACTCGACTTCTCCGGCGTCGCCGACATGCTGCGCGTCCTGAAGGAAAGCGGGAACACCGACATCGCGTCCCACATCCGGAGCCAGCCCGACTTCATGCGTCGCGCCATGGAAGCCACGCGCGTGATCGACGTGAACGCCAAGGCGGTCGAGCTTTTCGGCGCATCGAATCGCAGCGAGATGACAGGTAATGTGAGCCGCTTCTGGCCAAGGTCGAGCGAACCGGTGTTTGGGGGCGCGGTCTTCGCCGCGATCGGGGGCAAGCAACGGCACTACGAGGCCGAGACCGTCCTCGCGCGGGTCGACGGCAGCGAGTTCGATGCCCTGTTCACCTGCACCTTTCCCGACCCGAAAGTCGGTGGTCCCGCGCCCAACATCGTGGTCGCGGTGGTCGACATCAGCGCACGCGTGAAGGCGCAGGACGCTTTGGCAAAGGTACAGGCCGAGCTGGCGCACGCGGTGCGGGTGGCGACGCTGGGTGAGCTCACCGCCTCGATCGCACACGAGGTCAACCAGCCGCTGGCCGCCATCGTCACCAACGGCGATGCCGCACTGCGCTGGCTGCGCCGCCCTTCTCCCGACCTCGCAGAAACCGGCGCCGCGATCGAGCGGATGATTGCAGAAGGCAAGCGAGCGTCGGAGGTGATCGCACGCATCCGCGCCATGGCGACAAAGGGAACGACGGACTTCCGCCGCCTCTGCCCCAATCTCGTGACCGAAGGCGCGGTCGCGGTAGTTCGCCGCGACCTCTCCGCGCAGGGTGTGGCGCTCGCGATGAGATTGACGGCCGCTCCGCCAGCCATCGTGGGCGATCGGGTGCAGCTTCAGCAGGTCTTGATCAATCTCATGGTCAATGCCGCCCAGGCGATGACGCAGCAGCGCGATCGCCCACGCACGATCACGGTGAGCACCAGCCGCGCGGCCGAGGCGATCCAGTTCGACGTCAGCGACACCGGCCCCGGGATCGCGCCGGAAAACGCCGGCCAGCTCTTCAGCGCGTTCTACAGCACGAAGCCCGCGGGAATGGGACTGGGCCTGTCGATCGCCAAATCCATCGTCGAAGGCCACGGCGGCAACATAACGGTGATGGCCGCGGAACCGAGCGGCGCGACCTTTCGCTTCACGATCCCGCTCGCGACGGCCGAGGCGTAGCTAGCCGACCACCTTTTTCTCGCGCAATGCCGCGATCTCGTTATCGCCGAGGCCTGCGATCTCCTTCAGCACCGACTCGGTGTGTTCGCCGAGCGACGGCGGCGGGCGTGTGTCGTCGACCGGCGTGTCGGAGAAATGGTAGTTGGAGCCGATCAGCGGCACGTCGCCGACCCGCGTGTGCTTGTAGGTCTTGAGCATACCGCGGCGCTTCACCTCGGGCTCGTCGAGCGCCTCCTTCATGGTGCGGATCGGCCCGGCCGGCAGGTGTCGGAACTTCTGCGTCCAGTTCTCCTTGGTGTCGGTCTTGAGAACCTCTTCCATCATGCTGGTCAGCAGCGGCTTGTTGGCGACCCGCGCGGCGATGGTGGCAAAGCGCGGATCGGTCGCCCATTCCGGATGCCCCATCGCCTTGCAGGTGTCGACGAACAGCTTCTGGTTGGCGACCGCCATGTAGATCTTGCCGTTCGCCGTCTCGAACGAGCTGTTGGGCGCCGAGGCGAAGTGTCCGTTGCCGGCGCGCCGCGGCTGGTCGCCGCCGATCAGGTAGTACGAGCCCATGTTGCCGAGCGAGACCAGGGCGGTGTCGTACAGCGCGAGATCGATATGCTGGCCCTTGCCGGTGGAGGTGCGGGCATAGAGCGCCGCGTTGATCGCGGACGCCGAATGGATGGCGGTCATCGTGTCGACGATGGCGATGGCGTGGCGCAGCCCCTCGCCGTCGGCCTCACCGTTCACGCTCATCATGCCCGACTCGGCTTGAAGCACCGGGTCGTAGCCCGGCCGGTCCGACAGCGGCCCGGTCTGCCCGTAGGCCGAGATCGAGAGGTAGATCAGCCTCGGGTACTTGCCGCGCACGCTGGCCCAGTCGAGCCCATACTTCTTGAGCACGCCCGGCCGGAAATTCTCGATCATCACGTCGGCCTTCTCGAGCAGCTTGTGCACGATTGCCTGGCCGTCCGGCTTGGTGAAATCGAGCGCGACGCTCTTCTTGCCGCGATTGTAGGTCATGAAGAAATGGCTCTCGCCGGTCTCGCCGCCGGCGCGCGGTCCGGCACCCTTGCGCGTGTCGTCGCCGCCATCGGGGTTCTCGATCTTGATGACCTCGGCCCCCATGTCCGAGAGCATCTGCGTGCACATGGGACCTGCGATCACGCGGGTAAAGTCCACGACACGAACACCCGTAAGCGGGGGACGACCTGATTGTGACATGGGCGCAAGGTAGGGCTGCAGCCGGTGCCCTGTCCATGAGCGCGGTGCTTCGATTAGACTGGGAGCCATGCCGACATTTCGCAGATCGCTCTCTCGCCGCACACTCCTCGCCGCACCCGCTCTCGCGGCGCTGCACGCCCCCACGCGCTCCGCTTGGGCCGACACCTGGCCCAGCAAGGCTGTCCACATCGTCGTGCCGTTCGCCCCCGGCGGTTCGGGCGACATCACCGCCCGCCTCGTCGGCAAGTACATGGAGGACAAGACCGGCCAGCCGTTCGTGGTCGAGAACAAGCCAGGCGCCAACGGCATCGTCGGGGTGCTCTCGGTGAAGTCCGCGCCAGCCGACGGCTACACCCTGATGCTGGCCACGACTTCGACCAACGCCGCCAACGTCCACATGTACAGGAACCCGGGCTACGATCCGCAGCGGGACTTCCAGGTCGTGGGCGTGATCGGAACGAGCGGCACCTTTCTCATCGTTCCGGCCGACAGCCCCTACAAGTCGATGGCCGATCTCATCGCCTACGCCAAGGCGAACCCCGGGAAGCTGAACTACGGCTACTTCAACGCCTCGTCGCAGGTGCCGTCGGCGGTACTGGGCGAAAGGGCCGGTGTCGAATGGCAGGGGATCGCCTACAAGGCGATCGGCAATGCCTGGAACGATCTCTATGCCGGCTCGATCCAGTTCATGTTCGTCGATCTCACGGCGTCGCGCGGCCAGGTCGTGGCCAATAAAGCGCGCCCGTTGGCCATCTCGCTGCCCGGGCGCAGCCCGCTCTATGCGGAAGTGCCGACCCTGTCCGAAACCTATCCCGGCTTCGTCAGCACCGGGTTCCTCGCCATTGCCGTGCGGAAGGAAGTACCCGAGGCGATCAAGCAGCGCCTGAACACGCTGATCAACGATGCGATCTTCTCCGACGGCATCAACAAGCGCCTGACCGACGAGTTCGCCCTCACCCCGCGCAGGCTCGATCTGGCGCAGTGCGCCGAGCAGGACCGCGAGGAGCGCGCCAAATGGGCCGAGTACGTCAAGATTGCGAAGATCGAGCCGCAATAGCTATCGTTCCAGGATACTTCCGGGAACTCCAGACACATGCAGTTTGATGACGTCATCTTGGGTCGCCGCAGCATCCGCGGTTACAAGCCCGATCCTGTGCCCAAGGGGTTGATCAGGGAAATCATCGGCCTGGCGATGCGTGCACCGTCCTCCATGAACACGCAGCCCTGGAACTTCTACGTTATCTCCGGCGAGCCGCTGAACCGGATCCGGGCCGGCAACACCGAACGGATGGTGGCGGGCATCCCGCAGTCGCGTGAGTTCCGCACCGGTCAGGCGTTCGCCGGCAAGCACCGGGACAGGCAGGTTGGTGTCGCCAAGCAATTGTTCTCCGCGATGGGGATTGCACGCGACGACAAGGAGATGCGCCAGGACTGGGTGTTGCGCGGCTTTCGTCAGTTCGACGCACCCGTATGCATAATCGTAACCTATGATCGCGTGCTGGACGGGAGCGACGACACGCCATTCGATTGCGGCGCCGTGACCACGGCCCTCGTCAACGCTGCCTGGTCTCGCGGGCTGGGCGCCGTGATCAACAGCCAGGGCATCATGCAATCACCCGTGGTCCGCGAGCACGCCGGAATAGCTGACGATCAGGTCATCATGAAAAGTGTTGCGCTGGGCTGGCCCGATGAAGGCTTTCCGGCGAATGCCGTCATATCCGAACGAAAGTCCGTCGACGAAGCTACCGTTTTCGTCGGATTTCCCGAATAGACGCGAGGTGCCGCGCAGGCCGCAACCCGGGAGCGCGCCTGCGGCGGTCCGCGGCCGAGCTCGCGCACCCGAGGAAGTTCAGTGTGCATCGGCAGCCATCGCCGCGGCACCGCCAGGCGGCTTGCGCAGGACAAGGAGCGTGAGCAGGCTGACCACGATGCAGACACCGAGAATCCAGAAGCTGTCGGCGTAGGCCATCACCGATGCGGACTGGCGGACCTGGTGGGCCAGCACGCCGATGCCCTGCTGCCGCGCAGTCTCGATGTCGGCGCCGCGGACGGCGAACATCGCGGCGAGAGCCTGGAGGCGCTCCTGCAGCCGAAGGCTGTTCTGGCTCATCGCCTCGGCGATCACCGAGAAGTGCACCTGCTCGCGCACCTGCACGACGGTCGACAGCATGGCGATGCCGACAGAGGCGCCGAGGTTGCGCATCACGCTGGTGATACCGGCCGAGTCGGCGGTGTCGCGACGCGTCAGGCCCACGACGGAAAGCTGGGTCAACGGAATCGTCGCCAGCGGTTGGCCTGCCGCCCGCAGGAGCTGCGGCAGCATGAGCTGGTCCATGGCCGTATCCGGCGACATGTCGACATTGATGAAGCAGCTCACGGCGAAGAGAATGAGGCCCATGCCGACCAGCAGGCGCAGGTCGACCTTGCGCATCAGGGACGGCATGAGTGGCAGCAGAAAGAGCTGCGGGATACCGCTCCACATCACCACCTCGCCGATCTGCTGGGCGTTGTAGCCCTGGACCTGCGCCAGGTAGGACGGGATCAGGTAGACCGAGCCGAAGGCGGTGGCGCCGAACACCGCCATCAGAATGCCCGAGCCGCCGACCGACGGGTTAGCGAACAGGCGCAGGTTGATGAACGGCTTTTCGGTCGTCAGCTCGGCTATCAGGAACACCGCGATTCCGATGAAGGCGGCGATGCCGGCCGCCACGATGACATGCGAGTCGAACCAGTCCTCGCGCTGACCCTCCTCGAGCACGAAGATCAGCGAGCTCAATCCGATCGCCATCGCGGCGATGCCGAGCCAGTCGGCCTTGAAGAACTCGTCGAGCTGCGGCTTCTCCTTGTCGAGCGCCTGGAGCTGGATGGCGATGGCGGCAATGCCGGGCACGACGTTGAGATAGAAGATGTAGTGCCAGCTCCAGTTCTCGGTGAGCCAGCCGCCGACCGTGGGCCCGATCGCCGGCGCGAAGGTCGCGACCATGCCGAACATCGCCACGCCGACCGCCTGCTTGCTGGCCGGCAGACGCGTGCGCACGATGGTGATGGCCGTCGGGATCAGCACACCGCCGGTGATCCCCTGCCCGGCGCGCCACAGGATCATCTCGCCCAGGCTGTTGGAGAGCGCGCACAGGATCGAGAAGCCGATGAACAGCATCGAGTTTACCGACAGGAAGCGGCGCAGGCCGAAAGTCCGCGCCAGCCAGCCGGTCAGGGGGATGACGATGATCTCGGCCATCAGGTAGCCGGTCGAGATCCAGCTGCCTTCGGCCGGTGTGGCGCCGATCGCACCGCCGATCTCCGCGAGAGAAGCGTTGGTGATCTGGATGTCCAGGATCGCCATGAAGGCACCCAGGATGCCTCCGCCGACGGCGAGCCAGTCGCGCAGCGTCGGCTCTATATCGACGGGTTTCATCGCGCGGCCTGATTCACCGCCGGCTGCTGCGGCTGCGGAGCGCTCCGCGTGTCCACGGTCGCCGTAACCGAAAGACCCGGCCGCAGACGCGTGCTCAAAGGATTGGCCGGATCGAGCGCGATCTTGACCGGCACCCTCTGCACGATCTTGGTGAAGTTGCCGGTGGCGTTCTCGGGCGGCAGCAGCGCGAATTCCGACCCTGTCCCCGGCGCGAGGCTGTCGACCGTGCCGTTGATGGTCTTGCCAGGGTAGGAATCGACGACGATCTCCACCTTCTGGCCTGGCACCATCTGGCCCGTCTGGGTCTCCTTGAAGTTCGCGACGAGGTAGACCTTGTCGGTTGGCACGACGCTCATCAGCCGCGTTCCCGCCTGCACGAGCTGGCCTTGGCGTACGGTGCGGTCGCCGACCACGCCGTCGATCGGGGCAGTGACCGTAGTCTGGTCGAGGTTGATCTGTGCTTGCGCGAGCGCTGCCGTTCGGGCCGCGATTGCCGCGTCCGCCTGCCGCCGCTGCGTCTGCAGCACTGCGGTGTGCGCCTTGGCAGCATTCAAGCCGGCGCGATCGCGGTCGAGTGCCGCCCGGCGCTGCGCCAGATCAGATGCCGACTGCTGCTGACGCTGGGCCGTGCCGACGCCCGTCCTGGCGAGGTCGCCATAGCGCTTGAACTCCTGCTCGGAGAAGGTGACCGACGCCTCGTCGGCATCGACCGCCGCTTCTGCCTGCGCAATGGTCGACTGTTGCTCCCTGATCTGAGCGTCGATATTGGCAGCGGTCGCCTGGGCGCTCTGCAGGTCCGCCTTCACGCTATCGAGGGCGGTCTGATAGTCGCGCGGATCGATCCGTGCCAGTACGTCGCCCTGGCGGACGCGCTGGTTGTCCTGCGCCTTCAACTCGACGACGTAACCCGCGACCTTCGGTTCGATCGTCACACTGTCGGCGTCGAGATAGGCATCATTCGTCGTCTCGTAATGGCGCCCGACCAGCCACCAGTAGGTCCCGTATCCGACTCCCGCGACCAGCACGAACGCCGCGAGAAGCGTCAGCAGACGCTTGCGCCGCCGGCTGTTGTCGGTCGGCCGCTGGGATCTCGGGGACTCGAAACCCGTCTGGTGCTCGACCTGCTGGAAGTCGATCGGGGGCGACTGCGAACCGTCCACAGCATGACTCCTTGTCATACATGAGATCTAGCCCTCTGCATCGATCACTCAAGTAGGATTGATTTTCCAACTTAGTATGTCATGTAGACCTATGATCGACATCAATCGCGTCCGCACAGACCCCGCTTTGGCCAAGGTCGTCCAGGCCGAATTCCGTCGTGCCGTCGGCATGATTTCCGGGCGCTGGAAGCTCGAGATCCTCTGGCTGCTGAGCCATGGCGTGCATCGCTTCGGCGAACTGAAACGAGGCTTGCCGGGCATCACCCAGCACATGCTGACGGCGCAACTGCGCGCCCTGGAGAAGGACGGGCTGGTCAAGCGCACGATCTTCGCCGAGGTCCCGCCGCGGGTTGAATACGAGATCACGGAGAACGCCCGGCGCCTGCGGCCGATCTTCGTCGAGATCGTCAAATGGGCCGAGGACAACGGGAACGGTGTCACCGAACCGGCCGAGGCCCGGGGCGCCTCGGAGCCCTAGTAGATCTCGCAGAGCAGGCCGGCCGCGAACGCGCCGGTCAGCGACGCCGGCTCTCGAGCACCTCCATCAGCTCGTCGATCTTGATCTGACGCTCCCGATCGTTGCCGGCGTGAAACGCATGCGCCACGCAATGCTGCAGATGATCGTGGAGGATTTCCTGCTCGACCTTGTCCAGGGCCGCCCGCACGGCGCGCACCTGGTTGATCACGTCGATGCAATAGCGGTCTTCCTCGATCATGCGGGCAACGCCGCGCACCTGGCCCTCGATGCGGCTCAATCGCGCGAGCTGGGACTTCTTCATCCGTTCATCCATGCTTGAACCATACCCCTGTAGGGTATATTTGACAAGCATGACGCACGTCCCTTGCACGCACAGCCACGCCCATTCCGATACGGCCATCGATCCCGTCTGCGGCATGACGGTGAAGATCGCGGGTGCGAAGCACACCACCATTCACGAGGGCCGCGCCTACTATTTCTGCAATCCCAAGTGCCTCGCCAAGTTCTCGGCGGATCCCGAGCGCTACCTGAAGGCGGAAGAGGCGCCGCCCCCGCAGCCGGCCGCTCCGGGCGCGATGTTCACGTGCCCCATGCATCCCGAAGTCCGCCAGATCGGACCGGGAAGTTGCCCGATCTGCGGCATGGCGCTCGAACCGGAGGAGGTGTCGCTCGACCAGGGGCCGAACGAGGAGCTCGCGGACATGACCCGCCGGCTCTGGATCGGCGGGGCGCTCGCAGTTCCCGTGGTCGCGCTGGACATGGGCGGGCATTTCTTCGCTCTGTCCCACACCTTCTCTTCCTGGATCCAGCTGCTGTTCGCCATGCCGGTCGTGCTGTGGGCCGGCTGGCCGTTCTTCGTACGCGGGGCTCAATCGGTTGCCCGCCGCTCGCTCAACATGTTCACCCTGATCGCCCTCGGAACCGGCACAGCCTTGCTCTACAGCGTGGTGGCGACCGTGACCGGCCGCCCGGTCTATTTCGAATCGGCCGCGGTCATCATCGTGTTGACCTTGCTCGGCCAGGTTCTCGAACTGCGCGCGCGCGAGGCGACGTCCGGCGCGATCCGGGGCCTGCTGGGCCTGGCGCCACGCACGGCGTTGCGGATCGCCAGAGACGGCAGGGACGAAGAGGTGGCAATCGATGTGATCGCCGTCGGTGACTCCCTGCGCGTGCGGCCCGGCGAAAAGGTGCCGGTCGACGGCCGCGTTCTCGAGGGGAATGGCTCGGTCGACGAATCGACGGTCACCGGCGAGCCGATGCCCGTCGAGAAGGAAGCCGGTGACCCTGTCATCGGCGGCACGGTGAACCGGAGCGGCAGCTTCGT
This sequence comes from Enhydrobacter sp., assembly GCA_026126105.1. Classification (GTDB taxonomy): domain Bacteria; phylum Pseudomonadota; class Alphaproteobacteria; order Reyranellales; family Reyranellaceae; genus Reyranella. Next base: position 175,870 of record JAHCJV010000002.1, read on the forward strand.
GATGATCGCCGAGAAGGTCGGGGCCGACACGATGCTGGCCCGCATCGTCAAGCTGGTCTCCGAAGCGCAGCGCAGCCGCGCCCCGATCCAGCGGCTCGCCGACGCGGTTGCCGGCTGGTTCGTGCCGGCCGTGCTGCTGGCAGCACTGATCTCCGCCGCGGGCTGGGCCATGTGGGGTCCACCGCCGACGCTCGAGCATGCGCTGGTCGCGGCCGTGTCGGTCCTGATCATCGCCTGCCCCTGCGCTCTCGGACTGGCGACACCCATGTCGATCATGGTCGCGGTCGGCCGAGGGGCTGCCGCCGGGGTGCTGATCCGCAACGCCGAAGCGCTGGAACGGCTGGAGAAGGTCGACACCCTGGTGATCGACAAGACCGGGACGCTGACGGTCGGACATCCCGAGATCACCGAAGTGACGGGCGGGCTCGAGACGCTGCGGCTCGCGGCGAGCCTCGAGCGCGGCAGCGAGCATCCGATCGGCCGCGCGATCACCTCCTTCACCCTGGAGAGGAACCTGGCGCTCGCGCCGGTCAGCGACTTCCGCAATCAGGCCGGTCTCGGAGTGTCAGGCACTGTGGAGGGCAAGCGCCTGCTGCTCGGCAATGCGAGGTTCCTCAAGGAGAACGGCGTCGATCTCGGCACCTTCCATCGGCCGGTCATGCTTGCTGTCGACGGCAAGCTCGCCGGCACGATCCGGTTCGAAGATCCGATCAAGGAGACGACCGCCGCGGCGCTCGACGAACTCCGCCAGGACGGGCTGCGCATCGTCATGCTCACCGGCGACAACCGCCGCACCGCCGAGACGATCGCCCGGCAGCTCGGGATCGGCGAGTTCGAGGCGGAGGTCCTCCCGGAAGACAAGGCGAAGGTCGTACAGCGGTTGAAGAGCGAAGGCCGGATCGTCGCCATGGCAGGCGACGGCATCAACGATGCACCGGCGCTGGCCGCCGCCGATGTCGGTATCGCCATGGGCACTGGCACTGACGTCGCGATCGAGAGCGCCGGCGTCACCCTTGTCAAGGGCGACCTGACAGGCATCGTCCGGGCGAGAAAGTTGTCGCACGCCGCGATGAAAAACATTCGTCAGAATCTGTTCTTCGCGTTCGTTTACAATGCAGCTGGCGTGCCAATAGCGGGTGGAGCGCTTTTTTCTCTTTTGGGACTGACACTTAGTCCCATGGTCGCAGCGGCAGCAATGGCCCTGAGTTCTGTAAGTGTTATTGCAAACGCATTGCGGTTACGCCGGCTGCGGCTCTGAGTTTAATAGGGCTGACCCACGGGACCGCGTAAAATCAGGGCATGACTGCCGGCAAGTTCGATTTCCTAGTCAACGTCTCCGAGGCCGCCTTCCAGAGCATGGTGATCGCCACCATCGAGAGTTTCCTCGTGCCTGGCCGCGCCGGCAAGGCACGCCGGTTGACACGCCAGCGCGAGACGTTCGGCCTGTTGTGGGGCTACGAGACGACGACGGCGAGCAAGGCGCGGTGTTTCAATGTCGAGGTCGCCATCGTCGACGCGAATGCCGAGCGCGGGCGCAATTCGGTGACGCCCTCGAAGGGGCTGGAGACCGTCAACAAGGCGCTACCGACCTATTGGCCGAACCTCAAGTTCCTGGGCGACTTCCACAGCCATCCGTGGACGGCGCGCGAGCCGTGGCCCAAGCGGCCGTTCCTGTCGGAAAGCGACCGCAACAGCATCGAGAACGACGCCGCCTACGCGCAGCTCGATTTCAGGGTCGCGCTGCTGCTCAACATCCAGAAGCTCGGCCGCAAGGGTTCGATGATGCCGAGCTTCACCCACGACAACACGCTCGAATTCCGGATGAACGACCTGCGCATGAGCCTGGCGGCCTGGGTCGCCTGCCCGGCCAAGAATGACGCGAAGGAGCCCGCGCTCTACGTGATTCCGCGCCCGGTTGCAGTGGCGCAGACCAAGTGGAAGCGCGAGACTTGGCATTCGAGGTGCCGGCCGATGAATGCCAAGCGCGTCTGGCTGAACGCGCCGGTTCACCACTTCCTGACGTCGCTCGGCGACTGAAGGGCTAACACGCGCGAAGGCGCAACCTGCGACTTGGGTCGGCGTTCCACCGGCCTGCCACGAGCTGGAGGCTTCTGTGACCAAGCCCTTATCGCGAATCGGAACATTCATCACGGCGCTCGCCCTCGTGCTGGCGCTTACCTCCTGCGGCTACAACAACATTCCCACGTTGGAAGAGCAGGCAAAGGCCAAATGGGCCGAGGTCCAGAACAACTACCAGCGCCGCGCCGACCTCATCCCCAATCTGGTGGCCACCGTGCAGGGTTATGCCAAGCAGGAGAAGGACGTGCTGACATCGGTCGTCGAGGCGCGCGCCAAGGCGACCCAGACGAGGATCGACGCCTCCCAGCTCTCTGACCCGGAGAAGCTCAAGCAGTTCCAGGAGGCTCAGAACCAGCTGTCCGGCGCGCTCGGCCGCCTGCTGGTCGTCAGCGAGAACTATCCCGACCTTAAGTCGAACCAGAACTTTCTCGCCCTCCAGTCCCAGCTCGAAGGCACCGAGAACCGCATCGCCGTCGCGCGACGCGACTACATCGAGGCGGTGCGAGCGTACAACACCGAGCTCAAGACCTTCCCCGGCCTGCTGTGGGCGATGACATTCTTCCGCTCGAACAAGCCGATGGCCGAGTTCGCCGCGAACGAAAGCGCGCAGACGCCGCCGCAAGTGAAGTTCTGATGCGGGGCCCTGCCCTGGTGCCGGTGCGACTGCCTGCGGCGCTTCTGGCCCTTCTCTTCCTCGGCGTTGCGGCCCTCGCTGCCAACTTCCCGGCGCTCACGGGGCGCATCGTCGACCAGGCGAACATCGTCCCGGCCGAGACCCGAATGGTGCTCGAACCGAAGCTGGCGGAGCTCGAGGCCAAATCCGGCATCCAGCTCGTCGTCGCCACCGTCAATTCGCTCGACGGGCAGGAAATCGAGCCCTACGCCAACGAGCTCTTCCGCACCTGGAAGCTGGGCGAGAAGACCAGGAACAACGGCGTCCTGTTGCTCGTCGCGCCGAACGAACGCCGGGTGCGCATCGAGGTCGGCTATGGCCTAGAAGGTAGCCTGACCGACGCCTTGTCCAAGGTGATCATCACCAACGCCATCACCCCGCGCTTCAAGGCCGGCGATTTCGGCGGCGGCATTACGCGCGGCGTGGACGACATCATCACCGTGCTGACGACCGACGCCTCCGAATGGCAGCAGCGGCCCTCGTTGCGCCTGGACAGTCCGAGCAGGCCGCAGATCCCATCCTGGGTCGTAATCGCCGGTCTGATGGTCGTGGTGGCGCTGGCCATCGTCTCGCCCGGCTTTCGCTGGTTCCTGCTGGGCATGCTGATGAACTCCGGGGGAAGGTCCCGTGGGGGCTGGTCTTCCGGCGGCGGGCGCTCGTCGGGCGGAGGTTTCTCCGGGGGTGGCGGCTCCTCGGGCGGCGGCGGTGCATCGGGGAGATGGTGATGAGCCTTTCGGACCAGGACCGCGAACGCATATCCGCCGCAATCCGGGCGACGGAAGCCCGAACCACGGGCGAGATCGTGTGCGTGCTGGCGCGCAGCTCTTCGGATGGCACCGCGCTGCCCCTTTTCGTCGCCGCCGTGGTGGCCCTCGTTCTGCCCTGGCTCCTCGTGGCGTTCACCGCGCTTTCGGTCCGCGAGATCCTCCTGCTGCAGGCGGCAACCTTCCTCCTCCTGGCGATGCTGCTCTGCCTGCCCACCGTGAGGGTCGCATTGATGCCGCGCGCGGCCCGTCGGGCGGCCGCCTACCGGGCAGCGACCGACCAGTTCGTGGCCCGCGGCATCGCCCGCAAGCAGGATCGCGCCGGCATCCTGATCTTCGTTTCGCTGGCGGAGCGCTATGCCCGCATCATTGCCGACGACGGCATCGCCGCACGCGTGGCACAGCCTGAATGGCAGGACGCCGTCGATGGGCTGGTCGCCCATATGCGCGACGGCCGAATCTCGGACGGCTTCGTTGAGGCAATCGAGCGGTGTGGGAACGTGCTGGCGACCCACTTCCCGCCCACCCAGCCCGGCCGCGCCGAGCTGCCGGACCGCATCTACGTGATCTGACGGCGCCGGAAGTCTATTCGACCGGCTTCTCGATCAGCTTGTCGTCATTCGAGACGACGGCCTTGTCCTCGGCGCCCCACAGTTTGCGGGTGGCCTTGAAGCGCGACATCAGGAAGTCTCCCGACATCACCGGCGGGTACTTCGCATCGGCGTCGCTGACGCCGAGGTCGCGCGGGTCGACGATGGTGCGAAAGTTGGGATTGCAGAACAGCGGCATCGAATAGCGCGACTTGTCCTGGAGATGCACGACGCGGTGAACCGTCGCCTTGAAGCGGCCGTTGGTCCAGCGCTTCATCAGTTCGCCGATATTGATCACGTAGCTGCCGCGCAGCGGAGTCACGCTCATCCACTCGCCGTCCTTGCCCATCACCTCGAGCCCGCCGAGCATGTCCTGCCACAGGATGGTGACAATGCCGTGGTCGGTGTGCGGACCCGACGCCTGGTCGGAGATGTGCAGGCCCTTGGCGCCCAGGTAGTGGTTGATCACCATGTCGGCGACCGGCTTGGTGAAGTGGCGGGTGAAGAAATCCTCGGGCTTGCCCAGATAGATGGCGAAGCCTTCCAGGATCTTCATGCCGAGCTTGTAGGTCTCGCCATAGTAGGTCTCGACCGCCTCGCGGAAACCCGGCGTATCGGGCCAGTTGTTCGGCGCGTAGAGCGGCGTGCCGGCCTTCACCTCGGGATCGTCCTCGGTGACCGGGAAACCCAGATCGAAGCTGTCGCGGGCGCTTGCCTTGCCGTTGGCATGGACCGTGTCGCCAACCTTGCGATAGCCACGGTTGTTCCGGTCGCATTCGACCTTTAGCTTCTCCTCGGTCGGGAGCGAGAAAAACCGGTCGACCGAAGCCAGCGCGCGGTCGATCACCTCGGTCGAGACGTTATGGTTAACGGCATAGAAGAAGCCGATGTCGTCGCACGCCGCGCCGATCTTCGCGGCCACCGCCTTCTTTGCGACCGGGTCATCGCCGTAGAGGGCGCCGATATCGACCAACGGGATGCCGGCCGGCATCGCCTGGGCCTGGGCCGAGAGTCCTGCTGCCATGTTCGCCTCCGTGCGGTTGGCGTCGGATAGGGGGTTAGCGTCGCGGGTCGCCGGCCCGCCAGTCGAGCCGCCGTCCCAGCCAATGAACGAAGCTATATATCAGGAAAGACAACGCCGTCGCGAGCAGGGCGACGGCATAAACCTTGTCCCCGCGGTAATTCTGCATTGCGTTATTGATGACGTAGCCCAGCCCCGTCGAGGAGATCATCCATTCCGCCGCGATCGCCACGATGATGGAACCGGAGCCGGTGATCTCCTGCGCCGATACGATCGCGGGAATGGCATAGGGCAGCCGGACCTGGCTGAAGGTCTGCCACCAGCTCGCATTCAGGATGCGCATACGGTCGAGCTGGACCTCGTCGGCCGCGCGCAGGCCCTGCATGGTGTTGACCAGCACCGGGAAGAAGCCGGCAAGGGCCACGATCGTGGTCTTGCTCAGCAGCGAGTCGCCAAACGCCAGCATCAGCACCGAGATCAGCGCAATGTACGGCACATTGCGCAGCGTGATCGCCGCCGGCATCAGCATGTGGCGTGTCGGCGGCAGCAGGTCGAACAGCACGGCCATGCCGATGCCCGCGACGTTCGCCCACAGGAAGCCGATCGCCGCGACCTGCAAGGTGGCCAGCAGATGCTCGAAGATGAAGGCCCGGTCGACCCACAGCACCTCGAGGACCCGCTCGGGGCGCGGAATGACGAAAGCCGGCAGGCCCGAGAACCAGATGGCGAGGTACCAGAGCAGCAGCACCGACAGAATCGGTGTCGCCAGGCGCACGATCCAGCTCATGCCTGTGCTCATGCCGCCTGCGGGGTCCGCTGCATCAGGAGGCCGCGCACATGGCCGGCGATGGCGACGAAGCGCGGGTCCTGCCGGAAGCTGGGCTCGCGTGGCCGCGGCACCGGCACGGACACGACCTCCAGCACGCGGCCGGGCGCGGGCGAGAAGACCAGCAACCGGTCGGCCAGCATCACGGCTTCATCGATGTGGTGGGTGACGAACAGCACGGTCTTGGGCCGCAGCGCCAGCTCGCGGTCGAACCACTCGCCGATCTCCTCGCGCTTCATCTCGTCGAGAGCGGCAAACGGCTCGTCCATCAGGAGCACCGAGGGGTCGTGCGCCATTGCCGAGGCGATGTTGACCCGCTGCAGCATGCCGCCCGACAGCTGGCGGGCGCGCTTGTTCTCGTGGCCCTCGAGCCCGAACTCGCGCAGCACCGTCGCGGGATCGAAACCGACCTTGCCGGCGATCTTCTGGGTGAAGCGGACATCGTCTATCGCTCGTTTCCACGGCAGCACGGCTGGCCGCTGCGAAACCAGGCCGAGCAGCCGCTTGCGCCGCGCCTGGGCCGCCGTGTCGTCGCCGATCCGGACCTCGCCGGTCGAGGGCTCCACCAGGTCCGCCACGATCCTCAGTAAGGTGGTCTTGCCGCACCCCGATGGGCCGACGAGGGCAATGAATTCGCCCGCGGCGATCTCGAGGTCGACCTGCTGCAGCGCCCACGTCTCGCCAAAGCGCCGGGAGACGCCGCGGATGGAGATTGGAGACGCCATCAGTGCCAGAGTCGCATCATGACTTCCGTTCTCGCCCGCGGTATTGGGCCCACGCCACTTTCCTATTTCTTGCTGAAGTATTCGTTGGTCATGACCTCGGCGACAGGAATGGTCTTCGGAATCTGGTCGCCCTCCTTGAGGAAAGTGATCATGTCGGACCACACCTCGGGGTCCATGGTGAGGGGGCCGTTCTTCTTCGAATAGTCGCTCTGGAACAGCGGGTTCTGCAGCTTGAAGCGCCAAGCGAGCTTCTTGGCATCTTCGACCTGGCCCGGGAACTTCGCGAGGACCTCGACCGACTCGTCGGGATGATCGATGACGTACTGCATGCCCTTCTGCACGGCGCGCAGGTAACGTTTCACCAGCTCGGGATTCTTCTTGAGCGTGTCGCCGGAGGTGAAGATCACGTCGGTATAGGTGCGCACGCCGTAGTCGCTGAGCCGCACGGCGCGCCACGCCTTGCCCTTCACGGTCGGCGGCGCGTCCGGCTTCGCCGCTTCCTGCTCGATCGCGTAGGTCTGGTTCACGATCCAGCCCAGGAAGAAATCCATCTTGCCGGCCATCAGCGGTTCGACCGTCGCCTGCGCCGGGATGACCTTCACCTTCGAGGCATCGATGCCGCTCTTCTTGGCGAAGGCATTGAACAGGAACTCGGTGCCGACCTGGGTGCCGACGATCTTGCCCTCCATGTCCTTCGGCTTGGCCGGCGGCGCGTCGGGCGCGGTGATGGTGAGGTAGGAGGTCGGCGCCTGCTGGAAGAGCGTGCCGACGGCAACGACATCGACCGGATCCTTGGCGAGCCGGGCGGTCACCACGGTCATGCCGTTGGTCGCCAGGCCGAACTGCGCCTGGCCGACGGCAACGATGGGGATCGGGTTCTTGCCCGGGCCGCCATCGACGATCTTGTGGTCGATGCCTTCTTCCTTAAAGAATCCCTTGGCCTCGGCCATCATGATCGGCGCGTACTCGCCGTTGCGCAGCCAGCCGAGCTGCGTGACCGCTGTCATCTGCTGGGCCTGCGCGCCGAACGCCGCGAGCGACGCCACGACGAAAGTCGATAACCGGATCGTGTTGCCCATGATGACACCCCTTCAAATCATCTTGATTGCCGGCAATTCTAGCATTTCAAACGGTGCAATTGTCATGCCGCCAATGTTAGATGACCGCAATGCGAAGGTGCTTCCTGCCGGCCGTGACGCTCCTGGCTGTTTTGCCCGGCCCCGGCATGGCGCAGAACACCGACGCCGCTTATTGTGCGCGGCTTGCCGAACTCGTCACGAGATACGTCGGCAAGCAGATCAACGGCCAGAATCGGCCCGACTCCGACTCGCTGGTGGCGATGGATCGCTGCGACCATGGCGACACCGCAACGGGAATTCCGATTCTCGAGAAGAAACTGCTGAACGGCGGCTTCACGCTGCCGCCGCGATAGGACGACGATGAAACGAATTTTGATGCTCGCGTTTGTTGTGTCCCTCGTCGGCGGCACGACCGCCTGCGGCGACAAGCCGACCGATACGGCCGGCCCGCCGGCTGCGGCACCTTCCGCGAGCGCGGCATCTCCCGCGAGCGCGGACTCGCCGGGCGACAGGGCCTATTGCGACGCGCTCGGCGCGCTCGCCATGCGCTTCATTCGCACCGCCGGAGGCGACGGCGGCTCGGCGCCCGACCTCAACGTTCTGGGGGCAATCAGCGATTGCAACAGGGGCCGTTACGACAGGGCGATCCCCTTTCTCGAAAGGCGGCTGCGCGGCGTGGGCGTCACTCTCCCGCCGCGTTGAGCGCTTTGCCCGTCAAACGGCGATAGGCCTCCAGGTACCGCTTGCTGGTCGCATCGACGACTTCGGCCGGGAGCCTGGGCGGTGGCGCATCGCCGTTCCAGCGGCCGGCATGGCGCTCGACGTCGAGCCAGTCGCGCAGTGGCTGCTTGTCGAAGCTGGGTTGTGGCCGGCCGGGCTGGTAGCCGTCGGCTGGCCAGAAGCGCGAGCTGTCGGGCGTCATCACCTCGTCGATAAGGATGATCTCGCCGTCCCTGGCGCGACCGAACTCGAACTTGGTGTCGGCAATGATGATGCCCTGCGCCGCCGCGACATCGCGACCCTTGCCGTACACGAGCCTGGTCAGGCGCTCGAGCTCCGCGGTCACCTCGGCGCCCAGGATCTCGCGCATGCGCCCGACGGTGATATTCTCGTCGTGGCCGCTTTCGGCCTTGGTCGCCGGACTGAAGATGGGGGTGTCGAGCCGCGCGCTCTCGCTCAGGCCCTCCGGCATCGGCTCGCCGGCCAGCGTCCCGCTCGCGGCGTACTCGCGCCACGCCGAACCCGAAAGATAGCCGCGGATCACGCATTCGATCGGGAACACCGTGCCGCGCTTGCACAGCATGGCCCGTCCGACGATCGCCTCGCGATGCTCCTTCAATGCCGGCACTGCGGCGATGATTTCACCGGCATCGGCCGAAATCAGGTGATGCTTGACCAGCCCGCCGAGCTGGCGGAACCACCAGGCGCTGAGCTGCGTCAGCACCGCTCCCTTCATCGGGATCGGCTCGGCCATGACCACGTCGTAGGCGCTGACCCGGTCGGAGGCGACCAGCAGCAGCCGGTCGCCGTCGACCTCGTAGACGTCGCGAACCTTGCCGCGTGCGATTCGCCGCAACGGCAGATCGCTGGCAGTCATCAGAAGCATGCTTTTCTCGCCTCTCTCCGTCGTCCTGAGCGAAGCGAAGGACCTCACGACGGCCCCAGACTCGTTGGTCGCTCGGCCAGATCCTTCGCTACGCTCAGGATGACAAGATCTACCCTCTGAACGACAGGACCTACTTCTCGTTGTTCATCTCGTGGAACACTTCCTTCGCCGTCAGCAGCGCCTCGCGTACCGACGGCAGGCCGATATAGCCGCCGAGATGGAGCAGCGCCTCGGACAGCTCGTCCTCCGTCCAGCCCTGGTTGCGCGCCATGCGCAGATGGATCGCGAGCTCCGGCCAGCGTGCCTGCGCCGTATCCGAGATCACGCAGATCAGCGCCCTGGTCTTGAGGTCGAGACCCGGCCGCGACCACAACATGCCGAACACGGCCTCGCGCGCATAGTCGCCGAACTTCTTCATCATCGGGTCGTCGTAGACCGTCGCATTCATCTTCGCGGCGTACGTCTCGCCCATCAATTTGGCGCGGATCTCGGTGCCCTTCTTGTAGTTCTCGCTCTCAGCCATCTTTTCCTCCTTCGTGGAGGCCGGAGCGTAGCCTTCCCTCACACCAGCCGGTAGCCGATTCCGGGTTCGGTCAGCACGTGCCGCGGTGTGGAAGGCTCCGCCTCGATCTTCTGGCGCAGCTGCCGGACATAGACCCGCAGGTACTGCGGATCGACCGATTCGTCGCGCCACACCTCACGCAGCAGGTGCCTGTGGGTCAGCACCTTGCCGGCGTGGATCACGAGCTGCTCGAGGATGTCGTATTCCTTGGGCGAGAGCCTGATGTCCTCCTGCCCGCGCCTCACCAGGCGACGCACCAGGTCGACGCGGAGATCGCCGCTGGTGAACGTGCGGTCCGCCCCCTGCTGCTGCAGCCGGTGGCGAAGGGCTGCGCGGATGCGGGCCATCAGCTCGTCGGCGCCGAACGGCTTGGTGACGTAGTCGTCGGCGCCGGCGTCGAGCGCCGTCACCTTGGCTGCCTCGTCGCCCCGGCTCGACAAGACGACAATCGGCACCGGTCCCGCTTCGCGGATCTTCGAGATCAGCGTCAGGCCGTCGACATCGGGCAGGCCGAGGTCGAGCAGCACCAGGTCGGGCCGGTGATGGCGCAACGCCGTCAAAGCTTCGGCGCCAGTCGAGGCCTCGATCGTGCGATAGTCCTGCGCGCCGAGCGTCATGCGCAGCAGGCGGCGGATCGGCGGCTCGTCCTCGACGATCAGGATGACGGCAGCATCTCCGGTCATGACGGATAGCTGATCACGAATTCGGCTCCGCGGCGATCGTGGCGATTGCGGGCAGCGATGCTGCCGCCCTGAACCTCGACGAAGCCCTTGGCGATGGCGAGTCCCAGCCCCGTCCCTGCGCGCCGCCGGTCGCCGTCGTCGGCGCGATAGAACTTGTCGAACAGGCGTCCCAGCGCCGCAGGATCGATGCCCGGGCCTTCGTCCCGCACGACGATCTCGACCCCGCCTCCCTTGACTCCACCGTCGGCGCGGCGGCCCTCGACTTCGATGCGGCCGCCCGGCGCGGAGTATTTTGCCGCGTTGTCGAGGATGTTGAAAAGCGCCTGCTCGGCCAGCACGAAGTCGAGCGACGGGGTCGGCAAATCGGGCCCCACGATCGACGTAACGACGCGGTCCTTGAGGACGGGTCCAGCGCGGCGCAGCGTGGTCGAGATCAGGTCGCCAACCTCGACCGCCTCGCGCTTGGGCACGATCACGCCGGCGTCCAGCCGCGTCATGTCCAGCAGGTTGCCGACGAAGCGGTCGAGCCGCTCGGCCTGGCTCAACGCGGTTTCCAGCAGTTCATCGCGGGTGGCGTCGTCATACCGGTCGCGATAGCTCCTCAAACTGGACAAGGCGCCGATGATCGAGGCGAGCGGCGTGCGCAGGTCGTGCGAGACCGAGGTCAGCATCGCCGAGCGCAGCCGTTCGCGCTCCGCGCCGAGCCGCGCCTGGTCGATGTCGGCGGCAAGCGTCACCCGCTCGATCGCCACGGCCGTCTGGTTACCCACTGCCTCCAACAGGCGGCGGGCGGAAGAGGAGACCTCGCCCGTCTTGCCGGTTGGCAGGACGCCGATCACGGCGATCGAGGAACGGCTGGTGCGGATCGGCATGAACAGCCAGCGCCCGCCAGGCAAGGTGTCGGTGCCCCTGCCGGCCGGCCGCTCGGCGTCCCAAGACCAGCGCGCCGCCGCGAGGTCGGCGTCGCTGAAATCGCTGTCGGGCGGGAAGGCGGCGCGCAGGACCAGCTTGCCGGCGTCCGGCGGGCTCCTATCGGGCATCAGGACTGCGATCTCAGCGTGCATCAGGCGGGCGAGATGAGAGACCACGATCCACAGCAGGTCGTCGAGGTCGATCACGCCAGCGATCTTGCGGCTGAAGGCATAAAGCTCGGCCGTGGTGCGCGCCTCGCGCCGCGCGGCCTCGGTCTGGGCGCGGGTGCGCGTCCCCAGCGCGCTCGCGGCAATCGCCACGAACATGAGGAAGAACAGCGCCAGAAGATTTGCCGGGTCGGAGATGGTGAACTGGTAGAGAGGCGGCAGGAAGAAGAAGTTGAAGCACAGGACGGACAGCCCGGACACCCAGAGCGACGGAACCAGCCCGTGGCGCGCCGCCGCGATCATGACGGGCACGACGAAGATCAGGGAGATGTTGGGCAGATCGACATAGTCGTCGATGAGCACGCCTGCGGCCGTCGCGGCCGCGGTTGTCGCGATGCCTTCGGCGTAGGGTCCGACGGTCCGCGGGGCATCGAGCAGCCAGTCGGTGGGGCCGTACGGCTCCGCCTTGTCGCCGGATGGCGCCACCTCCACGGCAAGGCCCGATGCGCTGCGCACCAGCTGATCGACCACCGACCCATGCCGCAGCTCGAACCAGCGCGAGCGGCGAGACTTGCCGACGACCACACGGGTCGCATTGCGCGAGCGGGCAAAAGCCAGGACTTCCTCGACGACCGAGCGCCCGGGGACTCGCACCACCTCGGCGCCGAGCTGCTCGGCCAGGCGCAGGGCCTCGGCGAGCCGCGCCTGCTCGGTTTCGTTCAACAGGCCATGGCGGCCGGTCTCGACGTAAAGCGCGAGCAACTCGGCATCGAGCCCGACGGCCGTGCGCTTGGCTGCGCGCACCGTATTGGCCGCATCCGGTCCCGGATCGACGCAAACCACCACGCGCTCGCCTGCCCCCCACGGGCCGGTGATGCCATGCTCGCGCATGTAGCTCAGCATCTGATCGTCGACGCGCTCGGCCGTGCGCCGCAGCGCGAGCTCGCGCAACGCCGTCAGGTTGCCGGGAGAGAAATAGTGCTTCAGCGCGCGCTGGGCATGCTCGTGGACATAGACCTTGCCCTCGCCGAGGCGGGCGATCAGGTCCGCCGGCGTCAGGTCCACCAGCTCGACCTCGTCGGCCGCGTCGACCACGGAATCGGGCACGGTCTCGCGCACGCGGATGCGGGTGATGCGTGCGACCACGTCGTTCAGGCTCTCGACGTGCTGCACGTTCATGGTCGAATAGACGTCGATGCCCGCGGCGAGCAGCTCCTGCACGTCGAGATAACGCTTGAGATGGCGGCTGCCCGGCGCGTTGCTGTGGGCCAGCTCGTCGACCAGCACCAGCGCAGGCCGCCGCGCCAGGATGGCATCGAGGTCCATTTCCTCGAGCACGCGGCCCTTGTAGTCGACCCGTCGCCGCGGGACGATCTCGAACCCGGCGAGCTGAGCCTCTGTCTCGGCGCGCCCGTGCGTCTCGACGACGCCGACCACGACGTCCACGCCCTCGGCCTTGCGGCGGCGGGCGGCCACCAGCATCTCGTACGTCTTGCCGACACCGGGGGCGGCACCGAAGAAAATCTTGAACTTGCCGCGCGCCTCCCGCTGCGCCGCCTTCAGCAGAGCGTCGGGCGACGGGCGGGTCTCATCAGGAACCCCGGCGGGCATGAAGAGGCAAGCTTGTCACTGCTTGGGCAGAGCGTCGAGCGCCATGTTGAGCTGCAGCACGCGCACGGTGGGCTCGCCGATGACGCCAAGGTACCGGCCGTGGGTGTGCTGGGAAACCAGCTCGCGCACCCGCGCCTCCGGCAATCCCCGCTCCCTGGCGACGCGCGGCACCTGGAACATCGCCGCCGCCGGCGAGATGTCGGGATCGAGGCCGCTCGCCGAGGTGGTGACGAGGTCGACCGGCACGGGGGCGTTTGGATTCTCTTCCTTGAGCGCCTTCATCTCCGCCTCCACGCGCTCGATCAGGGACTTGGCGGTCGGGCCGGCATTGCTGCCCCCCGAATTGGCGGCGTTGTAGGGTGCGGCGACGCTCTTGGCCGGATCCGTGGGATCGGGCCCGGAGGTCGCCGAAGGACGGCCGTGGAAGTAGCCCGGCTTGGTGAAGTCCTGACCGATCAGCTCGGAGCCGACGATCCTGCCGTCCTTCTCGATCAGGCTGCCGTTGGCCTGGCGGGGAAAGATGGCCTGGGCGATGCCGGTCATGGCGAGCGGATAGGCGAGACCGGTCAGCACGGTCAGCAGGACCATCATCACGAGGGCAGGACGAAATTCTCTCAGCATGGCTATGTCCTCACGCAAGGCCTAAGGCGGTGACGATCATGTCGATCAGCTTGATGCCGACGAAAGGCATGAGCACGCCACCCAGGCCGTAGATCAGAAGGTTTCGGACCAGCGCGGCGGACGCGCCGACCGCACGGTACCGGACGCCGCGCAGGGCAAGTGGAATGAGCACGATGATCACCAGGGCATTGAAGATGATCGCCGACAAGATGGCGCTCTGCGGCGTATTCAGGTTCATCACGTTCAGCGCCTGGAGCTGCGGATAGAAGGCGAGGAACATCGCCGGGATGATGGCGAAGTACTTCGCGACATCGTTGGCGATCGAGAAGGTGGTCAGCGCGCCGCGGGTCATCAGCAGCTGCTTGCCGATCTCGACGATCTCGATGAGCTTGGCGGGATCGCTGTCGAGGTCGACCATGTTGCCGGCCTCGCGCGCGGCCATCGTGCCGGTGTTCATCGCCACGCCGACATCGGCCTGGGCGAGCGCCGGCGCGTCGTTGGTTCCGTCGCCGCACATCGCCACCAGCTTGCCCTGGGCCTGCTCGTCACGGATCAGCTTGAGCTTGGCTTCCGGCGTCGCCTGGGCCAGGAAATCGTCGACGCCCGCTTCGGCGGCGATGGCCGCGGCGGTCAACGGATTGTCGCCGGTGATCATGACAGTACGGATGCCCATCTTGCGCAGGGTGGCAAACCGTTCGTGGATGCCTCCCTTGACGATGTCCTTGAGGTGGATCACGCCCAGCAGCCGTCCGTCCTTCGCAACGGCAAGCGGCGTGCCGCCCCCCTTCGCGACCTTCTCGGCAAGCGCGACGAGCTCGCGCTCGACGCTCTGCGACAGGCCGCCGGTCCGCTTCTTGACGTCGGCGATCACCGCGTCCACGGCGCCCTTGCGGATCGAAGCACCTTCGACATCGATCCCGCTCAGCCGCGTATGCGCGGAGAAAGGAATGAACTTCGCGTGCAGCGGGGCCATCTCGCGGCCGCGAATGTTGTACTTCTCCTTGGCCAGCACGACGATCGAGCGGCCCTCCGGCGTCTCGTCGGACAGCGAGGCGAGCTGGGCGGCATCGGCCAGGTCGCGATCACCGACTCCATGCAGCGGCAGGAATTCGGTTGCCTGGCGGTTGCCGAGGGTGATGGTGCCTGTCTTGTCGAGCAGCAGCGTGTCGACGTCGCCCGCCGCCTCGACGGCGCGGCCGGACATCGCGAGCACGTTGAAGCGGACCAGGCGGTCCATGCCGGCGATGCCGATGGCGGAGAGAAGGGCACCGATCGTCGTCGGGATGAGCGTTACGAACAATGCCACGAGAACCAGCACGCTCATCGTGCCGCCGGCATAGGCGGCGAAGCTCGGGATGCTCGCCACCGAGAAGACGAAGATGATCGTCATGCCGGCGAGCAGGATGTTGAGCGCGATCTCGTTCGGCGTCTTTTGCCGTTCCGCGCCCTCGACGAGGGAGATCATGCGATCGAGGAAGGTCGAGCCCGGCTCGGCGGTGATGCGGACCTTGATCCAGTCCGAGATCACCTGCGTTCCGCCGGTCACGGCCGAGCGATCGCCGCCGCTTTCGCGGATCACTGGCGCAGACTCTCCCGTAATCGCGGCTTCGTTGACCGAGGCAACGCCCTCGATCGCCTCGCCGTCGGAGGGAATGAGATCGCCCGCCTCGACCAGGACCACGTCGCCCTTCTTGAGCCTGGTGGCCGGCACTTCGGCCCACTTCGTCCCGGCAGGATCGGCGAGCCGCTTGGCGACGGTTTCGGTCCGCGCCTTGCGCAGGGTCGCGGCCTGGGCCTTGCCGCGCCCTTCGGCGACCGCTTCCGCGAAGTTCGCGAACAGCACGGTGAACCAGAGCCACAGGTTGATCTGGAAGGAAAAGCCCAGGCCGCCCTGGCCGGTGACGAGGTCACGGACGAACAGGACCGTGGTCAGGGTCGCCACGACCTCCACGGTGAACATCACCGGGTTCCTGATCATCACCCTGGGATCGAGCTTCCTCAGGGCCTCGACGAGCGCGGGACCGAGGATCTTCGGGTCGGCCAGGGTCGTGACCGGCATCCGTTTCCGCGTGGGAGCGGCGAGTTCCATAGACATGATGGTCCCTCGACTCAGAAGAGGTTTCCGGCATTCATCGCGAAATGCTCGACCAGCGGGCCGAGGGCGAGTGCCGGAAAGAAGGTCAGTCCGCCGACGATCAGGATCACGCCGACGACCAGACCGACGAACAGCGGACCGTGGGTCGGGAAGGTCCCGGCCGACGCCGGCACGATCTTCTTGGCCGCGAGCGAGCCCGCGATGGCGAGCATCGGCACGATCATCAGGAAGCGGCCGATGAACATCGCGAATCCGATCGTCGTGTTGTAGAAGAGCGTGTTGGCGCTGAGGCCGGCGAAGGCGCTGCCGTTGTTGCCGGTTGCCGACGTGTAGGCATAGAGGATCTCGCTGAACCCGTGCGGCCCCTGATTGGCGGGGCCGGCAAGACCGACATCGAGCACGGTGGCGAGCGCAGTGAAGCCCAGGATCGACAGCGGCAGGATCAGGATGGCGAGCATCGCCATCTTGACTTCCTTGGCCTCGATCTTCTTGCCGAGATACTCGGGGGTGCGCCCGACCATCAGGCCCGCGACGAACACTGCGACAATGGCGAACAGCAGCATGCCGTAGAGGCCTGCACCGACGCCGCCGACGATGATCTCACCGAGCTGGATGTTGAACAGCGGCACCAGACCGCCGAGCGGCGTGTAGCTGTCGTGCATCGAATTGACGGCGCCGCAGGAAGCAGCGGTAGTCACCGTCGCGAACAGCGCCGAGTTGGCGATGCCGAAGCGGGTTTCCTTGCCCTCCATGTTGCCGCCGGCCTGGAAAGACGACGGGGCGGCATCGATGCCGAGCCTGGCGAACGCCGGGTTTCCCGCCGCCTCGGCCCAGTAGGCCACGGCCACGCCGCCCAGGAACAGGAAGCCCATCACGGCCAGCACCGCCCAGCCCTGGCGCTGGTCGCCGACCATGCGGCCGAACACGTTGGTGAGCGCCGCGCCGATCGAGAAGATCAGCACCATCTGAACGAAGTTGGTGAGCGCGTTGGGGTTCTCGAACGGGTGAGACGAGTTGGCGTTGAAGAAGCCGCCGCCGTTGGTGCCCAGCATCTTGATGACTTCCTGGGAGGCCACCGGGCCTTGGGCGATCACCTGCCTGGCGCCCTCGAGCGTCGTCGCTTCTGTGTAGGCGCCGAGATTCTGCGGCACGCCCTGCCAGACGAAGAACAGGCCGACGACGATCGAGATCGGCAGCAGGATGTAGAGCGTGCAACGGGTGAGATCGACCCAGAAGTTGCCGATGCCCGCGGCCGAGCGCCGGGCGAAGCCGCGCACCAGCGCGACGGCGAGCACGATGCCGGTGGCGGCCGAGACGAAATTCTGAACGGTGAGCCCCGCCATCTGGACGAGGTAGCTCATGGTCGTTTCGGGCACGTAGGACTGCCAGTTGGTGTTGGTGGTGAAGCTCACCGCCGTGTTGAAGGCGAGACTTTCCTCGACCGCCGACTGGCCCGCGGGATTGAATGGCAGAACGGCCTGGAAGCGCATCAGCGCATAGAGGCTGGTGAAGCTGACAAGGCTGAACAGCAGCATCGACACGGCATAGGTTACCCAGTTCTGGTCGGTGCGTTCATCGACGCCGCTGAGGCGATAGAAGCCGCGCTCGACCGGAACGAGCACCGGGGACAGGAAAGTGCGCTCGCCCGCGAAGACGCGCGTCATGTAGCCACCCAGCGGCTTCACGAGCACGACGACGACCGCGCAGAACAGCGCGATCTGGAACCAACCGATGAAGGTCATGACAAACGTCCTCTTAGAAGCGTTCTGGCCGCAGCAGCGCGTAGACCAGGTAGGCGAGAAGGCCGAGCGTCACCGTCCCGCCGAGCACGTATTCGATCAGCATTGCTTCCTCCTCAGAGCCGGTCGCAGGCGTAGGCGTAGGCAATGGCGAGCGCGAAGCAGCCGCAGCCAGCGGTGATCAGGACAAGATCGAGCATTTGACTACCTCCATGCCCCACGCTGCCGCGGGACATTCGACGCCGCAGGGGCCAGGGGGAGCGGCGCGACGTAGCGATACCGAGCTTGGCTGGTGCCGACACCGCGCGGCGCAAGATCAGGTCCGGTATGGAAGACAGGAACGGAGTGGCTCATGACAGCTCGCTTTCACGGGCCTTCAAGCTGGGGGTGAACCCCATAGGAAATCGAGCCGGATGACGGTGCCGGGATATAGGGATTGCATAGGAGTTGCGGCGTCGGCGGATCGGGCTCTCGTAGAAACGCCTACGAATCCGATTGACGGGTGGGGACGCGGACGCAATATCGCCGCGTCGATGTCCGCCGCCGCCCTCGCTCCCCCTGCCGATCGCAAGCGAACTGCGGCGCTTACCCTCGCGGCCCTGGGCGTGGTGTTCGGCGACATCGGCACGAGCCCCCTCTACACGGTGAAGGAGTGCTTCAGCGAGTTCACCGGGCTGAAACCCGTGCCCGAGGACGTTTTCGGCATCCTCTCGCTCATCACGTGGGCGCTGATCGTGATCGTCACGCTGAAGTACGTGCTGGTCGTGATGCGCGCCGACAACCGTGGCGAGGGCGGGATGCTGGCGCTGATGGCCCTGGTCTTGCGCCGCGCGGATCTCGGGCCGCGCCGGCGGCAATTCTATCTGATGCTCGGCATGGCCGGCGCCGCGCTGTTCTACGGCGACTGCCTGCTCACGCCGGCGATATCGGTGCTGAGCGCGATCGAAGGGCTGAAGATCGCCACGCCCGACCTCGAGCCGGTGGTCATACCGCTGGCCGTCGGAGTCATTGTCGGCCTGTTCGCCGTCCAGCACGTCGGCACTGCCGCCGTCGGCCGGTGGTTCGGGCCGATCACCCTGGTCTGGTTCGCGGTGCTGCTGGGGCTCGGCCTCCACCAGATCGTGCAGACGCCGGAGATTCTGGCCGCGCTGTCACCGCACCATGCCGTCTTGTTCGCCGCCAATCACGGCACCGTGGCCTTCGTGGCGCTGAGCGCCGTGACCCTGGCGGTCACCGGCGCGGAGGCGCTCTATGCCGATATGGGGCACTTCGGTGCCAAGCCAATCCGGATGGCGTGGCTTTGCGTCGTGCTGCCGGCGCTGCTCGCCAACTACTACGGCCAGGGAGCGCTGCTGCTCGCCGACCCGGGCGCCCTCGAGAACCCCTTCTATCGCCTCGCCCCTTCCTGGATGCTCTATCCGCTGGTGGGGCTTGCCACCGCCGCGACCGTGATTGCCTCGCAGGCCACCATCTCCGGCGCCTTTTCGATGGCGAAGCAGGCGACGCTGCTCGGTCTCAGTCCGCGGATCAAGATCCTGCACACCTCGGCGAGCGAGTTCGGGCAGATCTACATTCCGGCGGTCAACTGGCTGCAGCTCGCCGGCGTCGTGGCGCTGGTGCTGTCTTTCAAGTCATCGACCAACCTGGCCGCCGCCTACGGCATCGCCGTCACCGGCACCATGCTGGTGACGACGGTGATGGTCGGCGCCATGGCGGCGCGCGTCTGGAAGTGGGGTTGGCAGCTGACTGTCGTCGTGATGGGCAGCTTCCTCCTCATCGACCTGATGCTCGTGTCGGCCAACATGGTCAAGTTCACGCTGGGCGGCTGGGTGCCGCTCGCGCTGGCAGTCCTGATCTTCACGGCGATGTGGACCTGGATGAAAGGGCGATTGGCGGTGGCGGCGCGGGAGCGGGACGGCGCGCTGCCGATGGAAGCATTGCTGAGCAGCATCAACCCTAGCCGCGTGCACCGTCCGCAGGGCACGGCGGTCTATCTGACGGCCTTCTCCGGCAACGCGCCGAATTGCCTGCTTCACAACCTCAAACACAACGAGGTGCTGCACGAGCAGGTCGTGCTGCTCACCGTGCAGGTACCCGACGAACCCTACGTCCCGCCCAATGCCCGCGCGCAGGTCACGCATCTCGGCAAAGGCGTGCATCACGTCGTGCTGCAGTACGGCTTCATGGAGCAGCCCGACGTGCCGCGCGACCTGCTGCCCCTCGCCGACCGCGGCGTGCCTGTCGACCCGATGCGCACGTCCTATTTCGTCGGCCGCAGCAGCTTCGTCGCGTCCG
Source organism: Enhydrobacter sp. (assembly GCA_026126105.1). GTDB lineage: Bacteria > Pseudomonadota > Alphaproteobacteria > Reyranellales > Reyranellaceae > Reyranella. The sequence continues at coordinate 195,918 of JAHCJV010000002.1, forward strand.
AGCGGCCGCTGCTGCCGCGCTGGCAGGAAAAGCTGTTTCTCGTCCTGACACGGCTCTCGTCGAACGCCGGCGACTTCTTCGGCCTGCCCGCCAACCGGGTGGTCGAACTCGGCAGTCGCATCGAGATCTAGCCGGGCTTCGTCCCAAGATCTCTGGACGAGTGCCGATCAGGCGTCGAAGCCGGAAAGCGGCAGAGCGCCGGTCGAGGGCGGCTGGTGGCCCTGGCCGAGAAAGTCACCCAAGCGCGAAAAGATACGGCCGGCCTCGATGCAGCCGACGTCGTGCGCGACCGCCTCCGCCGCAACGTTGAGCAGGGCGTTGCCCGCGACGTCGCGCAATGCCATGGCGCGTTTGAGGTCGGCCAGTCGATCAGGGCGCTGCATCAGTTCAACCTCGCACCGGCTTCGCCGGGAGCCGGCGACAGGCGCAAGCCTGCCCGTCCCAGCGCAACGGCAAACGCCTTCAAGCGGATGCCGGCGACCCTGGACGCCGTCGGAACCATCAGGACGTCGAGCGACGCCATCAGCGGCCGCTCGTGATCGCTTTGCGCCAGACCGCACAGGGCGACCAGGGTGGCTTCATCGCGGCTGACGTGCGAGCAGGTCGGCAGGTGGATCTGGATGGTGCGCCGCGCGCCGAACAGGAAGGCATCCATGGCAATGGCGAAGTCAGGCAGCACCTCGATCAGGCCGGCCGCCTTGAAGCCGCAGTGAAGCGTCGAACCCTCGACCGGCACCGCCCGATCCTGCTGCCATTGGCGCATTGCCCAGAGCACGAAGCGCTCGCTGATAGGCAGGGCACAGGCGCAACCGGCACGGCCGCAGCCTGGCCTCGGCTCAGCCGGGCGCGCGCTAAGTCTTTGTTCTGACGAGCTATCCATGATCTCACCGAATGTTGATCGCGCTTGACGGCCCCGCCATATTATGCGATTGCGAGTCAATCGCAACTCACAAAAGGGGGAGAAGCGAAATGAATCATCAACCGCGTATCGTGCTGGCAGCCGAGCAGCAGTCGGCTGAAAGCAGTCCCCTGGTGGTCGACAGCGTCACGCTGATGAGCGGAAAACGCGAGCTGATCATCCGGCACGGCGAAGGCACCTACCGTCTTCGCATCACCGCATCGAACAAACTGATCCTCACGAAATAAGTCAGCTGCGGGCAGCGAGCCCCGCATTCTGCCGAGCCAGCCGGTCCCCTCGTGGGTCGCACTGCCCGCCAGGCGTCCTCTTCGATTTGGGGTCCTGGCCATGACATCGCGTTTTCTCATCCTGTCGCTTATGGCAACCACAGCCCTCGGCAGCACACTCGCCTTACCGGCCGCGGCTCAGGTCCCGCCGGCGATCACCGAGACGCTGCTTCCCGCGAACTCCCAGGCGCAGCCGACACAGCTCGACGCCGTGACCACGGCGGCGACGCGCATGAAGCGGCCGATCGACGAGGTGACGAGCACGGTCTCGATCATCACCAACGAAGACATCGATCGCGACAACATGCAGGACATGCGCGACCTCGTGCGCAACGAGCCGGGCGTCTCGGTCGGCAACCAGAATGCGCGCGCGGGCTTCACCAACTACGTGATCCGCGGTATCGGGGGCAATCGCGTGGTCATCATGTCCGACGGCGTGCGCGTGCCGGACTTTCCCGGCAGCAACGCGGGCGCCGGCAACTACACCCGCAATTTCGTCGACCTCGAGATCGTGAAGCAGGTCGAGATCGTGCGCGGACCAGCCTCGGCGCTCTATGGTTCCGATGCGCTGGGCGGTGTCGTCGCCTACACCACCAAGGACCCGACGGATTTCCTCGTCCCGGGCGGCAAGAACTACTACGCCAGCCTCAAGGGCGCCTACAGCGGATACGACAACGACTTCGCCGAGACGTTCACCGGAGCCTATCGCGCGGGCAACGTCGAGTTCCTCGGCATGTACACGCGCCGCGACGGCGGTGCGATGCAGCCGGCCTTCTCCTCTCTCGCCACCAACCCCACGACCTGGGGCGAGAACAACTTCATGGGCAAGCTGGTGTTCCGGCCAACCGACAACGACACCATCCGTCTCGTCGGCGAATACTACCAGAACACCCAGAATACCGAGGTCCTGTCCAACGTCGGCGATTTCCCGTCGCTGTTCGCCAAGGTCTATGACGAGTGGGGGCGCGACACCACCCAGCGCTCGCGCATCAGCGCGCAGTGGGTGCACGACGCGCCGGTCGGCATCGTCGATCGCATCGACCTGCTGGCCTACTTCACCCAGCTCATCCGCCAGGAAGACACTATGACGCTGCGCGGTGCCACCAACAGCGTCATTCCCAGCAACTATCGTTACAGCTCCTTCTGGTTCACCCAGAACATCTACGGCGCCGAGCTGCAGCTCAACACCAACGCCAGGCTCTTCGACCTGTCGAACTACTTCACCTACGGCCTGTCCTTCTCCTACACGACCAGCAGCCGGCCGCGTAACCGCCAGCAGGTTTCGCTGAGCACGGGCATCGCCACGCAGACCGTGGGCGGCGAGACCTATCCCAACAAGAACTTCCCGGACACCAGCACCGTGCAGGCCGGCGCCTATCTGCAGGACGAGATCACGACCGGCCGCCTGACCGTCACGCCGGCGGTGCGGGTGGACTACTACGGGCTCACGCCCAACCCCGACGCTGATTTCTGGCGCTCGAGCGGCGCGATCGACCTGCTGCCGACGGCGAGCACCTACTGGTCGGCATCGCCGAAGCTCGGCATGCTCTATCGCATCACCGACGAATATTCGGGCTTCTTCCAGTACGCTCGGGGCTTTCGGGCGCCGCCCTACGACAACGCCAATTTCGCCTACAACAACGCCGCCTCCTTCTACCAGATCCTTCCCAATGCCAACCTGAAGCCGGAGACCAGCGACGGCTTCGAGATCGGCGCCCGCGGCGAGTACAAAGGAGGTTCGAGCTGGCAGCTCTCGGGCTTCTACAATCTCTACGACAACTTCATCGACGCGGTGGTGGTCGGCATGCTGGGTCCCATCACCCAGTTCCAGTACGTCAACCTCAGCAACGTCACGATCTGGGGCTTCGAGGCGCGCGGCGAGCTTCGCATCCGGCCCGAATGGAGCGTCCTCGGCTATTTCGCCTATGCCCACGGCTACGATACCCAGACCGGCGTGCCGATCGACTCGGTCGATCCCTGGAAGGCGTCGGTGCGGCTGCGCTACGGCTATCAGCAGGGCTTCGGCGCACAGATCATCGGCACGCTGGTCGGCACCCACGATCAGGTCAGCGACCCCACCTACTTCCAGGCGCCGGGCTATTTCACCCTCGACGCGACGGTCGGCTACAACTTCAACGACCGCGTGAAGATCAATGCCGGTGCCTTCAACATCACCAACACGAAGTACTGGAACGCCCAGGACGTGATCGGCGTGGCCGCGACCAGCAACCAGCTCGATCGCTACGCCCAGCCCGGCCGCTACTTCGGCGCCAACCTGACGATGAAATGGTAGTCGCGGCGGCCCTCTCGGCCGAGCGGCTGCCGGCGCCATCGACACGTCCTCCGCGCGTGTCGCTGGCGTTGTCGTTTGCCTTCCATGGGCTGGCGGTGGCGCCCCTGCTGTTCGCCGGAACCACCGGCAGCGCGCCGGCGGACGAGCCCGCCTTCGTGGTCGAGGTCTCCCTTGCGGCACCCGCGCCGAGCGACACCACGGGCCCGACCGACCCCCGGCCGGCCGAGAGCAGCGTCGACCTCCCGGTGCCGAACGAGCCGCGTCCGGTGGACGCCACGGACGTGACGCCACCTTCTTCGGTGCTCCTCGAGACCAAGGTCGACATACCCCCGCCGGATGAGCCTCAGCCGGTCGAGATCGCCGAGATTGCGGAGAGGAACGTCGAGCTGCCCGCTCCGGAAGAGCCTCCGGCGCTTGTCGCCGCCGAGTTGAAGCCGGTCACTCCCTCCAGGACGGCCGAACCGCCGAAACCGCGACCTCCCGCGCCGCCCCAGGCCCAACCCAAGCCGAGGCCCGCGACGCACGCCAATCCTGCTCCGGTACGTCCGACACAGAGTCCCGCCATGACGCAGACCGAGTCGGCGCCGAACACCGGAACCGCGCAGGTCACCCAGACCGCCGCCGCGCAGCAGCCGACGATCGTCTGGGAGCATCACCCGCGTTTCCGTACGCCGCCACGGCCTGCCGTGTACCCGCCGCGCGCCATCGAGCTTGGCCAGCAGGGCGAGGCACTGGTGCGCGTGCGCCTTCAACCGAACGGTGAAGCCGCGGAGATCCTGCTATGGCGCGGCACCGGCCACGAGTTGCTGGACAAGGCCGCGCTCACCGCCGTGCGCGGTTGGCAATTCCTTCCGGCGATGCGCCAAGGCCACGCCGTCGCCGCCTGGGTCGAGATCCCCGTCCGCTTTCATCTGCGTTGAGGCAATGGAGACATCATGCTCGTGACCAACACCGACCTTGCCGACCGCTGGAGCCGGCTACGCGACGAAAAGCCCGCGCTGCGCATCCGCGACGCCGCCGTGTCGCTCGGCGTCAGCGAGGCCGAGCTGGTCGCCCTCGGCGCCGGCCGCACCGCCACGCCGCTCGACGGCGAGTGGCGCTCGATCCTGAACGAGATGCCCGCGGTCGGCCGCGTGATGTGCCTGACCCGCAACGAGGACTGCGTGCACGAGCGCCGCGGCCGCTTCGAGGATGTGCAGGTGGCCGGTCCGCACGGGCTGGTGCTTGGCCCCGACATCGACCTGCGCCTGTTCCTCAGCCAGTGGACGCTGGGCTTCGCCGTGCGCGAGCCGCTGAAGGGAGGCGAACGCCTGAGCCTGCAGTTCTTCGATGCCTCGGGCGACGCCGTGCACAAGATCTACGCCACCGACGAGACGGACGGCGCCGCCTTTGACGCGCTGATCGCGCGTCACACGGCGGCCGAGCCGGCGGCCCTCGCGCTGGCGCCACGGGCGGCCGATCCGGTCGACCGGCCCGACGGCGAGATCGACGTCGAGGGCCTGCGCGCGGCGTGGCGCGGCATGCGCGACACGCACGAGTTCTTCGGCATGCTGGGCAAGTTCAAGGTCGGTCGCGTGCAGGCGCTCCGCCTGGTGGGAGACGAGTTCGCCCGCGAGCTTCCACCGCGTGCCCTGCGGGGCGCGCTGGTAGCGGCGGCCGAGGACAAGACGCCGATCATGATCTTCGTCGGCAATCGCGGCTGCATCCAGATCCACACCGGCCGCATCGAGCGGCTGCTCGACACGCCCGGCTGGTTCAACATTCTGGATCCCGACTTCAACCTGCACCTGCGCGAGTCCGCAGTGGCGCGGGTGTTCTCGGTGCGCAAGCCGACCGACGACGGCATCGTCACCTCGGTCGAGGCGTTCGATGGACGCAACCGCACCGTCCTGCTGATGTTCGGCGAGCGCAAGCCGGGCAACCCCGAGCTCGAGCCGTGGCGTGCGATCGCGGCGCGCCTCGAGAAGCACCTGGCGGCGTCGTGACGCGACGTCGCCTGATCGCGCTGGGTCTCCTCGTGGCGGCGCTGCCGGCGCGCGCGCAGACCCGGAGAGTCGTATCGGTGGGCAGCGCTCTGACCGAAATCTTCTATGCGCTCGGTGCGGAGAAGATGCTGGTCGGCGTCGACACTACCAGCCTCTATCCGGCCGCGGCGCGCAGCCTGCCACAGGTCGGCTACATGCGCGCGCTGTCGGCCGAAGGCGTGCTGTCGCTGAAGCCGACTCTGGTGATCGCCACCGCCGCCGCGGGCCCGGCAACCACCCTAGACCAGTTGAAAGCGACCGGCATCGAGGTGCTGATCGTGCCCGACCACTACGACTACGAGAGCGTCGTCGCCAAGATCGAGCTGGTCGGCAGGCTGAGCGGCAAGACGGCCGAGGCCGCAGCGATGATCGCGCAGGGACGTGGCGACATGGCGAAACTGGCGGCGAAGCTCGCGACCGTCCCCACCCGGCCGCGCGTGCTGTTCCTGCTCTCGATGGGCGGCGGCGCACCGCAGGCGGCCGGCACGGGGACGGCAGCAGACGGCATCATCCGGCTGGCGGGCGGCACAAATGCGGTAGAAGGTTACGCCGGCTACCGGCTGCTGACGCCGGAGGCGGTGATCGCCTCGCGGGCGGACTTCGTGCTCGTGACGCGCCAGACCGTCGAGGCCATGGGCGGCATCGAGAAGATCCTGGCTCAGCCGGCGATCGGCCAGACGCCGGCCGGCAAGGCCGGCCGCGTGCTGCAGTTCGACACCCTACTGCTACTCGGCTTCGGGCCGCGCACGCCGGAAGCTGCCACCCAGCTCGCTTCGGCGCTCCATCCCGAGCTGGCCCGCGCGCGGTGATTGCGCGCGCGCGTCCGGCGGCGGCCTTCGCGCTGCGCCGCCCGATCCCGCTGTTCGCATTGGCGGCCCTTCTGAGCGTCGTGGCAGGCCTGTGCATCGGCGCCTTCCCGGTCAGCCCCGGCCAGTTGCTTTCCGCGGTCGGCCTCTCTTCCGAGCCGCTCGACCCGACGACAGCAGCGGTTCTCTACGCGATCCGCGCGCCCCGCGTGCTGGCAGCTTTTGCCGTCGGTGCGGCGCTCGCCGCAGGCGGGGCCGCAATGCAGAGCCTGTTCCGCAATCCGCTTGCCGATCCCGGCCTGCTCGGCGTGTCGAGCGGCGCGGCGCTCGCCGCCGTTCTGGTGATCGTTCTCGGCGAGAAGGTAATGCACATCGTGCCGGCCGATCTGCGGCCCTGGCTGCTGCCGCTCGCCGCGTTCCTCGGCGGCCTCTGCTCGACCGTCGTGGTCTATCGCATCGCCGCGCGCAACGGCATGGCGCTCGTCGGCACCCTGCTGCTGGCCGGCATCGCGATCAATGCGCTGACCTCGGCGGGGATCGGCCTGCTGGTCTTCGTGGCCGACGACCAGCAGCTTCGCACCCTGATCTTCTGGACCATGGGGGGCTTCGGCGCGGTGACCTGGACGGCGATTCTTCCGGCCTTGCTGGTGCTGGCGATCAGCGTCCCAACACTCCTGCCCGCGGCCCATCTGCTCGACGCGCTGGCGCTCGGCGAACGCGAGGCAGGCCATGTCGGCGTCGATGTCGAGCGGCTGAAGCGTCGGCTGGTGGCACAGGTCGCGCTCGCGGTCGGCGCCGGCGTGGCGATCTCCGGTATCGTGGGTTTCGTCGGCTTGATCGCGCCGCATATCGTGCGACTGCTGCTCGGTCCCAGCCATCGCACGCTGCTGCCCGCCGCGGCCTTGTTCGGCGGCGCGTTCCTCGTCCTCGCCGATGCGTTGGCGCGTATGCTGGTTTCGCCGGCGGAGTTGCCGATCGGTGTGCTGACCGCGCTGGTCGGCGGACCGTTCTTCCTCTGGCTGCTCGCCGGCCGCGCCGCGAGGGAGGGGATGTGACCCTTCTTCGCGCCGAAGCGATCGAAGTCCGGGCAGGTACAAAACGTCTGATCCGCGACGTGTCGATCGAGCTGGTACCGGGCGAGATCGTCGCCGTGATTGGCCCCAACGGCGCCGGCAAGAGCACCCTGCTCGGCGCGCTGGCCGGCGACCGGCCGGTAGCGGCGGGACGCGTGCTCCTCGACGGCCATCCGATCGCAAAATGGAGCAAGACATCGCTCGCCCATCGTCGTGCGGTGCTGCCGCAGCATTCGACGGTCGCGTTCGACTTCACCGGACGGCAGATCGTGAGGCTTGGCCTGCTCGCCCATGGTTCGCTGTCGGACCGACAGAAGGACGACATTGCCGAGAGCGCTCTGGCAGAGACCGAGGCGCTCGCCTTCGCCGACCGGCCGTACACCGTTCTGTCCGGCGGCGAACGTCAGCGGGTCCAGCTCGCGCGCGTGCTGGCGCAATGCGACGCCGACCCCGCGGCCCGTCCGTTCCTGCTGCTCGACGAACCGATTGGCGGCCTCGACCTCGCCCACCAGCACGCCGCTCTGGCAAGCGCCCGCAGACGGGCAGAGCGCGGTCTGGGCGTGCTTGCCGTGCTGCACGACCTCACGATGACTGCGCGTTATGCCGACCGGGTCGCCATCCTGGAAACAGGCCGCATGACGGCGATAGGAGCAACCGAGACAACGCTCGACCCCGCCCTGCTGTCGCGGGTTTTCGCCACGCCGATCGTGCGCCTGCAGGCGGGCGCGACAATTGCGTATGTCAGCCCCGGCGGAACGACCCCGAATCGGACATAATCAAACCGGATTCAGCCGCTGTTATACTCGGCTTCGAAAACAGCAGCGGTATCGATGGGCGAACGACCCACTCTGATCCTCACAACTCGTCTTGGCGTGCGGCCTTTAGGCGTGCGCGGCGATCCGCTGCACGCTGTCGCCGGGCAGCTGTTGTCGGTAATACGCCGGCGCCTCGGCGACGGTCCGGCGAATCTTCTGGCCGAGCCGCAGCTGCGCGAATCGGGCGATGGGATCGATTGGTATGCCGCACATGACGGCACGGTCCGCCGCTTTTCCGATTTGCCTGACGGCGAGAAGGCCGAAGCGCTCGCCCGCGTCGACCATCATCTCGCGGCAATCAATGGGCTTGGCGATCAGCTTGCGGCCTCCGGAACGAGCGACGAAGCACGGCTGGTCGGCGAGTCGCTGAAGCTCTCGACTCGCCGGCCGTCCGACGACTACATCTTCCTGGTGGGTGGCCAGCCGGTGATTGCGGCGTGGGGCTACGAACCGGAGGCCGTTTCGGGCCTCGAAGGCTTTGCACCGTCGTCCGTGGCCGTGATCCCTCGGCCTGCCCCACCGCCTGCCGCAGTGTTCGCGAGCGCGCCGGCGGTGATGCTGCCGGCCGCTCTCGGCTGGTCGCGCTTCTGGGGCGCGCTGCTGTTCGGGCTGATGTTCCTGATCCTGTTGCTGATGGCGTCGTGGCTGCTACGCGCCTGCGCGCCGGTCGATCCCTCGCTCAACGTCGCGACGATCGAAACCCCGGCCCCGCCTGCCCCGGAGCCGCCGGCCGATCCGACGCCGGTGCTCAAAGCCTCGCTGGACGACGAGCAGGCGGCCGAGAAGAAGCTACGCCTGGAGCTGGCCGCCTTGCAGGACGATCTCAAGCAAAAGGTCGCGATGTGCAAGCCGATCGAGCCGCCCAAGCCTCCGCCGCCGCCTGTCGTCGCGAAAGCGCCGCCACCACCACCGCCGCCGCCCCAACAGCAAGCCGCTGCGCCGCCGCCGCGACCGCCGGCTCCGCCGCCGAACCGGCCGCCGCCGGGCATGCTGCCGTGCGACTGGTCGGGCGACTCCGGCGGTGAGGGCGTGACCCGCAACAGGCATTACCTCGGCGATAGACCGGGTTTTGTTGCCATCAATTATGAACTGTATGTCCGTCCAGACGACATCAAGGTGATCTATCGTGGCCAGAACATCGCGGGAACGCGCGGTCCACGCAGCGGGCGCGGCGGCTTTGGGTTCGATTGGAACCCGGTGGCCGGGGATTATTCGGTCGAAGTCATCGTAACAGGGGAGCAGTGGGGCACGCGCTGGAAGTATGCCATGGCCTGCCCGCGCGGCGGACGTTGAGGGACTGAAATGGCCGGACCGCTTCTCAGCAGCGAACCGCTGCAGCGCTATCGTGCACTCGGCCTTGCGGGAGATCCCGTGTGGCGGGCCGCGCGGCAGTTGCGTGCGGCAATCGCCCAGCGCCTTTCATCCGAGCACGCCGACCTGCTGGCGATCCCCGAGGTCGATCCGTCGGGCCGGCGCATCGACTGGTACGCGCCATTCGATGGCGAGGTCAGGCGGCTGGCCGATCTCGGCGATGCCGAACGCGCTGGCCTTCAGGAGAAGGTTCGCCGCCTTCATGAAGACCTGGTCGGCCTCGCGGCCTCGATGGAGGAGCCGACGCGCTCCGGCGCGGAGCGCAATTTTGCGCGCCTCCTGCGCCATGCCTTGACCGCCCCCGGAGAGGAGACGCTCTACGTCGTCGACGGCAGGCCGGTGATGACCTTCTGGGGCTTCTCGGCCGACGCGGCTTTGCCCGGCGTCTTCCTGCCAACCGCCCCCGCCACGCCGCTGGCTCGGGTTTCGGCCCCTGCTGGCGCCGTTCCTCGGGCCGCGATGGCGTCGGCACCGGCCGCTGCGATGATGGCCGCGCCGGGCACACGCTCGACATGGTGGCAGTGGCTGCTGCTCGCGGTCTTTCTTCTGTTGTTGCTCGCCGGCTTGGCCTGGGTACTGCGGCCCTATCTGCCGCATCTCGAGCCACGCCTGGAAGCAGAGGCGCGAGAGAGAGCGTTGGCCTTCTCCGTACGCCAGCCGACCGAGCTGCAGCAGGTCCGCTATACGACCCTGCAGCAGGACAACGAGCGGCTGCGGCTCGAGCTCGCGACGCTGACCGACGAGCTCGCCCGCAAAGGCGGCGATTGTGCCGCGGGCGTCCTCGTCCCCGGCGGAGTGATCGTCGGCCATGGCGTACCGATCGAACGAAGCGCCGGCCCGGACGACAAGGCGGCGGGCGTCAACGTCGCGGAGAAAGCCAACGAGAAGGCGCCTAACCTCGACGGCAAGAATGGCAACGATCGCGACGACAAGGGCAAGGGTCCGGATGCCCAAGGACCGGACGACAAAGCCCTCAACGGTCGAGACAAGGCGATGGCCGACAAGAATGGCGCCGACAAGAACAACGCCAGGAAGGATGAGCCCAAGCCGATGGTCGTGCCGCCGGAGGCCAAGCAGAAGCAGGACCTCGCTTTCATGAAAGGCGACTGGCGCTCGCGTACCGGGCTGGTGACGGCAAACGGCGAAAAGGATCTTCGCCCCTCCTACACGCTCGACGACAAGGGCAAGGGCAAGGTCTCCTTCACACAGCAGAACGGCACGACCTGCGAGGCGCCGGCCGAGGCGCGCTGGGACAACGGCAAGCTTGTGATCGAGGAAAAATCCAATCCCAAGTGTGCCGACGGACGCACCTACGCGCGCAACACGGTGAACTGCGAAGTCGACAAGGATGGGGTCGCGCAATGCAAGGGCAGCCAGCCCGGCGACAAGCGCAGCTACAACGTGCAGATTGGCCGTTGATATCGCCCGGATGAAGCCCACGTTCCAGAGTTTACCGCACAGGCCCACATGAGCGACCTCGCACGCCTGCCGAGCTATCCCAGCCCGACGACGCTGATCGCGCGTTCGGGCATCCAGTTTCTCGACTTCGGCTTCGATCCGACCAGGCTGCGCGTGCGCGAATGGGGTTTCCACGACGCGGCGACTGCTAATGGAATCGACGACCTCGTGCAGCTCGATTTCGACGAGGGACGGGGCCAATACGAGGTGGTCGAGAACGGCCGCAGGCGCGCCGCCGAGCCGAATCTCGTCGTCACCGCCAAGGACGCGCTCGCGCCCTTTCTCGACAAATGGGTGCCGGTGCCGTTCCTGCAGGTGCGGCCCAACAACCAGTTTCGCGAGGGCCCTGCAGATTGGGCGCGCATCCGCATCGTCGATCTCGAGCAGCGTTACGGCGAGGGCTTTCGCGACGAGCAGGGCTGGCGTTATCGCGCGGTGCTCGCCTTCGACACCGGCCTGATCGCGGAGGCCGAAGGGCGCGCCTATCTCGCGCCATCGTCGAAGGACGTGACGGCGGGCGCTCTCTTCGCGTTGGCGCCGTTGCAACGCTCGAACCACTGGCTGCTCCGGCAGAACTGGATGACCCAGTGGCTCGAGGAGCTGTTCCGCGAGATTCATCCGCGTGCCACGCCCGAGGAGATCGAGAACGACATCAAGCAGAAGCCGCAGGAAGCGACCGCGCGCTATCTCGCGTTTCTCGGCCTGCTCGCCGAGGCAATCCACTTCCCGCCGATCAAGCTGGTTGGCGACGCCGAGCGGCCGGGCCGCGGCGCGATCGAGGTCGATCTCGTGCTCGACGTCGGCAATTCGCGCACCTGCGGTCTGCTGATCGAGGCAGCGGGAGAACTCGGCGTCAATCTCAACGACTCCTACGAGCTCGCCCTGCGCGATCTCTCCCACCCCGAGTGCGTGCACACCAAACCGTTCGAATCGCGGGTCGAGTTCGCCCAGGCGTGGTTCGGCAAGAACCATCTCTCGCGGCTCGGCGGTCGCGCCGACGCTTTCGTATGGCCGACGATGACGCGTGTCGGACCCGAGGCGACCCGCCTCGCTTCACGCCGCCGCGGCACCGAGGGCAACACCGGCATGTCCAGCCCCAAGCGCTATTTGTGGGACGAAGAACCTCAGACCCGCGAATGGCGGTTCAATATCGCCTACGCCCAGGATCAGACGCCGATGCCGGCGGCGGCCGGGCCGATGGCGCAGCTCCTCAACCAGAAAGGCGAGCCGCTGCATCTGGTGGAGCCGGAGGCCGACAGCGCCGACCACCTGCCGGTGTTCGAGCCGCTCTATTCGCGCTCCTCGATCATGACATTCGTGCTGACCGAGGTCCTGCTGCAGGCGCTGACGCTGATGAACTCGCCGCAGCAGCGTGGCCGGCGCGCCCATGGCGAGACGCCGCGCCGCCTGCGTCGCATCGTGCTGACCCTGCCGACCGGCATGCCGCTTGCCGAACGCCTGATCTTCCGCAAGCGGGCCGAGGCCGCGCGCGATCTGGTGTGGATGATGCTGGGCTGGAAGCTCGACGATGCCGCCGCGCCCGCGCCGCGCGTGCTGACCGATTGGGACGAGGCGAGCTGCACCCAGCTCGTCTATCTCTACACCGAGGTGGCGCGCAATTTCGGCGGCGATGCCCGCCGTTTCTTCCAGGTCGCCGGCAAGAAGCGCGGCAAGCCGGCCGACGGCACGCTCACGATCGCCAGCATCGATGTCGGCGGCGGCACGACCGACCTGATCGTCAACACCTATCGCCTCGAGGGCGCCGGGACGTCGGTGACCTTGTTCCCCGAGCAGAAATTCCGCGAGGGCTTCAACGTGGCGGGGGACGATATCCTGCTGCGTGTCGTGCAGGGCCATGTGCTGCCGCCGATCGAGGCGGCCTTGCGCAGCGGCGGCATCGCCAATCCGGCCGACCTGATGGCCGAGCTGGTCGGCGGCGACCGCGGCGGCGAGGACGTGATCCAGCGCAACCTGCGCCAGCAGTTCGCGCTCCAGATCGCCCAGCCGATCGCGCTCGAGTTCCTGCGCGCCGCGGAGACATACGATCCGACCTCCGGCACCATTGCCGCAGAACCGCGCCCCTACGAGTCGTTTTTCCCCGGCGGCTCGAAGCCATCGCAGGAAGTCGTGAGCTTCTTCAACGAAGCCGCCCGCAAGCGCGGCGCCAGGGAGTTCGACCTCCGGACCACGGTGTTCCCGATCGACCTGCAGGGCCTCGACAAGACGGTGCGCGCCGAGATGGCGCGGGTGCTGGCACCGCTCGCCGAGATCGTGCACGCCTACGATTGCGACATTCTGCTGCTGTCGGGCCGGCCATCGCGCCTGCCCGGCATCCGCGCGCTGCTGATGGAGCTTCTGCCGTTGCCGCCGGAGCGCCTGATCGCACTGCACGAATATCGCGTCGGTGCCTGGTATCCGTTCCGCGACGCGCGCCTTCGGGTCGAGGATCCCAAGACCACGGTCGCGGTAGGCGCGATGATCGCCGCGCTCGCGCAGTCGCAGCTGCCGGACTTCTCCTTCCGCTCCGACCTGCTGCGCTCCAAGAGCATCGCCAAGTTCATCGGTAAGCTCGACGGCGGCGGCCGGCTTCAGCGCGAGGATCTGGTCTATAGCGATGTCGATCTCGACAATCGGGAATACGAGCTGCCGGAAATCTCCTTCGAGTTCCGGGGACCGATGTGGCTCGGCGCGCGCCAGCTCGACCTGGTGCGCTGGCCGGCGGCGCGGCTCTATGCGCTGGAGTTCGCCAAGCCCGAATATGCCGAGCGTCACGCGCGCGAGACGCCGTTCAAGATCGCGCTGTCTCGAGTGAAGCCGAAGGACAAGGATTCGGGTGACGTCGAGCGCTTCCGCCTGCGTCAGGTCACCAATCGCGACGGTCGTGCAATCTCGCTCGACCGCCTGACGCTCCGACTGCAAACGCTGCCGCGCCGTGAGGGCTACTGGCTCGACACCGGCATGCTCAAGACAGGTTGATCAAGCGTATGGACACCGTCGATCTCAAACTGGCCCAGGACTGCGAGCAGCTTGCCGTCGCCGCGAGCGAGGGCGTCGGCTGGCTGAAGAACGCCTCGGCCCAGTCGCCGACCGTGGCGCAGCAGGCGCCGTCGCTGATCAGCGAGCTGCAGAAGGTTCGGAATCAGAGCCGCAAGCTCGCCCGCGCCGCGCGGCGCCGGATGTGCGTCGGCGTGTTCGGGCCGAGCCAGGCCGGCAAATCGTATCTCGTCTCGATCCTGGCGAGCCGCGACGGCCGGCCGCTGCAGGCGCGCTTCGCCGACAAGACCTACGACTTCCTGCGCGACATCAACCCGCCGGGCAATCGCGAGTCGACCGGCCTGGTGACACGCTTCGGCCTCGGCCTCAGCGACGTCACGCCCGACTTCCCGGTCCGGGTGCGGCTGCTCACCCAGACCGACATCGTCAAGATCCTGGGCAATTCCTTCCTGCTCGACTTCGACCACCAGAAGGCGGCCTTCGAGCGGCCCGACGGCGAAGTGATCCGCAAGCGGCTCGCCGAGCTGCGCGCCAAGGCGCAGCCGACGCCGCCGGGCGATCTCGACTCGGACGACGTGCTCGACCTCATCGAGTATTTCGACACCTTCTTCGCCGGCGTCACCGCGGAGCTGCGCACCGAATACTGGCGCGAGGCGATCGAGCTGGCGCCGCGCCTGTCGGGCCGCGACCGCGCCCGGCTGTGGTCGGTGCTGTGGTACGACTTCCAGCCCTTCACCGACCTCTACCTGACGCTCTACGAAGGGCTCGAGAAGCTCGCTTTCGCGCCCGAGGCGCTGCTCGGCATGGATGCGCTGATCCCGCGCGAGAAGAGCATCATCGACGTCCTCACGCTCGACAAGCTCGGCGCCGATGCCGCCGACACCCTGCTGGTGCGGCCCAAGCAGGCCGACGGCCGGGCGACGCCCGACGCCCGCCTGCCGCGCTCGCTGGTCTGCGCGCTGACCGCCGAGCTCTCGGTCGCCATCGCCGAGAAGCCGTGGGACTTCTTCGACCACACCGACCTGCTCGA
>JAHCJV010000020.1 GCA_026126105.1 Enhydrobacter sp.
GATTACCGGCGACGTCGTTACGGATTTCGACCTGGGTGAGGGCGACAGGATCGACGTGTCGGCCCTGGATGCCGACACGACCGTCGCCGGCGATCAGGCGTTCGCATTCTTCTCCGAAAGAGATGTTTTCTCTGGTGCATTCGCCAATGCGGCGGCTCTCTTTTTCGAGCAGTCGACCTATACCCTGTTTGGCAATGTCGACGCCGACGGTGCTGCGGACTTCTCCATCCGCCTTGCCGGTGTCGATACGCTGACGCCTGGCGCCTTCCTGACCTGACCGAGGACCGCGGGGCCTCGAGACCCGCAGCGTAGTGACCGTACGCGACGTAATTTTTTGATAGTCTGTCCGTCATGAGTAAACATCCCTTCCACCTCGCGTGGTTCCTGTCGCAAGGCTACGGCCCCAAGAGCTGGCGGTCCGATTTCCCCGGCCCCGACATCGCGCGCTGGATGATGCCCGACCTGTTCGTCGATCTCGCGCAGGGCATGGAGCGGGCCTGCTTCGACTACATGATCATCGAGGATTCCTCGAACGTGCCCTACACCTACAAGGGCTCGCACGACACCTATCTCAAGTACGCCGCGTCCGCGCCGAAGCTCGATCCGGCGGTGCTGGTTCCCTATCTCGCGCAGGCGACGAAGACGCTCGGCCTCGTGCCGACGCTGTCCGTCAGCGAGTATCCGCCTTATCTGCTGGCGCGACTCGTCAACACGCTCGACCACACGACCGAAGGCCGGGTCGGCTGGAACTGTGTGACGGGCAGCAATGACGGCGCAGCCCAGAACTACGGGCATGACAAGCATCGACCGCACGACGAACGCTACGACGTGGCCGACGAATTCGCCGACGTCGTGACCAGGCTCTGGGAGTCATGGGAGCCCGACGCCGTCGTGCTCGACCGCCAGAACCACTTTTTCGCCGACGGCAGCAAAGTCCACGCGATCAATCATGAAGGTAAGTACTTCAAGGTGCGGGGGCCGCTCAATGCGCCGCGATCGCCCCAGGGCCGCGTGCCGATCTGCCAGGCCGGCGGCTCACCACGGGGACTGGAGTTCGCGTCGCGCTGGGCCGACACGATCATCACCGAGGGCGGCGGCAGCGCAGCCTCCATGAAGGCCTACCGCGACGGCATCCGCACGAGGGCACGAGCACTCGGGCGAAATCCCGACGATATCAAGGTGCTGTTCCTCGCCCATCCGATCGTCGATACGACGATGGAAGCTGCGCGCGAGCGCCAACGGCGGGAGGCCGCCGCCGCCGAGGCGCACATCGAGATGCAGCTCTCGAGCATGTCGCGGCTCACCGGCATCGATTTCTCCAGGTTCGACCTCGACCAGCCGCTGCCGCTGGACCTGAAGACCAACGGCCATCAATCCGCCTTGGCCAAATGGGTCGGGCGGACGCCGCGTTCGCTGGTGCGCAGCTATGCGCGCAAGGACGGCATCGACTACACAGGAACGCCGGACCACGTTGCGGGCATGATGCAGGAGATCATGGAGGAAGTCGGTGGCGACGGTTTCCTGATCTTCAACAGCTACTTCGATCGCCGCTACGTGGTGGAGATTTGCGACGGTCTCGTGCCCGAGCTGCAGCGCCGCGGTCTGACGCGAAAGGCGTATGCTCACAGGCATCTTCGGGACAATCTCCTGGAGTTCTGACCGGGTCTTCCTTCAGGCTGGCAGGCGTTGTCGCTTGAGGCGAATGCCGGCTTTCTCTCGATCCCACGTGTCGGCCGTGATGCCCTCGCTGCGCAGCAGGTGCTTCTGCACCTTCTGCGTCGGCGTCTTGGGCAGGTCGGGCACGATGCGGACGTAGCGCGGCACCATGAAATGGGCCATGCGCGGCATGAGGAAGGCGATCAGCTCGGCGGGATCGAGCGAGGCGCCCTCGATCAGCGATATCGCGGCGAGCACTTCCTCCTCGGCGTACTCGCTCGGCACGGCGACGGCCGCGGCTTCCCTGACCGCGGGATGGGCGCAGATTTCCGTCTCGACCTCGAAGGAAGAGATATTCTCGCCGCGGCGGCGGATGGCGTCCTTCATGCGGTCGACGAAGAAGTACTGACCGTCCTCGCCGACGCGGAAGGCGTCGCCGGTATGGAACCAGCCGTTGCGCCACGCCTTGGCCGTTGCTTCGGGATTCCTGTAGTAGCCGTGGTTCATGGCCCACGGCCGGTCGGTGCGCACGATCAGCTCCCCGACCGATCCCCGCGCCACCTCGCAGTCGTTCTGGTCGACGATTCTGGCATCGACGCCAGGACGCGGTCGGCCGCAGGTGGCGAGCGGCGACGGGTTCTTCTCCGAGCGCAGCGGCGTCGAGACCTCTGTCATGTTGAAGACGGTATAGACGTCACAGCCGAACCGCGCCGAGAAGGCGGTGGCGTCCTCGCACAAGGGTACCATGATGGCGGCCGTCAGCGGGTGACTGCGGTCCTGCGGGCTGGCGGACTGCTTCACGAGAAACGTAGCCATCACGCCCAGCAGCACGCAGGCCGTGGTGCCGGTCTCGGTGACGACGCGCCAGAAGGAGGCGGTGTCGAACGCTTCGACGACCGCGATCGAGCCGCCGAGCGCCAGCATCGCATAGACGCCGGCTGTGCCGCCGACATGGAATAGCGGCAGGTTGACCATGAAGCGATCGTCGGTGCCCAGCGACGGGAAGGATTCGGTGCCCATCGTGTAGAGCTGCAGGTACGACGACATGACTCCCTTGGAGGGACCGGTCGTGCCCGAGGTGTAGATGATGCTCTGCATTTCCCACGGCGCAATCTCGCGCGCCAATGGCGGCAGCTCGCCATCGGCGGGCTCCAGAACGTCGCGCGCCTGCATGTCCAGACCCGGAATGGCGGGCGCCACGCCGTTCAGCACGACGGCCGTCGCCAGCGCGGCACGATCGATCTCGGCCAGCCGGCCGACGAGATCGGCATGCGCCACGATCAGCCGTGCATCTGAATTCGCCACGACATGGGCGAGCACGCCGCCACGATAGGCGAGATTGACGGGCACGTAGACCGCGCCGAGATAGTTCAACCCGAACCAGATCCTGATCGCGTCAGGCCCGTTGGGCAGCCACGACAGGACATTGTCGCCCTGGCGCACGCCGAGCGCGGCAAGGCCGATCGCGGTCCGGCGCACGATCGCCTGCGTCTGGCGATAAGTCCATTCGCTGCCGTCGGCGAAGCGGGCGAAGACCTTGTCCGGCGTCTGTGCTGCATGACGGTCGAGCAAGGGCCGCAGCACACACCGGTCGGCTTGGGGGACACGCGGGTCGAACCAGGGTCGGGACATGCTTTCCTCGGGCTGGCAGAGCAGAGCCGCATAGTGACGGCAGGCGTGGACAGGGTCTATCGGGGCCATCGCAGGGGGAGTAGCCTAGTGCAACATTCCCGGGAGGAATCGATGAGCTACGACCTCGTGATCAAGAACGGCGTGGTGGTCGACGGCACCGGCGCCAAGCGCTACCAGGCCGATGTCGCGATCCACAACGGCAAAGTTGCCGAGATCGGCAAAGTGACGGAAGGCGCCAGGCGCACGATCGATGCCGATGGGCTCGTCGTGACGCCGGGCTTCGTCGACCCGCACACGCATTACGATGCACAGATCTGCTGGGATGGCGCGGTGACGCCCTCGTCGTGGCACGGCGTGACCAGCGTGGTGATGGGCAATTGCGGCGTCGGCATCGCGCCCTGCAAGCCCGCGACGCGCGAGATCGCGATGAAGGATCTGGTGAACGTCGAAGGCATTCCCTTCGACGTGCTGAACAAGGGCATCACCTGGGATTGGGAAACCTTCCCCGAGTTCATGGATGCTGCCGCGGCGCGCCGGCCGTCGCTCAACCTCGCCTTCATCGCGCCGCTCACGCCGTTCCGTCACTACGTGATGGGCGAGGCGTCGATGGACCGCGCGGCGACGCCGGAGGAGACGGCGAAGATCGCCGCGCTGATCGGCGAAGCCGTCGACAAGGGCGCGCTCGGCTTCTCCTCGACCACGCTCAATCAGCACATGGGCTTCGAAGGCAAGCCGCTCGCCTGCCGCAATGCCAGCCGCGAGGAGCTGGCGGCGTATTGTCAGCAGCTCAAGAAGCGCGGCAAGGGGACCATCGAGATCGCGCTGACCCGCCAGGTTGGCGTGCTCGAGCAGGATCAGTGCGAGCTGCTCGATTTCCTGCTCGACCAGAGCGGCCGGCCGGTGACCTTCATCGCCCTGTTCGATCGCGACGACATCCCGGAGGCCGTGCGCAACACGCTGCGGCTCGCCGCGCCGATGATCGCCAAGGGCGCCCGGCCGCAGACCTCGCCGCTGCCGCTGACGCGGGAATGCACGATGGAGAACCCGTTCGCCTTCGCCGCTTTCCCGTCGTGGAAACGCGTCTTCGCCGACACCAACCCGGAGGCGCAGAAGAAGGTCTATGCCGATCCGTCTTTCCGCAATGCCTTCCGTCATGATCTGAAAAATCCGACGGGTTTCAGCGACTGGCGCCGCATCGTCGTTCACGACGTCAAGAACCCCACGCTGAAGCATCTCGAGCGCAAGTCGATCGCCGAAGTCGCCAGCCTCCAGAACAAGGACGCGGTCGATGCCTTCCTCGACCTGGTGCTGGCCGACGATCTCAATGTCGAGTTCACCATCTCCTCGTGGAATACGCGCGAGGACCGCATGCGCGAGCTGCTCAACGACAAGTCGATCCTGATGGCGCTGGGCGACGGCGGCGCGCATGTCGACATGCTGTGCGACGCGGGCTACCCGACCTACCTGCTCGGCACCTGGGTGCGCGAGAAGGAGGCGATCACGCTGGAAGAGGGCGTGCGCAAGCTGACCTCCGATCCGGCCGACCTGTTCGGGCTCAAGGACCGCGGCCGTCTGGTGAAGGGCGCCCCGGCCGACGTGGCGATCTTCGACGCCGGGCGCATCGGCTCCAGGAACCACGGCGAGCGCCGCTTCGACCTGCCCGGCGGCGCCAAGCGCATCGTCATGCCGTCGGCCGGCGTCGAGTACACCATCGTCAACGGCGTGCCGACCTGGGAGCAGGGCCGGCTGACCGAAGGCAAGGCCGGCGTGGTGCTGCGGGGGTAAGCGGCTGGGAGCGCGGCTCTCCAGCAGGCTAACGTGCTGCAGCCTTCTTCAGCATGTCCGCCATCTTCTCGGCGATCATGACGGTCGTGAAATGCGTGTTGGCGCGCACGACGGTCGGCATGATCGAGGCGTCGATCACGCGCAGGCCGGTGACGCCGATCACGCGACACTCGGGATCGACGACCGAGCGCGGATCGTCGGCGGCGCCCATGCGGCAGGTGCCGCTCGCATGCTGGGCGTCGGAGCATTCGGCGAACATCCAGTCCTCGAGCACCTGTGGCGACAGCTCGTCCTCGATCGACAGGCCAGACGAGCCGTATTCGCCTCGGG
Organism: Enhydrobacter sp.; assembly: GCA_026126105.1. GTDB lineage: Bacteria > Pseudomonadota > Alphaproteobacteria > Reyranellales > Reyranellaceae > Reyranella. Next base: position 5,404 of record JAHCJV010000020.1, read on the forward strand.
TCGAGATCGCCTCGATCTCGGGGTGACGGCAGAGGTCGCGCAGGCGACGCACGCCGTCGCGCATGCGCACGAGGTCGCTGTCGTGGGATAGCATGCGCTCGTCGACTTGCGGATCGATCGCGGCGTCGCGCGTCGTGATCCGCACGGTGCCTTCGCTGAAAGCCGCAAAGGCCGACACGGCGACACGGGCTCGCGCGGTGCCACCGTCTTCGGCGGGCCGCAGGTTGCCGGCGATTACGATCATGTCGTTGATCCCGGCACCCGCGAGCCCGGATGAATAGCGAATGCAGCAGTTGGTGTGGCGATGGGCAAGGGTGCTGGCTTGCGCGCCGTCCTTCAGGTCGAGCAGCACGCTCAGGATCGGATGGTCGAGCAGGTGCTGCCCCACCGGACGATCGGCCACGACCTTGATCCCCAGCCCGTCGAGCCAGGGGCGCGGGCCGATCCCGGAGCGCTGCAGCACCGCCGGCGAGTGGATCGCACCAGCGCACAGCAGCACCTCGCGCCGCGCACGCACGTTGCGGCTCTCGCCGCCGACCGTGACGCATACGCCGTTGGCATGCGCGCGATTGCCTTCGAATGTCAGGCTGTCGACGATCGCGTTGCCGACGATGGTGAGGTTGGGCCGCCCGCGTGCCGGCTCGAGATAGCCGTCGTTGGTCGAGATCCGCAGGCCGGCGCGGCTGTTGATCGCGTAGGGCGAGACGCCGGTGCCTTCGGGCGCGTTGTGGTCGGGGCACCAGCCATATCCGAGGGCAAGGCCTGCCTTCATCACCGCCCGGTCGACATGGCCCCACGCCTCGACCGGCGCGCGATAGACCGGGATCGGGCCGGTCTTGCCGTGGTATGGCGCGTCGCCGTAATCGCCATCGTTTTCCAGCTTGCGGAAATAGGGCAGCACGTCGTTCCAGGCCCAGCCCGCGGCGCCTTCGCGTGCCCAGTCCTCGAAGTCGTCGGGGATGCCGCGGATCGCGATCTGGCCGTTGATGGTCGAGCTGCCGCCGATTGCCCGGCCGCGCCACAGGAGCTTCGGCTCCTGCCGCTCGGTGCGCCGCGCCAGCAGCTTCGGGTAGCGGTAGTTGTCGTCGCCGATCGCCCGCAGCGGGTTTGGGATGCGGATATGCTCGGGCGTCTCGGCGGTGCGGAAGTCGCGGCCGGCTTCGAGCAGCAGGACACGGATCGCGGGCTCCTCGGTCAGTCGGGCCGCAAGCACGGCGCCGGCTGAACCGCCGCCGACGATGATGAAATCGTACTCTGTTTGCATGCGGTGATCCTATTATCCGCAATCAGTCCGGCAAAGGAGCCCCCATGCACAAGGTCTGGATCGAAGTGGCGTTGAACGGCGCGTGGAATCGCAAGCTGCAGCCGCTCCTTCCGGATACCGTCGAGGCAATCGTCGCCGAGGGCGTCGCCTGCGCCTGCGCCGGTGCGTCGATCATCCACACGCATGCCTTCGAGGACGGCACCCACACCTTCGACTGGCAGGTCTATGCCCGCATCATCGAAGGCATCCGCGCCGAGGTCGATGTGCCGGTCTATCCATCCTATCCGGCGATCCCGGCAGCCGGCATGACGCCGGCAGAGCGCTTCGCCCATGTCGAGGCGCTGGCCGAACGCGGCCTGCTCGATTTCGCGGTGATCGATCCCGGCAGCGTCAACTTCACCATGACCACGGCGACGGCAACGACCAAGCCTGCTTTCACGTATCTCAACCCCGAAGCGCACGTGCGCCACGCACTCGACTTCGCGGCGCGGCACGGCTTCCATCCGGCCTTCGCGATCTACGAACCGGGCTTTACGCGGGCGGGCGCGGCGCTGGCGCGCGCCACCGGCGTGAAGACGCCCCTCTACCGGTTCATGTTCTCGGAGATGTTCGCCTTCGGCTTTCCGCCGCGCCCCTACGCCCTGGCGGCGCATCTCGCGCTGCTGGAAGAAGAGGCCGGCGCCGCGCCGTGGATGATCGCGGGTCTGGCCGTCGACGTCCGGCCACTGATCGGCGAGACGGTCGCGCGTGGCGGCCACGTGCGCGTCGGCCTGGAGGATGCGCCGATGGGCACCACGATGAACAACCTCGCCTGGGTCGAGGACGCGGTGCGCCTGGTGCGTGCGGCCGGCGGGGAGCCGGCGTCCGCCGTGGAGATGCGGGCCGCACTCGCAGGCTCCATGGTCCAGGCACGGTAGTGTCGGGCAAGGCTATGGCTGACAGTCGCATCGGCGTCATCATCGACGGTGCCACCGGACGCATGCCGCGCGGCCTTCCCGTCAAGCCGGCATTCCGGCAGAGTTCGGAGCTGTTCCTGCGCCCTGTCGGCGAGGACGCGCCCTCTGTACCCACGCTGGACGAAGGGGCGACGGCGGTACAGCTTTCCGATCTCGCCCATCGCAGCGTCGCCGAGCGGCGCTGGATCGATGTCCCCCAACTGAGGCTCTGACCATGGCTCGCAAACCGCTTCGCCTCGGCGTCGCCTACGACTTCCGCAATCCGCCCGAATCGGGTCTCAGCCACCAGGCGCTCTACGCCGCGATCATGGAGCAAGTGGCGTGGCTCGACGGGCTCGGGCTCGATCTCGTGTGGTTCACCGAGCATCACTTCGTCGACGATGGCTATCTGCCGTCGTGGATTCCGGTCGCCGCGGCGATGGCGGCGCGGACGACGCACGTGCGCTTCTCGTGCGACGTCTGCCTGTTGCCGTTCAACCATCCAATCCGGCTCGCCGAGGATCTCGCGGTGCTCGACAATATCAGCGGGGGGCGGGTCGAGATGGGCGTCGGCATGGGCTACGCGCCGCACGAGTTCCGCGGCTTCGGCATGCCGGTCTCGCGGCGCGTGTCGCTGACCGACGAGGGCATCGAGGTGCTGCAGCGCGCCTTCACCGGCGAGACGTTCAGCTTCGAAGGGAAGCGTTACAATTTCCAGGACGTGAAGATCACGCCGGCCTACGTGCAGCCTGGCGGCCCGCCGCTCTGGATCGCGGCGATGGCGGAGGCCGGTGCTTTACGGGCCGCGCGCTTCCGGACGAACCTGCTGCCGCAGGGCGAGCGGGCACGCTCGCTCGATCCGTGGCTGGCGAAGCTCGCGGAGGAGGGGCGCGATCCGACGGCTCATCGTATCGGCATCATCCGCTCCTGCCTCGTCACGGACGACCGCGAGCGCGACTGGGCCGCGGTGCGGGTGGCCGAGCGCCGGCGGATGGAGATTTACAACAAGTTCCGCGCCGACTCTGGCGGCCACGGAGGTGTCGCGGGCATTGCCGAGTCCGCGCGCATTCCGCAGACCTGGGTCGTCGGCGACGTCGACCATTGCGTTGCCGAGCTCTCGGCCTTCATCGAACAGTACGGCCTGACGGACATCGTGAGCTGGGCGGTGCCGCCCGGCATGCGGCCGGACGAGATGAATCCCAGCCTCGAGCGCTACGCCCGCGATGTGGCACCCCGGCTGCGCGCGCGCTTTGCGGGAGTAGAGTGACATCATGCCCAGTAAGAGAACGATCATTACCGGCGCCGAGACCGTCACGATGGACGCGGCGCTGGGCGATTTTCCGAGTGCCGACATCCTGATCGAGGACGGCGCGATCGCCGCTGTCGGACCTTCCCTCGACGCGAGCGGAGCGGAACGGATCGACGCTGCCGGCATGATCGCTCTGCCCGGCATCATCGATGCGCATACCTGCCTTTGGCAGACCATCCTGCGCGGCTACGTGCCGGACCTCTGGCAGGGAACCTACAACACGAAGCTGCTGCCTTTGCGGCGGCACTACACGCCGGAGGACAATTTCAACGCAGCCTATGTCGGCGGGTTCGAGATGCTGTCCTACGGCACGACCACCGTCGTCGACTATTGTCACGACATCGGCGGCCCCGACCATGCGCCGCAGTCGATCGAGGCGCTGAGGACGACGGGCATCCGGCATCTCTTCACCTATTCCTTCATGACGTTCGAGCCGGACACCTTCGCGATGGCGGCGCGGTACGAGAATGCGCGCCGGGTCTACGACAAGTTCCACGACCCGGGCAGCCTCACCACGATCGCCTTCGGCATCGATTCGATCAGCACGCCGCATCTGGCGGAGCAGCTCGCCTTCGCGCGTGCGCTGAAGGCGCCGAGCTGCATCCATGTCAACGAAACCGGCACGATCGCCAGGCTGCATGCCGATGGCCTGCTCGGTCCGGATTTCCTGGTGATCCACGGCAATCTGATCACCAATGCCGAGCTCGAGCTTATGGCCGAAGCACGCATGCCGCTCTGCTTCACGCCGACCGCCGACACGCAGGGCACACCTGCCGACGTCGTGCGCCGCGCTCACGATCGCGGTGTCGACGTGGTGTTCGGCTGCGATATCCCCTGCTCGATCGCGTCGGACACGCTTGGGCAGCTCCGCGTGATGTTCAACGTGCAGGGCTTTCTCGACGGTGCGATGGAGCGCAGCTTTTCCACGGTGGTCGGCCGCCGGCCGCCGGTGCGGCCCGGGCTGCCGCTGCTGACGCCGCGCAAGCTGATCGAGACGGCAACCATCACGGCCGCGCGCGTGCTCGGCCTCGACGACCGGATCGGCTCGCTCACGCCCGGCAAGCGCGCCGATATCGTGCTGATCCGCAAGGGACCGTTCGGCGATTCGACCGCGCCAGATGCGTGCGCCCACGTTTTGCTGCAGACCAGCCCGCGTGACATCGACACGGTGATCGTCGACGGTGACATCCGCATGCGGGGCGGTGTCCTGGCAGGCTTCGACCCGGACCGCGCCGCCGCGATGCTGCGCGCCTCGCGCCAGCGAATCCTCGGCGCTCAGTAGCGCGCAATCACCTGCTCGGCGAAGTCCGCGAGATTGCGGCGGGCCGCATCCATCGCCGGCAGGAGCGTGATCTCGGTCAGGCCCATCGCCTCGCGCTCGCGCAGCATGGCGATGATCTCGTCCGGCGTGCCGACCAGCCCGCCAGTCGCGCGGATCAGGTCCTCGGTGATGAAGCGGCGCTCCTCCGGCGGGAGGAAGGCGCAATGTCCGAAATGGACCTGCTGGTAGCGCTTGGCCGGCGGCGTCTCCATCTTCTCGGTGAAGGCGAGATACTCGTCCCACAGGTTGCGGCAGCGCTGGGCGATGGTGCTGGTGTCGCCGTCCTTCTGATAGAATTCCCACCAATAATGGAGCGTCGCGGCAGCCATCGGGCCGATCTCGTCGATGACCCGGTCGGACGTCATGCTTTCGCCCGGGCGCAGCACGCAGGCATAGCTCAGCGCCGCGGTGTGGAAGTCGTCGGGAAAGGTACGGCCGACGGCATCGGCGCCCTGGCGCATCGTCTCGAGGCTCTTCTGCAGCCGGGCGCGCGTCTGGTTGTGCGAGCAGACACGGCCGTCGCCGTAGGCGCCCGCCGTCTTCAGCGCCAACGGGCCGTCGGCGGCGACGTAGATCGGCACCGGATTCTCGACGTCGATGAAACCCCTGCCGGGATGCAGGAAGCGAATCTCGTGTCGCTCGCCGTTCAGCTCGTACTCGACCTCCTCGCCGTGCAGCAGGGCGCGCAGCACGCGCAGATACTCGCGGAAGGCGCCCGCTTTCATCGGATCCTGACCCATCACCCGCATCGCCGTGTGGCCGGTGCCGATGCCCAGAAACGTGCGCCCAGGCGCGAGCCGGTTGATGGTGGCGATCGAATGGGCCGCGACCGGTGCAAGCCGCACCGGCGCCACGGCAACGCCAGTGCCGAGCCGGATGCGCGAGGTGTTGGCCGCAGCGAGCGCCAGCACGGCATAGGCATCCGAATAGAGCATCTGCGAGTCGGCTGCCCACGCGCAGTCGTAGCCCATCGTCTCCAGGTCGACGAAAAGCTGCCAATCCGTGATGCGCGGAGCGACAGTGACACCGAATTTCATGACGACCTCACGCCGTGCGGCTGCGGATGAAGGTGCCGATCTCGAGGCAGCCGTCGCGGCCCTCCGAGAGGACCGGCGCGAAGAACGGGAAGACGTGCACCATGTTCGGCCACACCGAGAGCTTCACGTCGACGCCAGCCATGTGGAGTTTCTCGGCTATGCGCGTCGCATCGTCGAGCAGCGTCTCGGCGGTGCCGACCTGGACGAGGACCGGCGGCAGACCCTCGAGATCCGCATGGAGCGGCGCGGCGAGCGGCATCTTCGCATCCGTGCCGGCGAGATACATCCCGGCCATCCAGAGCAGCCCGTCCTTCTGCACCATCGGATCCTGCGCTGCCCGCCCTGCGATGCTCGCACCGAGACCTTCGAGATCGACCCACGGCGAGATGGCGACCGCGCAGCCGGGCAAGGCGAGCTTCTGATCGCGCAAGTTGACCAACGTAGCGATCGTGAGGCCGCCGCCGGCGGAATCGCCCGCTATGGCGATGCGCTTCGGATCGAGGCCCTGCGCGAGCATCCAGCGCCACGCCACAGCCGCGTCGTCGACCGCGGCCGGGAAGGGATGCTCGGGCGCCAGCCGATAGTCGATTACCAGCACGCGCGCGCCCGAGGCCGCGGAGATGTCGTACGCGAGCCGGCGATGGGTGTTGAGCGATCCGATGGCATAGCCGCCGCCATGCAAGTAGAGCACCGCGCGTTCGCCATCGATGCCCGGCGCCGCAACCCACTCGGCCGGCACGCCGCCAGCATCGACCTTCTCGCATTTGGCGTCCGGCGCGCCGCCCAGGACGACTGCCATCTTCTCGTAACGGGCGCGGGCCTGAGCCACGTCCGGCGTCTCCGGCGCGGGACGCGAGCGCAGCAGGGTTACGAGGCTGTCGAGTTGGGCAACGGTCATCGTACGGCGCTCCTCCAGATGGATGTCTTGCAGGCATTTCGACCGGCTCGCCCGGGAAGATCAAGAAGTGTTGTCGCCGCCTGACTGCGAAATGAAATTCGCGACGGCACGAGGACGACAGTATTGAGGGCGCCCTGCTTCCGCATGCCGACGCTAGTTGCCGCGACATTGCAAGTACCAGCGAATGATGTTGCGACCCTAACCTTTCGAGGGCATTGCACTCCATCGGGGCGGCCGAAGAGGCAGTGAGACAGTAGTACAGCGTAGAGTTGGGTACCGCGATGTTCATCCTCGCGTTCGACCGAAGACATAAGATTCTCAGGAGCACCGTCGTCGGAGTCCTGTCGTCGAATCTGCTGAGCGCGTGGGATCAGGCCGTTGTCGCCTTCACGGCCGCGCACGGTCCAAGTCACGGCTTGATCGACTTCACCGAGGTCGCAGCCATCGCCGTGCCGCTCAGCCGGCTGGCCAGCCGCGGACGGCAGCCTCAGATAAGTCCGGGTTGGGAACGAGTCATCGTCGCGCCGCGCACCGACCTCGTGGAATGGTCCAGGATATTCAGCGAATACCAAGGTGCCGCCGGCTTCCGGCCGCCGATCACCGTGGCATCAATGGATGAGGCGTATCGCCTTCTCGGCCTCACCGACCCGATATTCGAGCCGGTCCAGGATGTCGGGCCGACAGGCGGGCCTTACGGCATTTGATATCCCGGCGTCGACTTCGAGATCTTGACCTCGTCCTCGTTCATGTCCTCGGCGATGCCTTCGAACAGCGGCGTCGTGAGGTAGCGCTCGCCAGTGTCCGGCAGCATGCAGAGCACGACCGATCCAGCCGGCGCCTTCTCGGCGATCTGAAGCGCGACGGCGAAGGTCGAGCCACCGGAGATACCGGTGAAAATGCCTTCCTTCTGCGCCAGCGCCTTGGCCCACTTCACGCCCTCGGCTCCGGCGATCGGCACGCGTTCGTCGTAATATTTCTTGTCGATCGCTTCCTGCAGCACCAGCGGGATGAAGTCGGGTGTCCAGCCCTGGATGGGATGCGGCTCGAACGCCGGATGGCTGACCGCGGGCGAGCCGTCGGCGGCGCGTTCCTGCGCCTTGCCGCTGCCGACCAGCTGTGCGTTGGCCGGCTCGCACATGATGATCTTGATCTCCGGCCGCTCGCGCCGCAGCACGCGCGCGACGCCCGACAGCGTGCCGCCGGTGCCGTAGCCGGTGACGAACCAGTCGAGCTTCTCGTCCTTGAAGTCGGCGAGGATCTCGCGCGCAGTGGTGGCCTCGTGGATCTCGGCGTTGGCCGGCGTCTCGAACTGGTGCGCCAGGAACCAGCCGTGGGTCTTCGCCAGCTCGACCGCCTTCTGGTACATGCCGAAGCCCTTCTGGGCGCGCGGCGTCAGCACGACTTTGGCGCCGAACATGCGCATCAACTTGCGCCGCTCGATCGAGAAGCTGTCGGCCATCGTGACGACCAGCGGATAACCCTTCTGCGCGCACACCATGGCAAGGCCGATGCCGGTATTGCCGCTGGTCGCTTCGACCACGGTCTGGCCGGGCTTCAGCGTGCCGTTGCGCTCGGCGGCCTCGATGATGTTGACCGCAAGCCTGTCCTTTACCGACGAGGCCGGATTGAAGGCTTCGGCCTTGACGTAGAGTCGTACATTCTTCGGCCCGAGATTGTTGACCCGGATGCAGGGCGTGTCACCGATCGTGTCGAGCACGCTGTCGAACAGACGACCACGTCCATGGGTGGTCCTCACTTGCTTGCCGTCGCTCATGTCGCATCCTCCGGAGTTCGTGTAATGAACCTACCAACTGGTCTGCAGATTGCATCGGTAAAACAACGGTAGCAGAGGAGCGGCGCGTCTTGGCGGCAAATCCATTCCACCTCGGCTGGTTTCTTGGAAATAGCTACGGGGTGCATGGCTGGAATCAGCAATGGAGCGGGGCCGACGGCGCAGACTGGGCACAGCCGGATATCCACCTGGATCTCGCCCGAGCGGCGGAGCGGGCGTGCTTCGACTTTGTGTTGCTCGAGGACTCCGTGTTCGTTCCGGACAACTACGGCAGTTCGATGGATTTCTACCTGGCGCGGGCGTTGCGGGCGCCGAAGAACGATCCGCTGCCGCTGATCCCGCTGATGGCCCAGGCGACGAGCCGGCTCGGCCTCGTGCCGACGATCTCGACCAGCTTCTATCCGCCGTACCTGCTCGCGCGCCTGATCGCCACGCTCGACCTGATGTCCAAGGGCCGGGTGGGCTGCAACTTCGTGACCTCGACGGCGGAACGGGCGGCGCAGAACTTCGGGCTCGACACGCATATCGAGCATCACCTGCGCTACGAGATGGCCGACGAGTTCGTCGAGGTCGTGACCAGGCTCTGGGAGTCGTGGGATGCCGATGCGATCGTGATGGATCGCGAGCGAGGCCTGTTCGTCGATCCCGCCAGGGTTCGTACGATAGACTTCAAGGGACGTTTCTTCTCGTCGCGCGGGCCGCTCAACACCGCCCGTCCGCCGCAGGGCCGGCCCGTGCTGATCCAGGCCGGTACGTCGCCTCAGGGTCAGACCTTCGCATCGAAGCATATGGATGCGGTGCTCTGCGCGGTCAGCACGATCGAGGAGATGAAGGCCTTTCGCCGCGATCTGCGGGCGCGCGTCGCCGCCGCCGGGCGCGATCCCGACAGATGCAAGATCTTCTACGTGATCATGCCGACCGTGGGCGAGAGCCGGTCGGAGGCCGAGGAGCGCGTGCGCCGCCGCCAGGCACAGCGGGCCGCGATGCCGGAGCTCGTGCTCGCGATGATGGGCAGCCTGACCGACATCGATTTCTCGGGCTTCGATATCGATGCCCCGGTCGCCGAGCTCACCACTAACGGGCAACAGGGCACGTTCGAGCGCTTCCTGAAGCAGGGCCGCACCCTGCGCGAGATTGCCTGCAATTACCGCTATGCTTACGAGGATCTGGTCGGCACCCCCGAGACCGTTGCGGCACAGATGGCCGAGGTCATCCAGGAGGTCGGCGGCGACGGGTTCGTCTTCACCGGCAATCTTACACGCCGCTACATCGCCGAGATCACGGACGGCATCGCACCCGCGTTGCAGCGTCTGGGCCTGGTGCGCACTGCTTATGAGCACGAACATTTCCGGGACAATCTCTTCGCGTTCTGAAGCGCTGGGGGCATTGCCGACGCAGGATCGAGGAGGCGGCTGAGGTGCACGACTTGAAGAAGGCTGCATGCGATGCGATCGACGCGGCCTCGGCGACCCTGTTCGACATCAGCGCGAAGATGCATGCCGAGACCGAGCTGTCCTTCGAGGAGGTCAAGGCGCAGGCCTGGCAGTGTGCGGCGCTGCGCGCCGCCGGCTTCGCGGTCGAGGAGGGGCTGGGCTCGCTGAAGACGGCCTTCCGCGCCGCCGTCGCATCGGGCAAGCCCGGGCCGCGCATTGCCTTCCTGTGCGAGTACGACGGCCTGCCGGTTTATCAGCAGAGCTGCGGCCACAATGTCGTGGCAGCAGCGGGCGTCGGCGCGGCGATCGGGCTCGCATGCGTGATCGGCGAGATTGGTGGGACAGCCATCGCGCTCGGCACGCCGGGCGAGGAAGGCGGCGGCGGCAAGAACATCATGCACCGCGAAGGCTTCTTCGAGGGTATCGATGCGATGATGCTGGTCTATCCCGGCTTCGACAACATCGCCCACTCGCGGTCGCTTTGCGTGACGCGGGTGCAGGTCGACTATCACGGCAAGGCGGCCCACGCGGCAGCGCGGCCCGAGCTGGGCATCAACGCGCTCGACGCACTGCTGCTGGCGATCAATGGCATCAGCGCGCTGCGCCAGCAGCTGCCATCGGACGTGCGCGTCCATACCATCATCACCAAGGGCGGAACCCTGCCGCAGGTGGTGCCCGATCATACCACGGCGGTGCTCACGGTCCGCGCCAACAACCCCGATACGCTAAACGCTGTCATCCCCCGCATCGACGCCTGCCTGCAGGGCGGCGCGCAAATGACAGGCGCGCGGCTGGAGCGAACCTGGCCTGCCAAGCCCGGCCGCGAACTTCTGAGCAACTTCGCCATGGCGGAGAGCTTCGATCGCAATCTCAAGGCGCTCGGCCGCACGACCCGCCCGCGCGATGAGCTGTCGGGCGCCTGGTCCGGCGACACCGGCAACGTAAGCTGGTTCGTGCCGACCATCCAGCCGCAGATGGCCATGACGGCACGGGACGTGCCGCCGCACAGCCACGAATTCCACGCCGCCTCGATCGGGCCGGCGGCGGATGCCTGCATCCTCGATTCGGCCAAGGCGATGGCGATGACGGCGATTGATCTCGTCACGAACGACGCGCTGTTGCAAAAGGTCCGGGCGGAATTCTCCGCTGCGCGGCGGGAGCATTGATGTGACGGAACGGGACAATTGGGGCTGGCGAGCCCGCATCGGCATGTTCATCGTCGGCACCGAGACCATACCCGAAGCGGAATGGTGGGCGATGGCCCCACCGGGTGTCTCCATACATGCCGCTCGCGTAACGGCGCGTGCGCCCTGGGCGCGCTGGCGCGAGAACCGCAGCGCCGTCGACCCGGAGGAGGATCTGCTGCGCGGCGCGCGGCAGTTCGCGGCGATGCGCCTCGCGGCCGTCACCGTCGGACACAGCTCGAGCAGCATTCTCGGTGGCAAGGGCTGGGACGCCGCAACCGTGGCCAGCCTCTCTCCCGTGGTGGGATCGGGAACCGTCGTCACCACGAATGGCCTGGATACCCAGGCCGCCCTGCGCGCTTGCGGCGTGAAGCGGCCGTTCCTGGTTTTGCCGCCGTGGTTCAATGACGACACGGTGGCCGCCGGCTTGCGTTACTACGCCGATCACGGGCTCACGACGGCCGGGCACCTGCGCTACGACCCCGGCCGCAAGTGGCGGGATCTTCCGCCAGGTGACCTGGTCGGGCTGGGGCTGGGGCTGGAGCAGGAAGTCGAGCCGCTCTACGCGCAGGTCCGGGCGGCCTGCCCGGTCGACGCCGACGGCGTGCTGATCGCGGGCACCGGCTTCCGCTGCGTGGCAATCCTGGGCGCTTTGGAACAGGACCTCAAGCGGCCGGTGATCTCGGCGAACCAGGCAAGCCTCTGGCACTGCCTGCGGTCGGCGGGTGTGCACACGCCCGTCGACGGCTATGGCAGCCTCATGCGCCTTTGAGCGGCGTTGATTGGACACTCTGGCTCATTCCACCGTGAGCGCTTTCGCCAGGTTGCGCGGCTGGTCGATGTTCGTGCCGCGCTGCAGCGCCACGTGATAGGCGAGCAGCTGTAGCGGGATGTTCAGCAGCAGCGGATCGAGCTCCGGCTCCAGCGCTGGAATCTCGAACGACCGATCGAACGCCGTCGACGCCTCGCCGGGATGGGTGATGGCGATCACCGGGCCGCCGCGCGCCTTGACCTCCTCGACTGTCGAGATGTTCTTGGCGAACAGGTCGTCGCGCGGCAGCACGACGACCGTCGGTGTCTGCGGCGAGATCAGCGCCAGCGGCCCGTGCTTCAGTTCGGACGCCGGATAAGCCTCGGCATGAAGGTAGCTCACTTCCTTGAGCTTCAGCGCACCTTCCATCGCGACGGCATATCCAGCCCCGCGTCCGACATAGAAAGCGTGCTCGGCGTCCATCATATATTCGGCCAACCGGGCGATCTCGGGCTCACGGTCCAGTATGGCGGCAATGTGCTCCGGGAGCGCCTGTAGCGCCTCGATGAGGCGTGCGCCGCGCGCGACCGAGAGATCGCGCAGCCGGCCAAGATGGATTGCCAGGAGTGCCAGCGCCACCGCGCTGCAGGTGAAGGTCTTGGTCGAGACGACGGAGACCTCGGGTCCGGCATGGAGATAGATGCCCTGGCCGCACTCGCGCGCGATCGTGCTGCCGACGACATTGACCACGCCCAGGACCCGACCTCCCTTGCGCTTGATCTCCTGCACCGCGGCCAACGTGTCGAACGTCTCGCCCGACTGGCTGACGGCGATGTAGAGCGTGTCGCGTTCGATCACGGCATTGCGATACCGGAACTCGGAGGCGGGTTCGGCATCGGCGGGAAGTCGGGCGAGCGTCTCGATCAGGTGGGCTCCGATTGCGCCGGCGAGATACGCCGCGCCGCACCCAAGGATCTTCACGCGCCGCACATCGAGCAGGTCGCGGGCAGCGAGCTGAATGCCGCCGAGATGTGTGGTGCCGAAGCGCCTGTCGAGCCGGCCGCTCAGGGCGCGGCGCACCGCCTCGGGCTGCTCGGCGATCTCCTTGCGCATGTAGTGGGCAAACGCGCCCTTGTCGAAAGCTTCGTCCTTCCACGGAAGGGTCGAAGCGGGTTTGTTCGTCGCGGCACCGTCGAGCGTGCGCGTTTCGTACCCGTCGGCATGCACCGAAGCGATCTCGCCGTCGTCGAGGTGCAGGACGCTCGTGGTATGTCGAACCAGCGCCGCCGGATCGGAGGCGAAGAACATCTCGCCGTCGCCGATGCCGAGCACCAACGGGCTGCCGTTGCGTGCCACGACCAGCGTATCGGGCCGCTGGGCGTCGATGACGGCGATCCCATAGGCGCCGACGATGCGCCTGAGCGCAGACGCGACGACAGATTCGAGCGGTGAGCCGTCGTCTGCGAATGCAATGAGATGAGCGAATACCTCGCTGTCGGTGTCGGAGGCAAAGATGCATCCGCGTTCCGTCAGTTGCGCGCGCAGCGCCGCAGCGTTCTCGACGATGCCGTTGTGCACCACGGCGTAGCGCCCGGTGGCGTCGCAATGGGGATGGGCGTTGCGGTCGCTCGGCTCGCCATGGGACGCCCAGCGCGTATGTGCGATGCCGAAGGTGCCCTTGAACTTCTGCGGCTGCAGCGCGTCGAGCTCACGGACCCGCCCCTTGCGCTTGGCGATTCGCAGCTTGCCCTTGCTGCCGACCGCAATGCCGGCCGAGTCGTAGCCGCGGTACTCCAGGCGGTGCAGTCCCTGGAGGAGGATTGGGGCAGCCTGACGCTTGCCGACGTAACCTACAATACCGCACATGCGCGCTTCCTAACCGTAGACGATTCGGCGCAGCTGCCGCCTGGAATAAACCGGCGCAGCAAAGCGTCGGCGCGACAGCTCCCTTTCGAGGCGTGCGAAGATCATCTCGTTCGACAAACCCCGACGCTGGAGCTCCAGGTGACGTCGTCGAACGAATTGCTCCGGCTCCTCGCCCAGAAACGACAACACCTCGGCGACCAGCCGCTCGGCTTCCGCCCGCTCCAACCGGGTCGTTCGCGCGAGATAGTCGAGGAGTTCTTCCAAGTCGGTCGGCTCAGCGTCGTTCACACCAAGTTCCAGCAATCGCACTTCGCATGGAAGTATTTTGCCCGAAGTCGGGCAAAGCGTCGTGCCTCAGCATGCTCAGCGGTCTTGCGCATATTTCCGCATCTGAAGGCCCAGCGTGTAGGGGCATGGCGGCCGTCGGCATACAAAAAGAATGTGGTTATGGTCACCGCGTTTAGCTTAGGCTGCGCCACCAGTTTCAGGGGAGCACATGGCCAACGACCGTCGTACGCTGCGAGCGCTTGCCGCCCTTCTGCCTGCGGGCGCGTTGGGCCTGTCGATGAGCCTGGCGGCCGCCGATGCTGGCGCCACGAAAGCCGCCGGGGCCGACCAGCCGGCTCCCAAGTCGGTGGCGCAGCGCCTTCAGTCGATCCGTAGTTCAGTATCCGTCGTGGTGAACGAGGCGGCGAAGGACTCCGACGATCCAACCGTTGATCGCGACATCCAGCTTGCCTGGTGGGGCAATGGCGGCTGGCGAAATGGCGGCTGGCGTAACGGCGGGTGGCACAACGGTGGCTGGCTCAACGGCTGGCACAACGGCGGCTGGCACAATTGGGGCAACGGCTGGCACAATGGCGGCTGGCTCAACGGTTGGCATAACTGGTGACGAGGGATGCCCGTCGCAACCCGACCGGCTGGCGGACCTGAAGTCGCAACGGTCGTCATTCAGCCGACCGGGTTCTGCAATATCAATTGCACCTACTGCTATCTTCCGGATCGTAACGACAAGCACGTCCTGCCACAGGCGACTGTCACGCGGCTCTTCACCGAGCTGTTCGCGTCCGGCTGGACCGCGCCCGACCTCACGATCATCTGGCATGCCGGCGAACCGCTCGTCGTGGCGCCCGGTTTCTACCGCGAGGCTTTCGAGACGATCGAGCGCCTGCGTCCCCCGTCTGTCGTCGTGAAGCACGCCTTCCAGACCAATGGCATGCTGATCGACCGCGATTGGTGCGCCCTTTTTCGCGATTGGGAGGTCGGCGTCGGCGTCAGCGTGGACGGACCGCAGCCGCTGCATGACGCTCATCGCAAGACCCGGAGCGGCGCCGGCACCTTCGACAGGACGATCGCAGGCATCCGGTTGCTGCGGGCGGAGAACGTACCGTTTCACGTGATCTCGGTGCTGTCGCGCGACAGCCTCGCCTTGCCCGGGGAAATGCTGGATTTCTACCTCTCCGAAGGCATCGACCAGATCTGCTTCAACGTCGAGGAGTCGGAAGGCTCGCACGTGTCGGCGCTGTTCGAGGGTGAGGAGCTGCGCGAGCGCTACGAGGCGTTCCTGCGGAGCTTCTGGCATGCTGCACGGGCGAGCGGGCGGGTCCGCTTCCTGCGCGAGATCGACCTCGCCATCCCGCGCGTGTTCCGGCCCGAAGAAGCACCGTCGCGCAACATCCAGACCGAGCCGCTGGCGATGCTGAATGTCGACAGCCGCGGCAACGTCTCGAGCTTCTCTCCCGAGCTGCTCGGGCTGCGCAATGGCGAGTACGCAGATTTCCTGCTGGGCAACATCCATACCCACTCGCTGGCGCAGATTTACGACGCCTGCCTTCGCTCGTCGATGTTCCGCGACATCCAGCAGGGCGTCGAGGCGTGTGCGCGGAGCTGCGAATATTTCTCCGTCTGCGGCGGCGGTGCGCCGGTCAACAAGCTGTTCGAGACCGGCAGCTTCACCGGCACGCGCACGTCGTATTGCACGCTGACCCAAATGGTTCCGACCGATCTGCTTCTCAACGCATTCGACCAGCTCGAACATAATCTGGCGAGCGCAGCCGCCGACGGCGGCACGACGCCTGAAGTTCAGACCGCCGGCCCTATCGCCGCGCAATTATCGAGGGTGTCATGAAGAAAGTCCTGCCGCTTGCCGTTGCCGGCGTCGTCGCCGCGACCCTGTCCTTCGCAACCGTCGGCGCGCAGGCGCAGGCTCCTGCCGCCGGCCAGCCGGCTGCGGCCGGCGGTCCCGGCGGTGCACCGCCCTCGTCCTACCAGGGGGGGGCTCCGGGGGCGCCCGAGGGCGCGCATCTGCCTTTCCTGATGGTGACCAGCATCGAGGTCCTCCGCTCGCCGCGCGGCGGTGGCATGGACATCATCCGGGCTCGCGGCCTCGCGTCATCGTCCGGCTGGAAGGAGCCCCATCTGCTGCCGATTTCCAATGGCGCTCCGATCGATGGCACGCTCGACCTGATCTTCCAGGGCATATCGCCGTCACGGGCTGAGCCGCCCGGCCCGTTCATGCCGGTCGAAGCCATCCTGCCGGTAGAAAACGGGCACCCCTACAAGGCGGTTCGGGTCCGGGCCGCCACCAATGCCATCACGCTGAAGACGGTGCCGGGATACGTGGAAGTCGCCGCGCCGAAGCTCGACTGCTCGAAATGCGTTGGCAAGGTCTTCGTCGCCAGGGGCGCTGCCGCTCCGGCGGGCGTGGCTGCAGGGGATGTCGTGAATGAAGCCGATCTGGGCGTGCCGGTCCGTGTCATCCGGCCGACCGACGGCATTCCCAACTACGTCTACGACCCGAACCGGCTGACGATCGTCCTCACCGAGGATGGCCGAATCGCGGACGCCGCCTGGGATTGAGGCCCATCGGCGACCGGCTGCGCGCCGCCTGGAGCGGGGTGCGCCCTGCACTGTCTGCCGTCGAGATATATCTTCATGCGGCAGACGAGGGTTGTCGGAGCTCGCGAACGGCGAGGTCTCGTTAGGCGCGCGCTCGTCCGCGACGGGCGGCGGTATCGCCCTCCATTGGGCGGCTCGGCAATCCTTGCTTGGCACTGTCGTTTCCACCGTATGACCGACTCTGCGGTGCCATCCGTCAATTCAGGTTGCGGAATGTACCGCCAAGCGGGCCGGCCCGGAGTGGGCCGCGCTTCCGCAGTGGCCGACGCAAATGCGATCGCGCAAAGTGATCGGACAACATGGCCCGCCCTCACGAAGGCCCGACGGAGGAAACAAGTGGGACGCCGCATCTTCTTCGCTCGCGCGATCGCCGGCGGTGTCGCGATGGCCAGCGCGGCGCATCGGGCGCAAGGCGCTTGCCCGGGCCGGCCGATTGCACCCATCGTCGCAACGCCTGTCGGCGGCGTCACCGGCCTGATTGCACGGCACGACGTGCAGCGGCTGGCCCTGAATCGCGGACAGCAGATCTCCCGAGAAAGCAAGGAGTTCGGTCGTGCTGCCCGGCTTCCTCGAGGCGCGGCTTGCGATTTTCCCGCCTGTCGGCCTGCCCGCGCGATCTTTGGCAGGAGCAAGAACATCCGCGACAACAACATCACGCTGGCGCGATGATCACGGCAAGCTTGCCCCGCGTCTGACCCGATCGCATGACCGCTATCGCCGAGAAAGGGGGCCTTTTCACGATCAGCGGCCGGCTGTGGCTCATCCTGCTGATGGTGCAGCTCGCCAACATGCTGTTCGGCATGACGATCACGCTGGCCAACCTGGTGCTGCCGCAGATGCGCGGCAACCTGTCGGCGACGCAGGAAGAAATTTCCTGGGTGATCACGCTCAACCTGGTCGCGACTGCCGTCGCCACGCCGATGACGGGCTGGCTGTCGAGCCGGCTGGGCTGGCGCAACCTGATGTTCTTCACCGTGCTCGGCTTCACCGTCACCTCATTGCTGTGCGGGATGGCGACCAGCCTCGAGGCGCTGATCTTTGCCCGCGTGGCGCAAGGGGCGTTCGGCGCGCCGATCATGCCGTTGGGTCAGGCGATCCTGCTGGCGACGTTTCCCAAGCATCTGCAGCCGACGGCCCTGGTGATGTGGGGCATCGGCGCGGTTTTCGGTCCCGTGCTCGGGCCGATACTGGGCAGCATCGCAACGGAAGCCTATGACTGGCGCGCCGCCTTCTTCATGATCGTGCCGCCCGGAATAGGCGCGCTGATCTGCATCTGGTTCGCGTTGCGCGATCACACGGCGCGGACACCCGTCAGATTCGACTGGGTCGGGTTCATCGCGCTGTCGGTCGCGATCACCGCCGCCCAACTGATCCTCGATCGCGGTCATCGGCTGGACTGGTTCGAATCGGGAGAGATCATCCTGTTCGCCTTCATCGGCGCCCTGGCCGTCTGGATCTTCGTCGTCCATTGCCTGACCGTGCCGGAGCCGTTCCTCAATCCCCGCCTGCTGCTCGACCGCAACTTCAGCATCGGCGTGCTCCTCGCCTTCGTGATGGGGATGCTGAACTTCACCAGCCTGGTGCTGTTTCCGACCCTGCTCCACGATCTGCGCGGCTACCCGGACAATGCCATCGCCGGACTGATCGCGGCGCGCGGGCTGGGCAACTGGGCGGCCTTCCTGTTCATCGCCCAGTTCACCCGGATCGCGCCGCGTCTGGCGATCGTCTGCGGCATGGCGGTTCAGGCCGCAGGGGGCTTCTGGATGGCTCAGTTCGACGTCAATCTCACTGACTCGGACATCTTCTGGAGCAACCTGCTGCTGGGCTTCGGTCAGTCGATCGCCTTCACGCCGATGACGGTGATGGCGTTTTCCACCTTGCCGACGCGCCAGATGACCGAGGGCTCCGCCGTCTTCACGTTGATGCGCAACTTCGGCTCGAGCCTGTTCATCTCCATTGCCGTGCTGGTCGTGAGCCGCTCGACGGCGTCAAACTACTCGCGGCTGACGGAAGTCCTCACTCCCTACAACAAGAGCCTGTCGATGCCGGGACTTCCGGCGCAATGGGGCCTCGACGACACCCGAAGCCTGCTCAGCCTGTCGAACGAGGTCCTGCGGCAGGCCGCCATGATCGGATACCTCAATGCATTCTACCTGATGGCCTTCACGGCCCTGGCGGCGGTGCCGCTTGCCGCCCTGATGCGGGGGACGAAGCGGGACTCCTGATCTCCCGGTTCATTGCCCGATCTTTGCCAGGTCCAGAAGCCGGCTCCTCGCGCCGTTGGCCAACGCTCCCTGCACCTTTGCCCAGCGTGCGACCGCCCGCTTCTGATCGGCGTCGAGCTCGCTTAAATCCTGACGGCGGAACTCCCGGGCGGCCGAGCTCATTGCCAGGATCAGACGGGGGAGAGCACCGTCGGCTTTCGAGATGACGATCAGGAAATAGTTGAGCGACCGCGAACAGGCTTCCGGCGGGATCGGCAGCGACTGGGCGCCATCGCAATCGGCGATGACACGCGCCGTGGCTTCGACCTCATGACGATAGGCTTCCTCGATCTCTCCTGTCGCCGCCTTCAGCACGTCATCGTCGAAGAAGATCCGCATGTTCTTGCTGGAAGCCCAGCGCGCCGGCGTCATCTCGGCAGCCGCCTGCCCGGCGAAGCCCATGAGCAGGGCAAGAGCTATCACGACAAGTCGCTTCATGGTGTCCACCGTCGCTCGTATGGGTGTGAAATAGGTGGATTGGTTCGCTGTCGCACAATTGTTGGCGGACAGGGCGGGATTCGAACCCGCGGTGGCTGTTACACCACGCACGCTTTCCAAGCGTGTGCCTTAAACCACTCGGCCACCTGTCCTAGCGCAGTCGGCCGCTCTTATAGCGCGCCGTCCGGCGCGAGCAACGCCATCTTCCCCTGGAATCGCCCCTCGGCTAGGGTCCGCGCCGTGCAAGTTGGGGGTGAGATGGTCCTGTTCCGGGCCTTGGGGTGGCTGTTGCTGGCGCTCGGCGCGGGGGTCGTTGTCCATGACGGGCTGAGCTGGTGGTCCGAAGGCGTATTTCGGATGCTGGACATGGGCGGTTTATGGTCCCGGCTCGATCTCGGGTCTTTGCGCGCGGTGCAGGCGGGCCTCCAGGATGTCCTCTCGGGTGTCCTCTGGACGGGTCTGGTGCTGCCGATCCTCGGAATTCCGGCTCTTGTTGCCTTCGTCGCCGGAGGCGTCGTCTGTCTCTGGCTCGGCGGGCGCACTGGCGACCGGTCAGTCGAGGCAAGCTTTATCGGGATGTCGCGGCCGCGCCGCCGCCGGAGTCGCGGATTGTCCTGAGCGCCCGTCCGTGGAACCATCCGGGACAACGAACCACTCGAAGGGAAAACGCCATGGACGTAGGGATGATGATGGTCTTCGCCAGCTACGGCTGGGAGAACTGCTCCGACGACCGCGTCTGGAACGAGGAGATCCGGCTCGCCCGCATCGCCGCCGATTCCGGCTTCGACTGCCTGTGGTCGGCCGAGCACCATTTCAACGACTACTCCTTCGTCCCCGACAACATCCAGCTGATGACCTATCTGACGGCACGGCATCCCAACATCGATGTCGGCACCGCCGCCGTGATCCTGCCCTGGCACAACCCGCTGCGGGTGGCGGAAAATGCGGCCGTGCTCGACATGTTGAGCGGTGGCCGGTTCCGCTTCGGCATGGGCCGGGGCCTGGCGCGCCGTGAGTTCAACGCCTTCGGGATCGCCATGGACGAATCGCGCGGCCGCTTCGACGAGGCCGCGCCGATGATCGTCAAGGCACTCAAGACCGGCTTCATGGAAGGCGATGGTCCCCACTACAAGCAGCCCCGTATCGAGATTCGCCCGCGGCCGCAGCATTCCTTCGACAACCGCATCTATGCCGTCGCCTCGAGCGAGGATTCGGTCGACTCGGCCGCCAAGCTCGGAGCCCACATGGTGATGTTCGCCGACCGGCCGTGGGAAATGCGCGCCCCGGTGATCGAGCGCGGCCGCGCGCTGCATCGCCAGTATCACGGCACCGAGCCGCCGCAGGTCATGCTGACGGAATTTTGCGTCTGCGGCGCCAACGCCACGTCGATCGAGGACGAGGCGCGTCGCTACCAGGGCAAGTTCGTCGAGAGCAACTTCCATCACTACGAATTCCTGGGCGAGCACTTCAAGACGGTGAAAGGCTACGATTCCTACCAGCAGAAAGCCGACCTGGCCCGCAAGTCCGGGGGTGGGCTCGAAGGCGCGATCAATGGCTTCATGCAGGCAGCGAGCTGGGGCACGCCCGACAAGATCCTGCGTGGCCTGGAGGCACGGCGAAAGGTGCTGGGCGACTTCGAGATGAATGTCGCCTTCCGTTTCGGCGGCACGCCCTACGAGGTCTCGGAGCGCGGCCTCAAGCTGTTTGCCAAGGAAGTGCTGCCCGTGGTGAAGAAGTGGGGTCCGGCCAAGGCACCGGCCGCGCAGGCTGCCGAATAACGGAGAAAAAGATGCCGCTCGCCAAGAAGTACCTGTTCATCGTCAGCATGGACGTCCAACCCGACAAGGAAGCGCTGTTCAACGAGGTGTACGACACCGAGCATGTGCCGCTGCTGCAGAAGGTGCCGGGCGTCGGCGCCGTGACCCGGCTCAAGACGGTGCCTGCTGCCTTCAACATCGGCGGCGAGCGCAAGGTGCTCGACGGGGCGGGGATGGCGCATTACGTGGCGATCTACGAGATCGACAGTCCCGACGTGCTGCTCAGCAAGGAATGGGCGGCCGCCGGCGAGCAAGGGCGCTGGCCGGGCGAGGTTCGGCCGTTCACGTCGAACCGCAGCCACGTGGTGCGGCAGGTGATCTGACGCCCGCCCGGCGGCGAGGGCGACAATGCTTTCGTTGCCGGGAGGCTATCGACCCAACTGCGTAAGGACATGCTGAAGGGGCGCATCGGAAAGTCTCAGGAGCCCACCGAAGGGCTCGCTCAACTCGAGGATGAGGAATATCGCCCCGGAGACGGACGCCGCACCCGATATCACCGCGATTGCGACCGTCAGGTGTAGTCGCGTAAAGAGACCGAAGCCCAGAAAAAGCATGCAGATCCAGCCTACGAGCACTGTCAGAACGGGGAGCGAGACCTCGTCACCGAGTTGCTCGAACATGAGCAGCCGTGTTTGCACGAGAGTCTCGCCGACCTGAACGATGCGGCCCTGGATGTTGCGCTGGGCGTCGGTCGTCGGAGAAAGCGACTGAATCTTGTTGAGGAAGCCGGTCACGAGATTTGCCGCCATCGGCTGCACGCCGCCCGGAGCCCACAGCCGCTCGTGGCTCGCGGTGACGGCATTGCGCAGCATTTCGCGTGTCTCCCGGGTTTCCGGACCGTACGACTCCAGCAGCTTGTCGAGCAGGATGACGTTCGCCGCCAGCGACTGAAGTTCGCTGCGCTGCGCGTTGTACAAGCCGTTCGCGGAGGCAATGAGCAAGCTCAGGACGAGGGCCGAGATGGTGGCAATCAGCCCCATCACGAGCTTGACCGTGTCCTTGCTGTCCTGGTCGCGATGACGATCGGGCAGGGTGATGAGCATGCCGGCAATGGCGCTGCCCAGGGCGCAGACGAAAACGACCGAAGCGATCGCGAGCGGACTCACGAGCGAGATCCGGGTGGAAGAGCAGCAAGCACTCCGCGCAAAGGGTCGCCTATCGGTTGTCCATCTTGAGCGCCGCGATGAAGGCCGACTGCGGAATCTCCACGTCGCCGATCTGGCGCATGCGCTTCTTGCCCTTCTTCTGCTTTTCGAGGAGCTTCTTCTTGCGGCTGATGTCGCCGCCGTAGCACTTCGCCAGCACGTCCTTGCGTAGCGCGCTGATCGTCTCGCGCGCGACCACCCGGCCCCCGATCGCGGCCTGGATGGCGATCTTGAAGAGCTGGCGGGGGATCAGGTCCTTCAGCCGCTCGCACAGCGCCCGGCCTCGGCTTTCGGCGGCGTTCTTGTGCACGATCATGCTGAGCGCGTCGACCGGCTCGGAATTGACCAGGATCGAAAGCTTCACCAGGTCGCTCTCCTCGTAGCCTGCCATCTCGTAGTCGAAGCTGGCATAGCCGCGCGTCACCGACTTGAGGCGGTCGTAGAAGTCGAACACCACCTCGTTCAGCGGCAGGCGGTAGATCGCCATGGCGCGCGTGCCGGCATAGGTGAGCTCGATCTGCTGGCCGCGGCGCTCCTGGCAGAGCGTCAGCACCGAGCCCAGATGCTCGTCGGGCGTGATGATCGTGGCCTTGATCCACGGCTCCTGCATCGTCTCGATCTTCATCGGATCGGGATAGTCGGCCGGGTTGTGGAGCTCGATCGACGTGCCGTCGGTCATCTGCACCTTGTAGACGACCGAGGGCGCTGTCGTGACGAGGTCGAGGTTGAACTCGCGCTCGAGTCGTTCCTGGATGATCTCGAGATGCAGCAGTCCGAGGAAGCCGCAGCGGAAGCCGAAGCCCAGCGCCGCGCTGGTTTCCGCCTCGAAATGAAACGAGGCGTCGTTCAGCTGCAGCTTGCCGAGCGACTCGCGCAGCGTCTCGAACTCGGCGGCATCGGCCGGGAACAGGCCGCAGAACACCACCGGCACCGACGGCTTGAAACCGGCCAGCATCTCGCTCGCGGGCTTGCGGTCGTCGGTGATCGTGTCGCCCACCTTGCAGTCGGCGATCGTCTTGATGCCGGCGATGATGAAGCCGATCTCGCCGGGGCCGAGCTCGGCAACGTCCGTCGCCTTGGGTGAGAAGATGCCGACCTTGTCGAGATCGTAGGACGCCGCCGCTGCCATCATCCGGATCCGGATGCCCTTCCGAAGCACGCCGTCCTGCACGCGCACCAGGGTCACGACGCCGAGGTACGGATCGTACCAGCTGTCGACCAGCAGCGCCTTGAGCGGCGCGTCGCGGTCGCCCTTTGGCGGCGGAAGGCGCTTGACCATCGCCTCCAGCAGATCGTCGATGCCGATGCCGGTCTTGGCCGAGACCTGGATGGCGTCCGAGGTGTCGATCCCGATCACGTCCTCGATCTCTTTCGACACACGCTCGGGATCGGCCGACGGCAGGTCGATCTTGTTCAGGACCGGGATGATCTCGTGGTTGGCTTCGATCGCGTGATAGGCGTTGGCCAGCGTCTGCGCTTCCACGCCCTGGCTGGCATCGACCACCAGCAGCGAGCCCTCGCAGGCAGCGAGGGAACGGCTGACCTCGTAGGCGAAGTCGACGTGACCCGGCGTATCCATCAGGTTCAGCACGTAGGTCTTGCCGTCCTGTGCCGTGTAGTTGAGCCGCACGGTCTGCGCCTTGATGGTGATGCCGCGTTCGCGCTCGATGTCCATCGAGTCCAGCATCTGGTCGTGGAACTCGCGCTCGGTCACCGCCCCGCAGCGCATCAGCAGCCGGTCGGCCAGCGTGCTCTTGCCATGGTCGATATGGGCGATGATCGAGAAATTGCGGATCAACGACAGGTCGGTCATTTCAGCCTGAACCTAACTCAACTTGGCCTGCCATCCGTCACTACGCTCAGGACGACAGGAAATCTAACCACGAAGTACGGCGCCTGTCGCTTTTACGACCTGCGCCACGATCTTGTTCGAGACGGCCTCGATCTCCGCGTCCGTAAGCGTCCGCTCGACCGGCTGCAGGGTGACGGCGATGGCGAGCGATTTCTTGCCCTCGGGCACGCCCTTGCCGGCATAGAGGTCGAATATCCTGGCTCCCGTAATCAGCGCCTTGTCGGCAGTGCGCGCGGCGCGCACCAGCTTGTCGGCTTCGATTCCGGCATCGACCACGAAGGCGAAATCGCGTTCGAGCGGCTGGAATTGCGAGAGCACCAGCTTCGGCCGCGCCTTGCTCGCCTTCGCCTTGGGCAACGGCGGCGCATCGAGGAAGACCTCGAAGGCCGCGACCGGTCCCTTGAGATCGGCGGCCGCCACGATCTCGGGGTGCAGCTCGCCGAAGTATGCCATCACCCGATCGCCGAGCTTCAGCGCGCCCGAGCGGCCGGGGTGATACCAGTCCGGTGCGCCCGGCTGCGCAGAGAGTGTGTCCGGGGCGCCAATGGCGGCGAGCACGGCGAGCGCGTCGGCCTTGGCGTCGAACAGATCGACGGTTCGCGCCGGGCCCGCCCAGTTGCGCGGCACGGCCAGGTGATGGCGCAGGCCGGTCGCCATCAGACGCTGGCCGGTCGGGGTCGCATCCTTGTATTGCGGTCCGACCTCGAACAACGCTGGATCGGACAGGCCGCGCGCCTCGTTGCGCGCGGCGGCGTCGATCAGATTGGGCAGGATCGACGGCCGCATCGTGTCGAGCGTGGCGTCGATCGAGTTCAGCAGGCGCAGGTCTTCGGCGCCGCCGCCGAACCGTTCCGCCTGCTTGCGCGGCAGGAACGACCAGGTCACGGCCTCGTTCATGCCGCGTGCCGCGAGGGCGCGGCGGGCCTGCGGGGCGCGGCGCTGCATTTGTGTGCGGACCGGCTTCGACGTCGCCGAAAGCGCAGGCAGGGACGTGGTCGGTATATTGTCAAATCCATGCACCCGCGTGACCTCCTCCACCAGATCGGCCTCGCCGATGATGTCCGGACGCCATGACGGCACCTTTGCAGTCCACGGTCCGCTGCCGCTGATGCCGAAGCCGAGCTTGGTCAGGATGTCGGCCGTCTCTGCCGCGGGCACGTCGATCGCCGTCAACGTCTTCACGCGGTCGGCACGCAAGGTGTAGCTGCGCTCCCAGTCCGGCATCACGCCGCTGCGGGTGATCTCGCTCGCTTCGCCGCCGCACAGCTCGAGGATCAGGCGCGTGGCGACATCGGTGCCCCACTCGACCGACTGCGGATCGATGCCGCGCTCGAAGCGGTAGCGCGCATCGGACTGGATTCCGAGCTTGCGGCCGGTGGCGGCGACCTTGATCGGCGTGAAGTAGGCGACCTCGAGGAACACCTCGGTGGTATCCTCCTGCACGCCGGTCTCCTCGCCGCCCATCACGCCGCCGATGCCGTGGACCCCCCTCGAATCGGCGATCACCGAGACCGATGGGTCGAGCTCGTAGACCTTGCCATCGAGCGCCTGGATCATCTCGCCCTCGCGCGCCTGGCGCATGACGAGATCGCCGCTGAGCTTCTTGGCGTCGAACACATGCAGCGGCCGGTTCAGGTCGAACGTCACGAGATTGGTGATGTCGACCAGGGTCGAGATCGGGCGCAATCCGATCGCCTTCAGCCGACGCTGCAGCCAGTCGGGCGAGGGACCGTTCTTCACGCCGCGGAAGTGCCGGCCGACCACGATGGGGCAGGGGCTGTCGGGCCTGGCTTCGTAGCCGTGCGTCCACTTGATCGGGCTCGCATAGGTGCCCTTGATGCGCTCCGCCGCGAACGGCTTCAGCGTGCCGACGCCGGCCGCCGCGAGGTCGCGCGCGATGCCGTGGACGCCGAGGCAGTCGCCGCGGTTCGGCGTGACCTTGATCTCGATCACCGCGTCGTCGAGGCCGAGCGCCTCGGCGGCTGGCAGGCCGGTCTGCGTTTCCGCCGGCAGGTCGATGATGCCGCTGTGATCGTCGCCCAGCTGCAGCTCGCGCGAGGAGCACAGCATGCCGTTGCTCTCCTCGCCGCGGATCTTGCTGGCCTTGAGGTGAAGATCGGTGCCGGGAATGTAGCTGCCGCTGGGGGCGAAGATGCCCTTCATGCCCGTCCGCGCGTTGGGCGCGCCGCAAACGACCTGGACCACGTCCCTGCCCGTGTCCACCTTGCAGACGCGCAGGCGGTCAGCGTTGGGATGCTGTGTCGCCTCGATCACGTAACCGACCACGAATCCTTTGAGGCTCTCGGCGGGGTTGGTGATGCCCTCGACCTCGAGGCCGAGCATGGTGAGGCGGTCGCGGACCTCGGTGAGGGTCGCGGTGGTGTCGAGATGCTCCTTGAGCCAGCTGAGCGTGAATTTCATCGCACGCCCTCCAAGGCAGAGAAGCCGTAGTGGCGCAGCCAGCGCAGGTCGGAATCGAAGAAGCTGCGCAGGTCGGGGATGCCGTATTTCAGCATGGCGATGCGATCGATGCCCATGCCGAAGGCGAACCCCTGATAGACCGCCGGATCGAGGCCGCAATTGGCGATCACGTTGGGATGGACCATGCCCGAGCCCAGGATCTCGAGCCATGAATCGCCAGCGCCGATCCTGAGCTCGCCGCCCTTCCACGAGCAGCCGATATCGACCTCGGCCGACGGTTCGGTGAACGGAAAGTAGGACGGGCGGAAGCGCAGCGGCAGGTCGTCGATCTCGAAGAAGGCGCGGCAGAAATCGACCAGGCAGCCCTTGAGATGGCCCATGTGGGTCGTGCGGTCGATGACGAGGCCCTCGACCTGATGGAACATCGGTGTATGCGTCGCATCGCTGTCGATGCGGAAGGTGCGGCCCGGGACAATGATGCGCAGGGCGCCGCCGTCGGCCAGCATCTTCTGCACGCCCTTGTCGAGCATGGTGCGTGCCTGCACAGGCGACGTATGGGTGCGCAGCACGGTCGGCGTGCCGTCGCCGCGCGGCGGCAGATAGAACGTGTCCTGCATCTGCCGCGCGGGGTGATCTGGCGGGATGTTGAGGGCGGTGAAGTTGTGCCAGTCGTCCTCGATGTCCGGCCCTTCGGCCCAGGTGAAGCCCATCTCGCCGAAGATCGCGGCCAGCTCGTCCATCACCTGGCTGATCGGATGCAGCGTGCCTTGGGCTTCGGGGCGCACCGGCAGGGTGACGTCGACCTTCTCGGCGGCGAGCCTGGCGGCGAGCGCGGCGCTGCCGAGCGTTGCCTTGCGGGCGTCTAGCGCTGCCTCGATCTCGCCCTTGAGCTGGTTGACCCGCGCGCCGAATTCCTTGCGCTGCTCGGGAGCGAGCGCCCCCAGCGTCTTCATCAGGCCGGTGACGCTGCCCTTCTTGCCAAGGGCCGCCACGCGCGCAGCTTCGAGCGCGCCGAGATCGGCCGCCTGCTCGACAGCGCCGAGCGCTTCGCTGCGTATGGTCGAAAGGTCGTCCATTTCACGCTTCTCCGAATCGGACACGAAAAAAGGGAGCCTGTGGTCCAGGCTCCCTCTTTGCGATTTCTATCCGCTTAGCCTTGCGGCGCCGCGGACTTACCTGAGGGCGGCCTGGGCCTGATCGACCAAAGCCTTGAAAGCTGCCGGCTCACGCACGGCGAGATCGGCCATCACCTTGCGGTCGACTTCGATGCCGGCCTTGAGGATGCCGTTCATGAATTGCGAGTAGGTCATGCCGTGCTCGCGGGTCGCAGCGTTGATGCGCTGGATCCAGAGTCCACGGAACGTGCGCTTCTTGTTGCGGCGGTCGCGATAGGCATATTGCAGGCCCTTCTCGACCTTCTCGATGCCGACGCGGAAAGCCGCCTTGGCGCGGCCGCGATAGCCCTTGGCGAGCTTCAGGACCTTCTTGTGACGAGCGTGTGCAGCCACGCCCCGCTTGACGCGTGCCATGGTCTACCTCTCGTACGGAAAGAAGTTGCGCTTGATGATGCGGGTATCGGGTTCGGACACGATCGCCATGCCGGTCGCCTGACGCAGGAAGCGATTGCCCCGCTTCGTCATCCCGTGGCGTTTGCCCACGACACCGTGCTTCACCTTGCCGGATGCCGTGAAGCGAAAACGCTTCTTGGCCCCGCTCTTGGTCTTCATCTTGGGCATTTTCGTTCCTTTTCAACGGGTTACGATTGGCAGTCGAGGCAATGCCCTCGCCAGACCGCCGAAGAAAGGGGCTTATAGCGATGAGGGTAGGGTGGTGCAAGCCGGGACCGCAGGGCGAAGCCCCGGCTATTGACAAGATTTTGAGGCGCGACGGATAGTCATTTCACGTCGGCTGCAGCTCCAAGAACACAACAAGCGGCCATGTCTTAGGGAGAAGCGCATGATGCGGCAAATGCCGAGAAGGGTGATGCTTGCCGTCGCCCTGGTTTTCGCAGCGATCGCGCCGCTCAGCGCGCAGGACCAGAAAGGCACCCTGGTCTTTGCCGTCGAGACGCTCAGCGGCCAGACGCTCGATCCGATCCTCGAGGGACGGCCGGGCAACGCGGTCTACCAGGCGGTGATGTACGATTCGCTGGTCGGCTTCAATCTGCAGAAGGGCGGTGTAGGCCCCGGAGTCGCCGAGCGCTGGGAACTCTCGCCTGACGGCCTGGCCTGGACGTTCTTCATCCGACCGGGCCAGACCTTCCACAACGGCGACAAGCTCACCGCCCACGACGTGAAGTTCAGTCTCGAGCGCCAGATGAGCCCCGGCTCCCTGGCCGCAGCCGCGGCGAGCATGCGGCGCACGATCAAGAGCATCGAGGTGATCGACGACCTGACGGTCAAGGTGAACACCAACACCCCGCAGATTGGCTTGCCGGCAGGGCTTTCGCGTGCGGTGGCGCCCGAGGGAGCCATCATGCCCAAGGCCTATATCGAGAAGGTCGGCGAGGAGGAGTTCCGCAAGAAGCCGATCGGCAGCGGCCCCTGGAAGTTCGTGCGCAGCGTGCCCGGCGACCGCCTCGAGTTCACGGCGGTGACCACACCGCACTGGCGCGGCCGTCCGCATTTCAAGGACCTGACGATCCTCCTGGTGCCCGAGGAGAGCACGCGGGTGGCGATGGTGCGCACCGGCGAGGCGGCGATCGCGTCGATCGGGCCGGAGACGATGATCGGCGCCTCGCGGGCGGGGCTCGAAGTGCTCTCGGTGCCCGGCACCATGCAGGCGGTGTTCCAGTTCTGGGGCACCTACAAGCCCAGTCTGAAGGACTCGCCGATCGCCAAGCCGCGCGTACGTGAGGCGCTGTCGCTGGCGATCGATCGCAAGCAGGTGATCGAGCATGTGATGAACGGCAAGGCACGCTTGCCCTATCCCTTCGCCACCTTCGGCTACACCGACTATTTCAGCGCCGATCGATGGGAGAAATGGGCGGCGGAGGCCTACCGCTACGACCCGGTCCAGGCGAAGAAGATCCTCGCCGAGGAAGGCTATCCCAACGGCTTCGAGCTGAAATTCGCCAACACCGCGCTGCCCGGCACGCAGTTCATGGTCGATATCGGCACCGCGATCGCCGACATGTGGACCAAGATCGGCGTCAAGGTGACGCTCAAGCACTACGAGTGGGGTTCGTTCGCGCCGATGGAGCGCGGCGACCAGGCGGGGCTGATTGGCTGGGCTTCGATGTATCGCACCGCAGGGCGCCCCGACGCGCCCTGGCGCTACAATGCCGCGTTCTCTCCCGAGAGCACCCAGCGCCTTCTGGGCGACAAGGAAACGTGCGATGCGGCGTGCGAGGACTTCGTGAAGACCTACCGCGCACTGGGTTCCGAGCTCGATAAGGTCAAGCGCACCGCGCTGACCGATCATATGGTCGATGTGGTCGCCAAGTCCTGGACGGTGATCCCGATCCTCGAGGGAATGGGCTACTACGCGATCAACACCAAGAAGGTCGGGCAGTTCGACCCGATCGCCGGCCGGCACGAGCTCGGCGACGTGTTCGAGCGGATTCCGCGTCCCGAGCAGAAGCCCTGGAAGAAATGAGCATCCGCGCGTCATGAAACGTTACATCGCGCGCCGCCTGATGCAGGGTGCTGTCCTGCTCTGCATGGTGGCGACGATCGTCTTCTTTCTTGGCAGGCTGACCGGCAATCCGGTCGATCTGATGCTGCCCGAGGATGCCACCGCCGAGGATCGCGCGGCGCTTACCCAGACGCTGGGCCTCGACGGATCGGTCGGCGACCAGTTCGTGATCTTCGTCGGCAGAGCACTGCACGGCGATCTCGGTACGTCGATCCGCATGAAGCAACCGGCGGTCGATGCGTTTTTCGACCGCCTCCCCAACACGCTGGTACTGATTCCCTGGGCGCTGCTGCTCGGCATGGTGATGGGTATTCCGCTCGGCGTGGTGGCGGCGCTCAATCGCGGCGGGATGCTCGACCGCGCTGCCGGCACGGTCGCGGTGCTGGGTGTCGCCGTGCCGAGCTTCTGGCTTGGCGTGCTGCTGATCTTCGTCTTCAGCGTCGAGCTGGGCTGGTTGCCGTCCGGCCGAATGGGCGGGCCGGAGCACTTCATCCTCCCCGTCATCACGCTCGGCACCTTCCTCGTCGCGGGCTTCATGCGCATCACGCGCTCGGCGATGCTCGAGGTGATGGAGAGCGAGTTCGTGAAGCTCGCACGCATCAAGGGGCTGAGCGAGGGCGTGGTGATCTGGAAGCACTGCCTGCGCAATGCCCTGATCCCGGTCCTGACCCTGTGGGGCGTGTTCGTCAGCAACCTGATCACCGGCGCAATCGTCACCGAGACGGTGTTCGCCTGGCCGGGCATCGGGCGCTTGACCTACGAAGCGGTGATCTACCGCGACTTCCCGCTGCTGCAGGCGGTGATCATCCTGAAGTCGATCCTCATCCTGGCGATCAACCTCGGCGTCGACATCCTCTACGCCTATGTCGATCCGCGCATTAGGCTGGCGTGATGAACGGTCCGCAAGAGCCTGAGCGCAGGAGCGCAGACCATGGCCATCGCTGATCCCCCGGCGCGCGCCTCATTGTGGCGCCTGGTCTGGCCGGCGCGGGTGCCGGGCGGCGTGCGGCGGACGGCGCGCGTGCCGTGGATACCGATCGTGATCATTTCCGTTATCGTTGCCATGGCGGTGTTCGCGCCGCTGCTCGCGCCTCATTCGCCGATCGACCAGACATTGCGCGACAAGCTCCTGCCGCCGGTCTGGATGGAAGGCGGCAGCACCAAGTACATTCTGGGCACCGACGCTTTCGGTCGCGACGTGCTCAGTCGCCTGATCTACGGCGCGCGGGTCAGCCTGATCGTCGCGCTGCTCGCGCTGGTCGTGGGCGGCGGCATTGGCCTGGGCGTCGGTATCCTCGCCGGCTACGTCGGCGGCGCGGTCGACAGCATCCTGATGCGCCTGGTCGACGCCGCCTTCACCTTCCCGGCGATCCTGTTCGCCCTCCTGCTGGCCGTCACCATGGGCCAGGGCCTCGGCACGCTGGTGACCGCGATCAGCCTTCTCCTGTGGGCGAGCTTCGCGCGTGTCATCCGCGGCGAGGTGCTGTCGCTGCGGCAGCGGGACTTCGTGGCGCTTGCCAAGGTGCGCGGCTGCTCGGCAGCGCGCATCATGCTCACCCACATCCTGCCCAATGTGCTCAACACCTTCATGGTGCTGGTCACGCTCAACATTGGCGTGGTTATCATCGCCGAGGCGACGCTCTCGTTCCTGGGCGCCGGCATCCCGCCACCGACCCCGACCTGGGGCCTGATGATCTCGGAGGGTCGCGGGCGGCTGACCGATGCCTGGTGGGTGGCGCTGATCCCGGGCATTGCGATCACCCTGATGGTGCTGTCGGTGAACCTGTTCGGCGACTGGCTGCGCGACCGCCTCGACCCGAGGCTGCGCCAGCTATGACGGAGACCGTCCTCGAAGTCCGCGACCTGCACACCCACTTTTTCCTGCGCCGCGGCGTGATCAAGGCGGTCGACGGCGTGAGCTTCACGCTGCGGCGGGGCGAAGTGCTTGGGTTGGTCGGCGAATCGGGCTGCGGCAAGAGCCTGACCGCCTTGTCCGTGATGCGCCTGCTGCCGAAGGGTGGCGCCCAGACCGTCAAGGGCGAGGTGCTGCTCGATGGCGAGAACATCCTCGAGCGCTCGCCGGCGGAGATGCGCGAGATCCGCGGCCGCAAGATCTCGATGGTGCTGCAGGATCCGCAGACCTCGCTCAATCCGGTCTTCACGATCGGCGATCAGTTGCGCGAGGCGATTCAGCGCCGGCACAAGGCACCACGCGCCGAGATAATGGCGGAAGCCGTGACGGCGTTGCGCCGGGTAGAAATCGCCGCGCCGGAACAGCGCATCGCCCAGTATCCGCACCAGATGAGCGGCGGCATGAAGCAGCGGGTGGTGGGCGCAATCGCCATCAGCGGCCAACCCAAGGTGCTGATCGCCGACGAGCCGACCACCGCGCTCGATGTCACGATCCAGCTTCAGTACCTCAAGCTGCTGAAGCGCCTGCAGGCTGAGACCGGGATGGCGATCCTGTTCATCACCCACGATTTCGGCGTCGTCGGCCGGATGTGCGACCGGGTCGCCGTGATGTATGCGGGTCGTATCGTCGAATGCGGGCCCGTGCGCCAGATCTTCGAGGCGCCGGCGCATCCCTACACCCGCGCGCTGATCGCCTCGGTGCCGAAGATGACCGGCCCGATCGGCCGGCTGACCACGATCGAGGGCCAGCCGCCGTCGCTGATGAACCTGCCGGTCGGCTGCCGCTTCGCCTCGCGCTGCCCGCAGGTCGAGCAGCGCTGCCTCGATGCCTATCCCGGCAGTGTCCGGGTCGGCGACGAGCACACGGCGGACTGCTGGAAGGTGACGCCGGGCTGAGGCGTGGTCTTTGTTGCCAACGTCGTCTGCAGGTTGCAATCTGGCCCGTCAGCGTAAGTGAAGCCCTGCGTATGAGTCCGGTCCCCGCGTAACAAGACAAGAAACGACTGAGGGAGGAATACATGCCAGTGTCCAGGATTGCCGCTGCGATAGCGGCGGTGGTGTTTCTCGCTGGCGGCACTGCCGGCGCGCAGCAGACCGTTCGAACCGCCACCTCGTGGCCCGGCGGCCCGCATCTGGAGCAGTTTGCCCAGGGCTTTTCCAAGCAGGTCGATTCGCTGACCGGCGGCAAGCTCAAGTTCCAGATCTTCCCTGCGGGGACGATCGGTAGCCCGCTGAAGATCACCGAGTCGGTGCAGAAGAAAGTCGCGCCGGCCGGGCATACCTGGTCCGGCTACGACTGGGGTATCGACAAGACCGCGGCGATTTTCGGCGGCTATGTCGGGTCACCGCCGGCCGAGGCGCTGCTGCACTGGATCTATGCTGGTGGCGGCATCGACATGTGGCGCCAGTGGCGCATGGAAAAGTTTGGCGTGGTGGGAATGCCCTGCGGCTCCCACTCGGACGAAATTCACATGCACTCGCGCAAGCCGGTGCGGACGCTCGAGGACCTCAAGGGTCTCAAGCTGAGGACATCGGGCGCCTGGGCCGAGATCGCCAATTCGCTGGGCGCCTCGACGGTCATCCTGGCGGGCGGCGAGGTCTATCCGGCGCTCGAGCGTGGCGTCGTCGATGCCATCGAATGGGCGACCCCGGGCATCAACTACAGCCTCGGTTTCCACAAGGTGGCCAAGTACGTCATCCTGCCTGGCGTCCACCAGCCCGGCGCGGTCCTGGAATGCATCTTCGACAAGGCGCTGTGGGACGGCTTCGATCCGACGACGAAGAAGCTGGTCGAGGCCGCAGCCAAGCTGTCGACCATCGAGTCGTGGATGAACATCAACATGATGGACATAGACGCGCTCGAGAAGCTGAAGGCGGACGGCGTCGAGATCATCCGCGTCGACCAAGGGTACGTCGATGGCGTCGCCAAGGCGACCCGCGAGTGGGAAGACAAGTACATCGCAGCGGAGGGCGGCTGGTTCAAGAAGGTCGTCGAGAGTCAGCGCGCCTTCATGGTGCGGTGGAAGGGCTCCACGCAATATCGCTCGGAGTTCAGGTAGGCGCAGTGCGCGCCCTCGTTCGCGGCGTCGACGCGGCGAGCCGCCTGTTCGGGGCGATCGCCGCCGTGCTGGTGATCGTCCTGGTCGTCCTGATGCTCTACGACGTCGTCGCACGATACGTCCTGAATGCGCCGACCGAGTGGGGCAACGATCTCAACACCTGGCTGATGGGGTCGGCGTTCGTGCTATCGATCGCCTACGCAATGTCGACCGACAGTCATGTCCGGGTCGACCTGCTGTACAACGGCCAGACCCGGCGGCACATCAGGATCTTCGACCTGATCGGCCTAACCTTGATCGTCCTGCCCACGGTAGCCTGGATCACCTACGGGCTGGCCGACCATTTCCTGACGGCCTATCGGACCGGCGAGCGCTCTGGCTCGGGCGGCTGGAACCCGGTCGTCTGGCCGTTCAAGCTGATTCTGCTGGTCGGCTTCGCAATCTTCACCGTGCAGATCGCCGCCGAGATCATCAAGCGCGCTGCCGCGCTGGTGGGCCGGCCCTTCGAGACGCCGGAAGAAACCACCGATGCCCATGGAGTGTAGCGCATGAGCGCGCTCTGGATGTTTCCGGCGCTCATCGCAGTGATTCTCACGGGCTTCCCGGTAGCCCTCACCATGATGGCGCTGGCGGTGGTCTTCGGCCTGCACTCGTTCGGCCTCGAAGGGTTGCAATACCAGTTCATCCAGAAGATCGAGGAGGTGGCGACCGCTCAGGTGCTGGCCGCAGTCCCGCTCTTCATCTTCATGGGCGCCATGTTCGAGGCGTCCGGCATCGCCTCCCGGTTGTTCGACGCCATCCATATGTGGACGCGGCGCATTCCGGGCGGCATGGCGGTCGGCACCGTCGTCATGTGCGTTATCTTCGCTGCGACCAGCGGCGTGGTCGGCGCCACCGAGACGGTGGTCGGCCTGCTGGCGATCCCGGCCATGTTGAAGTACGGCTACTCCAAGAGCCTGATCAGCGGCACGATCTGTGCCGGCGGCTCGCTCGGCACCATCATCCCTCCATCGGTGCTGGCCGTCGTCATCGGTCCGGTCGCCAACGCGTCGGTCGGCAACATCCTCCTCGGCATGTTCGTCCCGGGCTTCATGCTGGCGATCGCTTACATCCTCTATATCGTGACCCTGTGCACGGTCGACCCGGCGGCAGGTCCGCGCATCCCACGTGCTCCTGACGAGCCGCCCCTCGGCACCAAGTTGATGTTGACCGTCCAGGTGCTGGTGCCGCCGGTGGTCGTTATCATCGCCGTTCTGGGCTCGATGATGGCCGGCATTGCCACGCCGACCGAGGCTTCGGCTACGGGGGCGCTCGGCACCGTGCTGCTGGCGCTCGCCTATCGGCGGCTGTCATGGTCGGTGCTGGTGGATTCGACCATGCGCACAGTCCGCATTACTGCCATGATCCTGACTATCGTGGCCTGCGGCCAGATGTTCGCAGCGGTCTTCGTCGGCTCGGGTGGCCTGGAAACGCTTCAGAATTTCCTGAGGGATTTCAGCGTCGGCCGCTGGGGCCTGCTGTTCCTGGTCATGTTCATCGTCTTCATTGCCGGCTTCATGCTAGAGCCGTTGGTGATTATCCTGATGGTAGTCCCGATCACTGTCCCGCTCATCGAGGCGGCGGGTTTCGACAAGGTGTGGTTTTGCGTTCTCTTCCTCGTCATGCTTCAGACCGGCTATCTGACGCCGCCGATGGCGCCGTCGATCTTCTATCTGCGCGGCATCGCCCCGCCAGAGATTACCCTCCGGCACATGTATATCGGAATCTGGCCGTTCATCGGTCTGCAGCTGGTGGTCGTCGCGCTGCTCGTCTATTTCCCCCAGGCCGTCACCTGGTTGCCGGATGCTGTCCTCACCGGCGTGCGCTAGGATTCCAGTCGTGACCGCCGAAACGCCCCTGTTGCGCGTCGAGCATGTGCGCAAGCACTTCGCCCTGACCAAGGGCATCCTGTTCACCAAGGTGCTCGGCCATATCAAGGCGGTCGACGACGTCTCGTTCGAGATTGGCGCCGGCAAGACGCTCGGCCTGGTGGGCGAATCGGGCTGCGGCAAGACCACGACATCGCGCATGATCCTCAACCTCGAGACGCCGACCGAAGGCCGCATCCTGCTCGACGGTCAGCCGATCGAGGGCCTGCAGGGCGACGCGCTGCGAGCCTACCGCGCCAAGGTGCAGGCGGTTTTCCAGGATCCATGGTCGTCACTCAATCCGCGCATGAAGGTCGGCCGCACCATCGCCGAATCACTGATCGTGAACGCGTGGGGCGACAAGGCGCAGATCGCCGAACGGGTGCGCGAGCTTCTGCGGCAGGTCGGCTTGCGGGCCGAGCAGGCCGAGCAGTATCCGCACGAGTTCAGTGGCGGGCAGCGCCAGCGGGTGGCGCTGGCGGCTGCTCTCGCCTCGCGGCCGCAGCTCATCGTGCTCGACGAACCGGTCTCGGCGCTCGACGTGTCGATCCGCGCGCAGATGATGAACCTCCTCAAGGATATCCAGGCGCAGGACAACGTCGCCTACCTGCTGGTTGCGCACGATCTCGCCACCGTGCGCCACATGGCGGACCATACGGTAGTGATGTATCTCGGCAAGATCGTCGAGCAGGCGCCGACGGCCTCGCTCTTCGAGGAAGTCCGCCATCCCTACACCAAGGCGCTGTTCTCGGCGGTGCTTGTGGCCGGGCCGGGTCAGGCGGCCGGTGAGGTCGAGCTTACCGGCGAGGTGCCGTCGCCGCTCGATCCGCCGTCCGGCTGTCGCTTCCATACGCGCTGTCCGTATGTCATGCCGCAGTGTGCGCAGGTCGAGCCGGCGCTGCGCGAGGTCTCGCGGGGCCACGCCGTGGCCTGCCATCTGTTCGAATAGGAGAACGCGTCGATGTCGAAGCCGCCGCATGGCCCCCTGCAGGGCGTAAAAGTCGTGTCCTGCTCCACCGCCCAGGCCGGCACGGTGCCCTACATGCTGATGGCCGATCTCGGCGCCGACGTGATCAAGATCGAGACGCCGGACGGCGGCGACGGCTCGCGCCGCATGACCGTGCTGCCCGGCAAGGGCAGCACCTTCTTCGAGACCAACAATCGCGGCGTGAAGAGCGTCACGCTCAATCTCAAGACGCCCGAAGGCAGGGCCATCCTGCACAAGCTCGTCGCCAAGGCCGATATCTTCGGCCAGAACTTCCGGCCGGGTGCGGCCGAGAAGAACGGCTTCGGCTGGGAGGAGCTGCGCAAGATCAATCCCAAGCTCGTCTACGTTTCGATCTCCGGCTACGGCACCAAGGGCCCGAACGGTCATCTTCCCGGCACCGACTCGATGGCACAGGCGCTGGGCGGCATCGCCGAGGCCTATTCCATGCCCGGCCAGAAGATGCGGACGGGCATTGCCTCGGTCGCCGACGAATCGACCGCCATGCTGGCCTTCGGCGGCGCGCTCGCCGCGCTGACCTACGCGCGCACCACCGGCATCGGCCAGAAGATCGAACTCTCGCTGCTCGGCTCCCTGGTGCGGCTGCTGGGCTGGACCTTCACCACCACCATGTGGCGCAACCAGAATCCGGTGACCGGCCAGGCCCGCGTCACGGGCACCGCGGAGCGGGCGGGCATCAGCGCCTCGTTCAACGACCGGGACGGCAAGCCGCTGGTCTTCCAGCTGACCGGACCTGAGGACTGGAAGGACGCCATGACCTCGCTCGGCTTCCTCGAGAGGATCGAGGAGAGAGGCTTCGGCAATCTCGGCGTGATCGTCGACAACGACGCCAGGCGCGAGGAGCTGCTGGCGCTGCTCGACGAGCTGTTTGCCACAGGCACGCGCGACGATTGGGTCTCCAGGCTGCGCGCGGCCGACATCGTCTCGGCGCCGATCAACACCATGCTCGAGGCGTCGAACGATCCCGACGTGCTCGCCAACGGGCACGTCACCTACGTCGACCATCCCAGGCACGGAAAGCTCAAGGTGCACGGCACGCCATGGCGGTTCTCCGAGACGCCGGCGAAGCCGGGCATCGCGCCGGAGCTCGGCGACCACAACGAGGCCGCGCTCACCGAGCTTGGCTACACTGGCGCGGAAATTGCGGACCTGCGGGCGCGGAAGATCATCTGAGCGGGGGGTCGGCATGAAACTGAAGGGTAGAGTTGCGCTCGTCACGGGAGCGCAGCAGGGGATCGGTGCGGCTATCGCCCTGGCACTGGCGGGTGACGGGGCCGACGTCGCCGTCACCTGGCACGACAACGAGAAGGCAGCCGAATCCGTCGCCCAGGGCGTCCGAGACAACGGCTGCAAGGCGGCGCTGTTCCGCGCCGACGTCTCGAAGCTCTCCGACATCGAGATGATGGTGGCCGAGACGGCGCGGCAGCTCGGCACACCCGACATTCTGGTCAACAACGCCGGCGTCTATCCGAGGGTGCCGCTGCTCGAGATGCGCGAGAGCGACTGGGATTTCGTGCTCGATATCAACCTCAAGGCCGGCTGCTTCGCCGCGATCGCCGTGGCGAAGGCGCTGATAGCCGAGAAGAAGACGGGCTCCATCATCAATCTTTCGTCCCAATCGGTGCGCGGCGCTGTGCGCGGTGTGCACTACAGTGCGAGCAAGGGCGGCGTCGTGTCGATGACGCGCGCCCTGGCGCTGGAGCTCGCGCCGCACGGCATCCGAGTCAATGCCATCGCGCCCGGCCTGACCGACACCGCGCAACCGCGCTACGGCAACAGCGATCCCGAGCTGATCGAGATGGCGCGCCAATCCATCCCGCTGGGCGGCAGGATGCTCACGCCCGATCAGATTGCGCGCACGGCGGTTTTCCTTTCATCCAGCGACTCGTGCGCCATGACAGGCCAGGTGCTGCACGTAAACGGTGGCTCCTACATGCCGTGAAATGGCCGCCTGATTAGTTGTCGGACATTTGACGTCGTCGGGCGTTTACTGGCCTGATGCCGTTGGGATGCGAGTATCTAATTGCTGTAGGTCCTCCCAAGCCCGGAGGGGATCGTGATCGGTTTCCGCGAGTGCGCTCGAGAGCGGTCAGGTTCGGGCGTTCTCGCGACGGGTGAGGGGGGGGGGCGTCGTCTCGTGGCAAGCCCTAGGGAAAGCCTCGGAGAGATAGGTGAGGCTGGAGTCGAGAGAAGAATCGGGAAGCTGATTGACGTGTGCGCTACGAGCGGCTTCGGCTTGGAATTTCGATCATGCGCGGACATCGATTACGAGATGCCGCGCGATAGAGCTGCAGCCCACGGGCGATGGCTGCGTTGGACTCTGGAGTTCCCTGTGTCGAAAGAAGGGACGCACGCCTGACGCGGAGGAGTAGATCCAAATGCCGCCATGCCCGGGCGAGCGCTCCGGACCGGAGCTGCTGGTCGAGAGCGACTTTCCGGTTGCCGAGTACATAAGCGGTCCGTTGGCTTGGCATGGTTTGACATGGCTTGACATGGCTTGACATGGCTTGACATGGCTTGACATGGCTTGACGTCGTCGGTCCCGCTCCTTGTGCCTCCAGGGCCTCGACTTTTCCGCTATTCCACGAGTATTCGACCACTCTCTCATCGTGCCACAAGCGGTTGATGAGAGAGCCCTCGTCGCGACTATTTGCAAGACATTGTTGGCAAATGGCTGAAATACGCCACGTTCGTGGTTGATAGGGAACGCCCGCTCGCCCTGAGACATGCTAGGCGCGCGCGTCGTTTACGCGAGCGTAATTGTCATCTTCCCCCCTTGCCTGAAGGATTTCCGATGCAGACTCGTCAAGAGCCTCGCAAGCCTCGCATCCTCGTGGTCGAGGACAGCGACCTGATCGCGCAGGCAGTCGGCGACATGGTCGTCGAGCATGGGTACGAGCTCATGGGCCCCGTAGGGCGTGTGGAGAGCGGATTAGAATTTGTCCGCGACAACGCCGTCGATGCGGCCGTCGTCGATATCGACCTGCACGGCGCGGCGAGCTTTCCGATCTGCGAGCAGCTTGCCAAACGCGACATACCGTTCGTGTTCCTCGCCGGCTACGACCGGCTTTATCCCATGCCGGCGCAATTCCGGAAGGCGCCGTGGCTGCAGAAGCCGATCGACGGCCGCGAATTCAGGATCGCGCTCGCAGGTCTGGCGCAATCGGCGGCGAACACGAGCTCCGGCTGGGGCAATCAGATTCTGGATCGTCTCTCGCCGCTGGACCGGGAATGTTTCGGCTCGAAGGCCGAGCATCTGCGGCTCACGGCCGGCTCGGTCCTGGCCACGGCAAGACAGCCTGTGTCGCACGTCTACTTCCCCACGTCGGGAGTGGTGTCATTGTCAGCCTGTGCTCACGGCAAGGTCATCGAAATCGCCTTGATCGGGAGCGATGGAGTGGTGGGTCTCGAGAGCGTCATGGATGCGGAGCGAAGTGACTCTATCGAGATGGTAGTCCAGGCTCCGGGGGAGGCTTGGCGCATACCGGCCGGCGCGCTGTCGGAGCTGATGGACACTCGCCGGGAATTGCGGGCCCAACTGCTCGCCGCAGTCCGCGCCTACCTCGCCGAGATCGTGGAAACCACACTCACGACGGCCAACGGCACCATCGAGCAACGACTGGCACGGCGCCTGCTGATGCACTCCCTGCGGATGGGCTCGCGACAGCTGACAATAACGCATCAGGCCCTGTCGAGGCTTATGGCGGTGCGGCGCTCTGGGATCACGGTCGCATTGCACGTCCTGGAAGGAAAGCACCTGATCCGCTCGCGACGCAGCTCCATCGAAATCCTGGACTACGGAGGTTTGTCACGGGTCGCGACGGGACGCCGTCAGAGTACAAGCTCTGCTGCTCCCAACCAGTATGACGGCTAGCGACACCGTTTCCGCGAAGCGCTACCCATGAGGTGCGGGTGCTTGGAACCTGCCTTTGCCGCCGGTTCCCTCCCCCAGGCGGCGACTATTTCGGTGCCAGCACCATGACCATCTGCCGGCCTTCCATGCGCGGCATCGACTCGATCTTGGTCACCGGGTCCATCTCGCCGCGTACGCGATTCAGCACCTCCATGCCGAGGTTGGCGTGGACCATCTCGCGGCCGCGGAAGCGCAGGGTGACTTTCACCTTGTCGCCCTCCTCGATGAACCGCTTCATCGCCCGCATCTTGACCTCGTAGTCGTGCTCATCGATGTTCGGGCGCATCTTGATCTCTTTGACCTCGATCACCTTCTGGTGCTTCCGGGCCTCGTGCGCTTTCTTCTGCGCCTCGTATTTGTATTTGCCGTAGTCGGAAATCTTGGCGACTGGCGGAACGGCGTTGGGCGAAATCTCGATCAGATCGAGGCTGGCCTCCTCGGCCATTTCAATCGCCTCGCGTGTGCTCAGCACACCGACCATGTCGCCGTTTTCATCGATCAGGCGGACTTGCGGCGCCTTGATCTCATGGTTGACGCGCGGACCATCCTTGGTCGGCGCGCTCTGTTGTGCAGGTCGAGCTATGGCTTGCTTCTCCTCTGGCTGAGCCCTTGCGAGGGCGGATACGAGGCTGCAACCGTCCTAGAAGGGCGGCCGCGCCTCGGCTGAAAGTGTAGTGACGGCGGCCCCCAATTCAAGGACCTCCTGCTTTTCCGAGCCCAAACGGCGCACAGCCACCGTCCGGTTTTCCATGTCGCGCCGGCCGACCGCGAGGATCAGCGGCACGTGGGCCAGCGAATGCTCGCGAACCTTGTAGTTGATCTTCTCGTTGCGGACGTCGGTCTCGACGCGCATGCCGGCCGCCCGGAGTTTCGCGGCAACCTCGTTGGCATAGCTGTCGGCATCGTTCACGACCGTGACCACCACCGCTTGCGTCGGCGCCATCCAGAGCGGGAAACGGCCGGCATAGTGCTCGATCAGGATGCCGATCATGCGCTCGAAGCTGCCGAAGATTGCGCGATGCAGCATGACCGGGCGCTTGCGCGTACCATCCTCCGCCACATATTCCGCGCCGAGCCGCTCGGGCAGCACGAAGTCGACCTGGAGCGTGCCGCACTGCCAGTCGCGGCCGATGGCGTCGCGCAGCACGAATTCGAGCTTGGGTCCGTAGAACGCGCCCTCGCCCGGATTGAGGATCAGGTCGAGGCCGGCCGCCTTCGAGGCGGACTGCAACGCGCCCTCTGCCTGGTCCCATACGGCATCGGAGCCGGCGCGCACCGGCGGGCGGTCGGAGAACTTCACGAAATAATCCGGGAAGCCCAGGTCGCGATAGATCTCGCCCAGCAGCCCGCAGAATCGGATCGTCTCGCTCTCGATGTCGGCTTCCGTGCAGAAGATGTGGGCATCGTCCTGCGTGAAATTACGCACGCGCAGGATGCCGTGCAGGGCGCCCGACGGCTCGAAGCGATGACACGACCCCATCTCGGCCATGCGCAGAGGCAGCTCGCGATAGCTGCGAAGGCCCTGGTTGAAGATCTGCACGTGGCAGGGGCAGTTCATCGGCTTCAGCGCGAAGACACGGCTCTCGCCTTCCGTCGCACCATGTCCCATGAATTCCTTCAGGCCCTCCTCGTTCTCGGCGAGATACATGTTCTGCCGGAACTTCTCCCAGTGGCCCGATTCCTCCCACAGCTTGCGGTCGACGAGCTGTGGCGTCTTCACCTCGACATAGCCGCCGGCCTCGAGCTTGCGCCGGAGGTAGCCTTCGATCGTGCGCCAGAACGTCCAGCCCTTGGGGTGCCAGAACACCATGCCGGCTGCCTCTTCCTGCTGATGGAAGAGATGCATCTCCCTGCCGATCCGGCGATGGTCGCGTTTCTCCGCTTCCTCGATGCGACGGAGGTAGGCCTTGAGGTCCTTGTCGGAGAAGAACACCGTGCCGTAGACGCGCTGCAGCTGGGCGTTGTTCTTGTCGCCGCGCCAATAGGCGCCCGACACCTTCGTCAGCTTGAACGCTTTGCCAAGCTTGCCCGTCGAAGGCAGGTGCGGGCCCAGGCACATGTCGAGCCACTCGCCCTGCTTGTATACCGAGATCTCTTCGTCCTTCGGCAGCTCGTCAGCCCATTCCGCTTTGAACTTCTCGCCGTGATCGACGAAGTACTGCTTGATCTTCTGCCGGTCCCAAACCTCGCGCGTGATCGGCAGGTCACGGTCGACGATCTCGGCCATGCGCTGCTCGATCTTGCCGAAGTCCTCCGGCGAGAACGGCTGGTCGCGCACGAAGTCGTAGTAGAAGCCCTCCTCCGTCGACGGGCCGAACGTGATCTGCGTGCCGGGATAGAGCTCCTGCACGGCCTGGGCGAGCACGTGCGCCGCATCGTGGCGCAGCAGCTCGAGCGCTTCCGGATCGCGCGACGTCACGATGCCGATCCTGGCGTCGTGATCCACGACCGTCGAAAGGTCCATCATCTCGCCGTCGACCTTCACGGCGAGCGCCGCCTTGGCGAGGCCGGGGCCGATCGAGGCAGCGATGTCGGCGCCGCTCACCGGTTTGTCGAACTTTCGGACCGAACCGTCCGGCAAGGAGATATTGATCATGGGAACCACCTGAAAAGAAGAATTCGAACACGGCCAACCGACCGACGCTGCGCGTCGGCGGACAGAGACCGGGAGGCGGCACAAAGGCTCGCGCCCGGCCGAATCAAGTTCGAACGGTGGTCAGTGTCGTCGGAGCGGGGAAAAACAACCGGTCCATGGCCCGGAGATAGAGGCGCCGGCCATTTCCGTCAAGTCGGCTCTACTGCCGTGTGCCGCTCCAGCTGAACGGAATGGCCGTGCCGTCGGGCTGATAGGACCCCGTCAGGTTACGCGCGCCGCGCGATTCGAGACGGAAATGACCCCGGATCGGGAAATCCGCGTCATCAGGCTGGGCGAAGCGTCCGGTCCAGACATCCTGATTATAGCCAACGGAGCCGGTCAGCGTCGCGCCGGTTCCATTCGTCTTCCAGATGCCTTGGAGGTCGCCGTTGCTGTTGACGGAGATGGTCAGGGTGCCGCGGCAGGGGCAATTCGTGCCCATGGGGCCCGACCACGTAAGGGTCCAGACGCCGAGGAAGTCGCCGGCATTGCCGGTCGGGGGCCCCAAGAACTGGCCCGTGGGTCCGCCTGACGGCGGTCCGGACAGCTGCGCCTGCAGCGGCTGCGCCGCGACGAGGAGCAGCGCAACGAGCGCCTGGCGCGAAATCAGCACGGTCAGCCTCCGGTGTCGGACAGACGTTCGTAGAGTGCCAGCAGGCGCGCATTGCCCTGCGCGAGCGCGTAGCGTTCACGCATGTGCTCCTGCGCGGCGTGGGCCAGCT
Organism: Enhydrobacter sp.; assembly: GCA_026126105.1. GTDB lineage: Bacteria > Pseudomonadota > Alphaproteobacteria > Reyranellales > Reyranellaceae > Reyranella. The sequence goes on from JAHCJV010000020.1 coordinate 49,819, forward strand.
CGCCGCGGCGCTCGGCCGTCAGCGAGAGGGCGCTTTCGATGGCCCCAGCCAGTGACGCGGCGTCGCCGTCGGTTGCAAGCCACCCGGTAAGGCCCGGACGTACCGCCTCCGCGGCACCGCTGCCCGCGACGGCGACAACCGGCCGCCCCATTGCTTGCGCCTCGATCAGTGCACGGCTGAATCCCTGTTGCAGCCCGCCAGTCGCGACCACGACGTCGGCAAGCATGTAGGCGGCCGGCATATCCTCTACGTACGGACCGAGTTGCACGCGGCCCTGGAGCTCGGCCTGCAGGATGGCGCGCTCAAGTTCCTTTTCGAAGGCTGTCGGGGTGCCGTCTGCTCCGAGCAGTAGGCAGAACACGTCGTCGCGCCCCAGCCGCTTGATCGCCTCGATCAGAGCCAGGCGACCGCGACCCATGCGTGTGGCGCAGAGCACGACCAGACGGCCGTCCGGAATGCGCAGATCGGCGGCGAGCCGGATGATGCGGTCGACGCGGATTGCCGCCGGATTGAACCGATCGAGATTGATTCCGGGCTCGATGGTCTCGAGCCGGTCGGCAGTCGAGGGCATCCGGGCAAGGGCGTCGCGCGCGACATGGTCCGACACCGCGATCAGCGCGTCGGCGCGGGCCTGTCGGTGCTCGACAAAGCGGTCGGTCGCGCTCTCGCCGACGAACGGCCGGTGCAAGGTGGCGATGCTCTTGACGCCGAGCCGTCGCGCCAGCGCCCGCGCCACCCACACCGTCGCGGGTGTGCGGCCCTGCACGACGGTCACATTGGCGCCCCCCAGACGCACGGAGAGTCGCGCTGGCAGCGAGACCCGCGCCCACAACGGATTACTGGAGCCCGGCAGGTCAAGGTGCTTGCCGCGCAGGCGCAGCAGCTCGGGTACCAGCAGGCCGCCGGCCGACGCGACGGTCGCCGAACCGCCGGCTGCGATCACGGCCTGCGCTGCGTCAAGGGTGGTGCGGGCAAGGCTGCCCCCGGCGAGGGACGGTACGATCTGAAGCAGATGCGGAGGAGACACGGCTGTGGCAGGTATCACGCCATGAGCGATGGAGATAGGGTGCAGCGGCTGGCCCGCCCCGACGGCAACACGGTGGCGTACGCCAGGACCGAGGGCCGAGAGCCGACGGTGGCCTTCCTGGGCGGCTTCCGCTCGGACATGACGGGCACCAAGGCAGTCGCACTGGAGGATTGGGCGCGCCGCACCGGCCGGGCCTATTTGCGCTTCGACTATCTCGGGCACGGCCAGTCGTCGGGTCGGTTCGAGGACGGCACGATCGGCCGCTGGCTCGACGATTCGCTCGCGGCGATCGACGCGCTGACCACGGGCAGGCTCGTGCTGGTCGGATCGAGCATGGGCGGATGGCTGTCGCTGCTGGTCGCGCGCGAGCGTCCCGAACGTCTCGCGGGTTTGGTGCTGATCGCGGCAGCGCCCGATTTCACCGAGCGCATGCTCCTGACCAAGCTGTCGCCGGAGGATCGCGTTCTGCTGCAGCGCGAGGGCCGACTGGTGCGACCGTCTCAATATTCGCCAGAGCCCTCGGTCTTCACCTGGAAGCTGATCGAGGAGGGGCGCAACCACTTGGTGCTCGACAAGAAGCTCGCGTTGCCTTGCCCGGTGCGGCTGCTGCACGGACAGAGCGATCCCGACGTGCCGTGGGAATATTCGCTGCAGATCGCGCAGCACCTCGAAGCGCCCGAGGTCGTGACAACCTTCGTCAAGGGCGGCGATCATCGCCTCAGCACCCCGGCAGATATCGCGCGCCTGATCGCAACCGTCGAGGAGCTTGATATGCCTCTCCCGCGCTAGGACGCGTCGGCAATTGCGCGCAGGCCTTCGCGATAGGTCGGATAGCGCAGCGTGACACCGAGCTCGTGCTTGAGGCGCTCGTTTCGCACCCGTCGATTCTCGGCATAGAAGGAGCGCGCCATTGCGCTCATCGTGGGCGCGACTTCAGCCCATGGAATAATCGGTGGAATCGGCACGCCGAGCAGCTCGCAGGCATAGGCGATCACCTCGCTGTTCGACGCCGGCAGATCGTCGGCGACGTTGTAGATCCTGCCGGACGAGGGACGCATCATCGCTGCGAGCACCGCTGCCGCGATGTCCGCGACATGGATGCGCGAGAAAACCTGGCCGGGTTTGTCGATGCGTTGCGCGGTACCGGCCTTGACCCGATCGATAGCGCTGCGGCCCGGCCCGTAGATTCCGGGCAAGCGGAAGATCGTGGCGTCCATGGCCTGCCAGACGCGCTCCGCTGCCAGCCGCTCGATGCTGCGGGGCTGGTCGGGGCGGGAGGGCGTCGTCTCGTCGACCCAGCCGCCGTCGTGGTCACCATAGACGCCGGTTGTCGAGAGATACCCGAGCCAGCGCACGCCGCGTCCTCGCACCGAATCCGTTCTGAGCACGGGATCCCCCGCGGTGCCGGGGGCAATCGTGCAGAGAACGTGGCTTGCGTCGTCGAGCGCGCGTGCAGAGAACGACGCCGTGCCATCAAACAGATGGGTGTCGATTCCCTCGGCGGCGAGGCGTTCGGCCTTCTCGGCGCTCGTGATCGTGCCGGCCACGTTCCAGCCCTCCGCCATTGCGAGCCGGGCGATTTCAAGGCCGCTGTAGCCCAGGCCGAAAATGAAAAGCTTTTTGGTCATCTTGTCAGGAACGCCGTCGCGAGGTTCATTTCAACCATGTTGTTCTTGCGCGCGATCCTCTCGCTGGCCCTGACTGCAGGCGCGATGCCCGCTTTCGCACAGAAAGTCGACCCTTTCGCTCAAGCCCCCAATCATCTGCGGCGCTATACCGAATGCATGCAGCTCGCGCGGAGCGAACCGCTGAAGGCGCTGCCTTTGGCGGAGAAATGGAAGGCGGAGGGCGGCGGCCTCGGTGCCCGTCACTGCGTCGCGATCGCGATGTTCGAGAGCGGCAGGTTCGTGGCGGCCGCGACCCAGCTCGAAATGATCGAGCGCGATATGGGCACGGACCGGCCGGGGGTGCGCGCGGAGCTGCTGGTGCAGGCGGGGCAGGCCTGGTTGGAGGCGAACCAGGCGGAGAATGCCGCTGCCGCACAGAGCCGCGCCCTGCAACTCAAGCCAGCCGATGCCGATCTCTATATCGACCGCGGATTGAGCCATGCCGCCATGCGTTCCTGGCCGCGCGCCATCTCCGACTTCGACAGCGCACTACGGATCCAGCCCGACAAGGTCGAGTTTCTCGTGCTGCGCGCGGCTGCATGGCGCAACGCCGGGGATGCTGCCAAGGCGCTGGCCGACGCAAATCTTGCGCTCAAGCGCGCACCGGATCATTCGGAAGCGCTGCTCGAACACGGCTTCGCGCTGCTGGCTCGCGGCGACCGCACTGGGGCCAACACTGATTTTACCAAGGTCTTGAAGGTCGTCCCGCCGGGTTCGGACGCCGCCAAGCGAGCGCAGCTCGGTCTGCGCGGCGAGCAGCCCGGGGCGGAGGCCGCGCCTGTGGCCAATCGTCCTCCCAAGCCCTAGCAAGCTGCGGGTCCGTCCGCTAAGAGCAAAGTCAATGCAACGCATCGCCCTTTCGCTCGCCCTCCTGATCCTGGCCGGGACGGCCCTCGCCCAGACGCCGCCGGCCGGTACCACTTCGACTCAGGCTCCGTCGCCTTACTATCCTGCGCCGCCCCCTTTGCAGGCGCCGACGGTCGAGAAGGGCGCGCCGCTCGGCAACCTCTCCTCCCCCTTGGCCAGCGGGCAGGCGGCGCCGACCCGGACCGCGGTGGAGTCAGAGGCCGAGGCGCAACTTTTTGCCAATGCCACCAAGATGGTCTGGGGCCGTTATGCCAAGATCAAGGGCGCCAAACCTGGCGTTGCGAGCATCAGCAAGCAGGGTGCGCTGTGGACGATAAAGGGCCGTCTGGAGAGCGTGGCTCCCGGTACTGAAGGCGACTGGGTTGCGATCGACGGCGTGGTCGAGCGCATCGCTGCCAACAATGTCTACATTCGAGGAGAGGTCGCCTTCCGCGTCGCCAAGGTGCAGAACGGTGCGGCCTGCAAGGTGGGCGGCTTGCTGCATTTTCGGCGCTCCGGAAAGTCGCAGGTCTGGCGCCTGGTCGGAGGCGACAACCCGTGTGACGGCTCGCAAGAGATGTTCGATCTGGCGTATGAAAAGCCCGCCGAGAAGCGACCGGTTCCAGCGCAAGGCAATCGGACGTGATGTGAATTTTGGCGTGTCGCGGACGTCATGCGCGACACGGGAAACATGAAGAAATTCGCGGATAGGTTGGCGGGCTAGGCCCGCGGTGACGAACGAAGCTTTGCGATCTCGTGGCGAGCCAGCATATCGGCGCGTTCGTTCTCGACGTGGCCGCTATGGCCCTTCACCCAGGTCCAGTGCAGCTTGTGCGGCGTGCTTGCCGCGGCGAGGCGCTGCCATAGTTCCACGTTCTTCACCGGCTTCTTGTCGGCGGTTCGCCAGCCGTTTCGCTTCCAGCCGTGGATCCACTTGGTGGCTCCGTCCATCACGTATTTGCTGTCGGTATGGATCCGCACGGTGCACGGTCGCTTGAGCGCTTCGAGACCGGCGATCACACCCATCAGCTCCATCTTGTTGTTGGTGGTCGGCGTTTCACCGCCCGACAGCTCGCGCTCCTTCTCTCCCATGCGCAGGATTGCCGCCCACCCGCCGGGCCCGGGATTGCCGCTGCACGCGCCGTCGGTGAACAGCTCGACCTCCGGATGCTCGCTCACAGGCCGTAGTCCGCGAGCGATCCCACGCTGCGATGAAAGCGCAACTTTGCAAGATACTCCTTGGGGTCCTTGCGCTTGACCAGCGCGTCGGGCGGCGTGTGCGCCCAGTCGTAGAGCCGCGTCAGCATGAAGCGCAACGCCGAGCCGCGTGCCAGGATCGGCATCGCCTGGCGCTCGTCGTCACCGAGTGGGCGGACCTTGTCGTACGCCTGGAGCAACGCCCGTGCCTTGGTCGCGTTGAACGCGTTGTCCGGCTCGAAGCACCAGGCATTGAGGCAGATCGCCAGGTCGTAGGAGAGGAAATCGTTGCAGGCGAAATAGAAGTCGATGATCCCCGACAGGCGCTCATGCAGGAAGAAGACATTGTCGTTGAACAAATCGGCATGAATGACGCCTGCGGGCAGCGCCGTGGGCCAGTTCTCCTCGAAGAACTCGAGCTCGCCCGCCAGCTCGCGGTCGAGTTCCGGTGCGATGTGGCGACGCGAACCCTCGAACAGCGGCCGCCAGCCGGCCACCGACAGCGCATTGGGCCGCTCGAGGGCGAAGTCGCGACCGGCGAGGTGGAAACCGGCAAGGGCCTCGCCGACGGCACCGCAGTGATGAACCGTCATGCGGCGCGGCCACATGCCCTGAAGGAAGCTGGTGATAGCGGCGGGCTTGCCGGCAAGCGTGCGCAGCGCGTTGCCGTCGCGGGCGTGGATCGGCCGCGGGCAGTTGATGCCGCGCTCCGCAAGATGGTCCATCAGGCCGAGGAAGAACGGCAGGTCGCGCGGGTCGACGCGCTTTTCGTACAAGGTGACCATGTACTGGCCGCGCTCCGTGGTCAGCACGTAGTTGGTGTTCTCGACGCCTTCGGCAATGCCCTTGAACGAGACCGCGCAGCCGATGTCATAGTCGGCGAGAAAGGCCTCGAGCTCCGAGTCGCTGACTTCCGTGTAGACGGCCATCAGGCTACCAGCTGGCGGGGCAGCTTGAAGACCAAGCTTTCCTCAGTGGTTCGTACTTCCTCGACCGTCACGTCGTAGCGCAGGCGGCAGGCGGCGATCAGCTCGTCGACCAGGAGCTCGGGCGCGGAGGCGCCGGCGGTGATGCCTAGTCTGTTGGCAGCGCCCAGCCACTCCCAGTCCATGTCGGCGGCACGCTGCACCAGGCGCGACTTCGCGCAACCGTAGTTCGCTGCGACTTCGACGAGGCGCATCGAGTTGGATGAGTTGGGTGCGCCGATCACCACCAGCGCGTCGCAACGCTCGGCGATCGCCTTGACCGCAGCCTGCCGGTTGGTGGTCGCGTAGCAGATGTCCTCCATCTTCGGACCCTGGATCGCGGGGAACCGACGGCGCAAGGCAGCCACGATCGCCGTCGTGTCGTCGACGGATAGGGTGGTCTGAGTGGCATAGGCGAGGTTACCCGGGTCGGGCACGTCGAGCGCCCGGGCCTGCGCCACGTCCTCGACCAGCAGCACCTTGCCTTCGGGCAGCTGACCCATGGTGCCGATCACCTCGGGATGGCCGGCATGGCCGATCAGAATGACGCTGCGACCCGAGTCGGCGTGACGTTCGGCCTCGCGGTGAACCTTGGAGACCAGCGGGCAGGTGGCATCGACAAAGAGCAGGTTGCGACGGGATGCCTCGGCCGGCACCGATTTCGGGACGCCGTGGGCCGAGAAGACCACCGGGCGGTCGTCTGGCACCTCATCGAGCTCATCTACAAAGATCGCGCCCTTGGCTTCGAGGCTTTCCACCACGAAGCGGTTGTGGACGATTTCGTGCCGGACATAGACCGGTCGCCCATAGCGGGCGAGGGCGCGCTCGACGATCTGGATCGCGCGATCGACCCCCGCGCAGAAGCCGCGCGGACTCGCGAGCAGGATCGTAAGCGGCTTCTTGGCGAGGGTCATGAACAACGATTGTGCTGCGGGCCGGCCCGCTGGCTTGCAGGCTAGCGGACCATTGCCTAGAGTCGAACGGCAACGCAACGGGGAAACAACATGAGCGAGCCGGTCGTCGCGGCCAAGGCGCCCATCAAGATGGCGCTGGAGGCAGGCAAGGACTACTGGTGGTGTGCCTGCGGAATGAGCCAGAAACAGCCTTTCTGCGACGGTAGCCACAAAGGGACCGGCCTCACGCCGATGAAGTACACTGCCGAAAAGTCCGGCGATTATTGGCTCTGTGCGTGCAAGCAGACGAGCAAGAAGCCACTTTGCGACGGCACCCACAAGGCATTGGCCTAGATACCGGCATGACCATCGGAAAATTCGCCTCATTCGCGCTCGCCGGCTTGGCGCTGGCGGGCTGCGGCGGCTCGGGCAGGGACCAGCAGGCGGCGTCCTTTTGTCCGCCGCCGCTCACGGTGCAGGACGCCCAGAGCCTCACCCGCTTCAAAGAGGGTGCCGGGCGCGATCCGCGTGACGTCATGTTCGAAGCATCCCTCGTCAATGCCGGCACGAAGTGCCAGATGGGTCGCAACAAGCTAGAAGTCGATGTCGTCATGCGCATTGCCGTGAATGCCGGCCCTTCGGTCGGAGCCGGCGTGACGCGCGTGCCGTTCTTCGTACGCGTGCTCGACGCCAACGGCAGGATCGTCCAGGGCAGCGATCAGCTCGCAGACTACAAGCTCAGCGCCGCGAACCCGCGCGGTCTGTCCCAGGAAGAGATGGCCGTCACTCTACCTTTCGCGAATGTCTCGGATCTCGGCGGCTACCGTATCGCCGTCGGCCTGAAGCCCTCTCAGCAGGAACTCGACTACAATCGTCGCTTGGGGCGGTAGTCACTCGCCCGTAACCGGCGCCAGCCAGGTGCGCTCCTCGACCAGGATGCACCGTTGCTCGTAGGCGAAGCGAAAGTTGGCCATCGCCGCGGCGTCTGCCTTGAGTCGCGTGCGATAGGTTTCATACGCCGCGAGGCTCTCGAACGAGATCAGCGCGTGGGCGATGTTGTTGGTGCCTTCGTGCGGCATGAAATAGCCGATCAGATCACCGCCGCAGGCCGGGATGATGGTGAGCCAGTTGCGGGCATAGGTCTCGAAGGCATCGCGTTTGAACGGATCGATGACATAGCGGATCGCGCAGGTGACGGTCATGGCGGTCTCCATTTGGGCCCGACCCAAGCTAATGTCGTCCATTGGGCGGATGTTTCGGCCGGCGTCGAAACGCTAGAATGTGCATAACACGAGGAGGGTCCCGTGAGTGCTTATGCGGATCGGCTTGAGGCCTTGGCGGCGGAAGCGGCGGATCGCTGCACGGGCTGCGGCAACTGCTTCGAGGTCTGTCCCACAGCCCGCGAGATCGGGCTCGATGCTGGCGAGGCGAAGGCGCGGGTAGGTGAACTCTCCTCGCTGACCCGCGGGGGTCCGGCGGCGAAGGGGCTGATGAAGTGGCTCGATGCCTGCGACGGGAGCGCGCGCTGCACCGACGCCTGTCCCGAAGACATCAACGTTCGGCAATGGGTGACGATCGCCAAGATGAAGGCGCTCGAATCGGCGCGGCCCCGCTCGGAAGGCGCGACGGCGGCGGCGAGCCGATTCCGCCACATGGCGCAGGCGGTGCGCTTGCTGGCCAGCATGCAGCTTCCGTCGGAGACCCTGCAGAGGATCCTGGCACCCGCGGAAAAGCGCAGTGCGGACGTTCTCTTCTATACGGGCTGCAACGTGCTGCGCACGCCTCATATCGTGCTCAATGTGATGGATATCCTCGACGCGCTCGAACTCGACTTCGACGTCGTCGGCGGCACCGCCCATTGCTGCGGCGTCTACCAGTTCCAGGAAGCCGATCTGCCGACCTACGAGCGGATGGGGCATCGCACCTTCCAGCGTTTCGGCCAGTCGGGCGCCTCCAAGGTGCTGACCTGGTGTCCGACCTGCACCAAGAACTTCGACGAGCTGGAGCAGGCGGTCGAGCCGGCATCGTTCGATCTCGGCCATGTCAGCGAGTTCCTCGCGGCCAACCTCGACGCGTTGAAGGCGCGCTTCCGGCCCGATCAGCCCAGGCGCCGGGTGGTGATCCATGAGCATCTCGGCATCGGCGCGACGCTGGCGAGCATCGCCACCCTGCTGAAGGCGGTGCCGAATCTCGAACTGGTCGAGCTGCCGCAGGACTCGGGTTTCTCCTATGCCTGCGGCGGGCAGGCCGCGAAATTCAAGGACCGCGAGCAGGCGATCCATCGCGCGCTGGCCGAGGGTGCCGTCGCAGAAGGCGCCGACACGATCGTCACGATGTATCATTCCTGCCATCGCGCGCTTTCCGGTGCGGAGGTGATCTACCCGCTGAAGGTCGTGAATTTTACCGACGTGCTTGCCGAAGCGTTGGGCCGCGGCGGGCATCCCGACTACTACCGGCTCTACAAGAAGGGCGGGGCGATGGACGAGGCGGTTGCGGCGGCGCGCAGGTTTCTGCAGGACAACGGCGTCCGGGTGGACGAGAGCTCGGTGCAGTCTCTCACCGCCGACATCTTCAACGAAACGGGCCTCGCCGGATCGCGCGACGCCTTCCGCGACGCGTTCACGGCCCTTGCGCGGCAATAGACGCCGTCTTCCCTAGCGAAGCTGCTCACTTCTCCTTGACCGACAGCACTGCCCAGGCGGCGTCGGCGAAGAAGCGGACGTGAGCCGAAAGGGCGCCGGTGAAGCGGCCATAGACCTTGTAGGTCGCGGGCTGCATGACGACGCCGATGGCGGCGGCGGCAGCGAGGTCGGCGTTGCGACGCGGGATCTCGCCCGCCTTCATCGCCTGGCTGATCACCTCGCGCACGACATTCACCGGGTTGGGCGTGCCGTCGGGCACCTGGATCAGGAACGAGTGCTGGTTCAGCAGATGATAGGCGAACAGGGTCCAGTCGCGGTCGGCCCAGTCGCAATAGCAGCGCACGATCGCGTCGATCTTTGCCTTGAGATCCTTGGAAGGCTTGTGCGCTGCGGTCAGGGCCTCGGCCAGCGCACGGTGATGGCCGAGGAAGAGGTCGAGAGCGAGCTGCTCCTTGCTGGGGAAGTAGCGGTAGATCGTGCCCTCGGCGATCGAAGCCGCCATGGCGATCTCCTTCGTCGTCGTCTCGGCAACGCTGCGCGCTACGAACAAGGTGAGCGCGGCGCGCTCGACCCGCGCCTTGGTTTCCTCGGCCTTCCCCATCGAGCCAGTCTAGGGGGCGCCGACGGGCTATGAAAGGTCCGACAGCCAGCGCCAGTCGATCACCCAGTCCTCAGTCTCGGCCAGGCTCTCGAGCAGCAGGTAAATGAACAACGCCTTCTCGATATGCATGATGCCCTCCTCAAAGTGAGCAAGTACTCATATTAAGTGAGCGACTGCTCAATTTCAAGAGGTGCGTTATCACGGTGGACGGAATCGCCGGCGCCTTCTAAGGTCGGCCCACTCAGACGAACCCCGTGGAAGAGACCGCTTTTCGAAGCGGCGCCGAAGGAGCAACCGGCCCCGGAAACTCTCAGGCAAACGGACCGCAGGGGGATTGGGTCTCTGGAAAGTGGCGGCGCCTCAAGGGCCGCCCACCGACGAAGTAAGGCCGTCGCGCGTTTTGGAAGGCGCTCAATGGCCGAATCTTTCAGGTCTCCGGACAGAGGGGGTCGCGAACGGCGCAGCCCTTGCGTCGGGATAACGCGACTCTGTGGAGACCGTCTTGAGTGAACCCACCGCCGGCCCTCTCAAGCGCACGCCGTTGCATGCGCTGCATCAGGAACTCGGTGCGCGACTCGTGTCCTTCGCCGGCTACGAGATGCCCGTGCAGTATCCCACCGGAATCCTGGCCGAGCATGCCCAAACCCGCACGGCGGCCGGCCTGTTCGATGTCTCGCACATGGGACAGATCCGGCTGACGGCAAAGCCGACGCAGAGCGCGGCCAAGGCGCTCGAGACCCTGGTGCCGGGCGATATCGCCGGCCTGAGTCCCGGCCAGCAGCGCTACACGCAATTCACCAGCGAGAGCGGCGGAATCCTCGACGACCTGATGGTGACCTCGACCGGCGATCATCTGCTGGTCGTCGTCAACGCCGCCTGCAAGGACGACGACCTTGCGCACATCCGCAAGCACCTGTCGGCGAGCTGCGAGATCGAGCCGATGTTCGCGCGCGGACTGCTCGCGCTGCAAGGCCCCTTAGCGTCGCAGGCGCTGGCGCGTCTGGTGCCGTCGGTTGCCACGATGACGTTCATGACCGGCGCCTTCGTCACGATCGACGGCGCGCAATGCTACGTCACGCGCTCGGGCTACACCGGCGGCGACGGCTACGAGATCTCGACGCCGGCCGACAAGGCCGAGCCTGTCGCGCGCTTGCTGCTCGCTCAGCCGGAGGTAAAGCCGATAGGGCTGGGCGCGCGCGACTCGCTGCGCCTCGAAGCCGGCCTCTGCCTCTACGGGCACGACATCGACACCACGACCACGCCGATCGAGGCGGGCCTGCTGTGGAGCATCGGCAAGGAGCGCCGGGTCGCGGGCGGTTTTCCCGGTGCATCCGTCATCCAGAAGCAGATCGCCGAGGGTGCGCCGCGCAAGCGGGTCGGCCTCCTGCCCGAGGGCAAGGCGATCGCGCGCGAGGGCGCGGAGATCGCGATTGGCGGCAAGATTATCGGCAAGGTCACGTCGGGCGGATTCGCGCCGACCCTCGGCCGCGCCGTCGCCATGGGCTACGTCGAAAAAGCCCTGTCGGCGAACGGCACCAAGGTCGAACTGATGGTGCGCGGCAAGCCGGTGCCTGCCGAGATCGTGCCGATGCCCTTCGTCAAGCATGCCTACTACCGCGGATAGGAGAGTCCGATGAGCGTCAAATACAGCAACGAGCACGAATGGATCCGCGTCGAGGGCGATGTCGGCACGGTCGGCATCAGCCAATACGCCCAGGAGCAGCTGGGTGACGTCGTGTTCGTCGACGTGCCGCAGGCCGGCCGCAAGATCGCCAAGGGCGAATCCGTCGCGGTCGTCGAATCGGTCAAGGCCGCGTCCGACATCTACACGCCCGCCTCGGGCGAAGTCACCGAGGGCAATGCCGCGCTCGCCGACGCCCCGGGCGACATCAATGCCGATCCGATGGGCAAGGGCTGGATCTTCAAGGTCAAGCTCGCCGATCCCGCCGACCTGGACGGTTTGATGGACCAGGCCGCGTACGACGAATTCGTGAAGAGCCTTTCGTAAAGGATTACATCTGATGCGTTATCTGCCGCTCACCGATGCCGACCGCCGCGAAATGCTGTCGGTCATCGGCGCCAGGTCGGTCGACGAGCTGTTCCGCGACGTGCCGCCGTCCGCGCGGCTCGGCGCCAAGGTGGCGGGCCTGCCCGATCATCTCGGCGAGCTCGAGGTCGAGCGCGCCTTCCAGGCCTATGCGGCGAAGAACGTGTCGCCGTCGGTCGCGCCGTTCTTCATCGGCGCCGGCGCCTACCGCCATCACGTTCCGTCGACCGTGGACTACATGATTCAGCGCGGCGAATTCCTGACGTCGTACACGCCGTACCAGCCCGAGGTGACGCAGGGCACGCTTCAGTACCTGTTCGAGTTCCAGACCCAGGTGACGATGCTGACCGGCATGGAGGTGGCCAATGCCTCGATGTACGACGGCTCGACCGGCGCGGCCGAGGCCGTTCTGATGGCCAATCGCGTGACGCGCCGCCACAAGGCGCTGATCTCCGGCGGGCTGCATCCGCATTATCGCAGTATCATCCAGACGACCGCGCACTGGGAAGGATACCAGGCGGCGATCGGCAAGGCCGACGTCGAGGGGCTCGAAGACCTGATCGCGGGCATCGACAAGGAAACCTCCTGCGTCGTCGTGCAGAATCCGAGCTTCTTCGGCCACGTCCGCGATTTCGGAAAGCTGGCGGACGCCTGCCACGCGGCAGGCGCCCTGCTTATCGTCGTTGTGACAGAGATCGTATCACTCGGTCTGCTGAAGCCGCCGGGCGAGATGGGCGCGGACATCGTGGTCTGCGAGGGACAGTCGATCGGCAACGGGCTGGGCTTCGGCGGCCCCTATGTCGGCCTGTTCGCCACGCGCGAGAAGTACATGCGGCAGATGCCGGGCCGGCTGTGCGGCGAGACCGTCGATGCTGACGGCAAACGTGGCTTCGTGCTGACGCTGTCGACGCGCGAGCAGCATATCCGTCGCGAGAAGGCGACCTCCAACATCTGTACCAATGCCGGCCTGTGCGCGCTGGCTTTCACCGTCCATCTCACGTTGCTGGGCGAGGCGGGCTTCAAGCGGCTTGCCGAGATCAATCACGCCAAGGCATCGACGTTGGCGGACAGGCTCGCGTCGGTTCCGGGCGTGCAGGTGGCAAACGACAGCTTTTTCAACGAATTCACCGTGCGTCTTGCGAAGCCGGCTGCGCCGGTCATCGAGGCGCTGGCGGCCAAGCGCATACTCGCGGGAGTGCCGGTGTCGCGACTGCTTCCCGATGATCCGTCCGTCGCCGACCTGCTGCTGCTCGCGGCCACCGAAACCGCGACCGATGACGGCATGGACGCGCTCGTCGCCGGGCTGAAGGAGGTGCTGTGATGGACCGTTCCCAGGGCCGCACGGGCGGCATCGTGTCGGGTGGCAACCCGGCGCCCGCCACCTTCACCGGCAATCGCGCCCTGCAGATCGAGGAGCCGCTGATCTTCGAGATGGGCCAGCCGGGCCGCTGCGGCGTCGATTTGCCCGAGCCGCCGCCGACAAGGAATGATCGCCTCAACGGACTTCGCCGCTTGGGTGAGATCGGCTTGCCGGGCCTGAGCGAGCCGCAGGTCGTGCAGCACTACACGCGGCTCAGCCAGAAGAATTACGCCATCGACATGGGCGTCTACCCGCTGGGCTCGTGTACCATGAAGCACAATCCCCGCATCAACGAGAAAGTGGCGCGCTTTGCCGGCATCGGCGACCTCCATCCGCTGCAGCCGGTGTCGACCGTGCAGGGCGCGCTGGAACTGATCGATCGCCTGGCGCACTGGCTCAAGACCCTGACCGGCATGCCGGCCGTGGCGATGTCGCCCGCGGCCGGCGCCCACGGCGAGATGTGCGGCATGATGGCGATCGCCGCTGCCCTCGAAGCCAAGGGCGAGCGCGCCCAGCGGCGTACCGTGCTCGCGCCGGAGTCGGCGCACGGCACCAATCCGGCGACGGCCGCGGCGCTCGGCTTCACCGTGAAGCCGATCCCGGCCAACGAAGCCGGTCGGGTCGACCTCGGCGCCCTGAAGGCCGCGCTCGGCCCCGACGTGGCGGCGATCATGCTGACCAATCCGAATACCTGCGGCCTCTTCGAGTCGGAGATCGTCGAGATCTCCAGCGCCGTTCACGCCGCGGGCGCCTACTTCTACTGCGACGGGGCCAACTTCAATGCCATCGTCGGCCGGGTGCGGCCGGGCGATCTCGGCGTCGACTGCATGCACATCAACCTGCACAAGACCTTCTCGACGCCGCACGGCGGCGGCGGACCGGGCGCAGGGCCGGTCGTGCTGTCGGCGGCGCTGGCGCCGTATGCGCCCTATCCCTGGATCGTGAAGAACGGTGACAGCTGGACCATCGCCGAGGACGGCGCCAGGGTCGACGGCCAGCCGCTGGGGCGACTGAAGGCGTTTCATGGCCAGATGGGAATGTTCACCCGCGCGCTCGCCTACATCATGAGCCACGGTGCCGACGGGTTGAAGCAGGCCTCCGAGGATGCCGTGCTGTCGGCAAACTACGTGATGGCGGCGTTGAAGGACGTCATGACTCCGGCTTTCGATGGCCCGTGCATGCACGAGGCGCTGTTCGACGACGGCTTCCTCAAGGACACCGGCGTCAGTACTCTCGACTTCGCCAAGGCGATGATCGACGAGGGTTATCATCCGATGACGATGTACTTCCCGCTGGTCGTGCACGGCGCGATGCTGATCGAGCCGACAGAAAGCCAGGCCAAGGAGGACCTCGACCTGTTCATCGGCGCCCTGCGCTCCCTCGCCGAACGCGCGACGAGTGGTAAGGCGGCCGAGGATTTCAAGGCCGCGCCGCGCTTTGCCCCGCGCCGCCGCCTCGACGAGACGCTCGCAGCCCGCAAGCCGGTGCTGCGGTGGCGGCCGAGCAACAGCTTCAAGCAGGCGGCGGAGTAGCGATCAAACCGGGGCCTTGAGAAAAGTCGTCGCCCTTGAACAGCAATGGAGCGCCAGGATTTCGCGCCATGGCGTAGGCGAAGCAATCACCCACATCGAGACGAGTGGGATGTCCGCGGCCCTTCCCATAGCGCGCGAATGCCGCGCGCCGTGCGAGTCTCGGCTGCGGTTACTGGCACAGGTTGAACTCGCGCAACGCTCATGAATTCGTCGACGTCAGCGGCAGCCTCCTCGAATGTGACGTGACGAATGCGGCATAGTGCAGGAGTCGCCTCGTATGTGGCGATTGCCGATGTAAGTCCGCCGGCATGCTCTCGATAGCCTCGGCGAGGGTTTCGGCCTCCCGTCCTTTGTGTGCAACAAGCCGCTCGGCGAGGACGGTTTATTTCCTCGCTGCGAATATTCAGCGGCGTTGGTAATCGCGTTGTCGTCAACGCACGATTTTCAGCACTTGTTGCCGTAAGGCCTTCTAACCGCACGAAGAGGCGGCAAGCTCGTCTTCATTCAAGCGAGGCAGATTGACAGATGCGCACTTTCACTACTCTCCCGCAGGAAGACCTGCGAAAAGTCGGGCCCGCCGCCCAGGCGATCGAGGCCGACGGCTATACCGGTGTGAGCACACAGGAGAACCGGCACGATCCGTTTCTCGCGCTCGCAGTTGCTGGCGTCGCGACGAAGAAGATCGAGCTGCATACCGGCGTCGCGATCTCCTTTCCGCGCTCGCCGATGGTCGCGGCCAATATCGGTTGGGATCTCGCCGCCAGCACGGGCGGGCGGTTCACGCTCGGGCTGGGTTCGCAAATTCGCCCGCATAACGAGAAGCGCTTCTCGGTGCCGTGGTCGGCACCGGCGCCGCGTATGCGGGAGTACATCCAGTCGGTACGCGCGATCTGGGCGGCGTGGAAGGGTGACGGCAAGCTCAGCTACGAGGGCAAGCACTACCGCTTCACCCTGATGACGCCGAACTTCGTGCCGGAGCCCTATGACGCACCGGCGCCGCGTATCGGGCTTGCTGCAGTGGGTCCGGCGATGCTGAAGGTGGCTGCGGAGGAGTCCGACGGAGCCAAGCTCCATGTCTTCTGCACGCGGCAATATCTCGAGAACCGGATCATGCCGATTCTCACCGAGGGGCTCGCCAGATCGGGTCGCAAGAGGGAGGATTTCGAGATTTCGGGAGGCGGCTTTCTCGTGACCGGCAAGGACGACGAGGCGGTCGCCAAGCTCTTCGAGTGGGTGCGCTACCGCGTCGCCTTTTATGGCTCGACGCCGGCTTATTGGCCGGTGTTCGAGGAGCATGGGCTGGGCGATCTCGGCCGCAAGCTCAATGCGATGACCAAGGCCGGCGAATGGAACAAGATCGCGGGCGAGGTCTCCGACGACGTCGTGCATCTGTTCGCTGCCGTCGGCCGGCACGACCAGATCGCCAACGCGATTGCAGCGCGCTTCGGGGGACTGGTGGATTCGCTCAGCGCGAGCGCGAACTCGTCGAAGCCTGCGGACCTGCCGCCCGGTCTGATCCAGGATATCGCCCGGATTCCGACGCAGTACCGCCCCACCTGACTTGACTGTCGCGCGCTGTGCGCCAAAGAAAACCCCCGTCTCGCGACGGGGGCCATAGGTAGCCCGCGATTAGTTTTGTGCGGGCGATCCGGATCTGGATGGCTCAGTGAAGGCGGCGCGGCAATTCCGAGATTGCCTGGTCGACCAGCGCCTGCGCGTTGGGGCCGGCAGCCTGCTCGCGCAGCAGCGAACGTGTTGCCGACAGGGCCGCGTCCACGGCAGCGTCGCGGATCTGCTTGCTGGCGGCGGACTCTGCCTGGGCAATGCGATCACGGGCCTGCTGCTCGCGCCGCATGATTGCGGTCTCGAGGTCGCTCTTGGCGCGCACCTGCATGCGCTCCGACTCCTCGCGCGCCTGATTGATGATGTCCCTTGCATCGGTCGCTGCCTGCGCAAGCATCTGCTCGGCTTCGGCCTTTGCTCTTGTGGCATCGACGCGCAATTGCTCGGCATCGCTCAGGGCCTTCGCGATCGCGGCCGTGCGCTTGTCGAGAGTCTCGGTGATGCCCTTCCACAATGTCTTGCCGGCAATCGCCAAGAATAGGAAGAACGCAACGGCGACCCAGAAAGTGGGTTCGGCGAACAGGCTGTGGCTGCCTGCCGCGGCGTCGGCAGCCCATGCCGATCCAATCATCGGCTTTCTCCCTTGACGGCGGCCGCGACCTTGGCAGTGAGCGCTGCCGGATCGGCCGGCCGTCCTGCCACCTTGCTAAAAACGCTCTGCGCGATATCGCCGGCCATCTGCTCGAGGCCCGCCAGGACGGATGTCCGCTGCTCGGCGATACGCTGCTCGGCTGCCGCGATATCCGCGCCGAGCTTGCCGCCAATCTCGTGCATTTTCGCCGCGGTCTGCGCCGCCGCAGCCTCGGCCGATTGGCGGATGATCCCGGAAGCCTCCGTCCGTGCTGCGGTGAGTGTCTTGTCCTGCTCGATGGCAGCGGCACGGGCGGCGTCGTTGGCCTTTTGTGCGGCCTCCAGATCGCCGAGGATCGCGCGCTCACGCGTCTCGATAATCGAGCCGATTCGCGGCAGGACCAGCTTCGCCATCAGGAAGTAGAGGACGGCGAAGCACACCACCAGCCAGAAGACCTGGGTGGGAAAGTGGTTGATGTTGAACTGCGGCATGCCACTCGAATGCTCTGCGTCGGCCGCGAGAGCGGGACCGACGCAGAGCATGCCGGCGGCAAATGCAGCCGACCCTCGCGCGCGAAGTGCCGAAAAGGGCACGATCGAACTCAGGCGAAGAGGGCGATCAGCGCAACGATCAGCGCGAACAGCGCAATCGCCTCGGTGACGGCGAAGCCGATCCAGATGTTTGCGCCGATCTCCGCTTTGGAGGCCGGATTCCGGGCCAGCGCCGAGATGTAGCTTGCCCACACGTTGCCCACGCCGATGCCGGCGCCGATCATGCCGATCGCGGCAAGGCCCGCACCGATGAACTTGGCGGCTGAGGCGTCCATTTCTGTCTCCTGTCTCGAAGTTGATGCGTTGGATGATGGGTACGGGCGCTGGGATCAGTGCAGATGCAGCGCGTCGTTCAGATAAATGCAGCAGAGGATCGTGAAGATGTAGGCCTGCAGGACGGCCACCAGCAGCTCGAGAGCGGTGATCGCCACCAGCACGGCCAGCGGCACGACGCCGAAGATTCCCAGCGCCACCACGAAGCCGGCCAGCACCTTCAGCAGCACGTGGCCGACCGTCATGTTGGCGAACAGCCGGACCGACAGGCTGATCGGACGGCTGAGGTAGGACACCAGCTCGATCGGGATCAGGATGGGTGCTGTAAACAGCGGCGCGCCGTGCGGGAAAAACAGAGAGAAGAAGTGCAGGCCGTGCTTGAACAGGCCGATGAGAGTCACGCCCAGGAATACGATCATCGCCATGAAGAAGGTCACGGCAATGTGGCTGGTGAAGGTAAATCCATACGGGATCATTCCCAGCACGTTGCCGAACAGCGTGAAAATGAAGAGCGAGAAGATGAACGGGAAATACTTCTTTCCGGCGCTGCCGACGTTGTCGCGAATCATGTTCGCGATGAATTCGTAGAAGAGTTCCGACATTGCCTGGATGCGGCCCGGAACCATCGCGCCCTTGCTAGCGCCAGCCATGAGGAGTCCGGAGGCGGCGACCACAGAGGCCATCATGAAGACGGCGGAATTGGTGACTGCGATGTGATGGCCGCCGATGCTGAACAGCGGGGCGCTCAGATTTTGGATCGCGAACTGCTCAAGCGGACTGGCCACGATATACTTATCCCCAAATCAGCTCTTCTTCACCTCGGAGGCCGCCTTGCTGCGCCGCTCCTCGGCTTGTGCGACCCGGTAGACGTTCAGGAATGCCGCACAGCATCCCAGAATGAATCCCACGATCAGCAGCCAGGGTTTTGTCCCCAGCCAATAATCGGCCATCAGCCCGATGAAGGCCCCTGCAACGACACCGGCGACCATCTCGACGGCAATACGCATCCCGACGCCCAGCTTCTCGCTACCGGCGCCGCGATTCGTCGGCTTGGACGATCGCCCCGTACCAGCCTCGTACGCCTGGCGAACGCCCTTGAGGCGCCTGTCCAAGTCGTCGGAAGCCGTCTTTCGATCATCTTCAGCCATGCGCCGGATGCTCCGCTCCGGGCTTCCCACCAAGCCGCGGCTGGAAGCTGCGGACCCAATGAAAAGCGCGCCGGAACCTATTGTCCGCCGAACGGGGTGTCAAGCGTACGCCACGAGGCGGCGAGCCCGCGGAATGCGCGAATTTGCAACGGCCTAGCGTTGAAGGAGCGAAAATCTTGCGTCGCCGTCGCGCTCCACCTGCGGCACCAGATCGACCTCCCAGTCCAGATACTGCCGCATTGCTGCCTCGACATCCTCTTTGAAGTCGTACGGCCGGTACCAGACGTCGGTCGGCGGGTCGGCCATGCGCACATGGCCAGCCTCCACCGGCAGCGCGGCGTCGCGCCACGCCCTCGTCCCGCCGGCCAGGATCGCCACCGGTAGACCGTCGGCCGCCTCCTCGACCTCCGGCGCGGCGAGCGAGGCGATCTCGCTGTCCGTCGAGACCAGCACGATCCGTCCGACGCCGGCCTGCTGCCTCAGCATTTCGGGTAGCGTCCGTGCAAGGTTGGCGCGGACGGCGAACCAGGCACCGGGAACATGGCCGTCGCGGTACCGAAGGCTTGTGTCGAGGTCGATCACCAGAGTGGACGCCAGCGCCTTCTGAAGCTCGGCGGCAGTGACCGATGCTGCCGTGGGCACGGTGAAGCCCCTGGGGAAGCGTGGCTCTGCATCTGTCGTGAGCTCGCCGGCAAGCGGCTTGTGGTCGAGAACGTAGGTTTCCGCCCAGCCCATCTGGAGAAGCCAATGCGCAGTCATAGTGGCCCGCACGCCGTCATTGTCGTGCAGCACGATCGTGGCGTTGCGTGCGCCGACATATTGATCGGTCGCCTGCACGAGCTGACCGCCTGCGGCGTGGCGGAAGCCCATGATGTGGCCCTGCGCATATTCAGCCGGATCGCGCACGTCGAGCTTGTAGAGGGGGCCGCCCTTGGACTCGAGGACGTTCAAGCCCGCCAAGTCGATCTTCTTGATGCCCATTCTGCTCGCGATGGTCGCTGCTGCATTCTGGGCGAACTTTGCCGCCTCGGGCCCCTGCGGGCCAAAGGACTTCGTTTCGCCACGCGCGACCTCGAGTCCGGCGAGATGCCAACCCATCGTGCCGTTCTTCAATGCCATTACCTTGTTGGGCAGACCCGCGTTGATCAGCGACTGCGCTCCGATGATCGAGCGCGTGCGTCCGGCACAGTTCACGACAACAAGCGTGTCCGGGCTGGGCGCGAAATCCTTGACGCGATAGACCAGCTCTGCGCCGGGGCAGTCGACGCCTCCCGGAATCGACATGTTGTTGAACTCCGGCATCGGACGCGAATCCAGGATCACCATGTCGGCCCTGGAATCGAGCAGCTTCTGGACTTCCGAGGCATCGATGCGCGGTGTGTCGTTACCGTGTTCGACGATCTCGCCGAACGCCTTGCTCGGCACGTTGACGCCGGTGAAGACTTCGTACCCCGCGTCCCGCCAGCCCTTCAGTCCGTCCTTCACGACGCCGAGGTTGGTGTACCCCATCGCGCTCAGGCGCGCGGCAGCGCGATTGGCTCGGCCGGCCCATTGTGGATCGAGACCCTCTTCGCCGCTGTCCATGAGCACGATGCGCGTGTCGGGGTCGGGCAGCAGGGCGAAGGCGCGCGGCTCGAGCCGCGACAGCGGCAACGGCGTCGCGAACAGCGGATGGCCCTTGATCGAGAACTCGCCCTCCTCCCGCACGTCGAAGAATGCGAAGACCTCGCCCGATTTGAGCATCGCCTTGACCTGCTGCACGGTGACCAGCGGGGTCAGGATCTTGGCCTTGGCCATGAAGCGCTTGGCCGTGCCGGTCGCCAAGTCGACGGCGACACGGTCGGGCAGGTGCTCGAGGCTCAGGCCATAGAAGTGGAGATGCAGGGCGTTGCCGGAGCCGGCGGGCGTCTCGATGTGATGGAAGTCGTCGGGCAGATAGGCGATGACGTCGCCGTTGCGCAGCGTCTTCTCCTTTGCGGTCGATTCCCGCAGCTGCACCTTGTCGGGCTGCGCGCCGTTGTCGAGCCGCTCGTAGACGACATTGCGCTCCTCGCCATGAACCCCGGCGATGATCGCCCATGTCGTATGATTGTGCGGCGGCACCTTCTTTCCCGGGCCGCCGGCCGAGGCGTAGAGCGCAAACCGATGATCGGGGTCTTCGCTCAACCGATAGATGCCGCCGTCCGGGCCGAGCGGAAACTCCGCTTGGGGAAAAAGATCCGCGCGGCGAGCGAGGCTCGCCAGCAGGCCGCCGATCTTCTCGAGGCTGGCAGTGTTCACGCCGCTCTTTTCGATGATGCGGGCCTCTCTGACCAATTGCCGTACTGCTGCCGCACGTTCCTCGTACATTGACATGGCTTCCTCCGTTTGTTGCAGTATAGCGGGCTGCCGCTTAGGTTGGCGCGTATGAAACAGTTTGCACTTGTGGTTCTGGCGGGGTCCGCGACGATATTCGCTGCTTCGTCCTTGGCCCAGACCGCGACAAAACCGCCGCAGAAGCCTGCGAGTGCGGCCAAACCTGTTGCCACGGCACCGATCGCAAAGTCGCCCTTGTCGGCAGCCGCGGGCAAGTCGGCATCGACGCCTCCAAGTGCCAAGCTGCCGATCATCGCGCCGGCAAAAGGCAAGTTTGCCGGCTTCCGTGCCGCCGCGCCGGTACGGCCCCCGGTTTACGTGCCGCCGCCGCCGGTGATCGAGCTCGATGAAATCGCACCGCCCGATCTGCCGACGGTGCTGAGCACCGATGAGCGCGATCGATACCGGCGCATCTTCCAGGCGCAGGGAGCCCGGGATTGGGCCACGGCCGACGCAGAGATCGCCAAGGTGAGCGATAAGACTTTGATGGGCTATGTGGACGCCCAACGCCTGCTCAGCCCCGGTTACACGGCCCGATACGACCAGCTCGCGAGCTGGCTGCAGGACTACAACGATCATCCCGATGCCCCGGCAATCTACAGGCTGGCGCAGGCCCGCCGCACACCCGGTTCGGGAGATCTTACCCCCGCGAGCTTCGTCAGCACGACCCCGGGTTCCCCGACCTTCGCAGCGGCGCGCACGGTGACCGGTGCCGACGCGGGGAGGGCGGCCGAGTTGCGCGCCCGCCTCCAGCGCATGGCCGACGATGGAGGCTTCAACTCCGCCTTCGTGCTGCTCGACCAGAAGGACACGGTCGCCCTGCTCGGCGGGCCGGAGGTCGAGCTCTGGCGAGGTCGCATCCGGACCCGCGCGCTCGAAGCTGATTCGCAACGTGGTGTGCAGGTCCCGGTCGATCTCGGCGCGCCGCCGGACGCCAACTGGAATGCTGGCCTCTCCGCCTTCACCAGCGGTAACATGGCTGAGGCCGCGCGCCGCTTCGAGCTGGTGGCCGATGCGCTGCCGGATCAGGCCTCGTCCTGGACGTTGGCGGCGGGCGCTTTCTGGGCGGCCCGCACCAACCTGCTGGCCGGCAATCCGCAGAAGTTTGCGCCCTACCTCAAGCGTGCCGCTCTGCATGGCCGGACGTTTCATGGCCTGGTCGCCCAGAAGATGCTGGGCATGCAGATCGTCGCCAACTGGAACGTGCCGGCGATCGATCGCAAGCGCGCCGACGTCTTGCGCAACGACCGCGCAGGCCGCCGCGCGCTGGCGCTGTTCCAGCTCGGTGCCTCGACGGCCGCCGAGCGCGAGCTGTTCGCCGCGTCGATCGATGCCGATCCTCAGTATATCGAGACACTCCTCGCGGTCGCCCAGAAGGCCACGCTCCCGGCCCTGTCGGTGCGAATCGGCAATGCCGCCTGGGATCAGCGCGACAAGATCACTGGCTACGATGGAGCGATGTATCCTCTGCCGCCCTGGCAGCCGGCCGCCGGCTTCTCCCTCGACAAGGCGCTGGTCTATGCCTTCATGCGCCAGGAATCGGCCTTCAATCCCAAGGCGCGTTCCTACGTCGGCGCCATGGGGTTGATGCAGCTCATGCCGGCCACGGCACGACTGGTCGCCAACAAGTACGCACCCGAGACGGCAGGCGCCAATCCGTGGGACCCGTCGATCAACATGTCGCTTGGGCAGGGCTACATCAATTCGCTGCTGAACGACGTCGACAACAACCTCGTGCGAACCGTTGCCGGTTACAATGGCGGCCCGGGCAATGTGAACCGCTGGGACAACTCGCTCAACGCGTCCGCGGACCCTCTTCTCTATATCGCCTCGATCCCGCTCAACGAGACGCGCGACTTCGTGCAACGAGTTCTGGCCAATTATTGGATGTACCAGATCCGGTTTGGCCAGCCGACGCCGTCGCTCGACCAGATCGCGGCCCACGAATGGCCGCGCTACACCGCGCAGGACGTCGCCGGCCGTTGATGCACCAGCCTATGTGACCATATGATATGGTCATATAGGGATTGAGCCCTGGACCGAAAGATCAACCCCGCCGCCTTCAAGGCGCAGTGTCTCGCCCTGATCAACGAAGTCGCCCGAAACCGGCGAGCCCATTACTGTAACCAAGCGCAGCAAGCCGAAGGTGCAGATCATCGCCGTGCCCAAGAAGCCGAAGAACCCTTTCGGAGCGCTGAACGGCACATTCAAGATCGTTGGCGATATCGTAGGCCCGCTTGGCGAGGAGTACGACGAAGATCGCGAATGGCGAAAGATCACCGGACAGTTCGATGACCCTTCTGCTCGATACGCACACTGTCATATGGATGGAGGAGGGCCTGTCGGACCTCGGAAAGAGCGCATGACAGGCGTGCAGCGTCGCCCTCGCGGCAAATGACATGGGTGTTCCAGCCATGGCCTTCTACGAGTTGGGCCGGCTGTTGCTGCGGGGTCGCGTTACCGGTCCCCCGACAGTTCGCGACCGGCGTCAGCGGCTTCTGGCATTGGGTGTGCGCGAGATTCCGGTTTCCTCGGAGATTGCAATGAGCGCTGCGCAATTGAGCAATCTGCATCTGGACCCGATCGATCGCATCATTGTTGCCACGGCCTTGGTCGAAGACGCAGTATTACTGACAGCTGATGGCGGAATCCTGGAGTGGCCGGATCCGTTAATGCGCCAGGATGCGCGGCGCTGAGGGGGGTGTGATGTTGCCGCTCGAGGGCGTGAAGGTCGTCGAATTCTGCCAGGTCCTGGCTGGGCCCTATTGCGGCATGCTGCTGGCCGACATGGGAGCGGACGTGGTCAAGATCGAGCCGCCGGACGGTGACATGATGCGCCAGTGGCCGCCAATCAGGGACGGCTACAGCGAGAACTTCGCATCGATTAACCGCAACAAGCGCTCGGTCGTGCTCGACCTCAAGAACCCGGAGCACAAGGCGGCAGCACGCCGGCTGGTGCTCGAGTCAGATGTCGTGCTCGAGAACAACCGGCCG
Source organism: Enhydrobacter sp. (assembly GCA_026126105.1). Classification (GTDB taxonomy): domain Bacteria; phylum Pseudomonadota; class Alphaproteobacteria; order Reyranellales; family Reyranellaceae; genus Reyranella. The sequence goes on from JAHCJV010000020.1 coordinate 74,111, forward strand.
GGCGTGATGGATCGTCTCGGTCTCGGCTACGAGTCTTTCAAAAAGGAAAAGCCGGGTCTTGTTTATTGCTCGATCTCCGCGTTCGGGCAAACGGGCCCGCGCTCGGGCGAGGGCGGCTTCGACGTCACGGTGCAGGCGATGAGCGGCATCATGAGCGTCACCGGAGAGGAAGGCGGCGCACCGGTGAAGTGCGGTGTCCCGGTCTCCGACACGGGCACAGGGCTCTATGCCGCCTTCGCCATCGTCTCGCTGCTGCGCCGCGTCGCGGCGGGCGGCGAGGGCGCGCATATCGACGCCTCCATGCTGGGCTGCAGCCTCGGCATGGCCGCGCTGCAGACCAGCGAGTATTTCGGCACCGGCCGCGATCCGAAGAAGCTCGGCTCCGCCCATCCGCGCAATGCGCCCTATCAGGCTTTCCGCGCCGCCGACGGCTATTTCGTCATCGCCGCCGGCAACGACAAGCTGTGGCGGAGCGTGACGGAGGTCGTGCAGCGGCCCGCCCTGCTCGCCGATCCGCGCTTCGCCACCACGCAATCGCGCGCGGCCAATCAAGCCGAACTGAAGAACCTCCTTGAGGTCGAGTTCGCCCGGCACGGCGTCGATCATTGGCTCGCCGCCTTCGAGAAGGCCGGCGTGCCGCAGGGTCGTATCAACAGCTACAGCCAGATCCTCGATGATCCGCAGGTCAAACACATGAGTTGGGTCGAGCCGATGGAGCTGCCGTCGGGTGTGAAGACCCGCACCGTCGGTGTCCCGGTCAAGATCTCCGGCCTCGATCTCTCCAAGCGCCGCGAGCCGCCCGCGCTCGGCGCTCATACAAAGGAGTTCCTATGAATCCCGCACGGTTGCGCCGTTTCATCGGCGACATGACCTCGCTGGTCGGTGGCGCCTGGCAGGACAACGACGAAACGGCCACCGTCGAGGTCGGGGCCAAGCTGCTCGGCGAGCTTGTGAAGAACGACGACTGGCTGCCCGAGGCGATGGCCGAGTGCCCGCCGCACGGCTACGTCCAGAACCTGCTGTGGTGCGATCCCTTCGAGCGCTTCTCGGTGGTGAGCTTCGTGTGGGGGCCCGGCCAGCGCACGCCGGTGCACGACCACACCGTGTGGGGCCTGGTGGGCGTCATGCGCGGCGCCGAGCGCTGCGAGGAGTACGCGCCGCCCATCGACGGCCAGCCCATGCGCAAGACCGGCGAGCACGTGGTCGAACCGGGCGGCATCGACGCGGTGAGCCCCACCGTGGGCGACGTGCACGTCGTTTCCAACGCGCTGGACGACCGGCCGTCGGTCAGCATCCATGTCTACGGCGCCAACATCGGCGCGGTGCGCCGGCACGTGTTCGACCCGGCGACCGGCACGGCGCGCGAGTTCGTTTCCGGCTACCACAGCGAGGTGGTCCCGAACCTGTGGGACTGCAGTCGATGAGGGGCCAGCGGCATTCCGAGGAGCCACGCAGATGACACCTGAACAGATCCTGGAGCAGCCCGCCCGCGTGCTGTCCCAGTCCCAGCGCGAGCGCTACTTCACCGAGGGTTTCCTGGTCCTGGAGAAGATCATCCCGGACGACTGGCTGGCCCGGTTGCGCGCCGCCACGGAGGAACTGGTGGAGCGCAGCCGCGCCGTCACCGGCAACGACGAGGTATGGGATCTCGAGCCCGGCCACAGCGCCGAGGCGCCGCGTCTTCGCCGCGTCTCCAAGCCGGTGGAGCAGCACCCGGACTTCTGGGCCTACGTGTCGGAGTCCTTCCTGCCGGACCTGGTCGCCGACCTGGTCGGGCCGGACGTGAAGTTCCACCACTCCAAGCTCAACTTCAAATGGGCCCGTGGCGGCACCGAGGTGAAGTGGCACCAGGACATCCCGTTCTGGCCCCACACCAACTACTCGCCGCTGACGGTCGGCAACTACCTGTACGACTGCGGCCCGGAGCAGGGGCCGGTCGGTTTCATCCCGGGCAGCCACGAGGGCGAGATCCACGACCATTACGACGAGACGCGCGAGTGGGTGGGCTGCCTGAGCGAGGAGGCGGAGGCGGGCATCGACACCTCGCGTGCGGTCTACGCGGTGGCGCCGGCCGGTTCCATCACGCTGCACAACTGCCGCACCATCCACGGTTCGCAGCCGAACCGCACCGACCTCGGGCGGCCGCTGCTGCTCTACACCCTGTCCTCGGCGGACGCCTTTCCCTACACCGTCAACCCCATACGTTCGCGCTACGACCAGGCCATCGTGCGCGGCCAGCCGGCGCGCCTCGCGCATCACGACCCGCGGCCGTGCCCGCTGCCGCCGGACTGGAGCGGGGGCTATTCGTCCATCTTCGCCCTGCAGCAACGCGAAGGCCGCAAGGCGGCGGCGATGATGGGATGAGTCGCGCGGCGGCGGGGCCATTGCGCGCCCGCATGATGTACACCTAATATATCAGCCCCGACACCGACCGCAGACCCGGTCGCCGGCAGCTTGCAGGAGTGACGACATGGAACTGGCCAAGAGCCCGATGAACGATCGCCAGCGCGACTACCGACAGGTCTACCGGGAGCGAATCGCCACCTGGTACAACGGCTGGCTGCACGTCGCCATCATCTACTCCATCGGCATCGCCGCCCTCTACGTGTTCGCCTCGCACATCGGCAACGTGCAGTGGTGGGAGTGGTTGATCGTGCCGGTGGTGTTCGTGGTGGCCAACGTGTTCGAGTGGTGGATTCACCGGCACGTGATGCACCGCCCGCTGAAGTGGAAGGGCGCGCGCGCCATCTACACGCGGCACACCCTGATGCACCACCAGTTCTTCACCGACAGCGAGATGCGCTTCGCGGACCATCACGACTGGCGCGTGACCTTCTTCCCGCCCTACGCGCTGATCGTCTTCATGCTGATCTCGACGCCGGCGGCGCTGGTGGCGGGGTGGCTGTTCACCCCGAACGTGGGCTGGCTGCTGATCAGCACCACCACCTGCATCTATCTCACCTACGAGTTCATGCACTTCTGCTGCCACGTCGACGAGAACTGGTTCGTGCGCAACTGCCCGTTCGTGAACACCATCCGCCGTCATCACACCGCCCATCACAACCAGTCGATCATGATGGAGCGGAACATGAACCTGACCTTCCCCATCGCCGACTGGCTGTTCGGCACGTCCGACCTCGACCGGGGCCTGCTCGGGCACCTGTTCAACGGCTACGACAACCGCTACGTGCGAAAGGACATGCGCAAGAGCGCCCGCACGCCCAAGGTGCAACCGAAGACGTCGATGGACGGCGCCGCCGGACAGGCGGCCTGAGGAGGGGCCCCGCGCGCGCGAAGCCGGCAAGGCTGCCCGCGCGAACGCGGCGGCAGGCGCACAGAACGACGCCCTGCATCGGTCCCGGCCGATGCAGGGCGTCTTGCTGTTCAGCCTCTGACGTCGTGGCGCAACTCGCCGTTCAGGCCCGGCAGCCGGCCGGTACCTCCGCGCGCGCCGACGGCGTATCGGCGCCCCGGTGCCGTCAGTGGGTGCAGGCGAAAGGCGTGCCGAGGTCGACGTGCGAAGAAAAGGGCGGGAAAGGGGGAGGGGCGATGTCCTTTCGATGTCGTGGCTGGCGTTGCCCCCGGGTTCCGCTGCGCTG
>JAHCJV010000200.1 GCA_026126105.1 Enhydrobacter sp.
GTGGATCGCCCAGGCCGCCGCCACCCGGCATCGAGATGATGAGCTTCTCGCCCTTCGGCACGGTCTGCTGCCCCATGCCGCGCAGCTTGCGGCCCGAGTCGAGCGCGACCCGTCCGGCCATGCCGTTCTGGCCGCCATCGCGGCCGCGCGGCGGATGGTCGATGCGGTCGTAATAGGCCGCGATGGCGAAGGGCGCGTCGTCGAGCGTGCCGACTTCCATGATCTGGCCGAGCCCGCCGCGGAACTCGCCGGCGCCGCCGGAGTCCTGCCGATATTCCTTCTTCCACACCACGATCGGCGAGATCGTCTCGTTGACCTCGATCGGCACGTTGCGCACGCCGCTCGGGAAGGCCGTGGCCGAAAGCCCGTCGCGGCCCGGTCGCGCGCCGGTCCCGCCGGCATGGAAGCTCATGATGGTGAACACCTTGGCGTTGACCGTCTCGGCCGGATCGCCGTCGGCTCGTCCCGGTCCACCCAGCGCCGAGAGGTTCCACAGGCACGACGCGCCTTCGGCCGGCACGCCGCCCTTCAAGGCCTGGTGCAGGCAGCCGAACATGACGTCGGGCAGCATCTGGCCGGTAACGTGACGCGCCGCTACGGGAGCGGGATGCTTGGCATTCAGGATCGAGCCTTCGGGCGCGGTGACCCGGATCACTTCGAGCGAGCCTTCGTTGTTCGGCACCTTGGGTGCCACGATGCACTTCACGCCGAAGCTGGCATAGGCTTCGGTGTAGCAGACCGGCACGTTGATGCCGTAGGCCGACACGCCGGAGGTGCCCGTGAAGTCGACGTCGATTCCGGTGTCGCCGATCTTCATGGTCGCCACCAGGTCGATCGGCTTGTCGTAGCCGTCGACCGTCATCGAGAACTTGTACTCGCCAGGCGTGATCTTGCGGATCGCCTCGAGCGAGGCCTGCTTGGACTTCTCCAGGATGTGCCTGCCCAACCGGTCGAGATCGTCGATGGCGAACTCGTCCATCATCTCGATCAGGCGGCGGCAGCCGATCTCGTTGCAGGTCGCCAGCGAGTAGAGGTCGCCCACCACCTGCACCGGCTCGCGCACGTTGGCGGCGACGATGTCGGTCAGGGTCTGGTCGACCTTGCCTTCGCGGGCGAAGTGCATCAGCGGGATGTAGAGGCCTTCCTCGTAGACCTGACGGGCGTCGGCGCCCATCCCGCGGCCGCCGATGTCGACGACGTGGCAGGTCGAGGCGAACAGTGCGACCATCTTGCCGCGCCGGAAAGTCGGCGTGACGAAGGTGAAATCGTGCAGATGCCCGGTACCCTTCCACGGGTCGTTGGTCAGGTAGATGTCGCCTTCCTTCATCGTCTTCGCGGGAAAGCGGTCGAGGAAGTGATAGACCGCGCGGGCCATCGAGTTGATGTGGCCGGGCGTGCCGGTCACGGCTTGCGCCAGCATCGCGCCGTCGAGGTCGAACACGCCGGCGCTGAGGTCGCCCGCCTCGCGCGTGGAGGTCGAGAAGCCGGTGCGCATCAGCGCCAGCGCCTGCTCCTCGACGACCGCGATG
>JAHCJV010000201.1 GCA_026126105.1 Enhydrobacter sp.
GCTCGCCGACTTGCCTAACCTGATCGACCAGTTAATGGCGATCGACCGGCTCGTGAAGCCGGCCCGCGAGGCCTGAGGAAGCGGAAATGGGCGTGAACGGGATCGGCGGCTTCTTCTTCCGGGCGAAAGATCCCGAGGCGCTGGGCGCGTGGTATCGCGAGCATCTCGGGATGGGCTCGCCGCCCACGGACTGTGGGACACCCAGGCAGGCCCGATGGTCTTCGCGCCGTTCAAAGCCGACACCGACTACTTCGCGCCCGACCGCCAGTGGATGCTGAACCTCCGCGTCGACGACCTCGACGGGCTCCTTGCTCAGCTCAGGGCTGCCGGAATCGAGGCAATCACCAAGCCGGAATGGGATTCGCCGGGCGTCGGCCGCTTCGCCCGCATCCACGATCCCGAGGGCAATCCGATCGAGCTCTGGCAGCCTGACAAGCCCGCTTGAGCGGCCGCCACAACTCCGCAACAAAAGTCAAACGGACCTCGGTACGCCTCATCCGGTGAACGGAGGCAACGGCCTTGGCGATCTGCAGCGGATGGAGCGGGGAGGGGACGCGGTACGAGGACCGGCTGAGCCGGGTTGCCGCGTACATCTACGACCATCTCGACGATCCGCTCGACCTCGAAACGCTGGCCGGCGTCGCGGCGATGTCGCCATGGCACTGGCACCGCATCTACGCCGCCCGCTACGGCGAGACGGTGTTCGCCACGGTGAGGCGGCTGCGGCTCCAGCGGGCGGCGGCGGACCTCGCCAATGGCGATCTCCCGGTGGCCCGGATCGGCCGGCGCGCGGGGTACACGACGCTCCCGTCCTTCGTTCGTGCATTCAAGGCCGTGTACGGCCTGCCGCCCGCGCTCTACCGCCGGGCCGGCAGCCACACGCGGTTCTCCCCGGGATCAAGCGAAGGAAAAGCCATCATGTACGACGTCGAAATCCGTGATCTTCCGCCGCAAACCGCACTCACCGTGCCGCACGTCGGCGCGTACATGGAGATCGGCCGCGCCTTCGAGCAACTCGGCTCGATCCTCGGCCCGCGCGGGCTGTTCGGCCACAGCACCGGCATGGTCGCGATCTACCTCGACGATCCCGAGAGCGTGCCCGAGAAGCAGCTCAACGCGCTTGCCGGCATCACCGTCACCGGCAATCCGCCGGCCGAGCCACCGCTCTCCCTCACGCCTGTCCGCGGTGGGCGCTACGCCGTGCTGAAGCACAAGGGTCCGTACGCCGACATGAAGGCAGCCTACAACTGGCTGCTCGGCACATGGCTGGTGCAGTCGGGCGAGGAAGCGGCGAGCGCGCCGATGCTGGAGATCTACCTCAACACGCCGGCGGATACGCCCCCGATGGAGCTGCGGACGGACATCCACCTGCCGCTCGAGCCGCGTGATTGATGCCGCCGGCGCCCAATCCAGGCGGCCGCAAGATGGAAGAGGAAACGATCATCCGCCTCGACCCGTCTCCCGAAACTCGTCATCCCCGGGCTTGACCCG
>JAHCJV010000202.1 GCA_026126105.1 Enhydrobacter sp.
AATCCTCGACTGGTACACCGGGAACGGCCTGAAGGCCTATCAGCAGCATCTCGGGAAGGAGGCGTGATATGAGCCCCGGTCCCACCAAGATCTCCAAGAACCCGCCGCCGCTGCAGCCCGGGATGGACAATCCCTGGTACGACTACGCGCCGTTCCCGAAACGCCCCAAGCTCACCTGGCCGAAGAACGCGCGCGTCGCCTTCTGCGTCGTGCTGCCACTCGAATATTACGAGCTGCTGCCCGCCGAGGACTCGATCCGCGACAGCCGCTTCGTCGGCGAGTTTGGCAATTACAATCCCGACTACCGCACCTGGACGCAGCGGGAATACGGCAATCGCACCGGCATTTTCCGGGTAATGGACGTGCTCGACCGCTACCAGATCCGGGCCGGTGTGGCGGTAAATGCGATGGCAGCGGAGCGTTATCCGTACCTGATCGAGCAGTTCAGGAAGCGGAAGTACGAGTTCATCGCCCACGGCACCTCGGCCAACCGGCTGATCTCGTCGAAGATGACCGAGACCGAAGAGAAGGCCGAGATCGCAGCCTCGATCGCGGCAATCGAGAAGGCGGCCGGCGTGACGCCCAAAGGCTGGGTCGGGCAGGAATACGGCGAGAGCCAGCGCACGCCGCAACTCCTCGCTGACGCGGGCCTCGACTACGTGCTCGACTGGCCGAACGACGACCAGCCCTACCCGATGAAAGTCGGCAGGAAGTTCGTCTCGCTGCCCAACCAGCCGGAATGGGATGATGTGCAGCAGCTGTGGCTGCGGCGCATCAATACCACGCGCTATCCCGACATCGTGGGAGATGCCTTCGAGCTCCTGCACCAGGAAGGCGGGCAGGTGTTCAACCTGTCCGTCCATCCCTGGCTGATGGGCATGGCGCACCGCATCAAGTATCTCGACGAAGCGCTGCGCCGGATCGAGCGCTTCGGCAACATCTGGCACGCGACTCCCGGCGAGATCGTTCAGCATTACATGGCGACGATGATGCCTTAGGGCCAGAGCACGAGGCTCGAGGCGTCCATCACGCGATAAACCGGCGCCTCGGTCTCGTCGTCGGCTATGGGAATGAGGCCCGCCTCCACGTAGCTGCCGGGCGAATCGGGTTCGAGCGCGGCGGCGACAATGCCGGCCGCAGGCTGGTCCATCGGGACGAACAATGCGCCGCCCGGGACGGCCATCGTCCTGGCCCGCATATCGACCTGCACGGCGCTGCCCGTGCGCGTCACCTCGTAGGCCTCGACGGCCAGGGCGCCTCCGGTGACCTCATGCACCTTCACGGCGTTCAACGCGAGCCGTTCGGCCACGACCGTCGCGGCGCGCAGGACCAGATAGCCAGCCGGCCGCGCGCGCACATCGACAGGGCGGATGTCGCGGTGGTCGATCAGCCGGACCAGCGTCGACATCGGCGCACCGCTTTCGGCGTCGATCAGCGGCAGGTCGATGTCGCGTTCGCCCGCTTCGTGCGTG
>JAHCJV010000203.1 GCA_026126105.1 Enhydrobacter sp.
GATTCTCGACTGGTACACCGGGAACGGCCTGAAGGCCTATCAGCAGCATCTCGGGAAGGAGGCGTGAGATGAGCACCGTTCCCAAGAATCCGCCGCCGCTGCAGCCCGGGATGGACAATCCCTGGTACGACTACGCGCCGTTCCCGAAGCGCCCCAAGCTCGCCTGGCCGAAAAACGCGCGGGTCGCCTTCTGCGTCGTGCTGCCGCTCGAATATTACGAGCTGCTGCCGGCCGAGGACGCGATCCGGGACAGCCGCTTCGTCGGCGAGTTCGGCAACTACAGTCCCGATTACCGGACCTGGACGCAGCGCGAGTACGGCAACCGCACCGGCATCTTCCGGGTGATGGACGTGCTCGACCGCTACCAGATCCGCGCCGGCGTCGCGGTCAATGCCATGGCAGCCGAGCGCTACCCCTACCTGATCGAGCAGTTCAAGAAGCGAAAATACGAATTCATTGCCCACGGAACTTCGGCAAGTCGGATGATCTCCTCGAAAATGACCGAGGCCGAGGAGAAGGCCGAGATCGCAGCCTCGATCGCGGCGATCGAGAAAGCGGCCGGCGTGGCGCCCAAGGGCTGGGTCGGGCAGGAATACGGCGAGAGCCAGCGTACGCCCCAGCTCCTCGCCGATGCCGGGCTCGACTACGTGCTCGACTGGCCGAACGACGACCAGCCCTATCCGATGAAGGTCGGCAGGAAGTTCGTCTCCCTGCCCAACCAGCCGGAATGGGACGATGTCCAGCAGCTCTGGCTGCGGCGCATCAATACCACCCGCTATCCCGACATCGTCGGCGATGCCTTCGAACTCTTGCATCAGGAAGGCGGGCAGGTCTTCAACCTGTCGGTCCATCCCTGGCTGATGGGCATGGCACACCGCATCAAGTATCTCGACGAGGCGCTGCGCCGGATCGAGCGCTTCGGCAACATCTGGCACGCGACCCCTGGGGAGATCGCTCAGCATTACATGACGACGATGATGCCTTAAGGCCAGAGCACCAGGCTGGAGGCGTCCATCACGCGATAGACCGGCGCCTCGGTTTCGTCGTCGGCCATGGGAATGAGGCCCGCGCCGACATAGCTGCCCGGTGAATCGGGCTCGAGCGCGGCGGCGACGATGCCGGCGGCCGGCTGAGCCATGGGTACGAAAAGGGCGCCGCCCGGCACGGCCATCGTCCGGTGGCGAATCTCGACCTGCACGATGCCGCCATTTCGCGTCACTTCGTAGGCTTCGACATCCAGAGCCCCACCCGTCACCTCGTGCACCGCCACGGCGTTCAGCGCGAGGCGCGCGGCCACGGTGGCCGCACCGCGCAGCACGAGGTAGCCCGCCGGCCGTCGACGCATGTCGATGGGGCGGATGTCGCGGTTGTCGATCAGCCGGACCGACGTCGACATCGGCGCGCCACTTTCGGCGTCGATCAGCGGCAGATCGATGTCGCGTTCGCCCGCCTCGTGGGTA
>JAHCJV010000204.1 GCA_026126105.1 Enhydrobacter sp.
AGCGAAGTCCAGCCTCATCTCCATGCGTCCGGAACCGGTTTCGGGCGACGGTTCGGCCTGGGCGAGCTGGGCACCGGGCTCGTGCATGGCGCTGTCGACCGAGGGAATGTCGGACGCGACGGTGGGGCCGCGATCTGTGACCTCGAGCCAGCCACTCTTGATCGCCGTCTCCTTCAAGGCATTGACGATATCGTAGGCTTCGGCAGCCGTCGCCTTGCGGCCTTTGCTGGTTTCGAACACCGACAGCTCGTCGTGCAGGGCGCGATGGAAGCTCGCCCCTGGCCGCCGGGCTGCGGGGTCGGATCGATTCCGACGGACCGCAGGGCGCGGTTGGCAATGCGGGTGATCGCCTGCAGCCGGTTCTGCTCGGCGCCGCCATCGTTGCTTCGGACCGCTGACTGCAGCTTCTCCAGCGCGTCGAAGTCCTCTCCGGACAGCCGGCCCATGAACGGGACGAGGCTCTTTGACGCCCAGCGCTGGCGCTCGCTGGCGTCGTCGGACATCAGGCCTTGGTGGATCGCGTACCAGGTCTGCGGATCGGTGCTCGGCTTGCGGCCTTCGATGGCGGCGTTCACCTGCGCTGTCACCGCGTCCTGCTGTGCGTCGGTGAGCCGGCTCATGATCGTCGCGGGCGGCAGGGTCACGGCGGGGCCACCGTCCGGGCCGGCCGTCGTCAGGTGGCGGCGCAGATCGGCGTAGAGCGCCTTCACATCGGCGTTCACTGCAGCGCGGGCCTGCGCGCTGTCGGTGTCGATCGCCATCCGGTTGGCCCGCAGTCGCGCCGGATGGGCGGCGAACTCCTGTTCGTTCAACGCGATCAAGGCGCGGCGGCGATCCTCGATGGCATCCAGCCGCTGGCGATGGCCGGCGACACCTTCCTCATCGAGCAGCGCGCTCGCACGCGAGTTGGTTGGCGTGAGTGCGCGGTCGTGCGGTGCAGGCAGGCTGGCGCTGCGCTCGCGCACCCAGTTGGCCGCCTCCACACTGTTCGACAGCGTCTCGACCGCCATGTCGAGCGTGGTGCGGTCCGCCGGGTCGAGCCGGCCCTCGTACTGCCGATAGAGGCCCACGGCCGAAGAATCGTTCCGGACCAGGCGATCCCGGATCAGGCTCGACACGACCTGCGAGGCTGCCTTCCGTGATTCGCTCTCGATGACTTCCGAAGCCTGCCCTTTGTGGTGTGCACGGACGGCGCCGACGGCACGTGTGACGGCTCCGGCGAGATTGCCGAGGTTGGTGGTCGCCTCCCGTTCCGCCACTTTCATCGAGGCGGCCGCCACGTTCCTGTCGTAGACCTGCTGCTGCCGGTCGACATGCCGGGCGATCTGCTCGGTGGCCGACGCGAAATGCGTGTCGAGGATGGGAGCGAGACGGTTCCTCTGGTAGCCGTTCACGCCCTGCCCGAAG
>JAHCJV010000205.1 GCA_026126105.1 Enhydrobacter sp.
AAGAGCGACTGTTCGGGCTTCGGCTCGACGGCATCTGGATGCATGTCGGAACCCCCGACGCGGTTCAGGCCGCAGAAGAGGCGCTTCTGGAAAGCGTCGCATAACGACCTGTCCGTCCGGATCTGGACCGTCGTGCCCGGAGTTCATCCCGACATGACAAACTCGGAACGACTCCCTCCCCTCTTCCCACCGTGCCATGATGCAACCTGATCCCGAATCAGGAAGTCCATGCGCGTTTTCAGCGTCCCTCTTTCCGTTCCGTTCCTGCGCACCGTCATCGCGGCGCTGGTGGATGGCCGGCTGATCGAGGGGTTTGAGGCACGCGCGCAGCCGGAACGGCTGGCCGGGGCCACGCTCTATCTGCCGACACGCCGGGCCGGCCGGCTTGCGCATGGCATCTTCCTTGACGTCCTCGGCACGGACGCGGCGATCCTGCCGCGCATCGTCGCGCTCGGCGACATCGACGAAGATGAACTTGCCTTTTCGGAAGAGTCCGAACCCGGCGGCGTCGCCCCGCTCGACATCCCGCCCCGTTTGAGCGAACTGGAACGACGGCTGGCGCTCGCAAGGCTGGTGGCGGCCTGGGCCAAGCGGCCGGTGCTGTCGCCGCTGGTCGTCGGCGGTCCCGCTTCGACGCTCGCCCTGGCCGGCGATCTGGCCCGTTTGATCGACGACATGGTAACGCGCGGCGTCGACTGGAGCGCACTCGATCGCCTGGTACCGGATCAGTTCGACACCTACTGGCAGCACACGCTGGATTTCCTGAAGATCGCCCGCGAATTCTGGCCGGCTTTCCTGACGGAAGAAGGCAGGATCGAACCCGCCGCGCGCCGCGACATGCTGATCGAGGCGGAGGCCGCGCGGCTGACGAGGCACCGCGACGGACCGGTGATCGCCGCAGGCTCCACCGGTTCGATGCCGGCCACCGCAAGATTCCTGCACGCCGTGGCCAGGCTCGACAACGGCGCAGTGGTGCTGCCCGGCCTCGATACCGATCTCGAGGAGGAAAGCTGGCACAGCATCGGCGGCACCAGAGGTCCGGACGGAAAATTCGCGACACCGCCGTCATCCAACCATCCGCAATATGCGATGCATGCGCTGCTCGACCGCTTCGGAATCAGGCGCGGCGATGTCGATATTCTCGGCACGCCGTCGCCCGAGGGACGAGAAGTCCTGATGTCGGAAGCCATGCGGCCCTCGAACGCCACCGCGCAGTGGCATGACCGCCTGCGGGAAACCGGGATCGCGAAACACATCACGGCCGGCATGAACAAGCTTGCCGTCGTCGAAGCGCCGAATCCCGAAATGGAAGCGCTGGCGATTGCGGTTGCGATGCGCGAGGCGCGGCACCTTGGCAAG